>HG934468.1:0-629845 GCA_000723505.1 Mucinivorans hirudinis | reverse complement strand
GTCTTGGCTGATTTTGATTTGCCAGCGGATATCTAACATGTGTTCGGGATTCTCACCCGAGCGTATGTAGTCTATTTGATAATACTTGGATACAGAGGGGTATTTACCGAGTGCACGTCCAACACGCTCCACCACCTTGTCGTATCTCTTTGTGCCTCCTTTTGCCGTAAGAGCGTTGCGTGCCTTTGTGAGTTCAAGCTCGAAACGCTCTCGCCACTGTTGGTTCATGGAATGTTCGGTCATTGCTTTGGCGGGGGAGGTAATGCGAAGGTAGAAGTCGCCTCCCTCCCGGTGCTCGACTTGGGCTATAGTAATGGGACGCTTGCGACTATCAAATACCGTAACAGAGCGACCTTCCTCTTTGAGAGTATAATCTTTGAGCTTGGTTCTGCTGACACAAAGGTAATTATATCCTCGTTCTTTGAGCAATCCGAGATTGGCTTCCGTGGCTATTCCTGCATCGATGACCACCATAACTTTCTGATTGGGGTTTGTCGAGACCGGATTCTTCGAGATAATGCCCTCCACCATCGCCGATAGTGAATCGGGGTCGGCTGTGTTGCCGGCAAGGATTGAACTGTATCGGATAAAGCCTTCAGTATTGATTGCCAAGGCGAGGACAAGAAGGCGACAGTCTGAGCGTTTCTCCTTCGAGCGACCAAACTTTGCCTTCTTTGAGCCTGTCTTGCTACCCTCGAAATAGAAGTTGGTCAAATCGAAGAGCATCACCCGGTTAGTGAGATTAAACAACGAGTCGGTGCGAGAGCACAGATGACGCTCTAGCTTGTCTTTCAAGGCATAAAGCGATGGAGCAGCCGCATATACCTCGCGCTGAGTCGGGCAGTCGCCAAACTGACCCGTCAGAAGCTCCATTGCGGCAGAATTCTCGTCGAGTATACGTAGTGCCGCCCATTCCGATGGGGAATATACAGTCCGGATAATCAAGGATGCCAGTGTAGAATTTATCTTACGCTCCGACCATCCTTCGCGTCGCAGAAATGTGTCGAGCTGTAGTTCGCGTATCGCCTGAAGGCATACATTCTCTGCACCTGCCTCACGTGCATCTGTATGCTGTATTGTGTTGACATCTATTAATTTGCGGGCTTTGCGTTCTGCCTCATCATAACTTGCCCGTGCGGAATCAATCTTGCCGCTACCCTTTATCTGACTCCAAAACTTCTCGATGTATCCACGAACCTTTTCACTGTACTCTCCTCTGGGATCGGCAGTAAACATCGCCTGCTGAGCTGGGATATACGCACTCTGCTCCATCATATAGGTCAGACCGCGGCGAATCTGCACAATCTCATCGCTACACAAATCGGGAAGGTAACCCGGAGTCAACATTACACGGGTATGCACACGTCCTATAACGTCACGGAAGGACTCCTTGATTTTATAATAAGGGAGTTCCCTGCCGTGCTCGGGGCTCACGCGTATGTTCGATGTGAAGTACATGCCCGCTAAGGTACAACATAAAATTTACTCCCGTGGGTATTACAAAGCACTTCACCAAATAAGCATCTTCTGAAAATCAACTCAATAGTATGAAATCACCCCCGTTTTTGAGCAAAAAAACACCGAAAAAACTTTTTGGCGTTGAAGTTGGGCTAACTAAAAAATTATGACAATTTTAAATATTGAAGAGAGTGCCTTTGAATTGATGATGGCACGCTTTGAGGCTCTAGCCCAAAAGGTGGAGCAGCTATGCAGCAATGCTGGCGACAAAAGAGTAAAGGAGTGGCTGGATGCTACCGACGTATGTTTTCTGCTTAATATCAGAAAACGGCAGTTGCAGAATTACCGTGATAGCGGTAAGATAGGCTTCTCTAAAATCGGCAACGTGATAATGTATCGTCCCGATGATGTTATGAAACTACTAAAAAAAGCGGAGTAACTATGTCGGAGATTATCACACACCAGAGTGAGAGAGTAACAAGGTTTCTCTCCACTATCGACCGTATGATGGAGGCGTTGGATGGGCTATCTAAGAGCCACGCCCCACGATTCGGTGGCGAACATTACGTTACGGATGCTGAACTGACGGAAAGGCTTAAAATCAGCGACCGAACCACCCAAGAGTGGCGAAGTAGTGGCAAGATTGATTACATCCAATTTGAGAAAAAGGGCAAAATCCTCTATCGAGAGTCGGATATTCAAAAATTCCTCGAAAAGCACTACCTAAAGTCGTGGAAGTAAGTTTTATCCAGATTAGAGGGAGTCTGAAGCTGCAACATTAACAAATAAAAGCGATGAACCGAGATTGAAAAATCTACCGTTCATCGCCTTTGTTTTAAGTTTTTATCCGTCATATCGGTCGCCCTTGCTGCTATGACTTTTAATTGTATTTAGCTAAGAATTAGACAAGCCTTACGACTGTAAGGAGTAACCCTTTAGGGCTTGGGCTTGGCTATTTCGTGCGAAATACTCCCTTTACATAAAATTGGATGCGCCTCAGCATAACTCAAATAAATTTGGTTCTGCATTCGGCTTTCACAATTTTTGTCATAGCAGTAAGGGTGATTGATATGATTAATTACAAAAATTATCTTTCGCTTCACTGACTCTGATATATATAGGTTGCAAATTGCTCCGCATCATCTTACACATTATCCACTGCCGAAACAATTCCGCTTTGTGTGATTGAATCCGAAACGCTACTGCCACAACCATATCCAACCCGTGATAATCCGGTACAACGTTGCAACCAACCAACGTTGCGCCACCCGTCATGTTAGCCGTTGCAACACCTGTTTTGAGAATTGCACGTATATTGGAACGTATGGTCGGCACCATTACCCCGAACAATTCGGCAATCTCAAAATCTCGCATCTGCACATTTGCAGGCACGATTACCGTGCCGTTATCACTGATTTTTACCATATCTCTTTTCATACCTATCTCTAAATTCAAAATAATTATACTCCTCCACGATTGGCATATCCCTGTCTTCAAAGAGCTTGAATTTACTTTTGCTGCTCTTGACTATCCGCTTCATATCATCACCCACCTTTTTATTACTCATACGTGCGTAGATCTCGGTAGTTTTCAAATCTTTATGTCCCATCATCTTGGCTACCGTCTCAATAGGCACATCGTTCAGCAGAGTAATCAGCGTTCCGAAATTATGGCGACTTTGGTGGTATGAGATGGGCTCTTTTAGTCCGCAAAGTTTTTGCATCTTACCCAGATTCTCGTACATCGTAGACCACGTAGTCATATTAAAGAGCCTCTCGCTTTTACGCTCACTCCGATATTTATCAATGATTTTCAGCGGAATATCAAGCAGAGGGACATAACATTCCGTGCCCGTCTTTTGTCGCTTGAAGGTGAGGTGCTTATCCCCTTTATTGTTAATGCCTATGTTTTTATC
This sequence comes from Mucinivorans hirudinis, assembly GCA_000723505.1. Taxonomy (GTDB): domain Bacteria; phylum Bacteroidota; class Bacteroidia; order Bacteroidales; family Rikenellaceae; genus Mucinivorans; species Mucinivorans hirudinis. The sequence goes on along the minus strand of HG934468.1, from coordinate 626,472 downwards.
CGTCAGTTTTACAACATCCGAAAATGAAGTGCCTGTAAATGTGGAAAATATAAACATATCACGACTAAAACAGAGGGCTTTCGATTTAACCTCTGTTGTCATCAGCTTGTGCAAATCCTCTTCTATTTGGTGGCGACACTCCGGTGGTACTACATCAAACTTATACCCCACAAATGGATCTTTGCGTAGCGTTCCTTGATTTATTGCACATTTGATAACTCGCTTGAGTGAAATGGCAACCCCGTTGGCTGTATTTACAGACAATCCCTTTTCTCCCCTTAGAAAGAGCATCATATCTTCTAAGAACCTAAGGTTCAATTTGATTAGCTCTATATCTTCTGCACCATATTGAGATTTTATAAAATCGGCAATGTAGTTGATCGCATAGTGGTACATCAGAAAGCTTTTCTCTTCTCTATTAACCCCAACCATCTGTTTGTACTGCTCGTTATGCTCCCGAAAGAGTTCAAGCAACATATCGGTTTTCTGTCCGATGTTGCAAACTCTGTTTTTCAGAAGCTCTGCCGTTACATACCCCTGCTGCTTAATAAAATCCTTATGATAGCCGGTAATCGCATCTGTTAGCTCCTGTAATTGGTTGTTGATTTCAATGGACTCACGCTCTCGCCCTTTCAGACGATACCTTTTAGCATCCCAAAGAGTTGGATCTACTTCAATCTGTGTTGAGAATTGAACCATCTCACCGCTAACCGATATGCGCCCCATAACGGTGGTCGTACCGTTTTTCTTGATTCGCCCTTTGTTGATGTAAAACATCACAGCAAAGGTGTTATACTTTACCTTATCCATCTTATAAGTTTGCTAAATGATATTTTCCTTTGATGCTTTTGGCAAGTTGCTTCATATCGCTATCCACTTTCTCATAAGATATTTGAGCGTAGATACGAGTGGATTTTATCGTGCTGTGCCCCAGCATCCGACTGACTGTCTCCATCGGGATACCTTGGGAGAGCGTAATGACACTGGCGTAGCAGTGCCGGGCTGCGTGAAAGCACAAGCACTTATCTATACCGCACATTTGTGCTATCTTCTTTAGGTGTAGGTTGGTCTTTACATTACTCAACATTCTGAATACGTGTTCGCCATCGGTTGAGCCCCTATACTTGTCAATCAATTTTATAGGCAGGTCTAATAGAGGGACGTGAAATTCTACGCCTGTTTTAATACGTTTAGAGTGAATCCACACTGTCCCATCATCATTTGTTGCGAGGTCGCTATATTTCAGGTTGCGAAGATCACTAAATGAGATGCCTGTAAAGGCTGAAAACAGAAATAGGTCTCTCACCAAATACCTGCTTGGAATATCGAGAGGGGTAGTCATAATCTGCTCAAGCTCCTGACGTGTCAAGGTCTTAGGCTTTGACTCTTCGCCTTCGCTGCGGAATGATATAAATGGGTCAAAAACAATTACATCATCGGTAATTGCAGATTTAACCATCAGCTTGATTTTGCCGATTATACCGACAACGCTATTCGCTTTGAATTTTCGTTCTATGCGCAGATAGTGGTCAAATTTCTCGATAAAGGAGTAATCCAAGGCACCAAATGAGATCTCTTTGAGGTTGTATTTTGCTTTTATGAACTCCCTTAGATATTTGAAAGCTATACGATATTGCTCGCAACTCTTTGCTTTCAGGTTGATGCCAACACGCTGAAGCATCATTTTGTGGAATTTATCACAATAGCCGAGCAGGGACTCTTGTCCCGATGCCATACCTTGAAAGGCTACTACAACTTCTTTCGGGGTGGCTGTACCTTTTCGCTCGATTAGCTCCTCGTAACTTGTGTGAATAGATACAGCGATCTTGTCTAAGGCGCGGTTTAGGTCGGTAGCAACCTTGCTTTTGCCTAATGCTCTGGCTGCTTTAATATCCCATAGGGATATAGCAACACTTAATTTGGCACTAAATTGTGCCATCTGCTTGCCGATGGTGATGCGCCCCATAATTGGAACGGTTCCATCCTTTCTTATCTCTTTGTGCCGGAGATAAAAGCTAACTTTTAGTTCGTTACCCATAATAATAAATTTTACTGTGATTTTTACGTCACAAAATTACTTTATCACGAGCAACAGAACGCCATCAAGATATACGCAAAATAGCGAATAGTAATCTTAATATCAAATAGTTAGTCTCTACAAATTGCGTCATACTACATTCAGATAAACTGCTAACGCAATCGTAACGTAACTACTTCGTAAAACCACTAAAAACTGCATTTACACCACTTAGCAATCTATTGCAGTTTTACCACATACAGCACACAATATCAGTAGTTTACTTCATTTATCACTCTATTGCATTTTTAGGTTGTTATCTGGTTACTCAAAACGGGCAATAAAATTCCGTCGGGAAGAGTACCGCTATACTTCTCAATGATGCGTTGCGGAACTTCCAAAAGCAAGATATTTGACTGAACGTTGGTCTTTTGTCGTTTGGTCATAATCCATAAATTACCGTCGAAAGAGGTACGGACGTTATACTTCGTCAATTTCTTTACGTCGATGTACGCCAATCCGGTGAAGCAGCTAAATATAAATATATCACGCACTTGCTCCAAACGTTTAGATTCAAACTTTCTCTTTAATATAGCCTCAATCTCCTCCTGCGTCAAACAACCCCTATCCACTTTCTGCAAACGGATAATATAGTTGGCAAATGGATCAGCGTGAATCCAGCCGTTGTTGCGAGCAATAATAATGATACGTTTGAAGAATTGCATAAACTTAGCAGTAGTGTTGGCATTGCATTGTGCCTCCACACGCAGAAAGTTTTCAAAGTCAGTCAAAAACATATGATTAATCTCTTTGAGCGAAATATCCGATATTTTATATTGGGAAGCCATAAAGTTGGCAACGTGCGTCCGTGTAACCTTGTGTTTTTGTAGGGTAGCAGCGGATTTGCTGATACCAACGAGTTTGGACGTGTCCTCGATATGCTTGTCGAAAAGCTCAAGCAGTGTTTCACCTTTGGGAACGATACCCAGAAATTCGTTACGCACTTTTTCGGCTGTAACGGAAGGCTCTCTGTCCGATATACGTCGGTAGTGGTTGATAATTGCGGTTTTGATACCGTCTAAAGCTGTGTTGATTTTTTGGGCTGCTCCTGTTCTGCCAATGGCACGCCCGGCTGCTCCGCTCCATAACTCAGGCTCGATGTCAAGTTTACTGCTGAATTGGACAACTTCTCCGCTGATTGTGATGCGGATCATAATTGAGGCTTTACCCTCTTTGTTTACGTAATTTCTACGGAGGTAGAAAAGAACTCTAAATGTACTGCTCATAACAAGTGTTTTTTGTAACGCAAAGTTACGGTTATTACTGTGTTTTGAGCTACTTACACGTGGACAAGTTGCGACCGTTCAAGGACTTATGGTGGACATCGTTACAATTGGTGGACAAAAAAATCTCTGTAACGATTCTGTAACGAAACTATGTCCTAAGTTGACTTTTTGGTGTCCTTTTGATGTCCTGTAAACAAAGAAAAAACCCACGTAAATCATTGATTTTACGTGGGTTGTCCTGTTTTGTCCGTTTTGTGTCCGGACCTATCAGCGGAGAGAGAGGCTCTTTCTCCCGAACCCTCATAAAATATCACGCAATATCAAAACACTGTAATATAGTGTTTTATATGGTTTAATAATTTCAATAGCTATCAGATAGATTTATGAACAATCATATTTTTTGGTGTAACTTTTGGTGTAGTTTTCGGAAATTAGTTATAACTTTGCAGCGAGATTAAAAATCAAGGAACGATGAATATAAAACGAAGCATAAGAATAGCCATTGAGAATCGGAAGAAAGATGGCGTGCCTGTGGTTGAGAATGTACCTATACGATTGCAGGTGTTTTTCGGTGGCAAGAGAATCGATTTTACTACCGGCTATCGAATTGATGCTGCAAAGTGGGATTCGGCAAAGCAGCGAGTGAAAAACAATGTTACCAATAAACAGAAGCAGTCAGCTTTGCAAATCAATACAGATATTGCAAGGTATGAAGCGTTTATAAATGAGATTTTCCAAGATTTTGAAGTTAAAGGGACGGAGCCGACACCGGAGCAGGTAAAGGAGGCGTTTGCTGAGAAACTAAAACCTACGCCCCAGAAGAAGCAAAAAAGCCAAGCAACCAGAGGGAAGGCAAAAAAATCCGACCTTTTTGTCGTATTCGATGAGTTTGTGAAGGAGTGTGGCGTGCAAAATGATTGGACAGAATCCACTTATGAGAAATTTGCAGCAGTAAAAAACCATTTGACTCTCTTCAAAAAAGGGCTTACGTTTGAGTTCTTTGATGAATATGGGCTGAATGAGTACATATCTTACCTACGTGATACCAGAGGGATGCGCAATAGCACCATCGGTAAACAGATGGGATTTTTGAAATGGTTTCTCAAATGGAGCTTCAAGAAAGGGCACACCAAAAACAATGCTTACGATATGTTTAAGCCCAAGTTGAAGAGCACCCCTAAAAAGGTGATATATCTAACGTGGGAGGAGTTGGAGCAGTTCAGAGATTACGATATACCACCCACCAAACAATATCTGGAGCGAGTGCGTGATGTTTTTTTATTTCTCTGTTTCACCGGATTAAGGTATTCGGATGTGTTTAATCTCCGTCGTAGTGATGTGAAAGAGAATCATATCGAGATTACAACAGTCAAGACTGCTGACAGCCTCATTATTGAACTCAACAACCATAGCCGAGCCATTCTCGACAAGTACAAAGATATTGCGTTTGAGCATTATAAAGTGCTTCCCGTCATAACAAATCAGAAAATGAATGACTACTTAAAGGAGTTGGCAGAGCTGGCAGGAATTGATGAACCTGTGCGAGAAACTTATTACAAAGGCAACGAGCGAATTGACGTAGTGTCGCCCAAATATGCACTACTGGGCACACACGCAGGGCGTAGAACTTTTATCTGTAATGCTTTGGCGTTGGAAATTTCTCCGCAAGTGGTGATGAAGTGGACAGGACATAGCGACTACAAAGCGATGAAGCCCTATATCGATATTGCTGACAAGGTTAAGGCAAACGCGATGGATAAGTTTAATAAGCTGTAAGACTATTATGTTTGCAAGAAGCACAAGAAATATAATCATACCTACATTAATCTTGATTTTAGGTTGTTATTATAGATATGATTAAAATAATCACTATCTTTACAGAAAATTATAAGCGTAATTATAAAAAACAATCACTATGGCAAAGTTTCCGACAGTTCTGCATAGCAGAAACACATATATCGAACGCATCAAACCATTTATGCGTACACCTATTGTTAAAGTGATGGTAGGACATCGTCGTGTTGGTAAAAGTTATATTCTTTTTCAGCTTATCGAACTGATTATCAGTGAAGAAAAAGAGGCAAATATTATCTATATCAATAAAGAAGATATTGATTTTGTAGATATTGTCTCGTATAAAGAGCTACACGACTATATTTCTCAAAGGTTGGTTTCCGATAAGAGAAACTATATTTTTATTGATGAAATTCAAGAGATTGAAGATTTCAAAGTCTCTATTCGTTCTTTGGCTCTTGATGACAATAATGATATTTATATTACAGGTAGCAACTCCGAAATGTTTTCGAGCGATTTGGCTAATGAGCTTGGAGGGCGTTACGTTGAGTTTCGTATTTATAGCCTCTCCTATCTTGAATTTCTGAGTTTTCACAAACTGCCAAACGACGACACTTCACTCGAAAAATACAATCGCTTTGGAGGACTGCCGTATTTGATCCACTTGCCATTAGACGAAGCCGTAGTAATGGAATATATCCGTAGTGTCTATTCTACAATCGTACTACGTGATGTTGTCGAAAGAAAAAAGATACGAAATACAGCTTTCTTAGAACAGCTTATTCGCTTTCTGGCAAATAATATCGGAAGTCTTTTCTCGTCCAAAAGTATCAGTGATTTCCTTAAAAGTCAGAATATTAAAATATCTCCCAATCAAGTATCTGAGTATGCAGATTCTTTGGCATCTGCTTTTATCGTTCACAAAATTGGGCGTTATGATATTGCTGGCAAAAAGTTTTTCGAACGAGGTGAGAAATACTTTTTTGAGAATATGGGCATTCGTAATGTTATTGCCGGATATAAGCCACAGGATAGAGCAAAACGAATGGAAAACATCGTATGTAACCATCTCTTATATTGTGGGTATGAAGTAACAGTTGGCTCAATTGCTACAGAAGAGATAGATTTTGTATGCACAAGAGGTAATGAAACAATATATGTGCAAGTTGCCGTTGAGTTATCAAGACCGGAAACTATTGCACGTGAGTTTGGTAATCTATTAAAAATCAAGGATAATTACCCGAAAATTGTTGTTTCAGGAGAACGTTCTTTTGAAGATACCTATGAGGGGGTTGAGCATATTTATATTCGAGACTTTTTATCCTCTACTTTAACGCCTAAGATGTTATGAGCCAAATAACAGAATTTTTACCGCAACTTCAGCAGCTCAGAACAATATACACCGACTTCATTGAGCTTGACGAGATGGACTTCAATGCCTTCCGCAAGGCGGTGGATTTTTATTATACGCACCGTGATGTGGGGCAGTTAGAGAAGATGATGCTCGATATGCTCTTTGAAAAGGACAAGCAGACATTGGCAATAGTATTGTCGAGTCTAAAGAATGAACTCGATAAAATTCTGGAAATATATTACGAAAGTGATGCTGTATTTTATGGAGCTGAGCCCGAATGTATTAGCAATAATATCGAGATGAACCATCACAGTGAGATAGAAGAACTTATCCTGAAGTTAAATAATTGTGGGACTGAGTTTTGCGAGTATGCAGCAATGGTAAATCAGGATGTAGATCGTCCCAAAGGCTTGAGCGATGATGATGCTTGGAATAAGGGTAGTGTTGCGAATTAGCTGAATTATGTTTATCTTTGAGGTATAAAACTCGGAGAAAATGAGACACGTAAAAGTAGTTAGCTGCCCATTTTGCGGTAGCGAAGATTTACAGAAGAATGGACATAGCCCCAATGGCACTCAAAGGTGGAAATGTAAGACTTGCGGGAAGTTTTTTCAGCTATCTTTTAAGAACAAAGGGCGCCTGCCAGACGTAAAAAGGACGATAATCACAATGATCACCAATGGGAGTGGAATACGTGATACAGCAAGAGTTTTAGGGATAAGTCCTCACACGGTAATAGGTGAGGTTAAAAAAAACTCCAAGCGAAATTAACCCCTATTTATTAGACAAGGTTGAGGCAGGCTTACTCAGGGAGCTTGATGTTGAAATAGCTTATAATGTTGAAATGGACGAATTTTGGAGTTTTGTAGGCAACAAGAAAAATCGTCGTTGGACTTGGTACGCCATCGACCGCAGCAGCGGATTAGTAGTAGCTTGGCAGAACGGCAAGCGTGATAACGAAACCTGTAAAAAGTTGCTTGATAAAATGAAATGTTTCCCAATAAATAGGTATTTTACTGATGATTGGGAGTCTTATTCAAGTCTGTTACCTGCGGGCAAACACGTTATCAGTAAGGCTTACACTTGGAAAATTGAGCGATTGAATTTAACATTTAGAACGCACCTGAAAAGGCTTTGCCGAAAGACAATTTGTTTCTCAAAAAGCGAGCAAGTGCACGACAAACTGATAGGAATATACATCGAAAACAACCTCTACCAAAGAACACCATAAATATACCAATTCAGCTAATTTGAAACACTACCGGAATAAGTACGAGTCAGCACTTGCACAACATCAAGCCATCACCGAGCAACTTTACGAAATATATCAAAAGCATAAAGAGTGTGATGCGATTGCAAAAAGATACCACTTTAATCCATTTGCAAGCCTGTGTGATCTATTGGAGACCTTCCAAGAGATTGTCGAAAAATATCTGCCCACTGAAATAAAAACAGTTACGCCAGTGGTTACCCCAACTGCTCCATCGGCAGGATATTTTGATATGGGGCTTGTTTCGGCTATTCATAAGCTATGTAATGACCAGCAGTTTGAAGCGATTTCAGAACTCGATTTGTATGCTACGCTGAATAATCAAGCCACATCGTCGGTGCTGAAAATCAAGTCTGGCGAAAAAACAAGAATGTGTTATCTGATCCACAGCCTTAGTGAAAAGATCAAAGGAGCAGACAAAGCCGTGTGGCGTGTCGAGATGCTTCGCAAATTGGAAATATCCGAAAGTTACTACAGTTCTAAATATCGTGAGCCTGTATCTGATATTCCGAGCCAAAAATCGATGCAGTTCGCCAAAGAGTTGAAATCTATTTTGGGATAATAGGCTCATAAAACCTCAAAAGGTATCATTTCACCACCTGTCCACCACTTTTACCACTTAAAATAATTTTGCAGTCGTTTGATTTTCAGGCGACTGTTTCTTTTTGCGCCACATCCACACCACTTATATCACCCTCTACCTTTGCAGTGTTCGAACAAGTTAACAGCCCAAGTACGAGGTGCGAGGTATTCGGGTAGAACATCCACACCTACGGAGAATTTTGCGACACAATTGGGAGTTGCAACCTGTGCCAACATCGCAGTATTATTCGACATACGCTCTACGCTACGACGGCAGTACCGAGCGAAAAACCACCGCCGGACGGTACTACACCATCACCAAAGAGCGATTGAACGCAATTCTGTTAGTTTGTTAGATTGTGATATATAATACTTTGATTATCTATTACATATCTATTCTCACAAAAAACTCACACACTACTCACTTTCTCACATTTGCAGAAACGTATTTCTCACACTTTGAAATTGTGTTAGAAGTTTGTGAGCTACTTAACTTTTTATTTCACAGGAGATTGATGGGATTTTCTCACATTCTCACAAAAAAACAGCTTATGTACGACATTAAAAATATCAGTATAAAACAATTCCTCTCTGAGCAGGGGATTTTACCAAAACAGGAGCGAACAGGTTACGGGCTGCATCCCTCGTAGACACAATCCTCACTCATCACCTCGAAACCTACAAAGAACCTATCGACGAGATTATGAATAAACAAAATCCAATTGATGATGCTAATGATTCTGAAGATGATGTACAGTGAAACTAAAAGTGAAACCAATTATGATATAACGTAAAATTTAAGGGGTTTAGCTAAGCAAGTTTGTGTTATTGTACGGACAATAACAATGAATCCCGATGGTCTAACTTGAAAAATATGATAATGAGAACGATAAAAAATAGGAATGAAAATGGTCGCCCCAAGTTGGCGAGTACAGAGGTGCGGAAGTATCGAATAGAGGTCAGATTTGCCACAGAAGAGTATTTTCTGCTCAAAACCAAGGCACGCACAGCAAGACTAACGATTAGCGATTTTATCCGCACTACATTGCGAAATTCCACCGTCAAAGAGAGGCTCACCGCCACCCACCTGCAACTGATAACCAAGCTCACAGGAATGGCGAACAACCTCAATCAGATTGCCAAACGAGCTAATCAAGCAGGGTATTTCGCAGCGAAAACCGAGTCCGAAACGCTCGCAAAAGAGATTGATAACGTAATAAAATCTATCGAAAATGATGGCTAAAATAGTGCAAGGAAACAGTTTTTCGAATGCTGTAAACTACGTTTTGAACCGAGATGAAGCAGCAATAATCGCCACAAAAGGAGTTCGAAATATCGACAAAGAATCCATAATCCGCAGCTTCGAAACGCAGGCTCGACTGGCGCAAATTGCCAAGCCTGTCGCCCATATCTCACTGGATTTTTCGGCACAGGATAGAGAAAAACTGACCAATGCGAAAATGATTGAGATAGCCGAGGAGTATATGAAAAAGATGGGCTACGGCAACACGCAGGTATTGATCGTTCGCCACAGCGACCGAGACCATCCGCACATCCACTTAATAATGAATCGCATCGACTTCAACGGCAAACGCATATCCGACCAAAACGAAAGGTTTAGAAGTACGAAAATTTGCAAAGAAATCACCATCAAACACGGCTTGTATGTTTCGAGCGGAAAAGAGAACGTCAAGCGAAAGCAGCTCCGAGAACCCAATGCAACAAAGTATCGGATTTACGATGCACTTTGCAAGCACGTTCCACAGTCGAGGTCGTGGGGTGAGCTCCGCAGCAGGCTCAGAACCGAGGGCATAGAGTTAGGTTTCAAAACCAAAGGCTCTACCGACCAAATCGAAGGTGTGCGGTTCACAATGAACAACCTCTCGTTCAATGGCTCGAAAGTAGATCGCCAGTTCAGCTACTCCAAAATTGACTACGCCCTACGGCAAAACAACCGAGCTAAGCAACAGAGTTTGCCACCTGTGCAACAAGCGCAGCATCGCCCCGACCACCACGAAAGCAGCACCGTTGGCGACTCCATCGGCTCACTCTTCGACATACCGATACTCCCCAACGGTACAGACCCCGAAGAGGAAGCATTCCGCAAACGGATGCAACGCAAAAAGAAAAAAGGAATCAGATTTTAACCGCATAAAAATTCAAACTTATGGCAACAGACATAGACGATGTAATCATCTTTATGATTGAAGAGCTTACCAAATTGGCCAAACAGAGCAATAAGTCCCCACAAGTCGACCTATCGAAAGTAGAACCACTCACCGTGACGGTGCAAAGCAGCATCGACCAGACTGCCGACACCATCACACAGCTAAAGGAGGCAATTGAGGAGCTCGCAAACCTGTAATCCGAGAACGACGCATCACAATCGACATCGTATCTAAAGGGGCTGTTTTTATTTTCATCGCCACTCGCCCAAATTACGACCGCATTGACAACGACATCAAATACCGCTAGGCTTTGTACCCTTGAATGTAAGTGCTCGCCAATTGGTCTTAACAATGGTGAGGAGTAAGAATATCTGCCCAAATTCAAGGATAGAGGGCAATCAAACTTGTATGAATTGCCGAACGACGCGGAATTTGTTCAAAATGATCCAAATTGTTTAAGTCCGAGTCGATAAATACCCATAAAACACGGTTGTATACCATTAATGCGCGTGGGAGAGCCCTTATCTTTGTAAAGGCCGCCTTAAGTGTTCGCATTATGATAGGCTTTCGGGTAATAAACAGGAGCAGGTTGATTGTTTGATGATGATGTATCCAATTCTTGGTGAGACATATAGACTTAAAGAGATGTTTAGAGATGTGTATGATATTGAAGATTCCGAGCAGGCAAAGGGTTATTTGAGTTTTTGGCGTAATATGGCGATAGAATCTAATATTCAGCCGTTTATTAAGTTTGCTAATATGATTAAGGCCTATTGGTCTGGAGTGGTAAAATACTTCGATTCTAAACTGACAAATGGTATCCTCGAAGGTATAAATGCTAAAATTCAACTGCTGAAAAGAAGGGCCAGAGGCTTTCGTAATATCAAAAACTTTATAAATATGCTTTACTTCTGCTGCGCAAAACTAAAATTTGACTGCCCACGACTTACGACATAGAGTCAATTTCCTCATACAAAACCCAGTAGCACCAACTTCAAAAGAGCTATGAATGTTCTTTTGGACCATATTTTACGATGGATATTACAGCTATTTGAACAAAATATCTCCATAAAACTCCAAAACTAAAAGAACCCTGAAGACGAAAATGCCTCTTTTAAGGCACGACTAGATAAATATATACTGCCACTAGGAATTAAGTATCATAAATATTTTGCACAATGATTCGAAATTTACTCATCACCATTTTGTTATTAGCAATTCTCTCTACTCAGGCACAATCTATTCGAGGTTCGATAGTTAATCCACGGGGAGAGAGCATTGCAGGTGCACAGTTAAGCGTTACTCATTTACGTAAAAGTCTGGTGTTATGGGAAGGACAAAGTGATAGTGCCGGACGTTTTTCACTACCTCCTATGGAGCTAAAAGATAGCCTAGGTCTTAGTGTGTTTCATTATGAGTACGAACTATATGTGCAGTTACTACCTACTAATCACCAAGAGCTGCAAGTTACTATGATTCCATCCTCGGTAGCACATCAAATCAGTGAGGTCACGGTTATAGGTCACGCTAAACCTATGTATTTTGATAAGGGTGACCTTGTTGTTGATGTGGCAAGGGTGACGAATTTCGAACGATTATCTACAAAGCAACTTATAAATCGAATACCCGGGTTGTTTGTGGATGGCGAACAAGTGATGTTTAAAAACTCTCCGGTGGTAATCTATATCAATGGTTCCAAGCCGACAATACCAGCCAGTGAAGTTCTCAAGTACATAGAATCTCTGCCGGCTGGTGCAGTGGAGGAGTTGAGATTAATACCTATGCCATCCAATAGATATGGTGGTGCTGAAGCGGTGATTGACATCAAAATCAAATCGTTGAGCCCAGATGATTTCTACTCTAAAACTACAGCTAATGGCTCTGTCGTTGGTTCTCTTTTGGGTGGTGGAGTCGAGGAGTTTTTGATGTTCCGAAAGAAGAATATAACATTCAATACAAATCTTAGCCTATACGATGCCAAAAGCTATTCGAAATCAGTGGATAACAATTATATTGAAAAACCAGATATTACCATTTTCTCACCCACCGAGATTAAAGAAGATAGAAAAGTCATAAACTCGTCATCAAATTTGACTGTTGATATGAAAAACAACAGTAAGATGGATTTTAATCTTTTTATCTATTATGACCAAAATAAAAAAGATAGAGACTGGAGTTACACAGAAAACTCACAGCCAACCAAACAGTACTACGGCAACATAGAAGGCAATGACGATATGTACTCCCTAGCCGCGAAATACTCAACTGATGAGGCAAAAAAACATGCGTTTTCGGTAGGTTACAGCGGAATGTACGGCAGTTTAAATAACAGTGGAAATTACTTTTTGCAAAATGACAAAGAGGTTTATAATGGCTATCTTACGACAGATTATTCAATGCGTGGGCATATACATAACTTGACGGCAGATGGAACGAGCAAGTTTTTGGATGGAAAGTTGCAGTTAAAGTATGGCATTTATGCCGATGCGAACTTCCTGAGTGACAACACTTACGATTACGACTACGGCACAAGTGCGCTGAAAAGCAGTAATCAATTCACAGCAAATGAGTTTAACCTACGTGGGTATGTTCGCATTGATCGTATTATTTCTGAAGACCAAGGATTATCTTTCGATATTGGATACTATCAGACTATATACAAATACGATACCGACATAAACACAAGTGGAGATGAGTTCAAAAATTCTTATGGCAATTTTGTGCCAAATTTCACGTACTGGTTATTATCAACAAATTACCGCCTCATTCTCAATCTGATAACATCTACAGACAGACCTCACTATACATATTTACTTCCCGGTAAAAGATACATAAGTAACTATGGCTACACCGTTGGAAATCCAAATCTTGCAAGTGTGACATCATATGATTTAAAATTAAATCAACTTTTTTGGGATATTCTGGCTTTCGACATGCGTACGCGTTTGTCTCAAAACGACATTAATTTGTATATGAATGTTGACTCAGATGGATTGATAGAATCTACGAGAAACAACACTTCAGATAGGCTTTTCTATGAGGCTTCATTAGTTATACCTTTTCAAACATCAAACAAGAAATTTTACGGTTCACTCTATGGTGCACTCTTCGGTAACTACTATTTTAATGTAAACCCAACCCTGGGTATGGGGTTCGTAACTAAAAATACTTTTGCAGGCGTGGCTCGCGTAAATATGTACTATGACATTACTAAAAGACTTTCATTAGAGGGTAGTTTTAGATGGAGGTCAAAGAGAGAGGGTTTTCAGTCCGTCACCAGTGAATATTACGATTTATCAGTTGGAGCTTCGTATGCTTTCCTCAAAAACAAGGATTTAATAGTAAATGTCAGGGCACGAGATTTTATAAAAGGCTTGCAAGCATACGCTTATGACTCTTATGTTGCTGGGAACTACTTCGAAAACCAAAGAACAAGAGTGCCGTTTATAGAACTATCTGTGTCTTATATATTTAGCAAAGGTAAAGATGTTAAATACAGAAACAATCAGGGCGATTTTAGTCGTATGATGCCGTAATCGAAACTCTTCTTGAATCAAACTTAAATAACAAAACATCATGGACAATTCAAAACTCAACTCAATCAAAGATACCGAAGTTCTTTCTGACGAAATTATGAATGAAATAGGGTAGTGTTGTAAATTAGCTGAATTATGTTTATCTTTGAGGTATAAAACTCGGAGAAAATGAGACACGTAAAAGTAGTTAGCTGCCCATTTTGCGGTAGCGAAGATTTACAGAAGAATGGACATAGCCCCAATGGCACTCAAAGGTGGAAATGTAAGACTTGCGGGAAGTTTTTTCAGCTATCTTTTAAGAACAAAGGGCGCCTGCCAGACGTAAAAAGGACGATAATCACAATGATCACCAATGGGAGTGGAATACGTGATACAGCAAGAGTTTTAGGGATAAGTCCTCACACGGTAATAGGTGAGGTTAAAAAAAACTCCAAGCGAAATTAACCCCTATTTATTAGACAAGGTTGAGGCAGGCTTACTCAGGGAGCTTGATGTTGAAATAGCTTATAATGTTGAAATGGACGAATTTTGGAGTTTTGTAGGCAACAAGAAAAATCGTCGTTGGACTTGGTACGCCATCGACCGCAGCAGCGGATTAGTAGTAGCTTGGCAGAACGGCAAGCGTGATAACGAAACCTGTAAAAAGTTGCTTGATAAAATGAAATGTTTCCCAATAAATAGGTATTTTACTGATGATTGGGAGTCTTATTCAAGTCTGTTACCTGCGGGCAAACAGGGTTATCAGTAAGGCTTACACTTGGAAAATTGAGCGATTGAATTTAACATTTAGAACGCACCTGAAAAGGCTTTGCCGAAAGACAATTTGTTTCTCAAAAAGCGAGCAAGTGCACGACAAACTGATAGGAATATACATCGAAAACAACCTCTACCAAAGAACACCATAAATATACCAATTCAGCTATTTTGAAACACTACCCAATAGTATAGATTGTGTGACAAGTACAGATATTTAATATTATATCGGAAATAATAAATCGGACAATGACTGATGCCGGCCAGAGAAAAAGAAGGTCAATTACATTTTAAAATTTCTATAAAATGGAAAACAAAAAATTAACACAGAACGAAGAAGTTCTTGTAGCAAACTTCAAGGTTGAAGAACTTGAAAAGCGTTATGAAATGGGCTGGTTGTCATCCACAGAAGTTTCATTAGAGGCTGGGTATGACAATGATGGATTTAATGCAAAAGGAACAGCAACATTTAAATTCTAGTACAATCATGCAAATATCACAGAGTAAACAGATTTTGCAATATCACTCTGTGGTGTTTGTTTTTATTGAAATGAACGCTATATTTATGGTTCTAACATATTTCATTAAACGACTATGAGAAAGAAAGTTCTATTATTTGTAATAACATTACTGGGCAACTTCCCAATAATTTCTGCACAAAGCGATAGATATTGTGCCAAAACCGAATCTGAGAACTTTGCTGATACCATAAGATTTGAATTTATAAAGAATAAGTTGATTGTTCCAATTATTGTTGATGGAGTAAGTAAACGCTATGTTTTTGACACAGGAGCTGGGACTATGATTCATAGCAATTTTTCCAAAAACATGCAATATCCTCTTCTTCGGAAAGATGTCCTAAATGATGCCAACGGGAACCGGGATTCAATAGAAATAGTCAATATCCCAGAGTTAGAGATAGGTACTGTTAAATTCAAAAATATTCCTGTCGGAGTTTGTGATATGCCTGCGTTTTTTGATTGTTTGTCGATAGATGGCATAATCGGATCAAACATATTGACAGAACTTATTATTAAAATAGACACAAAAAACAAATACATAATCATTACCGATAGAAAAGGTTTCTTTGCAAAAGATAAGGGATACTCAACACCGATGCGTACTGACGGGCAAAACATGCCACTGATAAAAATTTCTCCCTTTAAAAAAGTTAAAGAAGAGGTGCTTTTTGATACAGGAGATAGTGATTTTTATAGTTTGAGCAGTAGAAATTTCCTGTACTTTAAGTCTAAAGTTAAAATGAATAGTTACATCATAGACAGTGTTAGCGGAGTTGGGACTTATAGTCTTTTAGGACTAGAAAATGAGAGTATGAAATATCTAATTCATACAAATGACTTTCAAATCAACAATATGATTTTTAGTAATTTATACTTGGCAACAACCTCTAACATTGGCTCTAGGATTGGAGCCGATATTCTGAATTATGGATCTGTAATTCTTGATTTCGCAAACCATTTGTTTACATTTATTCCACATGAAGAGTATTCAAAAGGCCGATCCATATCGACCAGTAATTCGCACTATGATTTTACGTTTGTTTCAGAAAATGGCAATTTAAGAATTGGAATGATATTCGAATCGTCAGAATCATATAAAATGGGGTTAAGAAAAGGGGATTCTGTTATAAGTATAAATGGTGTAGATATCAAGAATATCTGTGATGTTTATCTAATAGATTATAGGTCTTCTGATTATACAACAATTACAGTTATAACAAAAGATAATCTTAAAAAAGAGTACACGGTTAAAAACAAATAAATATGTTTACACAACTGATATCCAAGCTTAAATGCAATGACAAGTCACCAGCCTACTACCAATACTACCCTAGGCTGTTCAAGAAATACTATAATAATATAAATGATACCATACTGAGTGATCTTTGTGATGCTGGGTACTATTATTACCAATCAATATTGTTGACCGATTTAGTTATTGATGATAAGGATACCTCAAATTTCCCATTAATTCTGACCTTACAAGAGGAAGCAATTAAGATACTTACATCTATATACGGAAGAGATTCAAGATTCTGGAAAATTTGGAATTCCCGAAAAATGGAATATATGGATGCTGTTAAGATAGAAAAAGCACTAGAAGACTCAAAACAAATTAGCTTTGATGTTTATGAAGATCTTGCAGATAAAAAGTCTGCTTTTGGAAAAATAGCAATTGATAGTTTGAATTCATTGTCCGACAACAATTATCAAGAGATGTACAATAAATTACTTGAGTCCCATAAGTTCTTTTCTGTTGGGTTTCAGTTGTATGACGATGTTAAGGATTTCAGAGAGGATTTACAAAAAGGACAGTTTAACTGGGCTGTATACAAACTTAAAGATATAGTGGATTTTGCGGAGTTTGATAACGACATACCAACTCTTAATAAATTACTCTACATAAGAGGTGTCGCTCAAGAAGTACTTAAATTATCAATCGATAATTTTCAGAAATCATTAGACATTATTAATCAATCGCAAAATGAAAGCGAATGGGGTCAAGTGGTAGCAGAGATGAAGTCAACAATTGAAAGCTATCTTGACATCACGAATGGTTATATACATACTATTAAAGCCAAGATCGAAATTGCAAATAACAAGTTTGTTAATGATTGCTTCTTTGATATTACAAAATGCAGTAATACAATTGTATCAAGAGGGCTTGAATATATTAAAAATGACTATTTGCATAGTTATGCCGACTTAAAGCACATTATGTATCTTAGTAATTTAGATGACTTTGATAATACCAATCAGATTCATATATCCGACACATTTCAAAGGGCACTTCTAAATGATTGTTTGTTAGCCGTTTCTGAAACTTGCAAGGTGGACATCTCTGATTATATAGATCAAGAAGTCGATTACCTGATGAACAGACGGAACATTGATGTTGTTGGCGGTTGGTCCTATTTCCCTACAGTTATGGAGATTGCACCTGACATCGATGATCTTGGGCAGATTATTCAGTTACTTATAAATGCACAAAAATCAGAGCTTATAGGAAGATATTGCATGCCAGCTATTAATACTGCTCTTCAAAGTCATTATAATCATGGCAATGTAGCTGCTACATGGATTGTTCCGAATGATAACAAAACAGCTAAACAGACTAAACAGGACTATATGAATAGAACAAAGTGGGGGACATGACCAGATGTTGAGGTTGTTGCAAACTTTGCGTATTCATTATTACTATTAAATAAACAATTATACGAAAATCAGATCAAGGACTCAATAAAATATATCATTTCGAAACAGAATCCTAAAGGCTATTGGGATAGTCGTTGGTACTATGGACCTTTCTATGGAACGTATGTATGCCTGAGATTGTTAAATGCTGATAATATACCATATTATGAACCAATAACAAGGGCGATGGAATATATCAAAAACTCACAAAACCTCGATGGTGGATTTGGACTGGCTCCCAATACATCGGATGCTCTTTCAACATCCTTTGCGTTAATGTCAATGAAATTAACACGATATAATAAATCAATTATTGATATAGCAGAAAGATATCTTATATCTAATCAACAATCAGATGGATCGTGGATTGAAGAGAATTTTATCAAACCTAAAGTCTATGAACCATATAAAAGTCGCACACTTACAACAGCATTTGTTTTGAAATCATTATTATGACAAATAATCAATCACCAGATTTAGTCCCTATTCTTTCTGATGGCATCAAGTTTAATAAACTAAATGACAACGACTACATCCTGTGCAATAGCAGTGATAGACATTATCTCAAGATAAATGAAGACGTTTATAATGTTCTATGTTTGATTGATGGTAAAAGAAGCATTGGTGATATTTCTGTGATATTTGAGTCGACATACGAAATGAGTTTGAGTGTGGAAGCCATTACATCATTGCTATTTAATGATCTTCTTAAATATGGTATATTAAAAGGTTATGAAGAAAAAGTCAAACCATATGAAAAGCCATCATATCTTAAATTAAGTTTCACTATTTTCAATGAAAAAGTCGTAGCAAAGATTACACGATATTTCTTATTTCTTTTTAAGCCAGCAGTAGCCTTCACTTTTATTGTTTGTACAATAAGTTTTGCAATATATATACTTATTAACAAAATGGATGTTTATTACAGTTACAATATTCAAGCAAGTCTGGTGTTGTTTTTTTTAGCAATGTTTTGCAGTGTTACTTTTCACGAAATAGGTCATGCAACAGCCGCAAAGTTTTTTGGAGCAACTCATGGAGGGATTGGAGGTGGGTTTTATCTTTTTAAACCAGTATATTATGCTGATGTGACTGACATATGGAAACTTAATAAAAAGCAAAGAGTTATCGTGAGTCTTGCTGGAGTTTATTTTGAATTAATATTTTGCTTTATTATCTCATTTCTCGGACTAATTAGTAATGCTAATATACTAATTTTTATATCACTAATTGTTTCCTTGAATTCTTTATTTAACCTTATACCTTTTTTGAGGAGTGATGGATATTGGATTGTTTCAGATTTGACAAATAAACCAAATCTATTTTCTTATTCTAAGAGTAAAGTTCGTGATGCATTTATGTGGTTGATAAAAAGAAAAAAAATCCATTGGAGCATAATTGACTCTTTTCTTTTTGTATACGGGATTGCCATGTATTATTTCATTACATTATTTATATATAAAGTGGTTATTGTTAATCCTGATTCTGTAATATATTTCCCACTAAATGCATTCAACTTCATCAAAGGATTAATTCAAGGAGAAGCTATGACTTTGGCAGGTTTTGGTAAGTTATTGATGCCAATATTTTTTTACTATTTGAGTTTTAATTTTGCTAAGTCATTGTGGGGGAGTTACAAAAAGCGTAAGCATATTACTCCACAGAAATAGAGTAGTTGACTAAGGTGGAAATGAGCTATCTTTGTACTCATAAAATGAACAAAGTCAGGAGCTATTAAGCAGAATTAGTTTTATTTTTGCCTCTGTGGGGAAAATCCCGAAATCAAAAATGGCTAACAAGTTTATTTTTCAACTGTTAGCCATTTTAATGGTACCCAGAGCCGAGATCAAATAATAAGAATGCCGATGTTGCCTTCGCAAGCTTGAATTTTAAGTCAATCATATAATAAGTTCCTATGTTTGTAATCTGGTATAAATAAAATAAGCTATAAAGTTTTGGTTACCTTTGTTTTGCGGAACAAAATTATTAACCTCAAACTATATAGCTTATGAGAGTACAAATTAACAAATTAGATTTCAAAGGACAAAATATTTATGTGGGAATTGATGTCCATTTGAAGAGTTGGTCGGTAGCTGTGATGTCCGAAGGCACACTCTTAAAGAGATTTAGCCAAAACCCTTCTGCTGATGCGCTACACAGTTTTTTAACAGATAACTACCCCAATGCACTCTATAAGTCTGTTTATGAAGCAGGATTTAGCGGTTTTGGAGCACATTATCGACTTAAAGAATTGGGAATAGATAATATTGTGGTCAATCCGGCTGATGTGCCCACAATGATGAAGGAGAAATTAAGAAAAACTGATGCCATTGATTGCGTGAAGTTAGCTCGCGGTCTCCGTTCGGGAGATTTAACAGGTATATATATTCACCCACAAGAGGCCCTTGAGCAACGTTCTTTGATAAGGTTAAGGGAAACTATCACTAAGGATATGACTCGCGAAAAGAACCGAATAAAAGCATTTTTGTATTTCAACGGCATACAATATCCGGAGCAATTCGACAGTGGTAAATCTCATTGGTCTAAGCGTTTTATGGATTGGTTGAGGAGTATAGAGTTGAAAACAAGATATGGCAGGGATACCCTGCAATTCTATATTGAGAAAGCGGAATACCAAAGAGAGATGTTGCTGCGTCAAACAAGATTAATGCGAGTACTCTCTCGGAGTGCTCATATTGGCTCGCAACTCAAATTACTCACTTCTGTTCCGGGAATAGGACTAACCATCGGAATGAACTTTTTGACAGAGTTGGGAGATATTAGCAGATTCAGGAGTTCCGACCAACTTGCTGCTTATATCGGATTGATTCCGATGTGCCACTCCAGCGGAGATAAACATAACGATGGAGATATCACTCTAAGAAAGCACGCCACCCTGAGGTGCTATATAGTGGAAGCGGCTTGGCGGTCTATTCGTACCGACCCGGCGATGACGATGGCTTATGGAAAGTATTGTGAAAGAATGAAACCGTCAAAGGCGATAATAAAAATAGCACGAAAACTTATTAACAGAATATTCTTTGTGCTAAAACGAAAACAAGAATATGTTAGTTGCGTTGTCAAGTAGTGTTATGTTAATTTTGATATGGCGTAAATTATTTTTATCTTTGTGATAAATATAGCCTACAATGATTCGTTACACTATCAAATTATCGGCAGCGGAGGTTGCCGAGCTTCAGACAATAATAAAAAAGGGAAGCCATAGTGCTCATTCTTTTCGTGTTGCTCATATTTTATTGAGTTGCGACAAGGGAGAATTTTCTGACAATAAAGGGATTACCAATGAGAGTATTTGTAAGGTTTTGAAGATTGGAGCAAGGACAATCGACAGAGTTAAGAAACGATTTATCGAAGAAGGCTTTGAGGAGGTACTCGAACGTCGCCCTTCGGGTCAGCTCTATCAGAAAAAAGTAGATGGTGATTTAGAAGCCAAGATAGTAGCATTGTGTTGTAGCGAACCGCCAGCAGGATTTTCCAAATGGTCTTTGCGAATGCTTTCTAATAAAGTTGCTGAATTGCAGTATGTTGATTACATTTCACACGTTAGTGTGTCTAATGTATTAAAAAAAAACGAACTTAAGCCTTGGAAAGTAAAGGGGTGGGTGATTCCGCCTGAGCAGAGTGCTAATTTTGTGGCTAATATGGAGCGAGTGTTGGATGTTTATAAGCAGCCCTATAATGAAGAGTATCCGGTTGTTTGTATGGACGAGTCGCCAAAGCAGCTAATTGAAGAAGTTGCATCAATTCCAATGAAACCGGGGCAGGATGCAAGAGTAGATTATGAATACATTAGGCACGGAACGGTAAATATATTCATTGCCAATGAACCCCTTACAGGTAGGAGAATAGTGGATGTTACGGATTTTAGGACAAAAGCAGATTGGGCAAAATTCATCAAGAAAATATCTGATGAATATCCCACTGCCAAGAAGATAAAATTGGTTATGGATAACTTCAAAACTCACGATGGTTCTGCTTTTTATGAGATTTTTCCACCTGAGCAGGCAAAGGAGTTATGGGATAGATTTGAGTTTATTTTAACTCCCAAGCACGGCAGTTGGTTGAATATGGCAGAGATAGAGTTACACGTGCTCAATGGTCAGTGTTTGAATAGGCATATTCCTACCAAAGAAAAAGTTATCGCTGAGGTAGAAGCGTGGCAAAACCATCGAAATAACGCAAACTTGAAAATTAACTGGCAATTTACAAATGAAGATGCAAGAATAAAACTCAAAAAATTATATCCGTCAATTCAAAATTAACATAACACTAGATACAAATCCTATAATGTAAACAACTTATCCCAACCGAGAGATACCACAATGTGCTTCTTGCAGCTTTGAAGTCTGCTCAAAAAAAGTTTGTGACTCTCGCTATTGTTAGACTGATACAGGAACTTGCGGCTCCCACAATCGGGAAGTCCGCTATGGGAAGGTTGTTTACGATAGGATTTAATAGGTTTTCTTAGCCATATGGACGATGTCGGCAGCAAAAAATGGGAGACCCAAAACGGTCTCCCAAAGTAGCGTTGCCGCATACCGTCGGGGTGTTTATTGCTGGCAGGTTGCTCCTCAGCAGAGCCTGTGTCCTCTTCAACACCCTGACATAAAGATACAAAAACATAAGTAAACCAAAAATAATTGCTAATTTATTTGGATTTCAAATGGGAAGTAAACCAAAAATAATTGCTAATTTATTTGGATTTCAAATGGGAAGTAAACCAAAAATAATTGCTAATTTATTTGGATTTCAAATGGGAAGTAAACCAAAAATAATTGCTAATTTATTTGGATTTCAAATGGGAAATAGCACGGACTCCGACAAGTTCCGCCTTCAGGTACGACCAAGCACCCTCCACCAAACAAGCCGAAGCCGTGCTATAATAATATAACACAACTTCGCTCATTTATTCCGGTGGTCATTTTTGGTCGTTTTGAAGGCTGGGAATAAATAGCAAAAGCTATTAATATGTGTTGTTTATGTGATTTTTACATCATAGGCTACTTCGGTTAAATTATACTGCGGAGTTACAAAAATTATTCTAAATTAAAAACGAGAGTTTTTGAACAGGTTTCTTTGTTACTTTCTTTTCCGCTCAGGCTCACGAAAGAAAGTAACGGGCGGACTCAGTTAAGAATCCGCCCGAAGGGTTATTTTTCGGCTTTTGATTGTAGCCACAAGTCTCGTTTCTCCCGACACTTTTCGAGGGAGTGTCCAACGGTGTAGAATAGCTCCCCGTCCGTATGGCGGTAGTCGTATTGGCAAAATCGGCTTTTGGCTCGTGGTCTTGGGGTGAGGTTGAAGTAAACATACTTTTCCTCTCCTGTGGGGCATACGGATATGCCGTTGTGATTGATGCTGTTCATAATCGTCTAAAATTTATACCAACTGTCGTGGTAGTTATTAACTCCCAACAGGCTGAAAACGCCTGTCAGATTGCTCTCTGTGGCAAATTGTTTTGCTTGGTCTATGGTCGGAAATTCGCCCAATTTCCGAAAGCCAATAAATAATTTATACATATCGTTCTATGCTGCTATCCGCTGGCGGATAAGGTTTTTGTGCTTTTTTACTAACTTGATGATGCGGTCGTGGTACTCGGTATTTTGGTTGCATACGCCTCTACTCTGAACCACTTTGAGGGTTTCAAGGGATATTTCGACGGTCTCGATGCGGTTGCCGTCAATGGTGGCGGATAGGATTAGAGAGTTGGGGCGGAGATAATATTCGCCTGTGAATACACAGTGTCTCATCGTCTTACCCTCCTCGAAAAACTCATCAACGCTCTCCAATACTCGCACCTCAATCGTTCCATCGGTAAAGGCAATGCCGAAAAACTTGGCTATGAGTTCCTTGAATTTCGCCTCGTTCTCTCGTGCCTTTCTGCATTGCTCCTCCAAACGTTCCCTCTCTTGGTGGGTTTGTTTCTTCGCCATATAGCGGTCGTGCTGTTGGCGCAGGTCTTGGGGGCAAACATATTTCGGGCTGTTCGTGTCCTTGCCGAAGAAATTGAGCGTGTCGATGTAGTCGCACCAAATAGAGCCGTCTTTAATCGTGTAGCCGTTGCGAATGGCTATCTTCACGGAGTTCCAATAGTTGTCTATATTGCGTGTTGAGCTATTCACAAAGTGTTTGAGTAGTGCGTATTGACCTGCTTTGAGTAGCGTTTCGGCTTTGGGGTTAGTCAGAATTGAACGAAAGAGTGCCAACGGATTGATGTCGTGAAAATCACCATCGTAACCGTTTCGGTTGAGTTCGGGGATAACTCGCTGTCTCGGATAGAAACATATCGGGTCAATGTCGTGTGCCTTGTGGTGGGGGCGGATTTCGAGTTTTGAGCCGAAGTTCCAAAGGTCGTAATACATTATGCTCATCGCTCTCAGCCGTGCAACGGTTGCCTCTTTCCCGTTGGGTGCTAACCACCGTTGTACCACCTCCGAACAAGCGTATCGAGCCTGTTCGCCTGCCTTGCGATACACGTCAATATGGAAGAACCGTATCACTTGAAACTCGCCACAAGTGGTAACTATTCCGAAATACTCAGCCTGCTTGAATACCCTTTGTCGGGTGGTGCTGACGGTGAGTTGGGTTTTGCACTTGGGACACTCGCAACCCAAAACTGCATCAGCAAGTGGGCTGTTACCACCGTTCCATTTGTGTCCGCACTCAAGGCAGGTTATCTCGCCTTTGGGGTTGCGTTTGCCAATGTGTTTGAAACAGTGCTTAAACGCCCAACGCTTTTGCGGTTCGGTAATCTTGGGCAGAGTTTTGCTCAACTCGATAACGTGCTGTTGAAATTTATTCTTCGGTTTCATCTGTGTATATTTTTGTATTAATTTGTATAATAGCTATTTAAGGTATAATTAAGAGATTAAATTTTCATCTTCGTACTCCGTGCCTATAAAGGCAGTGGTAACACCTGTTGGTTCTTAATTTTGTGCCCAAATCTCTTTGGACATAGGTCAATTTCATACTCAAGCTCTTCTAAGGGAAGTCTCAGAAAAAATGCGACCTATGTTGTTGCCTTAAATATAATGCTTGCTTAAAACGAAATAAAAAATGTAGCTTGGTGAGATGCGGCCCATTTCATAAAAATACACTAACATCAACACCTAATGCCGATAAACGATTCAAATAGTTTCGTATCTGCTTCTTCTGCTTGCGAGGATTGTGGTCGTGTAATTCAGGCTCACGATAGGGCTGTTTGTTTAACAAAATGAAGTATGCGGCTACAATAATTTTATGCCCAATGGCTACAAGTGCTCGCTTCTTACCTCGTCTGCCTACCAAACTCTCATACTTTCGCTTCAAATAACAATCCTTCTTACGTGTTGCCCCCCACCCACACTCTACCAATATCGAAGTAATATGGCTATTACCCTTTATGGTCTTTGTACTTTTTTTTTACCCGCACTCTCATTATTGCCCGGACTTACACCACAATAAGAACTTAAATGGTTCTCATCAGGAAATCGTTCCATATCAACACCTATCTCGCTTATAATACCAATGGCACTATCTCGCCCAACACCCGGTATGGTCTCCAATAGCTCCAATTCAACTTCATAATCAGAAACAGCCTTGGCTATTTCTGCATCCAACCGCTCCAACATAGCATCATCATTAGCTATCACATCTCGATGAAACTGCAACATAAAACGATGATGATCGCTAACCTTACCCTGCAAAGCTTTGACAAACTCACTACGAGGTGTCTTTATCTTGCCGTGATAAAACCGCATTAATTGATTTACATCACTCTCTCCATCTATCAATGCACTGATGATATTGCGACCAACGGCTCCATCAACATCACTCAATACACTTGATAACTTGATATTGCAATCCTCCAATATCTTGATTATACGATTCTTCTCTGATGCACTATGAGCTACTAACTTCTTCTTGTAGCGAACTAAATCTCGTAAATCTCTTATGTCGCGTGGAGGGATAAAGCTACCTTTGAGTAGTCCGCTTACCAATAATTTGCTCAACCATTTGCTATCCTTCTTGTCGGTCTTATGACCAGGCACATTCTTTACGTGCCGAGCATTAACCAAAATAACCTCAAAATCATCCTCCAAAATATTGAACACAGGCTTCCAATAAATACCGGTGCTCTCCATCGCAATATGAGTGACACCCGCATCTTTGCACCAATCACGCAAAGATTCCAAGGAAACGGTAAAACCGTCAAACTCCTTTGTGCCGACAACTTCGTTGCCTCGTTGAATGGTTGCAACTATCAAATCCTTATGGACATCAATCCCGCAACCAACCCCAATGTAGGGGGTAAATAGTATCTCTTCCATTGAACATAGTGTTAGTTAATCAATAGGCAAAGATACTCATCTCTGTTGGTATGCTCAAAAGGAGATTATGAGAATTTCATAACTCTAAAAATCAAATAGTGATGCTTGGGGTTGTTGTGGGGTGGTTTTGGTCGGTTTAGTCCGTTGGGTAAGTTTGACATATATAATACTTCCCTCTATTCGGACAGTTTTTGTATCTGCTTAAGATAGTATTTGTTTCTTTGCTCTCGGGTTATTGTTAGTTGTTGTTTTAGTGTTTGTTTCATTTCGTTGCCCTTAAGGGCAACGAAATGAAACAAACTTTTTCTATGCCGCCGTCATATAGACCTCACTCGGAGTCTTGTATTCAAGCGATTGATGTAGCCTTTCGGTGTTGTAAAGACGAAAATAGTCAGTCAAGCCATCATATAACTCTTTGCCGCTGCCGGGGTTCGACAGGTAAATATACTCATATTTTACGCTGCGCCACAACCTTTCGACAAAAATATTATCCAAAGCCCTACCTTTACCGTCCATACTTATCTGTATCTCATTTTCTTCAAGTATCTTAACGAACTCCTTGGCCGTGAACTCACTCCCTTGGTCGGTGTTGAATATCTCCGGCTTGCCGTATCTGGCAATAGCCTCTTTGAGCAACTCTTGGCAGAACTCGCTATCGTGAGTATTGCTTATCCCCCAAGCCAACACAAAGCGCGAATGCCAATCAATGATGGCGCACAGGTACATATAACCTCCATTCATTGGGATATAGGTGATGTCGGTACTCCAAACCTGATTTACCCTGTCAATAGTTAATCCTCGCAATAGATAGGGGTATATCTTATGCTCCTTATTATGCCACGTGGTGTTAGGCTTGGGGTAGATAGCACTGATGCACATATCCCGAAAGTAACGACGCACTCGCTTAGGGCTTATCGTAAAACCCTTCTTTCGCAAGTGTTCAGTCATCCGCTCGACACCATAGAAAGGCATTTTGGTATAGGTGCGGTCTATCTCTGCTTTAACAGCAAGCTCATCTGCACTTGCTCTTCCTTTGCTCGCATAGTATATGCCACTGCGGCAAATGTTTAGCAATATGCACTGCTGAACTAAACTCAGCCGAGGATGATTCTTTTCTACCATCTCTCTACGCTCGGCTAACGAGATTTGAGTAGCTCCCACTTTTTTTTTAAGAACTCGTTCTCTATCTCAAGCTGACCAATCTTGCGATAAAGATTGTTCTCTACCTGCTCATCAGACTTGACTTTGCGCTCCTTGTCAGTCGAGAAAATGGCGGTCGCTCCCTCCTTGAACTGCTTCTTCCATACCCCAACCTGCGTCGGATGAACTTCATAAATCGAAGCAATCTCATTGACCGTCTTCAAGCCCTTGATAGCCTCCAAGGCTACTGCCGCTTTGGTCTCTGCCGAAATCTTTTTCCTCATCGTTTGTCTCCTTTTTTATGAGACCAAAGATAACCAAATTATAGCTTAAACTGCTGTCCTATTTTGGGGGAGTATTATATACTCGGCACGTTGCTCCAAATAGGTCTGTATGGTTTCTTTGAAATGGTCTGTTGCTTTCATATTCTTGGGTGTTGTGGGTAGGCGGTTTAGACCTACCCGTGTTGATTACTATATGGTTGCTAAAATTATCTCTTCGGTGTATCTGGGGTCAGCCTCGTTGAATAGATAGCGGATAAATAACCGCTGTGCATCGGGTTCTAACTCCTTGTACATTCCCCGAAACGGAGTGATATTGCCGTTGATGTAAACACTTACCATATACTCGAAAATGTTCTCCACCTCGTAATATCGGCACTGCTGGGCTACGGTCTTGTTTCGTCTTGCTCTCATTGTGGTGTTAGATTAAGTTATACACTGCGATTGCGTAATCGTACTGCGGTTCACTGACCTGTGGGTAACGGCTCAAAAAGTCGTTCTTGCTAAGGGTTACAAAATCGTGTAACTTCTGCGTGTCTGCTAAAAAACTCATAATGGTATCTGTTGTTAATTGATTTCTACTATCTGATTGATTGTGCCATAAATGGCGTTACGTAGGCTTGTTTTGTCGGGGGCGTAATACTCGCTCCATTGTCCGTGTTGCTTTACAAGAAACTTGCGTAGTACGTCCGAAAAATCAAAACGATAACCTCTCAATGGGACTGCCGTGCGGAAATAACTGTTGTGGTTTATATTCTCGGCTATCCAATTCTTATCCTCTCGGCTTAGTTTCTCTCCGCTGTTGAGCCGTTCACGCAGATTGTATGCTCGGCTATCTTTGACTGTGTCAAGTGATGGGGCTTCCCAACTTATAAATTTGGTTGCAATAGGTTGTGCGTTCATTGCTGTATGGTTTTAAGAGATTAATATCCAAAGTATTCCACCGATGATAAGGGCATAGAATAGCACATAAAGCACTACTGCCAATGCAAGGGTAAAGAGTAGTCGGGCAATGAATTTGACCACAAACAGACCTGCAAACCACACCCAAAGAGTACCACCGATAAGGATTGACCCTATCACGGCAACAAGTGCCAAAACCGCTATTTTTATCCACTTTTTCATCTTCTGCTTTTTTTTAATTTTATGCGGATTGCATAATCAGCTGTCGTTCGGCATAGTCAAGCGAGCTTGCCTCTGCTCTCACTTATGCGGATTTCTTGAGATGAGGGAGTTGAAGTTTCAATTATTATCTGCCTCTTTTGAATCCGACATTTTTTTTATGCGTCTTTGACTTCGTCTTCTTCCTCCTTGCAGGGCATAGCCCGCGAGCGGTCTCTGCTCCTGCTTCGTTCGTCAGTTCCGTCGAATCGGTCGTTTTCGTTTCAGGGGCGTAAATGGTGTAGGGTTTAGGTGGTGCAAGGTTTTAGAGAAAAATACAAACTGACCAAAGGGAGGTGTGGAGATTTTTATCGAAACCTCCGCAGGGGCTTGACCTTGCAACGCCGTTAAAACCCGAAAATACCTTTGCCACTGAGAACGAAAACCCCGACTCCGACGGTTTAGAAACAGCATATTGTGGAGGATTCAAAACAGGAGAGGCAGATTAAGATTATCAATTAATCTATCCATAGTAGTTACCTACTATGGTATTAAAAGGGGTGGGCAGACAATGGATAAAAGAGACCGCTTGGGGTATAGCCGCAAACAGAACTATCCCCCGCCTGCAAGTGAATCACTGCTGACGGGGGATTGTTCGGGGCTATACAGTAGTCTGAATTTGATTGCCCGATTTATAGGGTAATTATGTTCAGACGAAAATCCGGCTCTTTTATACCGATAAGGGGGTGGAGGTGAAATTAAAAGTTAGTCCTAACTTTGTTTTGATATGTTCTTTTTTTGAGCTACTTTTGCAGCATAAGAGTTATTTGAAGTACGCAAGGCACAGAAAACCGAAACATTCTGTATATCGCTAATTCGTAACCTATTGCGATGCTAACACAGAGTCAATATCTATGGCTCAATAACTTATCTCTTTTTATTATATTCTTTTCGCAAATAGCCAATTTTACTGTAAATATCCCAATTGGAAACTTCTAAATGGAGATTCCGGAATCTCCATTTTGCAAGGAACTATCTTTTTTCTGTGCGACAATGTAGATATTCAGATGGTATTGTTAAATTGATATATATTTATTATCTTTGCAAAAAAGCTGTTATGAATTGTCCAAGATGCAAGAGCGCGAATTATTGCAAAGATGGCATAGTAAAGGGACGTCAGCGATATAGGTGTAGCGCTTGTAAATATCATTACACTATTGAAAAGAAGTCTGATGTAAAGTCTACGGATACTAAACGTTTGGCATTGGCAATGTACTTAGAAGGCTTGGGTTTTAGAGCCATCGGCAGAATACTAAACATAAGTCATGTCACTGTTTATTACTGGATTAAAGAGTGGGGCTCTCGTGTCGAATTGCCTGTAAATGAGCAAAGTGCATCCATTGTTGAGCTTGATGAGTTGCATACATATTTACTGTCAAAAAAAACTACTCTTGGATATGGATTGCTGTTGATAGACTTGCAAAACGGCTTATCTCTTTTGTCTACGGAAACCGCTCCACAAAGACAGGGTTAATGTTATGGGATGGACTACGGAATATAGATGTAGGTACATATTGTTCAGATCATTGGAAAAGTTATTGCGAACTTATTACTGCCGAAAAACACATACAATCAAAGGCTCAAACATTTACAGTAGAGGGATATAACAGTAGAATTAGGCATTATTTAGTTCGCTTCAAACGTAAAGGAAAATGTTACAGCAAAGCTGTACATTATGATAGAAAAATCCTTGAAACTACTATTTCTAAAACTTAATGGGGAACTATCAATGCTAATTTAACAATACCATATCATTTTATTGATAGTTTCAAAAAAAAATCGTAATATTGCCGAAAAGTTAAAAGGAAACCAGATGGATAATGATTTGCTGATTAAATTGTTGGAAAACAACAACCGTTTGATATTTCCCTCGCTAGGTGCTTTTTTGAAGAAAGAACAGGGCGCAGGGACGAAAATTGTATTTTCACCTTTTCTTAAAAAGGATGACGGCGTTTTGGCAGGTGCACTTGCCGACTATTTTTCGTTGGAGAGCGGTGATGCTGAAACTATGGTGGCTGAATATGTGACCCAAATAAACCGCGCATTGAGCCAAAGAGGAGAATACTGTTTCGATGGCATTGGAGTGCTGCAATACGACCCTAACGGCACGCTGATAATAGTTAACGAGTGTAGGGAGCAGGTGGAGTCACAACAGCAACCGACAGAACAGCAATATGAAGTAGTTGTTGAACAGACCACCAAGTCCGTCGAAGAAGTCGCTCCGGCACAGCGAGCGGTACCGAATCCCACTGTAATTCCCAGGCCGACACAGCCTACTGAGCCGCCTGTGCAGCTATCCTCTCGCTTCGAGCAGACAATAATCGAGAAGCCGATTGCACTGCCTCCTCGGTATGAACAGCCGGCTGTGCCACGCCCGCTTCAGCAACGTATTGCTCAGCCTCAGCCATCTGCTCCAAAACCTGCTCCGCAACCCGCTCAGCAGAGGGTTATGCCTTTACAACAGCCGCCCGTGGCAGCACCCCAACGTCCACCACAACCGCCTCGTCCGCAATCTCAGCAACCGCCTCGTCCACCACAGGCGGGACAGCGCCCCCCCTCACCTCGTCCACCACAAAGGCAAAAACCGCAAAAGCCGGTACGGACAAGCAGCGCCGCAAGTACCAAAACAGACACACTTTTGGTAGTGGCAATAATTGCGGCTGCGTTGGTACTGATACTCATCGTATGGGGCTATCTCAACACTGCGGATTTTTGGGCTTAGCGACCCTCTTTGGCATTGCTAATTTAATATAGATTTATACGTATAAGCGTTTAGGTCGCACTAATTGCGTAATAATATCTACCTTTGTTTTATGGGTAGAACAAATAGATTTATCGGCGTGAACTCGATTGGCTATATCCAGCTGAAAATTGACTATCCAAAATTGAAACAGGTCAAATCAGATAAAGGCAATGAGTTGCCAGAACTACATCTTTTCGTTATGAATTTGAAGGGCTGGCTCACAGGAATACATCATCATTGTTCACCTTTTGGTCGGTGATGCGAGCATAAATCTAATTGGAAAAGAGAAAGGATAGGAAAAATAAATTAGGTGAGTTTTTTGGCGACACTCCATTCACGCAAACAAAATTGGATTCAATAGTAAGAATAGCTATAAGCAAGCCTTAGTTATTAACCGGCTAAAACCGCATTGATATCACGCAAAGTATCGCTTATGGTACTCTTAGCCGGCGACTTATCTAACCCCAAATAGTAATACTATCAACTGCTCCCACGAACGAAAACACTTGTAGTATCTATTCAGATTGGTGGCGGTGAACCAACAGGTCAAATTTCGCCCTTGGCAGAAAATCTAAAATTTATTTGAAAATCGGCTGACCGACTAAATTTTTATTGCATCTTTGCCCATAGTTGTATTTTGTTTTTGTCCGATTACAAAGGTACAACTATCGGGGTAATTCTCTTGATGGGGGATTACCCCTTCCTTATTACTCGCATTTTTTGTCGGTCAGTAATGAAACTAATTATAAGGAACGACTAGATATTCCAATGACAACAGTTCTCATTAGTTGAATATACGGTCGTCGATGACCACTAAATCAGTGCCCTAATGTTCTGAAATCACCTGTCGCAATTGCCACGCGAAAAGTTCGTGCCGATTTACTCTCATACTCGTAACTGCGAATCCACGGGTTCAACGTGCGTAACATCTTGTAATTAGTGCCGTTATCGGCTGCCACTTGCGACCAATCTATCTTCGCGCCGCTAACCTCCACATATCTGAAATTCTTGTAGGGCTGCAAATAATCCTCCTTGCGAAGCTCGAAGCCATACTTTGCCGGATTTAATGTTACAGCTTTGTAAGCCAGTATATTAAAAACGTAGCGCATAGTCTCCTCGGGCAGGTGGAGGTCATAGTAATTTTCTACGCTCTGTTTCGACGCTCTGTTGCTAACTCCAGCCATACCAACATTATATGATGCTGCTGCCATTGTCCACGAACCATATTTTTTGTAGGCATCCTTCAGGTAGCGGCACGCCGCCCGTGTAGCCGATTCAATGTCATAGCGCATATCTACATTGCCCCCTGTCTCCAAACCATATTGTTTAGCCGTAGATTCAATAAATTGCCAAAAACTTCGTGCACCCGCTGCCGATGCTGCATTGGGGTTGAGCTGACTTTCTGCCATCATCAGGTACTTGAAATCTTCGGGGATTCCCTGCTCCTTCAGAATGGGGACCACCACGGGGAAGTATCTGGTCGTGCGTGCGAGAATTTGCATCGTTGTGGAGTGCATATACATAACCGTGAGCATTGAACGTTTCAAACTTTCACGAACATCCGCATACTCCAACGGCACTTTTTCGCCTGCAAAGGTCAGTTGTTGGGGCAGTTCCGCAAAGTAGGCATAACCGGTTTGAGAAAAAGAGTTAATGGAGAACAGGGAGAGAATAATTAAAAATAACTTCTTCATTGTAGGATATTTAACAGGAATTTTTGAATATTTATTATTGCAAATAGGTCTAAAATTGTGATAACGATAAAAGTGATTAGGAATAATCTCAGAAACTTCATACCAAAGAAACGGGCATAGCGCGCAGCAACGTATGAGCCGATGATATTTCCGATGCCGTGGACAACGCCGTACATCACCTCCACCTGTCCGTGGATAAAGAAAATTGTGAGCGAAAAGGGTATGTACATCAATACGATGAAACCTTTCAAGGCATTTGCTTCCAGCAGATTATATCCCATTCCCATAATCACCACCGCAAGAATAAAATATCCCACCCCGATATGAAAACAGCCCCCGTAAAGCCCAATAAGCAGAAACAGAAAAAAGTCCGTAGCCCGCGGTTGGCGAGGAGCAAGTGCCGAGGTACGCATCGCCTTTTCGGGGTTAAAGAGCAGTACTATTAGCAGTATTATCAGTATGATGGCGAGCAGAATAGTTAGCAATGAATTACTTACCACGGAGGCGAATTGTGCTCCAACAATTGCACCCACCACTGTCGGGATGCTCAGTTTGAGTCCCGTTTTATAGTCGAGATACCCTTGCTTATGAAAGGTTGCCGACATTGTAAGGCACTGAAAAAGAACCGGTATACGATTTGTTCCATTAGCTATATTGACGGGCATACCAAGCGCCGTGAACACGGCAATGGTGAGCGCCGCACCACCTCCGGCAAAGGTATTGATAACCCCGACCAAAATTCCGGCACACACGAGTAGTATGATTACTCCAATATCCACCCCTATATAATCTCAAAATTATCCGCATCCAAATATGCCGGGAATTTTGCGCGGAAACTATTTAGTTCACCGGCAGAGAGTTCGGTAGTAATCACCTCTTCTTTGTATGGTTCTGCCTGCGCAAGAGGCTTTCCGAGAAAATCAAGAATTACCGAATCACCCGAGTAGCTGTTCTTAGGCTCATCCCCACATCGATTTACACCAATGCAATAGCACTGATTCTCAATTGCTCGTGCCCGCAAAAGTGTGTCCCAAGCATAGCTGCGCACATCGGGCCAGCAGGCTACATAGACCAAAACATCATAGTCGCCACGGTTTCGCGCCCAAACAGGAAAGCGCAAATCGTAGCAAATCAACGGGCGTATTCTCAACCCTTTATAGTGAACGATAAGTCGTTTTTCGCCGCTTAAATATTTTTCGTGTTCACCTCCCATTCGGAACGTATGCCTCTTGTCGTAGGTGAGATATACACCATCGGGGGTGAAGAAGAAGAGGCGGTTCACGAAACCAGCGCGCGGATTACTCCCGCTTAGACCATCAAGCTCGATTGCCACACTTGTGATAATTGCCTTGCCCGATTGGAGGGCAATACTTTGCAGTGTGGTGACAATCTCGCCATCGATTGGTTGGGCAATCAGCTCGGGCGACATAGAGAAGCCCGTGGCAAACATCTCGGGCAGAACGACCAAATCGGCATCGGTTGCCATAATCACCTCGCGCACCTTGGCAAGGTTAGCGGTGGGGTTCTCCCACGCTATATTCATTTGGAAGGCAGCTACTTTCATTTTCTAATAAAATTATTGTTCAAATAAGAGACAAATTCCAAGTTGGTTGTAGAATGGAGTAGAGCGAAACTGTCCGTAGGGATTCACTCCAAGGTAGCCTCTGAATGCAACTCCAATTTTGTAACCGTATAACTTAGGGTTGATATAACGAGCACCAAACATCAAATTAACTCCTGCTGCTTTATACTCGGGCATTTGCAATAAATCATCCATCCTTTCGCTGTCATACTTTCCGGTGAAGTTGAAAAAGGAGGCATATCCATATTTAGAGCGATAACGAACCTCTGCCGACATAATGGCTTGCAGGTGGCTTTTTTTGCCGACGTTACTTTGGTACTGATATTGCAAGTAGCTCTCTATTGGTATTTTGGACGGCACCACCAATTGGGTGTCTCCTTCGTTGGGCAGTATAGAATACCAACCCTGCGAGAAGTCGTGCAAAATCATTATCGAATAGCGAAATGAGTGGTTGCGAGCCTTCGAGTCGAGAGGGTCGTTAATTGTAATTCCGAGCTCTGCATAGTTGTATGATACATTTACCCTTGTCAAGGGAAAACCCATCTCTTTTCGATAGATTGTCAGCTCATCACCAATGTGTGTACATTCGTGTTTCATTGGGGATAGGCGTATCGAATAGTTTTTTATGCCCATAAATTTTTTATCCAACTTGTGATAGAACATAAATTCGGGTAATCCGAAACGATAAGCCGAGTTGATTACCGGAGCGGTTGTTCGCTCGAACATATCGAGCCAAACATCCACAAAGAAGGGCAGAGTAACTCCGAATCCGAACTTCTTATCTCGGAAAAACCCCGACCATAGCGGTAAATCAGCCCCGATATTGGCGAATACAAATGGTTTGTATATATCACCTTTATTGGCATAGTCATATTCGACGCTATTGAGAGCAATAGCCACCTCACCGCGTGTGATGGTGGAGTGCATATCTGCCCAATAGGGACGGAAGATGGGCGAAAGCGCGCTTATGCCATTCGCGAATTTCGTATTTGGTATCTGCTCACTCGTTGTTTGCGAGTTTGATTGAATGATAGAGAATAATAATAAGAGTATAAAACTGTATTTCATTGGCAATGATTTCCGTATGAATGTTTGGTGAATGTAGTGTGCTTTGAAACGCATTAGTAATTTTCAGCCATCTTTTTCTCTTCACTTTCTTTTTTCTGCCAGTAATCCTTGTAGGTTGAGTAGTCGGCAAAAGAGTATAGGAAAATGAAGAAGAAGATAATCCCATACACAAACCACCCTACCATATTAAATTTGAATTCGCTCCCCGTAATCCAAAGAAGTGCGATAGTAACCACCTCAGCAGCAAAGAACCAAGGGGCAACTCTCCTGCCAATATAATACTGAATGGCATCTTGGTCGGTTGTGCAGTATGAGTTGTCGATGCGACTACGTACAATATCTACCTTCTTCAATAACCGTTTTTGAGAGAGTGCAATAAAAATTGATATACTACCAAATAGTATATTGAAATAGGTGAAGTAGCCGGCTGCACTAATAACACACATAGGGGAAAGTACCGCAATAAAGAGGTATGTGCGCCTGAGTGAGTATTGTAGATAGCTTTTCATTGTAATAATCCCGTCTGTCACCCCGCCTCTTTGTACAGGGTAAGAACAAAGTGTAAGTAAATGATTTTTTAATTTCAAACTATTGTTTATTCCGGTGCAAGATATGAATTTTTTCCGTAACTTTGCACAATGATTAGAGGACAAATGAATACTCTGACTATTGTCAGAGCAACCGATAATGGCATATATCTAGCAGACAGCGAATTAAACGAGGTGCTATTGCCCAATCGCTATGTGCCGGAAAATTATAGCTTCGGCGATAAGATAGAGGTTTTCGTCTATACCGACTCTGAGGATAGGCTTGTGGCGACAACCGACCTCCCCAAGATTATGGCAGGAGGGGTGGCTTCGCTCGAAGTGGCGGGAAGGACGGCGTTCGGTGCGTTTTTGGATTGGGGGTTACCCAAGGATTTGTTTATCCCGCGCAGCAACCAAACCGAACCTATGGAGCAGGGGCGGCGTTACCCCGTGGCAGCTTATGTGGACAATGTGAGCGGGCGGGTTGTGGCGACCACGAAGCTGGGGAAATATGTTAATAACGAGACTATCACAGTCGCACCCAAGGAGCAGGTGGAGATTATTGTGGCGCAGCGTCGGGAGAGAGGTTTTCGCGTGATTATCAACCGCAAACATTGGGGGATGCTCTATGATAATCAGATATATAATCCTGTTGAGATAGGCGATACACTTACGGCTTATGTCTACAAAATTGCCGATGACGGGCGGATCGATGTCTCGTTACAGCAGCAGGGTTTGGACCAGGTGAAGGTGGCGACCGATGCGCTCATCCAATTAGCAAGGGAGAATGGCGGAGTGTTGCCCTATGGCGATAAAACCGCGCCCGAGCAGATACAGGCGGCTACGGGTATGAGCAAGAAGGTTTTCAAGAGGGCGATAGGTTACTTGATGCGTCAGGGACTAATGGTAGTTGGCGACACGAGTTGCGAATTGATAGAGAAGAGTTCTGAAAATTAAAACAGTTTCTTAGAACTCCCAAGTAAAAATGGTTCACTTCCATCACAGCAGTATTCAGCGATAATGCAACATGAGACAAAAATACGCGTGCGCTACGGCGAGGTAGATAGAATGGGTTTTTTGTACCATTCTCACTATGTTGAGTATTTTGATGTTGGGCGGTCTGAAATGATGCGTGAGGTGGGGATGCCTAATTCTGAGATTGAGGCGCGCGGCATAGAGTTGCCGGTGTTAAAAGTGGAGATTGATTACAAAAAGCCGGCTTTTTACGATGATTTATTGACGATTAGAACAACCCTGAGAGAGTTGCCAAAGGTAAAGATACGTTTTGATTATGAGGTTTTCAGCGAGAATGGTGAGTTGATAACCACAGGGGCAGTAACGCTGGCTTTTATGAATGCGAAGACAAAGCGTCCGGTGCGCTGTCCTGAGTTTTTGATAGAGGCAATAGCTAAGTATTTACCTTAAACAACAAATAAATGAAAACAGTTTCAATCGTATGCGCTTTGCTATTTACGAGCTTATTCGCGCATTCTCAAGTTGGTGTGGATTTGACTTTAAACTCCCCTGCAGACCGAATAGTCGTGGTTTGTAATCCTCTTCTGCCCAAATTTCCAAACGATAGGGTGGTGAAATATGCGCAGTTATCTGATGGTAAGACTCATATTGACATTCCGCAGGATAGGGCTTACGTGGTAGTAATTTTAGTGGGTGATGATATAACAAAAGTAAATTCGACTAAGTATATTGAATTTTACTATTTTCCCGAAGATAAATTAGAGGTTTATGGCGACCTTGTGACTGATGGTTACAATGATATGGTTATAAAGGGGGGCTTCTATGATGAGTTTTTTGCTAAGGCATTACCTACTTATTTCGAGCTGGACAAGAGGTATTGGGAGTTATTGAAGGCAAGTCGTGCAAATTCACAATCGGCAGATGGTGGTGCGGTGGATATTGCATTTAGAATGAGGAGCAATAACGAAAAGATAAATATTGCAAAGAAATTCTACATATTGAATAATCCCACAAGCGAGGTTTCTGCAATGTTTATGATACACATAACTCCTGTAGCGCCTGAATTTTTGACGCTTTATTCTCATTTGGACGACTCGGTGAAGAATGGAAAATTCAAGGAACTGCTCTCCATATATGTTCAAATCGCAGAGCAAATGGAGGCAACGAGAAATAACAACCCAAATAATAATAATAAATAATAATGAAAAAAATTTTGTTCTTGGCAGTTGCATCGATGACTTTCGCGTGCGCGCCTAAAAACGTTTTCACTGTCAATGGTACAGTGGAGGACACAACCCTCAACGGCGCAATTGTCTATTTGATGAATGACGCCGGAAAAGCTATCGATAGTATCGTTATTGCGGAAGGTAAATTTACCCTCAAAGGCAATATCGACAGCGTTACCATCTCGACTGTACGTCTGCCTAAACAAGCCTCTTACGTTTTTGCCGAAGCAGGCACAATCAATGTTGCTTTCAATGCTGACCGTAGCGTTGTCAGCGGCGGTACTCCTCTGAACGACTCTTACAATGCTTACACCAAGGAGATAGAGAACCTCTCAAAGGATTTCAGCGCAAAGATGAAATCTATGCGCGAATCGGGTGAAAACGAGGATGCTATGGAGGCTGCTTATGAAGCATTCAACGACGGTCGCGGTGCAATTCTTGATTCGTACTTTTCGACCAATAAAGAGAATGGTTTTGGAGTTTTCCTACTTCGCCAAAAGGTTTATCAAGGTGATTACAAAGTATCACAAATTGACTCACTGATGGCACTTGTACCCCTTGCAAAGGGCGATGTCAGCCTTGAAAAACTTCGCAAACAAAAGGATGCTTACGAAAAGACTTCAGAGGGTGCGATGTTCCTTGACTTCTCGGGCAAGACTCTCGAGGGCGGTGATGTTAAATTCTCGGACTATGTAGGTAAGGGTAAATATATTCTGGCGGACTTCTGGGCTTCGTGGTGCGGTCCCTGCCGCCGTGCGATGCCTATGCTGAAGGAGATGCACACAAAATATGCGAAAGATGGTTTTGAAGTTCTAGGTGTAAATGTTTGGGAGCGTGGTGAGAACGACAACCTCAAAGCTATTGAGGAGGAGGGTATGGTATGGGCACAAATAGTGAACTACAAAGATACCACTCCAACCGACATCTACGGCATAAACGGCATCCCGACTCTGATTCTTTATGCTCCTGACGGCACTATCATTACCCGTTCTCATAATCCTGAGGATATTAAAGTGAAGCTGGAGGAAATATTCAAAAAATAGTTTTGATTGTAGAGACGGAGTAAACTCCGTCTCTACAATATTAAATACAATATGTCTCTTTGGAACCGTAACTTTATACTTGCCTGCATTGCGAACTTCTCGATGTTCTTCGCTTTCTACTTGATTCTACCTATTTTAGCAATCTATTTAGAGGTTGATTTGGGTGCAGATAAGTCGATGGTTGGTATTGTTATTTCGTCCTATGTAATTAGCGCCCTGTTAGTTCGCCCGTTTTCCGGCTACCTTGTCGATACGCTCCCCCGCAAGAGATTGCTGATGTTTGCTCTAGCAACATTCGCCGTCTGTTTCGCGGGATATATCATTGCGACAAGCGTAGTTTTTCTGCTCTTTGTCAGGATTTTGCACGGCGCTGCAATGGGTATCACCACGGTTTCGATGAACACATTGGCGTTGGATATTATGCCCTCCCAGAAGCGGGGCACGGGCATCGGCTATTTTGGGGTGATGTCCAATATGGCTATGGCAACGGGTCCGATGGTGGCGATGATGATTTATGAGGCAAGTGGCTCTTTTCAAACTAATTTCCGCCTCTCGCTGATTATGGCAGCATTTAGTCTGCTCATAACAAGCTTTATAAAGGCAGACCAGACGGTGCTTCCCACTCAGGAAAAGCCTGAACCGTTGTCTTTGGATAGGTTTATTCTACTCAAAGGCTTGCGAGCGGCATTGTCAATGCTATTGATTTCTTTTAGTTACGGTATGCTATCAACATATATTGCCCTCTATGGTAAGGATGTTGTAGGACTGGCTTCGGGTGCGGGGCAGTTTTTTGTATTCTTTGCGGGAGGCATTATGATTTCACGGTTGATTGCCGGGAAATTTGTGAACAGAGGACTATTCAAGCAGGTTATAATGTTCGGAATGTCTTTGTTAATAATAACTTACGCAATATTTCTCACATTTCACAACGAGGTCGTCTTCTATGCTTCGGCATTCTGTCTGGGGGCGGGTTACGGCATTCTTGCACCTGCATTTCAGTTTATGTTTATCAACCTTGCTCCACACAATAAGCGCGGAACTGCCAATGCCACATACTTTGCTTCGTGGGATGCGGGCATCGGACTTGGGGTTTTGTGCGGGGGGATAATCTCTGACCACGTTTCGATGATAGCCGCATTTACATTCGGTGGAGTTTTGTTGGTGATAGGAACAGTACAATACTATTTCAGCGCGGCACCCTATTTCGATAGGATGAGAAATAGAGTCTGACACCTCGCCTAGGAGAGATATCAAATCCGTAACTATCAAAAAAATATGAAACGTATCGAGATAAAAAAACTTTTCGAGCAGAAGAATCCGCAGTTGTCTCGGCTCATACCCGGTATGGTCTTCGGATGGCTGGAGAGTCTAATCTGCGCTCGCAAAATCAACTATATTTTGGATAGTTACTCCTCGAAAGAGCCGTTAGACTTTATAGAATCGACGCTTAAATATGTAGGCGTAACATATGAGTTGCGAGGCACTGACAACATTCCGCGGGATGGAAGAGTAATTTTTGCGGCTAATCACCCCCTTGGCGGGCTTGACGGACTGATACTAGCCAAAGGAGTTTCGGAGCATATACAAAGCAATGTAAAGCTGATTGTCAATGATTTGCTAATGAATTTGGAGCCACTTCAACCACTCTTTGTACCTATCAATAAACACGGCTCTCAATCTGCCGATTACGTCCGCGCACAACAACATCTATATGCTTCCGATGATGCTATCATCACCTTTCCTGCGGGACTATGTTCGCGGTTGATAAACCGTGAAATTATTGACACAGAATGGAAACGAAATTTTATAAACAAGGCATCGGAGTATGGGCGGGCAATTATACCCACCTATATCGAGGGGCGAAACTCAATGTTCTTTTATCAACTCGCTAAATGGCGTAAAAGGCTGAAAATTAAAGCAAATATCGAAATGATTCTCCTGCCGCGAGAGATGTTTGCGCAACGCGGAAAACATATAACCATAACTTTCGGCGAGCCTCAGTACATAGATAAAGAACATACAGCCTTTGAGTGGACAGAGATTATACGCAAAAAAGTCTATTCTCAAAAAAAATGATACTAACCCCGACTAAAACCGAAAATATACCTGCCATTATGAACTTAGTGGCTCAGGCTCAATCATATTTAGCAAAACAAGGAATCGACCAGTGGCAGGATGGCTATCCCGATGAACAGACGATTAAGAATGACATCGCACAAGGAGAGAGCTATGTGGTATATAACAATGAAAGTGAGGTCATTGCAACTATCGTTGTCTCTTTTGAGGCGGAGGATACCTACCGGACAATAGAGGGGCAATGGCTTACGGAAAACCCCTATTGTGTTATGCACCGAATGGCGATTCGGGATGATTACAAGGGGCGTGGCGTCACCTACGATATTTTTCGCAAGGTGGAACAAATGGCTGTCGAAAGGGGTATCAAGTCAATCCGCTTAGATACACACGAGCAAAACATTGCTATGCGCAGAATTAGCAATAAATTAGGCTACCGTTATTGTGGAATTATCTACGTGAGAGGCAACTCACCGAGGCTAGCGTATGAAAAAATATTGAAATAGCGCTGGCATTTGTGTGTTTTTTTTGTATCTTTACGCAAAAGATAATGAAATTATTTAAGATTTCCATAAAAAATACAAACAACATCGGAACATCTCTGTGAACAATCCAAAGATAATTATTTACTAATTTTTAGAAGCCCCCACCAAATTAACACAATGGTACTCGATTCACTAAAAAACTACGACCGCTATTGCGGAGCCAATTCACTTTTCGCGCAGGGCATCAGATTTGTTATCCAAAATGGCGAAACACTCCCCGAAGGCAAATATATGCTTCACGGAGAGGAACTTTACGTTATGGTTGTGGAAAAGGAGCTCAAAAGACTCGAAGATGCAAAACTCGAAGCACACAAAGAGTATATTGATATTCAAATAGTTCTCGATGGACAGGAGTGTTTTGCGTGGTCGAACACGGAACAGTGCACAAAAGTCGGCAAGGAGTATGACCCGCAGAACGACATTATGTTCTTTGACGATGAACCGCAGACCATTATCAAGGCACAGGCAGGTCAATTTCTCATCTTCTTTCCCGAGGATGCTCACGCCCCTCTTATTGGCGAGGGCAAGGTACGCAAGGCTATCATAAAAGTTAAAAATATGCCGTTATAATGAAAAAATTACTTACTGTATTTGCAATCCTATTGGCGGGCGCAGCGTTCGCACAGGACACTTTACGTGTGTACGAACCCGTAACACCACTACTTATCAACCGCACTAACAATCCATATTTCGAGCTGAGCATAAAGCCGACTTCGGCAAAGAGGGTGCTCCAAGGGTTGGATATAGAAATTGACAATCCGAAGTACATAAAGGCAATAACTCTATACTACACAGGAAATCAAAGCCTTGCAAAGGGATACACGAGCGATAATAAGTTTGATAATCCCAGCTATGCAGTCAAAAAGTTGGAAATAAAAGATGTCAAAAACAAGATGACACTCACGGCAGACCAGCAACTGTTTCCGGCGAATAACTATTTCTGGATTGGAGTCACTTTGGATGAAAAAACTCCTCTAACGCAAAAAATTTCTGTAAAACTCTCTGCTGCAAAGGTTAATAACAAGAATGTTGTTATTGACTATCAGGGCAAACAGACGCCTCGCCGCGTGGGTGTTTCTGTACGAAACGGCTCAGATGACGGGGTGGCGGCATATCGCATTCCCGGCATTGTCACCACTAAAAAAGGCACGCTAATAGCCGTTTACGACATTCGCCGCAACAGCTCGGTAGACCTTCAAGAGGATATACAGGTGGGAGTCTCGCGCAGTTTCGATGGTGGCGCAACTTGGCAGCCAATGCAAATAGCTTTGGATATGAGGGGGTATGGGGTACTACCTGATGCTCAGAACGGCGTGGGCGACCCGGCGATTTTGGTGGACGACAAAACCGGTGATATCATTGTGATTGGACTCTGGTCGCACGGCATTGGCGGGCTTAGAAACTTTTGGAACTCAAAGAAAAACGCTATGCAGCCCGAAGAGGAGGCAGCACAGGTTGTAATTGCCCGCAGTTCGGACGACGGTGCAACGTGGAGCAAACCACTAAACATTACTCCAATGGTTAAAAAGCCCGAATGGGGTGTTCACCTACAGGGTCCGGGTATGGGAATCACAATGAAGGACGGCACGTTGGTATTTGCTTATCAATACCTTGGAGAAGATAATATACCGAAGGCTACAATAATTTCGTCCAAGGATGGCGGCAAGACTTGGAAGGCTGGTAGTGCTGCGAGAGAGAATACCACCGAAGCGCAGGTTGCCGAAATAGCACCGGGTGTTCTGATGCTCAATATGCGCGACAACCGCGGCGGCTCACGAGCCATACTCACAACAACCGACTTAGGCAAGACCTGGACAGAGCACTCGACATCACGCTCGGCACTCATCGAACCCGTGTGTATGGCAAGTTTTATAAAAGCTGACGACAACATATTTTTGTTCAGCAACCCAGCCGACACCAAAGCACGTACCAATATGACAATCAAGGGTTCAAAGGACAAGGCACAGAGCTGGAACGAAGGGGTAATGATTGATAATGGCGGTTGTTGGGGCTACTCGTGCCTTACGATGATTGACCCTGAAACCGTCGGCATCCTATACGAGGGTAGCCAGTCTCAAATGACCTTTCAGGCGATACCGCTCAACGAGATTCTGGAAAATAAGTAATATAAGCGTGTGTCGGGTGGTTTTATCAACACAAACACTCGACACACGCTATTCATCCCCCCCCCCCTTAACGCACGACCTGTTTTCGGAACTTGACAAGTGGCGTTTACAGTAGCTTATGAATTTCTGCCGTTAGAAGTAACATCGAACAATTACTGTTGGATTTTATCTATCACTTAGGTTACAACGTTAGCTCTTTTTGCATACCTTTGCCGAAATTTTTT
Organism: Mucinivorans hirudinis; assembly: GCA_000723505.1. Lineage (GTDB taxonomy): Bacteria > Bacteroidota > Bacteroidia > Bacteroidales > Rikenellaceae > Mucinivorans > Mucinivorans hirudinis. The sequence goes on along the minus strand of HG934468.1, from coordinate 581,759 downwards.
TGGTAATGAAACGCAAATTCTCATTAACTCACTTTATAGTGAGTATGCTCAGATTTGACTTTGAGCGCATATTGACCTTCGGATACATCTCTAAACACCCTCACAGGCAACTTATTTTCGGATACTTGTCCTATATAGTCGTGGGAACGCTACTGTTATGCTTGCCTTTTATGACATCGACAAACGTAGGGTTTTTAGACCATATATTCTCGGCAACTTCTGCCGTATCGACAACGGGACTCTCAACGGTTGATGTATCTTCTGCCTACACATTTTCGGGAAAGTTGGTAATACTGTTATTAATCCAACTTGGAGGATTGGGCTATATGACAATGAGTTGTTTTGTGATGTTCAGCCTCACAAAACATTTTACCATAATCAAAAAAGGGATTATCGCTGCCGAATTTACGATGCCGGGCGGGATTACGGCAAAGAATCTGGTTAAAAGCGTCGTTGGATTTACCTTCTTCTTTGAGGTAATAGGAGCACTGCTGCTCTATTTTTTATTTGCCGACAAAGGCGTAGAGAACCCTGTCGGTACAGCTATTTTCCATTCGGTTTCGGCATTCTGTACCGCAGGTTTTTCAACATTTTCAGACAGTCTTATGCAATTCAGAGATGACTGGGGCGTAAATTTGGTGGTTATTGTTCTGAGCTATGCCGGTGCTATGGGATTTATTGTTATGCACGACCTATGGCAAAAGATTACAACCCGAGGTTACAAAATTACATTCACCTCCAAAGTGATTGTATTGGTGACCTTAGCTCTATCGGCATTGGCAACGACTCAGATGTTTTTCTTTGAGCCATCTCTATTGCAATACCCTGCCTCTGAACGTTTTTTGATGTCGCTATTTCAATCAATGTCGGCACTCACGACCGTCGGTTTTAATACGATAAATATAGGTGGACTAATACCTATTACACTCTTGTCGCTAACGATGATTATGTACTTTGGGGCATCGCCATCCGGAACAGGCGGAGGATTGAAGACAACAACGCTAACAGCAACTATGGCATTTGTAAAGTCGAAACTAGGTCAAAATCGAGACGTGACGCTCTTTGGTAGAACGCTTCCAACATATCGCATAGATACAGCATTAGCCACTTTTGTACTCTACACGGCAGTAATATGTTTGAGTTCACTCATTCTCACTGCAACCGAAGATTTCGACTACCTTGTAATCTTATTTGAGTCGGCGTCAGCCCTTGGAACGGTGGGGCTATCAACGGGCATAACTCCTGAGCTATCCTCTGAAGGTAAATTGGTACTTATTGTGGTAATGTTTATCGGACGTGTGGGAGTGCTCACTTTCGGATTTTCGATGCTACACAGAATGAAACAACGTACAACACAAATTACCAAACAAGATGATTTAGCAGTATAGGGAATTTCTAAAAGTTAGTAAATCAACATCTTTGGACTGTCCAGAGGAGTGTTCGATAGTTCTTTTGGAATTTTCATCCCTCTCCATTAGTATGCTATCGGCAACCCCACTTTGCAATGCTTACATCGCTATTAATGTAAGTCTGACAAAGTGGGGCTAACCAAAAAATCGGTGACAACTCAAAAGAGAGTTTACAAGGCAGGTCAGTCGTTAAAATCCGCCCACAGAAGCCGGAATAGAGTTTGATTCAACTTTCCAGCCCGGGTTTTGGTAGATAGCGGATTTTGTTATATCTGCCGATTCACCTTGGGCAGGTGTAGGAGTGGCATCGGAGAAGTGGCTATAGTTTATCGGATAGAGGTAGTGAGCGGGATGCCAACTGACGCCGTTCAAATATAGGTTATTGCCGTCGATGTTAAGGCGCAACGGAACCAAATATTTGCCTCGTGCAAATGGGTCGTCCTTTGCCGAAACACTACCTGATGTACCCGCCTTGGGCTCGCGTACCTCATAGAGGGTCTCTTGTTCCGGTTGCCAAGAGTAGGGAGTATAACGGGTATACGTGGTCTGCCAGAAGTTGAAGCCCAGGGGCATAAACTTCGTGTTTTGGAGTTGGTCCATAGCTCTCCAGCGGATAAGGTCTTCCATACGGCGACCTTCTGCAATAAATTCGCAACGACGTTCGCGACGAATGTTGTAACGCAATGCACTGATTTTCTGCCCGGCAGTCCAAGCTCCCAAATCCCACTCAGCCTCCTTGTTCATATCGGTAGCAGCAACGGTAACATTGAAGTCGGGGTTGATATTGGCACGTTTGCGGACAGCACTCCAGTATTGGTTCGCGGTTCCATCAACGCTCCCCGTCTTCTCGATACAAGCCTCGATGTAGTTCAAGTATGCCTCAACGGCACGAAAAAGGATGATACCGGTTGTACCCCAAGCACCGATGAGAGTTTGACTCGGCTCACGAGAGATACCTTTCTTAACCATATAGCCTGTATTGGCACGTTGTTCGGTCATATCGAAAAGCGGCACTCGCATCGGCTCTGTGTCTTTAGCTCCGTCGTTGAGAATTTCACCCTGACCTTTTACGAACAATTGGTAGCGACTGTCGCGGTTGATTTTAGCGGCAACAACAGTGGAGTCGCTCTTATAGCCCGAGCCGACGGCATAGATGGGAAGACCGTTGCGCATAACGAAGGCATCCATAAACTGCTGAGTGTAACCTGTATTAGCACCATTAGTGAGATAAGAACCCGCGAAATGAGCGATGGATTGAGTCATAGAGAATGCGCGGTACACCATAACCTCCTGATATTTTGCATCGTGCAAACCTTGGTTGATTGTGCCAAACATCTCGAAATAGTCGCTGGCATTGCCGCCCTCACCATCGTTGTGCCAGTATTCATAGTTTTCGGGGTTCGATGCAAGGGCATATTGGTCTGCAACATATTTGGCATTCTCCATTGCTTGAGTGAGGAAGTAATCCACCTCGGTTTGGTTGTTGTAGCCTTCCGCGTCTTTGCCCGGCCAGCCGGAGCCGCCGGGTACGAATGCCGTTCCTGCGAAGTTTTTCTCGAAGGTACCCTCATAGAGAGCCACGCGAGAACGGAACAACTTGGCAACATCCTTGGTCAAACGATTCTTACCGCCGTTGGGAGAGTTGTTCATATACAAAAACGCAGAGTCCAAGTCGCTCAGAATCATACGCGCCACCTTGTTGCGTGGGCGACGATGAGACGCAAGCATCAAACTCTCTTTTTCGTCCTTGAGTACGTCATAGACTATAGGACAGTCCCCCAGCGCCTTCAAACGACCGAAGTAGAAGTACGCACGGAAGAAGAACATCTCGCCGATGGCGTGACTTGCCTCCATTTGGTTACCGGTGATTTCGTTCGCTCGGAACTTTGGGAGCGCCGAATTAAGGAAGTAGTTACAAGTGTAGAGGTCACCCCATCTCCACTCACCGCCGGCACTGCCCACACGCCATTCACCGGGTAGCCAACGGCTACCTAATGAGTTTTGAGTCATCTGGTTGTCAGTACCCGTGTCGGCGTAGGCTGCAGCGCCAAGATTGTACGAGTAGTCCGAATAGTCGAGCAGTGGATAACGAGCAATCGAGTAAGCATAAAGCTGGTCTGCCGTGGCGAAGAATACGTCAGGGCTGATTGAGTAGGGCTCTTTATCCAAGTATTGATTACACGAGACCACGCCCATAGTAGCTACACCGCACAGGAGAGCCGCAAGATATTTTTTTACTAATATTTTCATAGCAATTTGTGTGATTAAGGGTTAGAAAGTGATGCTCAAACCGCCCGAGATAACCTTTGACAAAGGATAGACCTTACCATCGCTCCATCCACCTGTTGCATCCGCAATCGTTTCAGGGTCGAATGTGCTAATCATATTACAGAATGTCAATAGGTTGTCTCCCGAAATATAGATGCGCAATTTGCTGCATCCAAACTTTTCGGTGAACGAGCGAGGAAGTGTGTAACCAACTTGGATATTCTTAAGACGCATATAGGAGGCGTCTTGCAAATAGCGTGTTTGTATTTGTTTGTTTTTGTCTGAGTCCCAACTCAGACGGGGGAGGAAACCATCGGGGTTCGCGCCAAAGTAGTTATAGTTGTCGCCCGTAGGATTGGTATTCTGCGCTGTCGAAGAACGCCAAAAGTCAAGATGGGAAACAAAACCTGCCGATTGCCACATACCATCGTGAGCACCCCACATATATGGACCGGCCGGAGCATAGTCGCGTTTGCCGATACCTTGGATGAAGATTTGAAGGTCGATGCCCTTCCAAGAGAAGTCTGCATTGATACCGTAGCTGTAACGTGGAGTCGAGTTACCAATGATTCTGCGGTCACCCGTTTTACCCAAGGTGCCTTCGCCGCCATTAATTTCGCCATTACCAGTCAGGTCAGCATACATAATATCCCCCGCCTGCCAGTTAGAACCTATTTGGCTCTGATTTACCTTTGCAAGGTGAGCATCCATTTCGGCTTGTGTCTGAGCAATACCTAGTGTAGTGTAACCCCAGATTTCACCCGCCAAACGACCGGAATACCATTGATTCCATCTACCATCTTTGTCTATTATAGAATTGGTTGGGTTCGGGTAACGAGTTACTTTACGAACGTTGTCCGAAATATTTACACGAATGCCATAATCAAGACCGATAGATTGGATGCGGTCTCTCCAGCTCAGCTCCAACTCCCAACCGCGGTTCTGCAAGTCGCAGTTGTTGGTTTGAGGAACATCCACTCCAAGAATGCCGGGCAGCGCCGGAGCAGGTCCAATCATATTATGGGTCACGCGCTCATAGACGTCGAAGGTGCCGTTGAGGCGACCGTTAAAGAGTGCGAAGTCCACACCCACGTTCCAAGATTGGACTGTCTCCCAAGTAAGCAAAGACGACACCAAACCCGGTGCATTGACGTGGAGAGGAGGCTTGTTGCCGTTAATCAACCATCCGTAATTCTTATTGCTGGGCATAGATGTGTAGAATGGGTATGGGTATTCGGTATTTTGGTTGCCGAGCTGACCCCAAGAACCCCTAATTTTCAAAGTATTAAGCCAAAGAACGCCTCCCATAAACTCTTCGCTTGCTACGTTCCAACCCGCCGAGAAGGATGGGAACAATTTCCAACGTTGGTCGCTGAGGAAACGTGATGAGCCATCATAACGCGCATTCAACTCAACCAAGTAACGATCCTTGTAATTGTAGTTCACGCGAGCGAATATACCTAATGTAGCCCAATCGGCAAATGAGCCGCTAACTGCCGGTTGAGTAGAGGTATTGGATACCGTTGGAGTTTTGGGAGTAATCAGACCGTCGCCACTAGCCGATACGTCACGGTGTGCCGATGTTTCGGTGTTAATACCCAAAAGTAATTTAAGGTTGTGTCCATTCTCCAAACTCATAGTGTAGTCTGTGTAGAGGTTCGCCGTATAGAAATTCTCTTTCCAAGCGCTGGAGTTCACGCGCGTCTGACCTGCAACAAAAGATGCCTGAGCATCCCACGACCACAAAGTAATGTTACCATTCGGCTGCATCATATACATAGGAAGAACCTCCAACTGCTTGAAGTTGGTAGTCTGACGAACGTTACCTTCCAAGTTGATGTTCCAACCTTGCGCGGGATTGATATTCAAGGCTATCTGTTGGTAAATCCAATCTTTCTCGTTCTTGTCGCGACCACCCGCACGAAGCTGCTCTATTTCGTTCCAGTTGCCATAATTAGGGTTGTCCCACTCCTTCACCTTAGGGTAGTTTAGAGGAAGGGTAGGCCAACGGCGCGCAATATTGTGATAAAAAAGCCCTGCCTGATACGAAGCACGGTCGTAGTCCTCGCGCACGAGCCTGGAGTTCGATGAAATCTTAATCCAAGGAGCAAGCTCTGCTGAAATCTTTGCAGCAAATGACTTCCGACCATATTTATCGCCCGAGAATCTTAGAAGACCGTTTTGATCGAGAACATTGCCCGATATGAAGTATTGAACCTTATCCGAGCCGCCGCTGATAGCCAAATGGTGTTCCTGAGAGAATACCCATTTCTTATACATAGTAGCGAACCAGTCGTTGTTACCCCAAGAATTCTCGTAGTTTTTCCAAGAGTCATTTGCCCCCAACGGGTTAGATGATTCGGTCTGGATATTACGGTCTATCTTACCCGCTTGATAATCCTCAATCTTCTGCATAGTGTAAGGGCTGAAGACAGCGCCCTGTCCCGACTCCTTAGCCGCAAGGTTGAAGTACTCGGCAAAAGTCTTCGAGTCCATCATATTAGGAGTTAGCAATGGGGATGTCCAACGGAAGTTGTTGTTGTAATTGACAGTAACCTTGCCTGCCTTGCCACGTTTGGTGGTAATAAGAATCACACCAAAGGGGGCGCGCGAACCATAGATAGATGAAGCCGCCGCGTCCTTCAAGGTAGAGATACTCTCAATGTCCTGTGGGTTGATAGCGTTCATATCACCCTCCATACCGTCAATGAGCACGAGTACGTTGCCGCTTGAGCCGGCACCGATAGTACCGCCGCCACGGATGTTTATAGATGGCGCATTGTTGAGCTCACCACCGAGACCGCCTGTGGATATATTCAACCCCGGAATCATACCTTGGAGTGCCTGACCTACGTTATTGACGGGACGGCTCTCCAACTGGGTGGATTTAACAACAGATACGGCGCCTGTCAAGTTGACCTTCCTCTGAGTACCGAAACCAACGACAACAACCTCCTGCATACCGATTGCATCTACAGTAAGTTTTACGGTAAGTTCGATGTTGCCATTAATGGGGATTTTCACTGTCTTCATTCCAACATAGCTCACCTCGAGTGTGCCGTCGCCGGGTACGTTCTTTAGTATTGCGATACCGTTTACGTCCGTGAGCTCGGCTTTGCTGTTGTCGCCAACCAGCACAACCGTCGCGCCGATTACGGGAGTTCCGCCATCTTCGACAACCAAAACGCGCACATCAATCTTCTGCTGCTCACCAGCAGAGGCAAGCTGTGGGTCTCTCTGATAATCCGAAGCATATAGTGCCCACGGCAGAGCTACCACCAGAGCTAAGGTGAATACAGCCGCTCTGATTGGCTGAGTAATGTGTCTCATAAAAATAAGTTTTAGGTCGGACTCTACTTTAGAGTTTATTAAGCCGACATAGCTAGAGAGAGTCCATAACCCGTTCTATTGGCTTACTATTTAACCCGGCTGTGAACAAAAGATCTGTCCAAGAATTGTCCTATTTGTTCAAAGCCGAGTTAATAATTTTACACTCCATATTACCATTGCTCGAGTAAAAGTAGTGATAATATATATTTTGCGCCGTTAGAAAACACTTATAAATTCATTATAAAGCCATTATAAAGCCATTATAAAAGAGCTGGGAGAACTTCTAAAAATTAGTAGTTGTTTGTTTTGGAATTTTTTAGAAGCCTCCTTGCAGATTATTATCCCGATGATTGCAAATAAACAGATAAATTTTGACTAATTTTGTGTTGTCACAGATTCAAATTTTTGACGAACCATTCAAATTATTTACACCCTTTTATCCTCCACTCTGATAGGGTGTGAAAAACAAAGGCACAAGAAAAACATTGCAATAATACTTCTTCTCTACCGATATGAAAGTCTGCGCCATACTAAATATCGCCCCTGCCTATCGTAAAGCGATTTACGAGTTGATGCAGCGCGAGTTGGATATTGATATATATTTCGGAGACCACTCTACCGAAGGAATTGCGTTGTTGAAAATACGAAGTAAGCAGCAACTTAAAAATGTATATAGAGGAACAAAGTTGATTTGGCAAAGAAAGGCTCTTCGTCGTGCCTTTTCAAAAAGCTATGACGCATATATACTTACGGGTAATGCAGGGATTCTTTCTAATTGGCTCGTAACGTTTTTTGCAAGATTGCTGGGTCGAAAAGTCTATCTTTGGTCTCACGGACTAAAAGGGAATGAATCACGGGCTACTGTGAGAAAAAATATGCTCTATCTCCGTTTGGCAGGGAATGCACTTCTATATGGCGAACAAGCTCAAAAAAGGCTTGCCGAAAGGGGTTTTCACAACACAACCGTTATATATAATTCACTGGATTATGATAAGTTGAGGTCAGTAAAAGTTGGTGATGGGATTTTTCTGAGGAACTATTTCGGTAATGATTTGCCAACGATTTGCTACCTTGGCAGACTCACAAAAACAAAGAAGTTGGATTTGCTGCTAAGGGCTATGCGGGGTGTTGATTGCAATCTGGTGATAGTCGGCGGCGGGGTCGAAGAGGGGAACTTAAAACAACTGAGCGATGATTTGGAAGTTTCCGAAAAAGTATGGTTCTACGGCGAGAGTTATGACGACATTTTCATCGGCACTCTCATAAGTAATTGTGTGGCTGTGGTTAATCCTTCTAGTGTCGGGCTTACGGCTATCCACTCGTTGATGTTTGGCACGCCGGTAATCACGCATAACAACCTCGCAGAACAAGCTCCTGAGGCAGAAGCACTTATTGAAGGTAAAACCGGCTACTACTTTGAAGCAGACAGTGTAGAAAGTTTGGCACAAACTATTGCGGAGGTTATCAAAGAGGGGAAAAATAGTGCTCTCTGCCACAATATCATTGATGAAAAATACAATCCTAATAATCAAATAGATATACTTAAAAAACTTCTATTATTCAATCGGCATTAAACAATTAATTCGATAAAAAACGTAGATTTGAGGGGATTGATTATTTTGGAATTTTTAGAAGCCCCCCAAATAATCCCCCAATAGAGATAAAAAATAAGGTTCTACAGGATTTCGTGTGAGAATAGTTATCTTTGCCGAATGACAGCAACCGAAGTATTGAGTAAATTATTATTGCCTACGAGTAGTGATTGGTCGATAGGCAGTGTAGACATCGACGAGCAAAACGAGGAAGTTCGTATTGAGCTTGTCTATAACAATGAAGTGGTAATTATTGATGGCGTAAGTTATCCTATCTATGACTATCGTTCAGTTCGAGAGTGGCGACACTTGGATTTGTGGCAATATAAGAGTTACCTTGTTGCCCGTATTCCGCGTTATATTGTTGGAGATAAGGTAATAAGCTTGGGCGTACCGTGGTCAGCGCCATTGGAACGTATGACCACTTTGCTCGAAAAAAAACGATAAAGACTTTGCAAGTAACCAAGAGTCAGAGTGGTACTGCAAGGTTATTGCGTATAAGTTTTGACCAAGTACATCGCGTGATGCACCGAGCAGTAGAGCGCGGTATGGCATTGCGAGATAGTGATGAGCTATATAAATATGTTAGCATTGACGAGAAAGCTATAAGTCGTGGTCACGAGTACGCATCAATTTTATCGGATGAGTTGAGCGGAATTGTGATAGAGGTTAGTAAAGGCAGGACAAAGGAAAGTGTTGATAATTTGTGTATTAAAGGTTTATCTGAGGAGCAGCGAGGGGCAGTAGAGCGAATATGCACCGATATGTGGGATCCTTATATTTACGCAGCAAAGATAATAGAAAAAAGCGAGACTGAGAAAAGCAAAGTAATAGAATTGAGAAACAGATAGTTTCGGATTTGATGCGAAACAGAGTGAAGCCAACGAGAACTGTTAAAAAGCCAACTCAAACCGAAGCGGCGTTTCCAATCGGTAACCTATGCTTTGGTTACGAGTTGGAACGAAAGGCAAAAGGGAAAAAGGTTGTATTCGAGCGATTTTCAAGCGGAGCAACAACTAAGTTACGAAGAAATATCGTATTTTTAAGTTGAGTTGCTGAAAAAAGTTTGATTTGCCGTTTTTATTCTGTGATGCTCAGTGTTTTGCGTATCAACAAATGACTCTACACAAATTAATTTTGAACCCAAAAAGTAGAGTTATGAAGAGTACATTTTCAACCATCTTTTACCTGAAAAGACAGACGGTAAAAGCAGACGGCACATCACCAATTATAAGTCGTATCACTATCGACGGCACACAAACGCAGTTTAGCTGCAAGCTAACCGTTGATGCAAAAATCTGGGATGCCAAGACAGGTCGTGCCACAGGTCGCAGCACGGTGGCATTAGAGACCAACCGTATGTTGGATAAGATACGGGTAAAAATCAACAGTCATTATCACGAGATAATGGATAGGGACAACTACGTTACCGCCGAGAAGGTAAAGAATGCCTTTCTGGGGTTGGAGCACCGCCAATACACCCTACTCAAAGTTTTTGAGCGGTATAACGAAGATTACGAAAAACTGTACAACGCAGGTATGAAAGCCAAGTCAAGTTACAGTAAATACCTAACTGTGTACAAACATCTGAAGGAATTTATCCAACAACGCTATCGTATGAGCGACATTGCGTTGAAAGAGCTTACCCCTGCATTTATCACAGACTTCGATATGTTTCTGCGTGTGGATAAGCGTTGTTGCAATAACACGGTTTGGATTTACACCTGTCCGCTACGGACGATGGTGACTATCGCAATGAACAATGGCTGGCTCACTCGCGACCCATTTTGCGACTATGAGATTCAGAAAGAGGATACCGAGCGAGGTTTTCTCACCCGTGAAGAAATCAACCTGCTAATCAACGGTAAACTAAAAAATGCCAAGCAGGAATTAGTGCGTGATTTGTTTCTATTTTGCTGCTTTACCGGACTCAGTTTCACGGATATGCGTAATTTGAAAGAGGAGAACTTACGCACCTATTTTGATGACCACCTTTGGATTTATATGCACCGTCAGAAGACAGGTGTTCAATCCAATATCCGACTGCTGGATATTCCGTTGCAAATTATTGAGAAGTATCGAGGGTTGGGCAAAGACGGAAAAGTTTTACCCGTTCCAAGTTATATGAATTGCCTCTACGGCATCAATGCCGTAGCTAAGAGATGCTCTATAAATAAGCGACTTACGTGGCATCAAAGCCGTCATACGATGGCGACCGAGATATGCCTGACCAACAATGTGCCCATCGAAACGGTGAGTTCAATTTTGGGTCATAAGAGCATTAAGACCACTCAAATCTACGCCAAAATCACCAAAGAGAAACTCAACCGTGATATGGAGAACCTTTCGGCACAGTTGGACAGTATTCAAGAGTACAGTAATGTTGCCATTTAATTTACGCCCACTATGAAAAGAGGAACGATAACCATCCACAGAAATAGCGTCACCGTGAATGGCAACGTGTGGATGTCGGATTTTGAAATCGCAGAACTGTTTGGGGTAACATTTGCGGCGGTGAGTAGCAATATCAAATCTATCTTCAAAACAGGAGTGTTGAAAGAGTGCTCCGTCAGCCGCTATATCCGTCTGGAGAATGGCAACCGAGCGGATGTCTATAATTTGGAGATGATAACCGCCCTTGCTTTCAGGCTTAACAGCCTTCCGGCATCAACCTTTCGGGAGTGGTTGATAAAAAGAGCGGCAACCGCCACCCCGCCCATCATTCTTCAGGTGGGGCGTGATAGCTTTCTATGCTAAACGAGAACAGGCAAACCATCACACGGTTTGCCTGTTCTCGTTTTAACGCATCGCCTTTTTGTAGTTCTCGTCGAGCATCTGTTGAATATCGGTCTCACGGTAGAGCACTTTCCCTCCGAAGAGGATAAAGGGCAGTTTTCGGTCGTTGCGATATTCTTGCAAAGTTCGGCGGCTGACCTTTAGCCGCTCGGCTACCTCCTTGTCAGTCAAATACCGCTCTCCATTGAGTGGCGGGCGGTAGCTCTGTGCTAATTGGCTGACCTCCTTTGCTCCTTTGTGCAGAGCTTGCAGGGCAGTTGCGATACGCTCATCCTCTGCGGTTAATACTTTCTCATTCATATATTACTGTGGATTTTAGTGGTTACGGCGTATCCCGCTCCGTTCGGAACATATCTATCACGGGTAGGAGGCGTTCCACCTCGTCGGGTTTGTAGTAGAATTTTCGGTTTATTTGCGAAAATCCTATCAAGCGATTATCTCGGAGCGTCTGCAATGTCCTCTGGCTGATATGCAGCAGTCGGCACACATCCTGCCCATCGAGCCAGCGGCTCATCTTCTTGTCGTTGCATCGGTGATGCAGTGCGTTTACTTTCTCGGTGAGCGTAGCTACGCTCGTGAGCAACGCTTCAAAAGTCCTCTTTTCAATAATTACAACTTCCATATCGGTTATGCTTTTTTTGATGCAAAGGTAGTCGGCAGACCTCTGCTTAGTGCCGATTTTAGCTCTGTGGCAGCTTGTGGCGTTGGGATGGAAGCAACTGTCCTTTTCACTCTCCCTTGCCGAGAAAAAAATCATCCACAGGTAGGCATAGACCTGTGGAATGCCCCCGTCCGATTGCGTGAACTTTGCCACGAAATCAAAAAGTTACGTGTATGGAAGTTATCACAATTGAAAGTGCTGCCTACAAAGAATTGACAGCAAAACTCGACCTCATAGCCGGGTATATCAGCAAGGCTATGATAAAGAAAAAGGCGAAGGCTGATATGTGGTTAAGCGGCAAGGAGCTGACCGCACTTCTGGGAGTCAGCCCCCGCACGCTTCAGCGAATGAGAGATAATAACAGTATTAATTACGCCATTTTTCGTGGAGCTTGCCGCTACCATATCTCCGAGGTGGAGCGGCTCATTGCGGAGAGCCTCTACACCTGCGACCCGACCACGCTGGAGGAGTTCAAGCGAAACTACGGATTACGAACAAGGGGGAAGAAAAGGAGATGAGTATGCTGGAATTAGCCCAACTTCAACGTAATATGTATGCAAATCCTCTGTTCTTTAAGCCTTATCTGTTTTTGGCTTTCTGCGTGGGTACTACAGATTTTTCAATTCGGAGGTGGTGGTGCAGTTTTGATTGTGTGTCGTCTAAATGGTATGGGGTTGTATCCGAGGATTCGATATAGTTCCGAGGCGGCATCTGTGGGGTCCGAACAGATGCGTAGTTCTATTTGTTCTCCGAGTGCGTTTTCTGCTTTGGTGGTAATAGCCTTTTGGGTGGATAGAATGCGCTTTAATTCAGTCCAGTAATGAGTTATGCCTTGTAACTTTAGTTTGTGTCGAACTGTGTTTACAATCCAGTATGATAGTAGTCCGAAGAATAGATGGGCATCGGAGTTGTTATCTGTCTGATGGTAGATGGGGCGCAATTCCAGGTCTGTTTTGAGTTGCCGGTTTGATGTCTCTATCTCTCTAATCAAGTTATAGTACTCCCACGTAGTTCGCTCGTCAAGGGTGGCTATGTTGGTGCGCAGGAAGTATGTGCCAAAGCGTTGCTCAGTCTCTTCTTGGCTGATTTTGATTTGCCAGCGGATATCTGACATGTGTTCGGGATTCTCACCCGAGCGGATGTAGTCTATTTGGTAATACTTGGATACAGAGGGGTATTTACCGAGTGCACGTCCAACACGCTCCACCACCTTGTCGTATCTCTTTGTGCCTCCTTTTGCCGTAAGAGCGTTGCGTGCCTTTGTGAGTTCAAGCTCGAAACGCTCTCGCCACTGTTGGTTCATGGAATGTTCGGTCATTGCTTTGGCGGGGGAGGTAATGCGAAGGTAGAAGTCGCCTCCCTCCCGGTGCTCGACTTGGGCTATAGTAATGGGACGCTTGCGACTATCAAATACCGTAACAGAGCGACCTTCCTCTTTGAGAGTATAATCTTTGAGCTTGGTTCTGCTGACACAAAGGTAATTATATCCTCGTTCTTTGAGCAATCCGAGATTGGCTTCCGTGGCTATTCCTGCATCGATGACCACCATAACTTTCTGTTGGGGGTTTGTCGAGACCGGATTCTTCGAGATAATGCCCTCCACCATCGCCGGTAGTGAATCGGGGTCGGCTGTGTTGCCGGCAAGGATTGAACTGTATCGGATAAAGCCTTCAGTATTGATTGCCAAGGCGAGGACAAGAAGGCGACAGTCTGAGCGTTTCTCCTTCGAGCGACCAAACTTTGCCTTCTTTGAGCCTGTCTTGCTACCCTCGAAATAGAAGTTGGTCAAATCGAAGAGCATCACCCGGTTAGTGAGATTAAACAACGAGTCGGTGCGAGAGCACAGATGACGCTCTAGCTTGTCTTTCAAGGCATAAAGCGATGGAGCAGCCGCATATACCTCGCGCTGAGTCGGGCAGTCGCCAAACTGACCCGTCAGAAGCTCCATTGCGGCAGAATTCTCGTCGAGTATACGTAGTGCCGCCCATTCCGATGGGGAATATACAGTCCGGATAATCAAGGATGCCAGTGTAGAATTTATCTTACGCTCCGACCATCCTTCGCGTCGCAGAAATGTGTCGAGCTGTAGTTCGCGTATCGCCTGAAGGCATACATTCTCTGCACCTGCCTCACGTGCATCTGTATGCTGTATTGTGTTGACATCTATTAATTTGCGGGCTTTGCGTTCTGCCTCATCATAACTTGCCCGTGCGGAATCAATCTTGCCGCTACCCTTTATCTGACTCCAAAACTTCTCGATGTATCCACGAACCTCTTCACTGTACTCTCCTCTGGGATCGGCAGTAAACATCGCCTGCTGAGCTGGGATATACGCACTCTGCTCCATCATATAGGTCAGACCGCGGCGAATCTGCACAATCTCATCGCTGCACAAATCGGGAAGGTAGCCCGGAGTCAACATTACACGGGTATGCACACGTCCTATAACATCACGGAAGGACTCCTTGATTTTATAATAAGGGAGTTCCCTGCCGTGCTCGGGGCTCACGCGTATGTTCGATGTGAAGTACATGCCCGCTAAGGTACAACATAAAATTTACTCCCGTGGGTATTACAAAGCACTTCACCAAATAAGCATCTTCTGAAAATCAACTCAATAGTATGAAATCATACCCGTTTTTGAGCAAAAAAACACTGAAAAAACTTTTTGGCGTTGAAGTTGGGTTAGAGACTTTCGAGAGGTGGATGCAGAAGATTATGGAGCGTTTCGACAGAAACGAGCAGCTAATCGCCTCACTCACGGGCAAGGAGTATAAGGAGGTGAAGTACCTCGACGGGGAGCGGCTATTGGATAATCAGGACTTGTGCGAACTCCTTAACACGAGCAAACGCTCCATTCAGCGTTACCGCAGTTCGGGTACGCTCAAGTATCAGATGCTTTGGCACAAGGTCTACTATAAGGAGTCGGATGTTCAGAAGTTTTTAGAGAGCCACTTCAAGGAGTTTAATCAGAAAAAGCAGGTGGCAAAAACCAAACGATAGAGCCACAAGCAACCATTCAGAAGCCACAAGCTGCCACACGCCTCACAACCCATTGTGCCCTATATCAAAGCCCTTACTTTCGTGGGCAATCACTATTTATTCATTAAAAAACTAAAAAGGAATGGAACAAAAAAAGAGTCAAAAAGATGTGCTTATCGTCAGAGACGAGAAGACGGGAGAAATCGGAGTCGTTGCCGGATTGGGCAAGGACGGTAACCCGAAACTAAGCCCACCCAAGGTGGAGAATAAAGGCGACTTTCTGCAATTCAACAAGCAGGACAATATGTTGGAGAGCTTCTTTTCCAACTTCTACCGCCAGACCAAAGAGCCGCACCGCTTCGGTTTCTACCGAGTGGCGGCAGAGAATGTGGAGCAGTTGTTAGATGTGTTCAAAGAGCTGCTCAAAGACCCTGAGGCGAACAAAGCGATGCTCGAACCCCACAAGGTAGATACCCAACAGTATCAACAAACCGAGCAAACCAAAACCGCCGAGGAGGTTGCACCATCCACCGAGAAACCCGAACAGGATGTTGCCGAACCCAAAGAGGAGAAACAGCCCTACAAACCCATCGACGAGAGCCGCATAGATTGGGAGGCGATGAGGGAGGTGTACGGCATCGACCGTGAGGCACTCGAAGCGTCGGGCGATTTGAAAAAGATGCTGGGTTACGGCAAATCGGAGTTGGTGAGTGTCGCTCCGCAATTCAATGGCGAGCGTTACGAGATGGAAGCCCGACTCTCATTAAAGGAGATGCCCGACGGCAGCATCGGTATCGTACCCCACACGATGCGTAAAGAGCCTAAGCTCAACGAGGAGTTTATGGGGCACACCTTTACCGAGGAGGATAAGGCGGCATTGAAACAATCGGGCAATATGGGGCGTGTGGTCGATTTGGTTGATAAACGCACGGGGGAGCTTACACCTTCATATATCAGCATCGACCGCCTGACCAATAATTTGGAAGCCATTGCCGTGAAAGATGTCTTTATCTCTAATAAGATTGGCAATACCCCCATCTCGAAGCAGGAGCAGGATGAGTTGCGTGCCGGACGTGGCGTAAAAAAGGAGATTGAGCTGACAAATGGCAAGAAGTTCACCACCACCCTGCAAGTGAATGCCGACTACCGAGGTGTGGAGTTCGTGCCCCGCAACACGCAGCCCCGACAGGGCAAGCGGCAGCAGGAGAGACCCACCAATCAGAACAAGCCCACCAATCAGGCAGGCGATGAGCAACGACCAAAGGTCTATAAGCACCAATGGGAAGATGAGAAAGGCAATATTCGTGCTCCCAAGACGATGGGCGGTGTGGAGTTAAGCCCCGACCAGCAACAGCGGTTCACCGAGGGCAAGGCGATTCTGGTGAAAGATATGATGCGTGACGGCAAGGGCGAACCTTACACCGCCTATGTCAAATACAGCCACGAGGCAGGTAAACCGAAGTATTACAAAACCAATCCCGACGTATTGCACAAGCAGGAGGTTGCTCCCACGGCGGAACATCGTACACAGGTGGCAGTCAATAGTCAAGGAAAAACCAATGAGGCGACCAAGCACGTTGGCGAACCGCTCAAACAGGGGCAGACGCAACCCACCGAGCAGCAGCAACGCAGGCAGAATAAACCCAAAATGGGAATGTAAGCTATGGAGGCAATCTATATCCTTATAGCCGTGTTGGTGCTACTCAACATTTGGGTTATCCGCGTGTATATCCGCCTGTGCAAACGCCTGCCGCCAGTCTCGAAAGAGGATGCGGAGTATTACGATGAAAACGGCAATCATATCTACTATGACCGTAAACTGATTGCCCGATTGGAGCGAGAGAAACAAGAAAACGAGAGTCAAAAACAACAACAGGGTCAATAACCCACCACCACTAAAATCCAAAGTAAAATTAAAAAAGAATGAAAACAATTATTGCAGAAAAGCCGAGCGTGGCGAGAGAAATTGCCCGCATCGTGGGAGCAACGCAGCGAGAGGAGGGTTACCTGACGGGTAACGGGTATAACGTAACGTGGGCATTCGGGCATTTAGTGATGCCTGCACTGCCTGACGGCTACGGCATCAAGGGATTCCACCGAGATAATCTGCCCATTATCCCGCCCGTCTTCACCCTTGTCCCCCGTCAGGAGAAGACCGACAAGGGGTACAAAGCCGACAGCGGCGTGGTGGCACAAATCAAAATCATCGCCAAGCTATACCGTGAAAGCGAGCGGATTATCGTGGCAACGGATGCCGGTCGAGAGGGCGAACTTATACACCGCTACCTGTACGAGTATATCGGCTGTGCTACGCCGTTTGACCGCCTCTGGATTTCGAGCCTGACCGATAAAGCTATTCGCGAGGGGCTGGAAAATCTCAAATGCGGAGCGGAATACGACAAGCTCTACTATGCCGCCAAAGCCCGCTCGGAGGCGGATTGGCTTGTGGGCATTAACGCTACCCAAGCCATCACCGTTGCCGCAGGTCGTGGGACTTACTCGCTGGGAAGAGTGCAGACCCCTACGCTGGCGATGGTGTGTGAACGCTTTTGGGAGAACC
The DNA here is from genome assembly GCA_000723505.1 of Mucinivorans hirudinis. Lineage (GTDB taxonomy): Bacteria > Bacteroidota > Bacteroidia > Bacteroidales > Rikenellaceae > Mucinivorans > Mucinivorans hirudinis. Next base: position 564,161 of record HG934468.1, on the reverse strand, counting down.
AAAGGTTTGTTCCCGAACCCGTATTTCAACTTCACCTCTCGACCGATGGCGTATCAGAAGGTGAAATCGTCAAATTCTCGTCCGCCGAAAAGTGGAAAGAGAAAATCACAGCCCAAGCCGCTTATGAGGCGGTCAAGGTATGTGAAACATTCACCATCAACAGCATCGAGCGCAAAGAGACGGTGCAGGAAGCACCGCTGCTCTACGATTTGACCACCCTGCAAAAAGAGGCGAACACCAAGCACGGTTTTTCGGCAGAGCAGACGCTCTCCATTGCCCAAAAGCTATACGAAGCCAAGCTCATCACCTATCCCCGAACCGGTAGCCGTCATATCTCGGAAGATCTGTTTGAAGGAATATATCACTTAATTACAAGTTTATGGGGGCATTCGTTGTTTGACAAGCAAGCAATTGCTCTCAGTAACAAAGAACTCAACCGACGCAGCGTGGACGACACCAAGATTACCGACCACCACGCCCTGCTGCCAACGGGTGTGAAGCCCAAGAACCTCGACGAGGACGACCGCACGATATACAATATGGTGGTGGGGCGTATGCTCGAAGCCTTTTCCAAGAAGTGCATCAAGGATGTAACGACCGTGCGAGCAACCTGTGGTGATGTGGAGTTTATCATCAAAGGCTCAATAGTCAAACAGGCGGGATGGCGTGTCGTCTATGGCGACAAGGAGGATGGCGAAGATGTTACGTTGCCCAAGTGGAGCGAGGGTGATGTGTTGTCTGTTCGCGGATGCTCACTCACCGAGGGCAAAACCAAGCCCAAACCGCTACACACGGAGGCGACCCTGCTTTCGGCGATGCAAACGGCAGGCAAGGAGGTGGAAGATGAGGAGTTTCGTCAGTCGCTCAAAGAGTGCGGCATCGGCACACCTGCCACCCGAGCCTCCATTATCGAAACGCTCTTTAAGCGGGAGTATATGGTGCGACAAAAGAAACTGCTCGTTCCTACCGAAAAGGGGCTTGCCCTCTACTCGGTGGTCAAGGCGATGCGTATTGCAGATGTGGCGATGACGGGCGAATGGGAGGCGGCACTCTCCAAAATTGAGAGTGGTGAGATGAGTGCCGACACATTCCGCAAGGGCATTGAGGTCTATGCCAAGCAGATTACCGAGGAGCTTTTGACCTGCGACAAACTCTTTTCGCACAAGGATTCAGATTGCGTATGTCCCAAATGCCAAAAAGGGGCGATGCAGTTCTATGAAAAGGTTGTTCGCTGCTCCAATCCCGATTGTGCCCTGCCCATCTTTCGCCAAAAGGCGGGTAAAACATTGTCCAACGGAGATATAAGAGACCTTTTGAACAAGGGGGAGACGGGCGTCATCAAGGGGTTTAACAGCAAGGCAGGCAAGGCGTTCAGTGCATCAGTCACTTTCGATGGCGATTTCAACACCGTGTTCGTTTTTCCGGAGACAAAAAGCGATAAAAACTCGAAGCGAAAAAGGAAATAATGATTAACTTTGCCACTGAAATCGCAGTCGTAAATGGTTTATTCTGTTTTACTGTGGATTTTAGTGGTGGTGCTTCGGGTGGGAACCCGGAGCACCTTTCGCATATATATCAACACACTAAAATCTACAATAAAATGAATCATAAAAATAAACCAACGGAGTTCTCCTATTACGGACTCTATCTACAAAACTATCTCAGGGAGAACCACCCCGACAAGGCAACCGATACCGATTTTATCACCACCCGTGCCGACCAAGCCGCCGAACTCTATGAACAATCCCGACGAGAGGGTGCAACCCCCGACGGGGCACAGGAGTTGGCGATGGCAGCCCTTGTCAGTGGGTTGCACTTCTCACCCTACAACACCATCGTAGAGGTTCTCTGGAATGAGTTTGAGAATGAGGTTGAGCCGGGCTATGCTCAGGAGCTTGCCCTGCAACTGTTGCCCATCCTCCAATCTGCATTTGCTCAATACCCGCTTTCGGACGATTTCGCCCATTCGGCAGCGTATAACCTGCTCTATACCGAACTAACGGGAGCTATCTCAATAATCACAGAAGATGGCATTTAACCGTAAAGCGAAGCTGCGGGACAACATCGAGGCGATACGGACGCTATTCACATTGGAAAAAGAACGCAGGGCGGCTACCCCTGAAGAGAGGGAGACGCTTAGTCGCTACTGTGGTTTTGGCGGGTTGAAATGTATCTTGAACCCTGCCTCCGGTGTGATGGACTCCGTACAATGGGCGAAATCAGACCTCGAACTGTTCCCGATGACAGCGGAGTTGCACCGTGTAATCCGTGAAAACTCCCAAGATGAGAAAGAGTATAAACGCTACTTCGACAGCCTGAAGAGCTCGGTGCTGACAGCGTTTTACACCCCCAAAGAGGTGGTGTCGGCACTCGCCGATGCCCTCTCGCATAGTGGCATCACGCCCCAACGCCTGATAGACCCCTCGGCAGGATAGGGGGTCTTTATCTCTGAATTTGAAGAGAAAGCACCCATTGCCGATGTGATGGCGTTTGATAAAGACCTCTTGACGGGTAAACTCCTTTCGCACCTCTATCCCCGGCACAAAGTGAGAGCCGAAGGGTTTGAGCGTATCGAAAAACCATTTACCAATTACTTTGATGTGGCAACCTCCAACATTCCGTTTGGGGATATTGCCGTATTCGACCCCGAGCTTATTCAGAGCGGTAACCCTATAAAGAAGATGACTACTATATCACTCTACAGTTTATATCAATAGTTGTATCATCAACCATACTTGTTGTACATCCGAAGAAAATGGAATAATAGCCACTTTTACAGGTACCTGCAGAACCTGTCGTACATTCATATTTCCATCTTATATATGCATTTGGAATAGATGGTCTGCCATTTCCACATTCAATAGATTCACCTTTCATATACTCTTGACGAGTGCCACACGCACCAGGGTCTGGTGCTGAAGATTCGGTTTCAGAGAGTGCTTCTATATTGTCAATAATATAGTTGTTTGCAAATCTATCATTTTCTGAATGATGAATTGCAACAAAAGCAGAGAGTGCAATGAACATAGTCATTAACAAAAGTGTAATTTTAAGTTTCATTATAGTGAATTTTAATAATTTAGTTGCTATTCAACATCTCCCAATAACCGTATATAAATATATTCTGTTGAAGTATTACAGTAAATGTAAATCAATTTTGAAAACTCGCCGCTTTCATTTGGTGTTACGCTTATTTCAAGCTTAGTTTCATTTTTCGCCTTAATATTTCTCTTATCCCATTTTATGGAAGTACATCCGCAAGTAGAAATGACATCATATATTACCAAAGGGTTCTCTCCAATATTTTTGACAATTACATCTACCTTAGAGGTTACATCTTTTTTAAGTTTATCAATCCTAATAACATCCTTATCTACAACAACTTGTGTTATAATTTTATTTTGTGTCAGCAGAGAACATTTTTTCATTTCACTACTTAATACTTTATCGTATAACATCCAAATCTTAGGGTTATTTATGGGATTACCTACAATCACTACTCTATTGAGTGAATCCACCAAAAAACATCTAAAACTATCATTAGTGGGAAAATCGTTTAGTTTCTGAATTATGCCTAATGAGTCTAAATAAACATTGAAAGGGAAATCATTGACCTCTAACATATCTTTAATGTCATTTGATTGAAAATATAATTTATATCCAAACTTATCACCAAAACTATTTTTATGTTTTTCAATAAGTGCTTTCCATAAAACCATATTTGACTTACAGCTACTGCATCCAACAGAATCCACATACATTACTACCGTAAATTGAGGCTTGTTAACAACTTCGTTATCTTTATCAGACGAGTAACTTGGGATATGCTCAGGAAAAATTATTCTTCGTCCCACCCACTTCTCTATTTCAGATTTTTCGATATTGTTACATCCCAAACAAAGCGACAACAAAAATAATAGTATATTTCTCATCACTACTTATACTCAAAGAAAAAGATGACGGGATTGTTATTTTCATCAATATTTCTCAGATTATCAATCTTGTCAAGGTTCTCAGTAAATTTATTTTCCATCAAATACATTTTGACAAACATAGCGGGCAAAGAGAAATACCATCCGTTAGGCACCCTGTATTTTGGATAAGGAATATATGTTCCGATAGGGTCTGCGTAAAAAATGTCGGCAACCATTCTTGTATATGAGCTAACACTCCTCTGCTCTTTGTCATAACAAAAATTATAGCTCTTTCTCATTCCCGACCCCGTAACGTTAAAAATAATATAACGATTCGTCTCATAGTATTTCTCCAACTCTTCGTACTTATCAATGCCTGTCAAGTAATCCATCGCCGCAGTAGGAGGGAATTGAGGGAATGTGTTAAGCTCTTCAATATTCTCAGGATTAATAAATTCATTGCTCTCAACCATAAAATAGGGTTTTATTTCACGGGCAGTCAAAGTATATAACTCATTCATATACCTGTCTATATAATAAGCCTTATCATTGCCGTTATTTGCAAATGGAGTTGGAGCTATTATGTTATTAACACCTACATAGCCTCTTCTATCTTTGTTTGCACTTAGAAAACCCTTGCCGATTTGCTTACCATTAACGGGGTCTATCTCACGTAAAAGAACCTTATCTCCTGCCTCTGCATTTGGGTAGTAAGCATCTGCATATAACCTGCCACCAACTGAACAAAGGTGCATAAACTGAACTTTTGTTTTGTCGCCATTCGCAAAAGAGGATATATATTTTCCATCTTCGAGTTTATATCTGTTTACAAGTTGTTTCTGACGGTCGAGGATGAAAATTATTCCGTTTGTGAAATCTATCGCGAAGTCGTCGGGACTTTTATATTCACCTGGTCCATTTCCGATGTTGCCTATTCTGCGTATGAATATTCCATTGCCGTCAAACTGAAATAGCCCTAAACCTTTGTAATTGTCTAAAATAAAAATCATATCATCCTCAATTTGAAGCTTGTTTATCTCACTGACAAGGCATTGAGGATTAGTTTGCAGAATAATAGTTTTAACTCCCTTGAAAATATCCGACATCTTCATTTCTGAAATTTTCACAGCATCATCCAAATGTGCAATGTAAATATCTCTATTTTCTTTGATTGTAACTTTACCACAACCGGCAATAAAAATTACAGTCGTGACAAATATCAATAGCCTTTTCATTATTCCAATAAATTATGTTTCTGCGAAGGTAAAAAAAAAAAATTGAGCCGTGCAAATAAATTTTCTGAGTCCATCAAAGTTACTCTATCTGCAATCTAATCCAATGTTCGAAATTTTGCATTTTACACATTATCTGTTTAATAAATTTAAATATGCCCGAAAGATGACTCTCGATATGCGAATGATCGACCGTGAGAAGTACGACGACCACCCCGAACCGACGACAAACCGAGCGCAATCGAGCTATGCTCGAATTGCCGAGGTGCGAAGGAGGAAGGCGAAGCCACAACAAAGCCTCGCACTGTGCTGCCGAGATTGCCAAGTATTACCAGAAATATGATGCGCACAAGGCGACGCAGTTTGTCTTCTCGGATTTGGGAACGTATCAACCGGGGCAATGGAGCGTGTACAGTGAGATTAAACGCAAGCTCATTGAGGATTATGGCATTCCGGCATCCGAGATACGCTTTATTCAAGAGTGCAAGACCGAGAAAGCTCGCAAGGCGGTGATTGGTGCGATGAACGAGGGAAAAGTGCGGGTGCTTTTCGGCTCGACAAGTATGCTCGGAACAGGTGTGAATGCACAGCGTCGGGCGGTTGCAATCCATCATCTCGACACCCCTTGGCGACCCTCCGACCTCTCGCAACGGGATGGGCGTGCGGTCCGAAAAGGCAATGAGATAGCGAAACTCTATGCTGAGAATAAAGTGGATGTGATTATTTATGCCGTTGAAAAGTCATTGGACTCTTACAAATTCAACCTGCTGCACTGCAAACAGACCTTTATCACTCAGCTCAAGAGCGGAGCGATGGGGGCACGTACCATTGATGAGGGCAGTATGGACGAAAAGTCGGGTATGAACTTCTCGGAGTATATGGCTATCCTTTCGGGTAACACCGATATATTGGATAAAGCACGGTTGGATAAGCGGGTGGCGGCATTGGAGAGCGAGCGTAAGAGTTTTTACAAGGACAAGAGCGGCTCTATCTATAAATTGGAGTCGCACACCAAGACGCTGGAAAGCAACAACGAGCATATCTCCAAAATGAGTGCCGACTATAAAACGTTTCAATCACGGGCACAGACCGACGAGGACGGCTACGTGAGAAACCTTGTCCGATTGGACGGCTTAGCGGCTACCGATGTGAAGAGTGTCGGCACACGATTGCAGGAGATTGCCAAGAATGCCACTACCGCAGGGGAGTATATGCCTATTGGGGAGTTGTATGGTTTCCCTATCATCATCAAGAGCGAGAGTGCCATCCGTGAGGGTGTGGAGGTGCGACAGAACCGTTTCTTTATCGAGGGCGAGTATAAATACAGCTACAACAACGGTTTTTTGGCGATGTCCGACCACAAGGCGGCAGCCACCAACTTCCTCAATGCCTTAGACCGTATCCCTAAGCTCATTGAGCAGTACCAAGCCGAGAACGTCAAGTTGGAGAAGGATTTGCCAACGCTGCGTGAGATTGCGGGCGGCACGTGGAAAAAGGAGGATGAACTCAAAGAGTTGAAGTCGGAGGTTGCCACACTGGAGCGAAAGATTCAGCTTTCGTTAGCTCCGCCCGATAAGACCGAGCAAGCCGCCGAAATGGTAGAACCACCCCAAGAGCAAAACCGAGAGCAACCGATTATCACCCCCTCCGTCCGACACGAAAGTCGGGGCATCCGAATGTAACACCAAACAACAGCTATCCGCTTAATGGGTAGCTGTTGTACAAATATTTGAGTTGTAAAATCCAACAAACTGATTGTGGCACGAAAATTGATATTGTCCTTGCTCACACCCTTTATGCTTTTATTCTCATACGAAAATTACTTTTGATTCGAGTTGGGTATCGTAATAATTATTCCAAAGAGTCTTTAATTCCGGAGAAAGTAGGTATATTTGTGCAAGGGTAAATATCTTAACTATGCGAAATATTGTATTTTTCTATCTATTTTTACTTTTAGGGTGTACTAACCCACAAATAACAGCGGAGCTGGAAAAGGTGGATGAGTTGATGAGCAACCACCCCGATAGTGCTTATGCTTTGATACGGAGCATCAACCCTGACGATATTCACGGCAGGGCTGACAAGGCGTTCTATGCGCTGCTCTATACTCAGGCACAGTATAAGAGCTACGAATCATTCGATAGTGATTCGCTTATTAGTATCGCCGTAGAGCATTATTCAAACAATGCCAATGACGAGAAATATTCTCGCTCATTGATGTACAAAGGGGCTGTTATGGCTGATTTAGGATACGACCATCAAGCTATGGACTATTATAAGAAAGCTGAAAAGAATACTGATACATCAGACTATATTACTCTTGGTCTATTAAATTTCCGAATCGGAGAATTGTACCAAAATTCATATGTAGAGAATAATGAGTATGTTTATAAATACAAACAATCGCTTTTCTATTTCAAGAAGGCAAATCATTTGGACTATCAATTATATTGTTTGAGCAGATTGGGGAAATTGTATAGGTTAATTGATATTGACAGCGCATTAAAATACCAATATGCAGCTATTGATATGGCTGAAAGAGTATATGATAGTCAGTCATCATCACATAATCGCTCCTTGTTATCAGGTAGTTACTACTTGAAAAAAGATTATCGCAAGTCAAAAGATTTGGCATTATACGTTCTTAGAGAGAATTCTGATGTAATAGTAAATGAGATTTGTTATCATAATATAGTTCGTTCTTATGCTAATCTTGGTCTATTAGATTCTGCTTTGTGCTATTTTTCGAAGATAGTACCTAATGCTTCTCCTGAAGGATTAGTCGCATTTTTTTCAACGCGATTGGAAATTGAAAAAGCAAAAAAGGATTATGAGTCCTCTTTTAACACACACATCAAGGCTTCACAAATTGCTGACTCCTTGATGAAAGTATCACGACAGGCAGATTTATTCAAAATAGAAAAAGAGTTTGACAAACGAAATAGCGAAAGTGAAAATACACTACTAAGATTGAAAAATAGGGATAATATATTTATTATTACAATAATATGTTTGGTGCTTATTGTTGTACTCATAATTTCTTTTAATATCTTCAGACGTTACAGACGTAAAATATCGCAACAGATAGAGTTTATCGGCAAACTCCGAGCTGAGTACGAGAGTGATAAAAAGAAATTTTCTAATTATCCTTCGGATAGATACACTCAAATTATTGACGATAACTTTAAGCTTATCGGTAAGTTGATAGAAGCAAACTATCTCTATAAAGGCGATTCAGAGAAAGTTATACGAGAGTACTCTAAAATTCTTGCTGCAAATAAGTGGGAGAGAGGTGCATTTAAAGATTTACAGTTCTATACAAATCATAAATTTAACGGACTGTTGGAATCTTTACATAGCGAATTTCCTATGCTTAAGGATGATGATTTATCTATGATAGCGATGTTGTGTAATCAATTTCCATCCTCGGTAATATCTGTAATTTTAGGTTACGAGCACGATAGGTCAATCTACAATCGCAAGGGTAAAATAGCTAAAAAAATGGGATTAGACACCCCTTTGGAGTCTTTTTTAAGTGAAAAAATCGCTTTGTCTACTACTTAATAAACTGGTATTCAGTTAAATAAATACATATCATTAATGCAATATGCTTATAATGAGCACATTAGGTGCTGTGAGAAAGTGTAAAAAAGATTGGTGATAAAATATTTATTTTTCACATTGATTATCAGCGTATTGCAAAGCGTTTGATGAGTGCTTTTTTTATGTGATTCTTGTAATTTAGATGTATATTTGTGAATGAAATAACATCTAAAAACTATGAAAAAGAGATTGCTCCTTGCTGCCTTTCTACTCACGTTTCTATTCGTGAGGGCAGATAATGTTCAAACGATTGATTGGAATCAAAAAAGCACTGACCCCAAAGCTCCTCGTTCGTTAGTGGTTTTGCCGGAAGGTAAGTATGACCCGACGAATAATGTGTTGTGGCTTAAACTCGCCTCCTACGAGAGCTACACCTTAGAGATTACTGACTGCAACGGATACATTGTATTCCAAAGCTTAGTAGTCACAGACGGAACAAATCAAAGCTACATCTTGCCGCAGTTAGAAGAGGGTATATACAATATTTCCCTTGCAGGCAGTTCACGAAATTACGTAGGATACTTTACAGTATAAAATTTCACCTATAATCACCATCCCAAATGGAGGGTGATTATAGGTGATTGTCTTATACTTAAGTTCGGTAGTGTTTCAAACTTGCTGAATGTCATTGCGGCGAAAGCCGCAATCTATTTATTGCTCAGGAGATTGCGGCTTTCGCCGCAATGACAACTAAAAGTATTCAGCTAAGATGCAACACCACCCTTAAGTTCCGATTAAGCCTGCACTATGATACATCTTTTCTTTATCTCGTACGATTTCTCAGGGGCGGAGACTTACGCACATCAACTTATACCTTACCTGAGAAGCAAAAACGGTTTAGCTGTATATGAAGTTCATTTTAGTAGTGATTACCCTGAATTTGCAGTTGAGAATGTGGGTGAGTGTGCAGCTTCCGGTTTAGGTTGGAAGTTCTATTTTCCAAAAATTGCTTCTAAATATTTAATAGACAGAGGATATGCAGATGTTTTTATAGCTCCGCCAGTGCTAATATTATGGGAATGGTTGAAAAATTGCATTGGTGATACCGTAATTTTTCACAGCAATAGCGAGGATTTTGTTAATGTGCTCAACAAAGCGCGTGGTTTGGTTGATTTCCGTACCGTATCTACTATTCATTTTTTACCAAAACACTATTCGTGGAAAGAGTTGGACAACTATACGGAGACGCTAACGGAAACAAAAAATGACAATTACATAAGGCAGTTAGAATTAAGCGATAAGATAATATGTGTTACTGAATTTGCTGCTGCGAGTATTAAAAAGAATGATGCGGTTAGTGCGGATAGGGTCTCGGTAATATATAACGGGTATTCATCCGATAATTCGCCGAAAAAGGTTAGTAGGGGTAAATATGGGTTGAGCGATAACGACATAGTACTGCTTTTTGTGGGCAGGATTACTCCCGAGAAAGGTATTTGTGGTTTACTGACAGCATTTAGGGATATTAGTGCAGAATTCTCGCAAGTGAGGTTGCTATTGGTGGGAGATGGGGATGTCAAACTGGTTGATGCTTTCTTGGCAGGGTGTGAGGGTAGCTTGGTCTATATGGGGAGGCAAAGTAAAGAGGTTGTGGCGGAGCTATATGATTTGGCAGATATAGGGATAATCCCATCGAAATATGAGCAATGTAGCTATGTGGCTTTAGAGATGATGAGTCGGCGACTTGCTGTGATAGCAACAAATACACCGGGGCTGAGAGAGTTATTTGTAGATGAGCATAGCGGACTGCTTATGGATATTTCACGAGGTTACGATGCCAATGAGTTGTTGGATATTTTTATTGATGTCGATATGCTGAAGAAGCAGATTGTGAGGTTGATATGCGACTCTACTTTGCGTTCGTATATCGGTAGAAATGGTTATCAAAGATGGCAGGAGATGTTCACCGCCGAGAGGATGGCTGAGCAGACCTATAATTTGTACAAAAGCTTAATAGTACCATAGATAAACAGGTAGAGACCTTGATAACTCAAAAAACAATTAATTAACAACTTAAAACTTTAGTACAATGAAAAAGTTAAGTTTACGACAACTCAATAGTAATGAGTTGGAGAAAAGAGAAATGAATCAACTGTCTGGTGGTGGAAATCCCGGTGATTGTAGATGTGGATGTGGGGGTCCCAGTTCTACAGATACAAATCAGAAGTCCAATACTGTATATGGTTACACCATAACAGTAGTTGGTGGAGATAGTTGGTTGTGTAGTTGTTACAGAAAGGATGTTGATACAATCGGAGAATGGAACTAATTCTATTACCCTCATAGTTAAAATTAAGTGCAGAGCGTCCTCAATTTTATAGATATTAATTGATAGTATGAAATTCATATCATCTTTACCTATAATAGAACAGTAAACTTAGAGTACGTTTGAAATGAAAATACGTATTTAACTTTAATACTACCAGTATTTTTATGTTAGCTGTGAGTTTATATTACATTGAACAGTGTTGGTGTGTTAAAATATATATTATTGTCGTTGATAAGTTGATAAATATCTCAATAGAAATGTGTTTTAAATTATGCATTTCAATAAAATTGCGCATTATTGATAATAAAAACTACGCTATGCAGTGTGTCTATTTTAAAATCAAAAATAGGTTCACCACTTAAGAAATAATGTTTGCAATTAGTAATGAGTACTTAACGCACCATCATTGTTATTTAAGAAATAATTTTCACTAATCAAGAGCTTATATCTATCAAGGTTTTTTTATGCTGATTATCAGATGTCAAAATCTTATTCTGATATAATACTAATGTAATAATAAAATGAAGATAATCGCCATTATTATGATAATAATCAATACAAGCGTTAGCGTATTGGCTCAAAATAAACAAGCTAATTCATATTCTCCCACTATTATTGATATTTCCAATATTAAATTGGTGAAGGATGCTACCATTAAGTTGTCGGATATTGCCGATTCGGTGAGCTATATAACGCTGTCGAAAAATGTTTTATTGGGCGAGATAGGGCTGATAAAACCTATTGATGATAAGCATTTTGTAATTTTCTCTAACCAAACAGTATATAGATACACAAATGGGGGTAAATATGTAAATAGACTGTTTAGTTCGGGTAGAGCAGCAAACGAGGCTGTATGTTTGTCTCAACCGATAGTGAATCGTGAAAGAAATTTCATTCTAGTAGACGATAATGTTTCGACTTATAATAAAATGTTTAGTGGAGACGGCAAACTTCTCGGACGAAACGATAAAACAAGAGAAACAATAGCTCTCTATACTGCCGGATATGCTGATAATCTTGAAGTAATATGGTTGGTTAAAAGTAATTGGTATGCGAATGCGGAAAAGTGTAACCCATTTACAAAAAGTATTTTCGAGGTGCGTAATATCGAATCAAAAGAGATAGTGTACAAACATCCGAATCCATACTATAATTACAGCTATAAAATTAATAATAAAGGCTCTTCTTACACGGGAAACGACGTTTGTATGGGGAGGTCAAATAACAGCTATTGGTTCAAAATCAAGGACATGGACACTGTTTTTACAACGACAAATTTTAAGGATATAAAAGTCAAGTATATAATCAAAACTCCTGAACCGAAACTTGATTTCTTAGCCAATATGAAGCATCGTTATGGTGCATTGGATAGGTCGAAGAGTCAATATTTCAGGAATAAGGAGACTCTGCTGACGGAACGCTATCTATTTTTAGATTTTCTTTTCAGGGGGTTTTATACTTACAACTGTTGCTACGACACCAAAACAAAGAAGTTATCATTTTTCGAAAGTAAAATCATAAATGATATTGATGGCTTTTGCGATATAGAGAATATATGGAGCACTCAATTTGGCTCGGATAAAGCATTTTACGCCGACAATAAATTGTATGTGCCCATAGATGCAATTAAAATAATTGATGCCGGCAAAGCCAAAAAATTTCCGGGTCTGACCGAAGATAGCAATCCGATTATTATGGTTGTTCACTTGAAAAAATAAATCTAATGGTACAGAAAGCATATAAAATATTAGGTAATGATGTTAATAATCAATTAATAAACCTTCGTCAGATTACATTTGAAGTCACAGACGCTTGCAATCTCAAATGTAAGTATTGCGGACTCGGAGAATTATATGATGGTTATGATGCTCGTGAAGATAAATATCTGCCCATTGAAAAGGCAAAGAAAATAATTGATTATCTGGTAGAGTTATGGCAGGATAGTTCTCCCGATAAATTTTATCATAGCATTGCCTTGAGTTTTTACGGGGGTGAACCGCTATTGAATATTGAATTTATTAAAGAGATTATATCTTATGCCGAACAACGTATTCTCAATAGAGAACTACATTATTCAATAACAACTAATGCAATGTTGTTGAATAAATATATGGATTTTTTAGTTGATAAAAAGTTTAGGATATTGATAAGCCTTGATGGAGATGAGCAAGCGCATAGCTACCGAGTAGACCATTCCGGTCGCAATTCTTTTGAACGAGTTTTTAGTAATGTAAAACTCCTAAAGGATGCCTATCCTGAGTACTTTGAAGAATTTGTGAATTTTAACTCTGTATTTACTAACCGAAGTGAGGTGGAAAGAATACATAAATTTATCAATAACAATTTTGGTAAAATATCGACAATTGTTGAATTGAATAATTCAGGTATTAAAGAAGATAAAATAGCGGAATATGAATTAATACGAAATAGCGTATTTGAAAGTATAGATAAATCCGAATGCTACGAAAACTTATCCGAACAAATGTTCTTATCCGATCCACACATAGATGTATTATCAAAATACATACAACGTATGTCTGGGAATTTTTTTATGGACTACAACAATTTACTCTTCGATTCCGAGAAGTTTGCCAAAGTTTCAACCGGTACTTGTTTGCCGTTCCAGAAGAAAATGTTTGTTACTGTAAACGGCAAAATTATACAGTGTGAGCGCATTGACCATAAATATGCACTGGGAGAAGTTACAGATGAAGGCGTTAAGTTAGATTTTGAGGAGATTGCCAACCGTTTTAATGAACGAATAGAGAGCATTCAGCACCTATGTAAATTGTGCGCAGGCGAAAAGGTTTGCAGCCAATGTATCTACTACATTGACAACCTCGGACAAAAAAATATAAAGTGTAACGGGTTTATGAATAAAGAGAGATTCGAAGAGTATAAGCAATCAAACACCAATTACCTTAGAAGATTTCCACACCTCTACAAAAAACTTATGGAGGATGTATTAATTGACTTCTAAACCACAACAACAATGAAATACTGGCTCAACCTCCACACCGATACCTTTATCCGAAGAAAAAACGGCGTCTGCCTACTGTACAACGCCGCCAATGGAAATAAAAAAATATTCAAGGTAACTCCGTGCATTACTCCATACTTAGATAAATTGGAAGATGTGGATAACCTATACACCGTTGAGATTTCCAAAACAGATATTGACAACGATTCTGATTTGAAACATTTTGTTGAAGAAATCGTATCAGCCGCGCTCGGACAAATGGTAGCGCAGGATGCAAACACTTCAAAACCTATTTCAATGTTCCCGATGCTTAACCTCCAAAAAGACATTGAGAGATTGAGAAAAGAGAAAGACAGGTCTATCGGAGAATCTCTGACCTCATATCTGACTCAGGTTACCATATTCATCGGAGGGGGCAGATGTTTGCCGCCGATATGGCTTATTTGTTGATTATTCGATAGTTTGGCACGAAATTTGATAGGTATTATTACATTATGGATTGTTTTGAGGGGTGTTGAATATTTTTGTTGAGAAATTTGGATTATAATTTTATTAATTCAAATAATTTTCACTATATTTGTAATGTCTATGGGTGTTGTATTGGTTTGGTGGTGAGTTCTTTTGCCTGAGCGCGGTTGCTGAATGGCAAATGCGTGCGCCTATTATGGGGCAGAATTAATTTTAACAATGCTTAACGATATCATAGGATTGTAGGTGGAGACCTTGACAACTCAAAAACCAAATTTTTCAACAAAAAAACTTTACGGCAATGAATTACTTTGGAATGAGAGTCTATAGGTTTAATAAAGAATGAAATTCTTTTGCCGTTACTGACACAAAATCATAATCTTCTTCGCAACGGTCGCTGAGCTTGTCGAAGAGTTAGGAGCTTGCGGCTTTCGCTGCAAAGTTTTTAGAAACTACAAATTACCTGCAATTTCATCGCAGGGTTTCAACCATTATACTGACAATGAAAAGGCATAAAACTATATCTGAGCAAGTGTTCACTACTGATTTGTATAAATCTTTTTTTCCTTTAACAAAAGTATTTGAATTAAACGGCAATATGTATATATATGATGCTAAATCACATTTCCTTACAGAGATCAATGAAGAACAGTTGGCTTATATTCTTGACCGCAATTTATCGAAACACAATAGCATGCCTATATATATCTCTAAATTGTTAGATATAGGTTTTTTTTCCCAAATAGGTTTATCAAAAATAACTCCACCACAAGAGGAAATTAATAATATAGTTTGTTATGAAATAGAGAATTATTTTCCTCGCAAGTTTTTTTTAGACATAACTGAGGAGTGCACTTTAAGATGTAAATATTGTTTTTATACCAATGAAGACGAAGAGAAACGAAGGCATACTCAAAATCACATGGATGAATATACCGCATACAAAGCAATAGACTACTACTATGCAAGATATGCATGCGCAGTAAATAAGTTGCCGAGAAACATCTTCAAGAATGAACAGAGAATGCTTCCACCTAACTTATCTTGGTGGGGCGGGGAGCCGTTACTCCAATTTGATTTAATAAAGAAAACTAAATCCTATTTCGAATCATTGGATTGGGAATCCTTAGGAATCTCATTATTGGATGTACAATATAGTATAGTAAGCAATTTTACTATTATTAGCGATGAAATTATTGACTTCATCGTGGATAATGCTATTTATTTGACTGTCAGCATGGATGGAGACATGCCCGAACACGATAAAAATAGAGTTTTCCAAGATGGATCTGGCTCTTTCGATACTGTGTTTAGAAATTTATGTTATCTAATAGAGAAATATCCAGACTATGCAAATAAATATGTGACACTACAGTCTGTATTAACCGATAATATTGATGGGAACAAGGTTGTAGATTTCATGAATACTACCTTTAATATAGATGATAGAGTTAAAAGAAAAGTAGCAAATTGGAGCTATGGTAGACAAAGAATTACAGGTGAATTTATACCAGGGATTCTATTAGATGTTGATAGTAATTGTATTTTAAACAACTTCACCAATACTATGCTCTGTCTGAGAGATAAATGTGAAGCCGATTTGGAAGTATACATCTCATCTAATCGTGAACTATATTATGAATTGTTGAGCTTATTTGTTTTGGAAGAATCAATTAATTTTGATTTCCCTGAAATTAGAGATATTAATAGTACATTTTCTTGCCCAATAGGTTCTGATACAATGTTCATTTCGAGAAATGGGGATATTCATTGTTGTTGTAAAACAGATCAGTCATTCCCATTGGGAAATGTAAATACTGGGTTAGATCCTGGCAAAATAGTACAGTTGTACGAAAAATACTTTAATAAAATTGAACAACAATGCACAAGTTGTTGGGCCATTAGATTTTGCAAAATTTGCCCCGCTTTCACTTGTTATAATGGCAAAATAAAACTGCCCGAAACTCACGAATGTGAATATATTCGAACACTCGCAGTATTGTCTATGTGTAAGTACTTAATTTTAAACATTGAATTTGATGAGTTATACGAAAAAGTGTTTATCTATTTTCGAAAAAGAAAAAAAGAATTTAGAATTGATTCACAACCTTTTAATATTAAAATAATTAGCCATGAGAAAAATTAAAAAAATGGAGTTCGTGCAAATTCGTCGAAGCGAACAAAAACAAATTTTAGGCGGATGTTATGAGTGTGGATGCTGTGAAGTATGTACTTGCTTTGGTACTGGAGGCGGTACTGGAGGCGGTGGTGGAGGCGGTGGTGGTAGCAAACCAAATCCATGTAACCATTGCTCATCACATTGTATGCCTGGAGATAATGCCGATTTTGCAAATTGGCTTGGAACAAAAATGGCAGAATCACTTTTTTCATAGTTATGAGCAAATCAATAATAAATATTACATTAGCAATATTGCTAAGCATTGTTTGCTACTCTTGTGTCAAAACTAAAACCAATAGAGAGTTATTTAGTGAAGGTTTAGAAAAAAACATTGCAGAAGGCATCAAACCTTTGATAGAAATAGGAGTAGATAGTATTGTAGCAAGAGATTATATAACTTGCGTGTTGACGGCAATGTATCAGATAGATTCAACATATTTCTTAAAGGAACCGAATCAACAGAAGGAGATATTTATTAATAATGAAAGCTATTTGCAAAAATGTGCTGCCTATTTGTTACAATATAAAGACTCTCTGCGATGTGTTGTGAGTAAACATAGTGCAAATATCATATATACACAGCCTGAATAAATTGACAAATAACCTTAAGGGGTGCTTTTTTGTAGGTTGAGTCTTTCTGAGCCGCATAGTTGGATTTGTGGCTTGGATAGGCTTAACCTTACCTTTTACCTAATATTTTGAAGATAAATAGTTTACTTTAAAAATGATATTTGACGTTGCAATAGTTTCTATGTAATGTTGCGTATTAGCTAAACACTTTTAGTTGTTCCCGTATCAAGTACAGGGCAGGCTATTGCGGCGAAAGCCGCAATGGCATTCAGCAAGTTTACAACACAATCTATAATTCAACTATATGGAATTTTACGACCACAAACAGCAAACGTTCTTTTTGCTTTTGCAGTCTGTCAATGTCTGCCCGGTTTGGGAAACGATTTAGATGGAGGGTTACCGTTTTTTCCTAAATCTATCTCTTCTGAAAATGAATTAGTTGATTACTACCACGCTGATAGATTCTTAGAAATGGCTGCCAAATTACCTAATCCATCAGAAAGTTTCAAAGAATTTATAAAAGGAATATCAGAAGAGGATAATCCCATAATTATCATTGCAAAATAAACAGTAAAAAACTAATGAAATTACCCGCGATTATACACATCGTTAATAATCACTCCGGAGCTGCGAAATATAGCTCGGAATTACTTTCACAGTGCGCTTATTCGATTGATATTAATATTATCTTTGTTTACTTGAGCGATATTACAAAGCACGAAATAGAATTATTCAACTTTAATAATTGCCATATCTTTCATTTTCCGGAGTTTGTGTTATTACCTGATAAAAATAGTGAATATAATCTCATTAAAGTGTTATTAGGTATATTGTCATTATATCTACCTATAAGCGAGAAGTTGATAGTTCACGGTAATGGATTAAATTTATCTAAAAGTTTTGCATATCCCAAGAGAAACTTGAAGTATTTGTATACTCTACACTTTTTATCTACTAAACAAAAACCGTCAGAGATACAACTATATAACCACATAATTTGTGTAACACAATATGCAAAGAACTATATAGATAGGGAGTTTAATGCAAATACAAAACTCATCTACAATGGAGTTCGAGAGGTAGTTTCCACCGAGAATCGGGATAGGGTAAGGGCGAGATATGGTTTTGAAGAAGATGAGTGTTTGGTGTTGTATGTTGGCAGGATTGAGGAGAGTAAAGGAATCACCTTTCTTGCCAAGTTGTTCAGTGGGATGGGCTTAGAGAATGCAAGGCTTGTGATTGTCGGTAGCGGAGCTTATGATTTGGTCTTTGAGAAGATAGAGGCAAACCATTCAAAGATAACATTTTTGGGGAATATAGATAACCAAGAGGTTCACAACCTGATGGCGGTGTGCGATATTGGGGTTATTCCATCGCTCAATGAGCAGTGCAGTTATGTGGCTTTGGAGATGATGAGCCACGGAATGGCGATTATCGCTTCTGAGGTCAGAGGTATGGGAGAGTTGTTTGTGTGCAAAGATATTGCACTGACCGTGCCTGTTGATTATACAGACGATATACCCACGCTTGATACCGACGTGTTAAAACAACACATAATCACCTTAGCCGGCGATGTTGGGTTGCGTAAACGTTTGGGTGCGAATGCACGTCGTGAGTGGGCGGAGCATTACACTGCCGAACGGATGGCACGGGAGACTTTTGAAGTTTACAAAGAGTTAGCAGCACAATTTTAGCCGTATGAAATTCCCTCACTACTTCCAGTTAGACTCTATGGATTGCGGCGCGACTTGCTTACGTATGGTTGCGCGGTTCTATGGCAAGGGTTATCCGGCGGCATTTTTTCGGGAGCGGTGCCATACCACTCGCGAGGGGGTGTCGATGCTTGGTATTTCGGATGCGGCGGAGGGTGTAGGGTTTCGCACTATGGGGGTTAAGATCTCTTTTGAGCAGCTCTGCAATGAGGTGAATCTGCCCTGCATCGTCCACTGGAATCAGAACCACTTTGCGGTGGTCTACAACATCAAACGCGAGAATATCTACATTGCCGACCCGGCGGCAGGACTGCTCTGCTACGACAAGGAGCGGTTTTTGAAGAGTTGGTTATCTACCTCCTCCGAGGGCAGCGAATTGACCCTCACTCAGGGTACGGCACTGCTATTAGAGCCTACTCCGAGGTTCTACGAAGAGGAGACACCGGATGAGAGCAAGCTCCACTTCGGACACCTGTTGCGCTATCTCACGCCCTATAAACGCTATATCATTCAGTTGTTTCTGGGTCTGCTTACGGGGAGCCTTATAAGCCTGATTTTTCCGTTTCTGACGCAGTCGGTGGTGGATACCGGTATCGGCAATAACGACATCAATATCGTTATAGCGATTCTTATTGCACAAGTTATGCTGACACTGGGGCAGACGGCTAATAACCTTATCCGCAGCTGGCTCACGCTCCATATTACTACCCGTGTCAGCATATCGTTGATTTCGGATTTCTTGGGCAAGTTGATGCGGTTGCCGATAGCCTTTTTCGATTCTAAGATGGTTGGCGATATTATGCAGCGCATCGGCGACCATAGCCGTATCCAGTCGTTTCTGACAGGTTCGATAATCAGCATTGCCGTTGCGGCAATCACTTTTGTGATATACTCGGGTGTGATGGCGAGCTACAACCTGCCGATTCTGGGGGTGTTTGTCTTGGGTAGTGCTTTGTATGTGGGTTGGATTTTGATATTTTTGAAGCGTCGCCGCAAGTTGGACTATATGCGTTTTCAGGAGGCGGCAGCCAACCAGAGCAACATCGTTCAGTTGATAAACGGTATGCAGGACATTAAGCTCAACAACTGCGAGAAGCAGAAGCGTTGGGTGTGGGAGGGTATCCAAGCGAAGCTCTATAAAATCAGCATCAAGGGTCTCACCCTGCAACAGACCCAGCAGGTGGGAGGTCTCTTTATCGACCAAAGCAAAAACGTCTTTATCTCCTTTTTGGCTGCTACGGCTGTGATTAACGGCGATATGACCTTGGGTATGATGATGGCGATGCAGTATATCATCGGGCAGTTGAATGCTCCGTTGTCTCAGTTTATCGGCTTTGTTCAGGAGAGTCAGGATGCAAAAATAAGTTTGGAGCGTCTGAACGAAATCCACAGCAAGGATGATGAAGAGCCGGCATCGAAGAGTAAAATCCGTGAGATTCCCACGGGTGAAGATATAGTTTTGAGGAACGTTGTTTTTCAATACGAGGGTCCCAACTCCGAAAAGGTTTTGAATGATGTCTCTCTAAATATCGAAGCGGGCAAGGTTACGGCGATTGTGGGCACGAGCGGCAGCGGTAAGACGACACTGCTAAAGCTGTTGCTTGGGTTTTATGAGCCTGCTTCGGGAGAGGTTTTGTTAGGTTCAGTGCCTCTGAAAATGTACAGCGACACTGTTTGGCGGGGTCATTGTGCTGCGGTGATGCAGGAGGGTTATATCTTTTCGGACACTATTGCGGGCAATATCGGGGTGATGGACGAGGTTCCCGATATGAAGCGGGTGAACAAGGCAGTGGATATTGCCAACATCCGTGAGTTTATCGAGTCGTTGCCACTACGTTACAACACGAAGATAGGTTCGGACGGACACGGGCTGAGCACGGGTCAGAAGCAGCGTTTGCTGATAGCTCGTGCGGCGTATAAGGAGGCGGAGTATATAATGTTCGACGAGGCTACCAATTCGTTGGATGCCAACAATGAGCGTGTGATAATGGATAAGTTGCAGGGTTTCTTTCGGGGGAAGACTGTTGTTGTTGTGGCGCATAGGTTGAGCACTGTTCGTAGTGCGGACAAGATAGTAGTTTTGGAGGGCGGTGAGGTTGTTGAGCAGGGGACTCATCAGGAGCTTGTTGCGAGCAGGGGGGCTTATTATGAGCTGGTGAGGAATCAGTTAGAATTAGGAAACTAAGGTCGGTGCCCGACTCCCAATCATTATATATTATGCCATCAGACAATAGAGAATACAGCCCCCAGAGCACCGAAATCTTCGGCAAGATGCCCCATTGGATAATCCGCTGGGGTATGAGTGTGATATTCCTGATATTCGCCGGACTCATCGCCGGCAGCTACCTGCTCAAATACCCCCAAATCGTAGTTGCCCCAATAACCATAACCACAATCAACCCACCAACAGACCTTATCGCCAAAACTACGGGACGCATCGACACAATCTTTGCAAAAGAGGGAGCAACCGTCCATCAGGACGAAGTGGTGGCTATGCTCCAAAACAGTGCCCAATATCCCGATGTAAACAAAGTTCTGGAACATATCGAAAACTTCGACCCCTCTGCCGACAACTCGTGGATAGAACAAAACTACTCTATGGGTGAATTGCAAAGCCCCTTCTCGGAGTTCCGCACCCAATATCTCAACTACCAACACTATATCAAGGCGGACAATATCGGCAAAAAGAGACGACTATTGGAGAGACAGACCGAGCAGTATAAAACATATCTCCGCCAACTCACCTCGCAGCGAGGGTTGATAAAGAGGGATTACGAATATACGCTAATCAACTTCAGGCGGGATTCGGCACTATATGCCGACCGGGTAATCTCCTCTTTGGAGTATGAACGTAGCGCGCAAGCAAAGCTCCAAAAAGAAAATGCACTGGCAAGCTACGAAGCTTCGCTTACCACGACGGAGCTTACCGTGATGCAGATGGAGCAACAACTCTTGGAGCTCGACCTGCAATACGATAACGAAACGACAACCTACAAAAACCAAATCAACGAGAGCCGCACACGCCTCTTGGCACAAATCCGCCAGTGGCAACAAAACTACCTGCTCATCTCGCCGATAGTGGGGCGATTGTCCTTTGCGAAGTTCTGGAGCAGCAACCAACACATCCAAGCGGGCGAGAAGTTGGCAACAATCATTCCGGCAGACTCCTCCGAGGTTGTGGGTATAATGGAAGTGCCCTCGGCAGGATTCGGACGTGTGGCGGTGGGTCAGACGGTGAATGTGAAGCTGAACGGCTTTCCATACTTTGAGTACGGGTTGCTCAAGGGTGTGGTAAACCGAATTTCGTCAGTTCCCGAGAAGGATGGCTATATCGTGGAGGTAACTTTTCCGCAGGGGCTGCAATCGACCTACAAAGAGCAGCTCCAACTTATCCAAAGAATGGACGGCACGGGCGATATTATAACCCGCGACCAAAGACTGATTCAAAGATTTATTCAGCCGCACAGGGCGTTTTTTGATAGATAATCTAATTTATACACTCAATAATTGGGGTGTCATTCTGAGCGAAGCGAAGAATCTACATAGAAATAAAACTCTAACTTTCAAATCAATAAATAGATTCTTCGCTTCGCTCAGAATGACAAACTAATGGTTTTTTTGAGGGAGTCGTGAGGATAATTTAGAGGAAAAAACAGTGTAATCTAAATCTAATATGAAGATAGAATTTACCCGCGAACAACGAATCACCAACGCCTTGATGCTGCACTCTACCGCGGTGGAGGATTGCGGATTGCTGCACGGTAAGATGGGCATTGCTCTCTACTTTCACCATTTGGCGCGCAGTAGCGGTAATGCTGTTTTTGCAGAGTTTGCCTCAGAGCTTATTGATAATGTAACCGAGTCGCTGCACGCCGATATGTCCTTGGAGTTTGCGAGCGGCATAACTGGCATCGGTTGGGCAGTTGAATATCTGATACAAAACGGATTTGTAGAAGCCGATGCCGACGATATTCTCGAGGAGTTCGATTCAAAAGTTACAAATACGCTTATCCACTCGGACAACAACATCGAGACCTTGCTTTCGATAGGACACTACTATATCTCTCGGCTTCGTTATCGAGCCAATGATGAGGAGAACCTTACCGCCTTGGATTTGAAATACAATACCATTCTCTTTATCGACGAATTGGAGAGAAAGATTAACGCCGACAGCCCCTCGGCAGATGTTCTCTACCTGCTTGATGAACTGCATAAACTCAGCGTTTTCAACTATAAAGTCGAAAAAATCAGAGCGAAGATTCCGCCTGCGGAGTATGATTTTCTTGTTCCGTTTGTCCCTCGGCTCACTCGTGCACAGGTTGAAACGTTGCTCGACTCTTCGGACATAAAATCGAAGTACGCGGGTTATGATATGAACTCTATTCCCGAGTCGGAGCGTTGGGGAATTAAAAACGGTATAGCGGGGATAGGGTTACAAAAAATATTGTCGGACTCACAATGATAACAATAGGCATCATATATATATCCACCGGATTGTATAATCGTTTTTGGGAGGGATTTTACGAATCGGTAAACAGTAATTTCTGCGTTGATGCCAACAAAAATTTTTATCTCTTTACGGATGACAAAGATATGGTAGCAAGGAAGTTGCCTGACAATGTTTTTCCACAGCTAATTGAAGATAGAGGTTGGGTATTAAATGTTATGAGACGGTCGGAGTTCTTTCTCTCGATTGAAGAAAAACTAAAAGAAAATGATTTTGTCTTCAACCTCAATTCAAACTATCGTGCTATTGCTCCGATATATAGCGGTGAGATTCTACCCGAAGACAGTAATGACGGAGTGAGTGCACTATGTTTTGATTTTTATATCGGACAGAATCCGGATAACTTTGCATATGACCGAAACCCAAACTCAAGTGCATATATTCCTCTCGGAAGCGGTAAATACTATTTTCAAGGAGGCTTCTACGGTGGATGTACAACCGAGTTTCTGAATATGAGTCGTCATATCAAGGAACTTACAGAGATAGATATTTCGAGAAAAATTGTTCCACGTTTCCACGATGAATCGTATCTGAACCGTTATCTGCTCAATCACAACCCGAGAATTATCGGCACGCTATATGCTGTTGCAGAGCAA
This sequence comes from Mucinivorans hirudinis, assembly GCA_000723505.1. Taxonomy (GTDB): domain Bacteria; phylum Bacteroidota; class Bacteroidia; order Bacteroidales; family Rikenellaceae; genus Mucinivorans; species Mucinivorans hirudinis. Next base: position 540,131 of record HG934468.1, on the reverse strand, counting down.
TGGAATCCTACCGCAGATTCTAAGGGTCTGCTCCTTGATAAAGATAAATGGTTCTCGAAAAATGAGTTGGAAAATATCAAATCACTCCACACCGAACCTACACTCTCATTTCTGATTGATGATAATTTGCGTTCCCAACCTATCGCCATTATTAATTTGCAGGGCGGACTTGGGAATCAGATATTTCAATATGCAATGATGGTACAACTTCGTAAAGACTTTCCTAACCGCAGATTTTATCTCAACAGAAGCACATTACAGATGTTGGAATGTCATCAAGGTTATCAACTTGATTATATTTTTGGAGTTGATTCGGATATGGTTGTTCCGGAAAATATTATCGGACAAATTGCAAAAATCCCATCTCGATATGTTCGGCGAATAGATGAACCTCTCTTTTGCGGATATACTCCCATCAAGGATTCTACACATCCTGTTTGGCTTATCTCGGGATATAGACAGAGCGAGAAATATTTTGATGACTCCGTCAGAGAGAATCTCATATTTGATTATACCAAACTTAATGAAGAGAGTAAAGATTTATTGGAGGTTATCAGGAAAGACAAAGCCTCTGTGGCAATTCATATCAGACGAGGCGATTATGTGCGTGATATTCGCACTTATAACCTTATGGGCGGTATATGCACAAAAGAGTATTATAGTGAAGCAATCAAACAATTTGATGCAGACAGTAATTACTACGTATTCAGCGATGATATTGAATGGTGTAAAAAGAACTTACCATTTCCCAAAGCCTTATATATCTCACACAATCACGGAGCGGATAGCTGGCAAGATATGATGTTAATATCAGCTTGTGCTCATCAAGTTATTGCAAATAGCAGTTTTAGTTGGTGGGGGGCGTGGCTCAATGATAATCTTAATAAGATTGTGATTGCGCCCGAAAGTTGGTTTAACAATATTAAAGATAAAGACCTCGTACCCTCTTCGTGGCGACGTATAAAAACTAAACAAGCTGATAAGATGTATAATGACCTTACAATCGTAATCCCCGTGCGCGTAGATTCGGCAGAGCGGCTGCGAAATCTGAATTTTGTTACGGATAGCCTATCAAAACTTGATGGTATAGAGATTGTCATATTAGAGGCTGACAAGCACCCTAAAATAGAGCATATAGACAATGTTCGGCGCATCTTTGTGGAAGATTATAACCCTCTCTTTTACCACACTAAATATGTGAATCTGCTGTGCAGTATGGTGCGCAGAGAGTTTATCGGCGTTTGGGATTGTGATGTGATAGTTCCCAAGAGACAGATTGATGAAGCTATTACGGCTCTTCGCAAAGGTAAGGCAGATATGTTCTATCCTTTTGACGGACGCTGCTACAATGTTAGCAATAATGTTTTGGAAGAGTATATCTCGACATCGGATGAGAGTATTCTAACCTCGGGCAGTGATAGGTTGTCGTGTATATATGGTAAGCACACTTGCGGAGGTGCTTTTCTTGCGAATCGCAATGCCTTTATTGAGGCGGGAGGTGATAACGAGCAATTCACAGGCTGGGGAGCAGAGGATTTGGAACGTTACAAGAGATGGGAAATCAGAGGTTATAGGGTTCATCGCACTGAAGGTGCAATTTACCATCTCGACCACATTCGCGGGGCTAATAGTCGTTATTATAGTGCTGAATTGAAACGTTCAACTTTGCAGGCTCTACTTGAAAGCTGCCGTGAGCCTGGTGAGTTTTCGGATATATACATTCCTGTCTTCATCTTCAATCTTCCCCAAAGAGACGAACGCCGAGAACATATTATTTCGCAATTCGCACTACGCCCAGAGTTTGAACCTATACTCATTGATGCTTGTATTCATCCCATAGGTGCGGTTGGTTTGTGGCATAGCATAGTTAAAGCTGTAATGCAGGCAAAAAAGCGCGGGGACGATGTAATAATACTATGTGAGGACGACCATATTTTCACCGAGAATTATTCTGCGATTAGCTTTATCAGAAATATCGTTGAAGCAGCCGAACAAGGGTGCGACATATTGATGGGGGGTGTCGGTGGCTTCGGGACAGCTGTTCCCGTTGCCTATTCGCGCTATTGGGTTGATTGGTTTTGGTGTACTCAGTTTGTGGTGGTTTACGCACACTCTTTTGATAAGATTCTCGAATACGATTTCAAGGATACGGATACGGCAGATGGAGTGTTATCTGCATTATTCACTCGCAAATTAACCCTCTATCCCTTTATCTCTCGCCAGCAAGATTTCGGATATTCAGACATTACTCTTAACAACAACCGCGAAAATGAGATGAGCCGCCTCTTCAATAATGCAACAATGAGGTTGTCAGTAATTGATAGTGTTAGTAAAGCGTACAGAATATGATTAAAGTGTATGCCACCTGTTTTTGGCAAGACGATGCCTCGCTCTTGGAGACAATACGCTGTTATGGTTTTGGCAGTACGGTGTGGAAAAACATAGAATTCATCAATGGCGATGATTTTGATGTGGTGGTGGTATTGACTGCGCCTTGGCATCAGTGCCGCAATTTCAATCCATCGGATGCAATATGTTTTTTGACCGAGCCTCCATCATCGCATCACCATCGTAATTGTGCAGATGTTGTATGTCAGATGTATTTGCCATTGCCTTGGTGGATAGATTATCCAAACAAAAACGAGGTAATAAAGGTCGGAGTTTTTGGAAATAAAACAAAGTTAGCATCATCAGTAACAAGTGAATTGGTATATTTGGATGGACATCGCAAAAGATTGACGTTTTTGGCTGCATTTGACAGTTTGGTTGCCGAAGGTTTGGATATTTACGGCAAACAATATACTGGTAGTGTGTTTGCACAAATGGGCAATTATCGTGGTGAGCTTAAAATCAAATACGATGGTATAATACCGTATGAATATCATATTAACTGTGAGAATTCTTTTCTCAACGGATATTTCACCGAAAAACTGCTTGACGCTGTTGTCGGAGAATCATATTGTTTTTATGATGGTTGCAGTAACGTTGAACAATATATTGACCATCGCGCATTCACCCGTATAGATGTAATGCGAATCGAGGAATCCATCGAAACAATTATTAATTGTATTAATGAGGGATACTATCAGAAGCAACTACCATTTATCTTGCGAGAGAAACGAAGAATCTTGTACTTTCTGAACCCTTTGAATATAATCTGGGCGCAACTTAACGAATATGACACAGCACGATATTTCCTAATTAACTAACCTCATTTGCGGTATATATGGAATCTCCAAATCTGAAACATTACTCTGACCTAACCATCGTAATCCCCGTTCGCATAGATTCGGCAGAGCGGCTGCGAAATCTGAATTTTGTGCTGAACCGGTTGCGAGAGCTTGAAGGATTGAAAATTATAGTTCTTGAAGCCGATATAGTTCCCAAGACAGATAACTACGAAGGTGTACGTAAAGTCTTTGTCGAGGATTGCAACCCTCTTTTCCACCGAACAAAGTATATCAATATTTTGAATAGCTTGGCAGATACCAAGCTTCTCGGTGTCTGGGATTCGGATGTGATTGTTCCTTTGGAGCAGTTTGATGACGCTTTGGAGCTGCTCAGAAGTAATAGTGCTGATATGGTCTATCCCTACGATGGTCGGTTTTACAATGTATACGGCTCGTTGCTTGAGGAGTTTTTGCAGAGCAGAGACGAAAAGATTCTAACCCAAAATAGAGATAATCACCATTTAGTCTTTGGACACCACTCCTGCGGCGGAGCGTTTGTGGTCAGAAGAGAAGCCTACACACAAGCAGGCGGAGAGAACGAACGTTTCATAGCTTGGGCACCGGAGGACTTGGAGCGTTATAAACGGTGGGAGATTCTCGGTTACAGAGTCCTGCGCACCCAAGGGGCAATTTATCATCTTTGGCATCCAATAGGCGAGAATAGCAGGTACTTCAACAGTCAAATCAAAATAGATGCTCTGAAGACTTTACTTGAAATATGCCGTGGAAAATGAAAAAGATTGCTTTTATACCCCTTCGGGCTCAAAGTAAAGGGATTGAAGGGAAAAACACCAAAGTGTTACGAGGTAAGCCTCTGTTTTGTTGGATACTCGGTACGGTCATATCTTGCTCGGAGTTTGACGAGATATGGGTGGCGACCGATTGCGATTGTGTACGTTCTATTCTTGGGGATAGCTACCCAACGGTATCTCTCTTTGACCGAAGTAGTGAAAGTGCGACAGACCTATCGCCTACGATAGATGTTGTTATGGAATTTTTATCGACTAAATCATACGCCGGTGGCGACTGGTTTGTGCTATTTCAAGCAACATCGCCATTTACAAGACAAGAGGAGATTAAAAAATTGTGTGCTGTTATTGGGCAAACAGACAAGGTGTCTGTTGTCGCCTGTTACCGTTCAAAGCGTTTTAGGTGGAGTAGTGAAGGTGTGCCGTTAGACTATTCGTGGAGTAACAAACCTCGTCGTCAAGATTACGAAGGGTTGTTGCTTGAAGCCGGAGCATTCTATGCCTCCAAAATATCGTCAATCGAACAATCAAAGCAACTTATAACATCACCGGCGGAAGTTGTAGAGATAAGCGAAACGACAGCTTTAGATATCGACAATCTCATTGACTTTGCAATGGCTGAAACATTTATTGAATATGGATTATTATAGGGAATATCTTGATACGCTCGATGATATATTATTTGAGTTCGTTTCTCAAAAGGAACGATTTATGCTTCTCGGCAAAACATCCGCAAACAAGGCTGTTAAAAATACTCTGTGGTCTAAATTAATATTGGACGGAACACGTGAATATTATAACAAATGTAGAAAACAAGGAGTATCTGTTTCAGAACTAAAATCTGAAATATTATTATTGTTATCCCAAAAATACGGAATTGCCGATGACGATACAGCAAAATTAATTCATAATGACGACTTTACTAATTACGACTTTCTAACCCAACTTCAACGCCAAAAAGTTTTTTCGGTGTTTTTTTGCTCAAAAACGGGGGTGATTTCATACTATTGAGTTGATTTTCAGAAGATGCTTATTTGGTGAAGTGCTTTGTAATACCCACGGGAGTAAATTTTATGTTGTACCTTAGCGGGCATGTACTTCACATCGAACATACGCTTGAGCCCCGAGCACGGCAGGGAACTCCCTTATTATAAAATCAAGGAGTCCTTCCGTGACGTTATAGGACGTGTGCATACCCGTGTAATGTTGACTCCGGGTTACCTTCCCGATTTGTGTAGCGATGAGATTGTGCAGATTCGCCGCGGTCTGACCTATATGATGGAGCAGAGTGCGTATATCCCAGCTCAGCAGGCGATGTTTACTGCCGATCCCAGAGGAGAGTACAGTGAAAAGGTTCGTGGATACATCGAGAAGTTTTGGAGTCAGATAAAGGGTAGCGGCAAGATTGATTCCGCACGGGCAAGTTATGATGAGGCAGAACGCAAAGCCCGCAAATTAATAGATGTCAACACAATACAGCATACAGATGCACGTGAGGCAGGTGCAGAGAATGTATGCCTTCAGGCGATACGCGAACTACAGCTCGACACATTTCTGCGACGCGAAGGATGGTCGGAGCGTAAGATAAATTCTACACTGGCATCCTTGATTATCCGGACTGTATATTCCCCATCGGAATGGGCGGCACTACGTATACTCGACGAGAATTCTGCCGCAATGGAGCTTCTGACGGGTCAGTTTGGCGACTGCCCGACTCAGCGCGAGGTATATGCGGCTGCTCCATCGCTTTATGCCTTGAAAGACAAGCTAGAGCGTCATCTGTGCTCTCGCACCGACTCGTTGTTTAATCTCACTAACCGGGTGATGCTCTTCGATTTGACCAACTTCTATTTCGAGGGTAGCAAGACAGGCTCAAAGAAGGCAAAGTTTGGTCGCTCGAAGGAGAAACGCTCAGACTGTCGCCTTCTTGTCCTCGCCTTGGCAATCAATACTGAAGGCTTTATCCGATACAGTTCAATCCTTGCCGGCAACACAGCCGACCCCGATTCACTACCGGCGATGGTGGAGGGCATTATCTCGAAGAATCCGGTCTCGACAAACCCCCAACAGAAAGTTATGGTGGTCATCGATGCAGGAATAGCCACGGAAGCCAATCTCGGATTGCTCAAAGAACGAGGATATAATTACCTTTGTGTCAGCAGAACCAAGCTCAAAGATTATACTCTCAAAGAGGAAGGTCGCTCTGTTACGGTATTTGATAGTCGCAAGCGTCCCATTACTATAGCCCAAGTCGAGCACCGGGAGGGAGGCGACTTCTACCTTCGCATTACCTCCCCCGCCAAAGCAATGACCGAACATTCCATGAACCAACAGTGGCGAGAGCGTTTCGAGCTTGAACTCACAAAGGCACGCAACGCTCTTACGGCAAAAGGAGGCACAAAGAGATACGACAAGGTGGTGGAGCGTGTTGGACGTGCACTCGGTAAATACCCCTCTGTATCCAAGTATTACCAAATAGACTACATCCGCTCGGGTGAGAATCCCGAACACATGTCAGATATCCGCTGGCAAATCAAAATCAGCCAAGAAGAGACTGAGCAACGCTTTGGCACATACTTCCTGCGCACCAACATAGCCACCCTTGACGAGCGAACTACGTGGGAGTACTATAACTTGATTAGAGAGATAGAGACATCAAACCGGCAACTCAAAACAGACCTGGAATTGCGCCCCATCTACCATCAGACAGATAACAACTCCGATGCCCATCTATTCTTCGGACTACTATCATACTGGATTGTAAACACAGTTCGACACAAACTAAAGTTACAAGGCATAACTCATTACTGGACTGAATTAAAGCGCATTCTATCCACCCAAAAGGCTATTACCACCAAAGCAGAAAACGCACTCGGAGAACAAATAGAACTACGCATCTGTTCGGACCCCACAGATGCCGCCTCGGAACTATATCGAATCCTCGGATACAACCCCATACCATTTAGACGACACACAATCAAAACTGCACCACCACCTCCGAATTGAAAAATCTGTAGTACCCACGCAGAAAGCCAAAAACAGATAAGGCTTAAAGAACAGAGGATTTGCATACATATTACGTTGAAGTTGGGCTAAGGCAGTACAAAGGAACGATAGTTGTCTTTTGTATGAATGCACGACAAATAGACCTTTGGATACCGATTATATCACAAAATGATAGCTCCGTTTTAATGTTATGCAATTTCGATACCGAAAAATCCATTTTTGCTGACGGTAATTTCACGGTATTGGAACTTAGCTTTCTATCAGACAGATATATCCATAACAGCTATTTAGAGCGTTGTTTTACAGCGGTTTTTGAATATGCGAATCTTTTTACGATGCTGATAAATGTTTTGAAACCGCAACAAGTAATGGTAATGGAGGGGTGTCATTTTGAAACCGAGATACTTGCAGCAGTTTGTCGCCCACAATCCATCGAGACGGTATGTTATCAGCAAGGTTGGCCATCTGTGATGCACACACGTTTCAGAGATATGGGTTACGATAGATTCATCACTTGGGGAGAGGAATTTAATGAATTGTGGCGCAGATACAACCCTGCTGTAAAATTTGAAACGGGGTGCTATCCATATTCGATTTGTAAGTGCAAGATTGGCAATGCTGTAACCTTCTTTTTACAAGCTCCGATAATTATTTCGGACGATGATTATTTTGACCAACTACTTCAACTTGCCCGCTATATCGCAATTCAGCACTCTAATGTTATAGTTCTAATTAGAGAACATCCTGAGTATAGATTGCGTACAGAGCAAAAGCTAAAATTTGAGCAAATGAACAATGTCGAATTTGTATCGGATATTCCTTTATATGAGGTTTTTGAAAGAACACTGATTTCTGTCTCTATATTCTCCTCCACAATTATCGAAAGTCTTGTTCACAACTCTATTCCATTTGTTTTAGACCCGACAACAGACGGATGTTACTATCCTTTAGTCGATGATTGGGGAGTAGAGGTTCATTCTCTTGAAAGTGCAAAGGAAAAGTTGGCAGAGCTTATCAAGGATAAAACTTTACAGAACAAAATGTTTAGAGGGATAGAAAAATGGAGACCAGTATATTTTTATATTACTGACCGACAAAAAAAACTTTATAAGAAATAGGGGATAATTCCCCGGAAGTAGTAATTTTGCGATAGGAAACATCAACCACATACAAGTACGGCGACGGTATGACCCAGTAAATAATCTCTTTCTCACACGAAACCAAGTAAGCTCAATGTTCTTGTGCTAAGTTTGCAAGTTTAGTTAAACACGTAAGTTCCGGCAGTTGGTTGCTATTGGAGTTTGTAAAAGTAACGCCCGATTTTTGTTCGCAAAAGTATATGATATTTAATTATAATCCCACACTTTGTAGTGAAACCCCCACCGATTGTCATTTTGAAATTAGAAATTATCAAGCAGGAGTAGCCATTCATAACAGTAATATAAATGCGAATCACCTGATTTATTGTCGTTCAGGTCGTGCGCGTATAAACAGTACACTATTCCATAATGAGACCTTGTGCGCAGGAGAGATAATGTTCATCCCCCGCACGAGTGAATATAGTGGCGAGGCATTGAGTGATGTGTCGCTTTTTTTCCATACGTTCAATAATACGGTATGCAGTAGAAAATTGCATTCTATCGTTCCTTTACAGCCATAGACGTATAGATAATGAAATCTATCGTTGTAAACTCATCGCTCCCGACTCCGTGCGGGGGCTGATGAGCAGCGTGGAGTCCTACATTTGCGACGATAAATACGACCTTCCTATTTGGTTTTTGAAACACAAAGAGTTCGTATGGTGGTTTACTCGCTATTTTCATTCAGACCAACTCCGCTCATTTTTCCACCCTATGACCGACGAACAAGTACCATTCAAAAGTTTGGTACTTACGCATTATCGTAAAGCCGAATATACGGAAAAGTTGGCTGAGATGTGCGGTTACGGGCTGCATAATTTCCGCAAGTTGTTCAAGCAAGAGTTCGGAGTCTCTCCCTATAAATGGCTGATGATGAAAAAAGCTGAACATATCAAATACAGGTTATCTAAGACACACATAACATTCACTGATATTATTGACGAGTTTAATTTCTCGTCGAATGCCCACTTTACAACTTTCTGCAAACAGCATCTGGGAGGCACTCCCAGTAAGCTGCGCTTAATATTTCTGGAAAATCAAGAGGTCGAATCCAAGTGAATATCACAATGTGAAAATATTGTCAAAGGATATGTAAAAGCCAATAATTATGTTGTTCTTAACTTTGCACCGAAATTATTTTAGAGAAAATTAATGCAAAAAAAGTACACCACAATTATGCAGCAGGTGGATGCAAGGATGACAACCATCGACCTGAACGGGAGACAAATCATCAACGATTGCAAGGAGATGATTCACCTCTTGAAGGAGAAGCTAAGTGAAATTAAGCAGCATCTTTTGTCCCACCCTCTCGAAACGGAGTCGGACGAGGTGCAATTTTTCAAGTATTACAAGCCGACTTTGCTGGGTCGGCTACTCTATTTCTATAAGATTCTACGCATCGAGAGCCAACGCCCCGTGGATGAGAGCGAGTTGGACGAATACTATCAAAAACAGCAGGGGGAGCTGAAACGATTCTTTGACCGCCATCTGCCATTTTTCCAATACTACCGCAGCGGAGCTACGCATATGGATAGCCACTACTTCCTGCGGGGGCGGCAAGAGAGTGTAATTGATGTGGATGTATGCCCCTTTGACGACAACCCGGAGTTCTCCACAGGCTACGACCACCTTGTCGCCCGCATTATCTCTATGGAGATGCTATATGCCTTTCTCTCCCATCGCCGCACCTGCCTGCAAGGGGGCAATAGTGTCGCTTTGATGCAGGGTTCGTATCGTTGGACGGGTTCGATTATCGAATTGGCGGAGCTGATATACGGACTTGACGAGATGAAGTGCATCAACAACGGCGACACCTCCATCAATGAGCTTGCCGCCTTTGTCGGAGCTGTGCTCGGGGTGGATATTAAGGATTGTTACAGTGCCTATGTTGATATGAAGAGGCGTAAGGATGATAGCCGCACCTACTTTCTGGATAAGATGCGAGAGCGGCTCAATCAGCGAATGGAGCGGGACGAAGATAAGGAACGCAAGCGTAAGAAATAGAGAACGGGAGGCTGTCATCGCCTCCCGTTATCATATTATTCCCTATTCTGAATCAGGTGCGAAAGCTCAGGGTCATCAGCGATGCGTTGCAGCTCTTCGGCGACAATCTGCTTTACCTCCGCTTTGATGCGGTTGTAGTTCTCTTGAATCTGCTCCTTCATCCGGTCGTTGCCATCGGCATCGGTGAAATCCGTAATGATGGGGATTTTCTTGTAGGCGAACTCCTCTCGCTTCACCTTGTCGGCATCCACGACAATCTCGCAGTGGAAAATCTTCTGCTCGATGCGTTCCGTGAAGTTATCCGACACCGAGCCGACAAACATACCCTGTGTCAAGCCCGAAATCTTGCTCGGCGGAATCAGGCTATCCATCTGGGTATTGATGGATGTGGACTTATCTTGGCGGTTGATGGTGATGGATTGGCGTTTCTGCAACACCTTGCCGAAACGCTCGGATAGGTTCTTGGCGGTTTCGCCTACCACTTGTCCGGAGAAGATATTGCCAACGGTGTTCATCACGACTTTGGCTTCCTTGTCGCCATAGTCACGCACCAACTGGCTGAAATCTTGAAAGCCCAGACAGACGGCAACCTTGTTGGAACGTGCCGTGGCGATAAGATTATCCAACCCCTTGAAATAGATGGTTGGCAACTCATCAATGATAACCGAACTTTTCAACTGCCCTTTCTTATTAATCAGCTTCACGATACGGGAGTTATACAGCCCGAGAGCCGCCCCATAGATATTCTGGCGGTCGGGATTATTGCCCACGCACAGTATCTTAGGCTCTTCGGGGTTGTTAATATCGAGGGTAAATTCGCTGTCGGACATCACCCAATAGAGTTGCGGCGAAATCATACGGGATAGCGGAATTTTCGCCGATGCTATCTGCCCTTGGAGCTGCTCGGCAGCTCCGCCCAACCACGCATCCATAAAGGGAGAAAGGTAGTTTTCGAGGTCGGGATAAGAGGTCAAAATCGGGAAAATATCCTCGTAACGACGGTTCAGAAACTCAATGGCGTGCGGAAAAGTGCAATATTTTCCGTTTTCATAGATTTTCAAATACCATATAATACTGGCAAACAGAATGATAGGAGATTCGACGAAGAAATCGCCCTGCTTCTGTACCCACGTCTTATTGAGGTTGAGCATTATGGTGTAAGCCGATTCGTAAGCATCGGTAATATCCTCCATAAAATCGGGATGTATGGGGTTGCAACGGTGTGAGCGGCGTGGGTCGTCAAAGTTAATCACGTAGAACTTCGGCTTGACCTTGTACCCATCTAAATTATTGACAAGATGGTTGTAGGCAATCATCGACAGGTCGGGAAACTTGAAATCGTAAACGTATTGCGAGTAGCCCTTTTCAATCTGCTGTTTGATGAAAGAGTTTACCACTGCATAAGATTTTCCACTGCCCGGAGTGCCCAACACAATGCTGGCACGAAACGGATTGACCACGTTAATCCAGCCGTTGTTCCACCTCTTTTTATAGTAGAAACGTGTAGGCAGGTTGATGGAAAATTCATTCTCAAGCAACCTTGTCTCCTGCATAAACGACTCGTTCTCCATATTGAACGGGTCGTCCATCATATTATTTTTCAAAAGGCGGCTCATATAGAGTCCCGACATCAATAGGCAGATATAGCCCACCGTCATTGAAAACAGGTAGAGAGCCGTATTTGCCTCTGCCCCCAGCGGCAGGGCAAGTACCCACCAATTAAGGAAAAAGAAGACAAAGCCAACGCACATAAACGTCCATATCTTTGTCCACGTGATTTTCTCCTCCTTCACCCCCGACGTACCCAGACAGGATAGTGCGAGTAGCAATACGGCGGCAAGTTTGGTGTAAACAATGCTGCCGAACAGCCCTGCGCTGCGGTGGAAATTCATCAGAATCTTATCTACCACACCGATATTTACACCCCATAGTTTAATTGCTTCGTAGCAATACCAATAGATGTTGATAACTACAAATAGGATACTTACGGCTCGTAAGAAATCCATAATCTTGGCTAACGCCCTTAAATCGTCCTCTTGTTGTGACATAATAATTGATTTTTAAGTTGTTAAATTTTCATTCCTTTTCTCTTCTTCTTTTTGCGTTGCATCTGACGACGGAACGCCTCCTCTTCGGGGTCTGTCCCATCGGGGAGCAACGATAGGTTGTCGAACAACCCTCCCGTTGGCGAATCGTTCTCGCTCTGTTTCTCAAATAGCTCTCGTTGCTCAGGTGCTTCGCCTTGCGGAGTATAGGCGGGCTTGTCGGCATATTGAGCCTCTTTTCGCTCTACCCACTGTTCCAGTGCATTTGCCGAAAGCTCTTTGCCCATTCGTGAGCCATTGAGCACGCACCCTGTGTTGTGGTCGATAAATGTTACTCCGTAAATCCGCCCTGTGTCCGTCTCACGCAACACCACATCAATACCTTTGGCTTTGAGGTTGGTGATTAGCTCCTGCTTGCCCGAAGATTTGCCCATAGCGGCAAACACTTTCCCTTTGGTGTACTTGCCCAAATCTTTGCTTTCAATCTCCGTTTTGGAGCTACTGCACCGCTTATCGAAAGCATCACATCCGGCATACTTGCCAAAAAGGGAGGCTTTGAGCGGATTGCCAACCTTGTTGCCTTTCTCGTCTAATGCCGAGTAGACAAAGCCCCGATACTCCCTACCGCTGACCTTGCCTCGTGTCTCCTCGACGGTGATGTTATAGAGCGATAGCAAGGCACGATATTCACCGAGCGTCTGAAAACGGTAGTTGCCCGAAATGCTTTTGAGTACATTGCCCACCTGCCGTTTCACATTGCCCTCGGCTGGGTTCACCTTGTGCAACGCCCCCAGCTCCATCCGTTGCCGACGGCTACCCGACGGACGCAAGTTGTACTGCTTTTCCAGAGCCTCGGTCGCCCGTTTGCTGCGGCGGTGGATGTAGTCGTTATTGAGCCGCTTGCCATCTTTGCCCACACGGACGGAGACGATATGCAGGTGCTGGCGGTCGATGTCCTCGTGCTTAAAAACAACAAAGGGCTGCTCGCCATAACCGATTTTCTCCATATACTCACGGGCGATGTCTGCCAGTTCGGTATCGGTCAGTTTATCGTCCGGATGCGGATTTAGCGAGATGTGCATCACGTGTTTTTCTGTTCGCATACGCTCGGGCAGATACCGCTCGAAGTCCGCCATCGCACGAGCGATGTCCACCGTTCCCGTACCGTTATCGAAGATTTTATTTGAGGTAAGGAGTTTGCCTTCTCCCTCGTTTACCTTCTCTCCGTTGTAGGATAACGCTCCGTAGAGGCTGCTGCCTACATTGATTTTTGCGACCATTGCTGTTCAAATTTCTGTGTCAAGACTAACACTTCACGGCTCACGACAACCAATTCCCGTGTGATTTCCTCCAACTTATAGAGCAGTGCCAACGCCTTTTTCTCCGAAAATCGGCTCTTTAACTCTTTCACAACTTGGTTGTAATTAACTCCGATGCGACGAAATTGTGCGTGCAAATCGGAGAGTTTAGCGTAGTATTCGGGTGTGGAGTTATCCACTTTTATCACCTTGAACACCTCACCAAAGACCCGTGCTTTGATAAAAACCGCCTTGGCATACTCTCCCGATTGCTCGTACATCGTGAGGAAACGGGCGTGTTCCTCATCATCAAAACGCACCATCACGCAGTGCGTCTTGGGGTTCAACTTCGGGACTCGTCCCGTTCTCTTCTGTTTTTCTCTCATTTTAACTGTGGATTTTGCATAAATTCTGTCGTCACTCAGCAAACCGAGCAAGCTCGTTTGCCTTCGCTCCTAAGAATTTTGTGGTTTCGCCACATAAGCCACCGCTTAACGCCTACCGCAGGTATGAAAAAGGGCTTTCCGACTTCGGAGGGTCGCCACGGCGACACCGAGTTATTTACGAGTTCCGAGTAAATAACCCAGCCCTCTGCAAGAGCAAGGTGCGATGGGAGTAACCCATTGCCTTTTGAGTAACTCAAAAGACACCTTGCTATGTTCCGATGAACATAAAAATCCGTCAGGGGGACGGATTGGAGAGAGCTTATCTCAACGGTGCGGCGAACATCATCGGTGAGCCTTGTTGCTTGGGTGCAAAGTTAGGGGGTTTATAGAGCTGATTTTGAGATGCGAAAGAGCCAGTAGCTTCCATTCCAACGCCACAAGCTGCCACGAGGGCTAAAAGGGATACAACTGCTCATTATTCATTGTTTATTTGTCGAAGAATTGGTTGTCATAGCCGGATGAATATTGGAATAATCGAACATAAGACCGTTTCGATATTTATTGCGGCAACGCAAAAACCAACCTAATTATACAATGACCGGTACGACTTAAAACTGATTGTCGAATGATCGCTTTTAACAAACAGCACAACATCACTCTGTTGTTCTATCGCAACATTGGTCAGTATAAAGATTGGAGTATATAGCAGAATAAATATTTCACTATGTACCCAAATTGGAAAACTAATCTTGGTAAAAACAGATAAAAAAACGATTGTATCACTAATAAAACAAATGTAAAAATGAACGAACCAATTTATGTAGCTTTCTCCACCCAGAAAGGTGGAGCAGGCAAAACAACTTTAACGGTGCTTGCCGCCAGTTATCTCCACTATGTTAAAGGCTACAATGTAGCAGTAGTAGATTGCGACTTTCCGCAGTACAGCATAAAAGATATGCGAGAGCGGGATTTAGCATCAGTAACAAACGATGACCATTACAAAATGATGGCTTATGAACAATTTACGCGTCTGCAAAAGAAGGCTTACATCGTTGTTGAAAGCCGCCCTGAAGATGCTGCCGACACAGCTATCCGACTAATCAATTCGGGACAGCCTCTTGATTTTATCTTCTTCGACCTGCCCGGTACGATTAACAATGCCAGTGTTGTCAATACGATTGCTACGATGGACTACATATTCTGTCCCATTATTGCGGATCGTGTGGTGATGGAGAGTTCTATCCGTTTTGCCACGGTAGTTCACGAGCACCTAATGAGTACGGGTAAAACAAACATCAAAGGATTTCATCTACTATGGAATATGGTAGATGGTCGAGAAAAAAGCGAACTCTACGAAATGTACGAAAAGGTATGTGCCCGGATGGCACTTCCTGTTATGAAAACCTTTTTGCCCGACAGCAAGCGATTTCGCAAAGAGGCGGCAACAGAACGTAAACAAGTGTTTCGCTCCACCATCTTTCCTGCTGATAAGATGCTCATTCGGGGCAGTAATCTGGATGCACTTGTAGAGGAAATTATAACCATCATAAAATAGTACCCGATGGCTAAAAAGTTGAAAATAGATAACATTGATGAGAATTTCATCATAAACTCATTTAGGCAGGATGAACTCGCACCTGTGGCAGAAGAACACTCTGAACAGGTGCGAGCCGAAGAACAATCAGAGCCGATAATAGTCTCTACATCTCAAAAAACGATAGCCGAAGAGCCCCGTCGTCGAAAACAAAAAAGTAAAGACGAGGAGTATCACGAGCTATTTATGAAAGAGGCAACCATTTCGGCAAGATTCGGAAAGACCACCTATGTACGCAAAGAGTATCACGAGCGGATACAACGTATAGTCAGGGTAATCGGTAGAGATGAGGTCTCCTTGTTTAGCTATATAGACAACGTATTGGCTCATCATTTCGCCTCATTCCAAGATGAGATAACCGAATTGTACAATAAAAATAATGAATCCATTTTTTAACAATTAAAACAACAATATTATGAAACTAAAGAGAATTTTCTCCGCAAAACAAGCATCTCCAACATCGGAAACGCAACAGAATGAATCGAAAAGTTCAAGCTACAAGGAGTCCTTCTTGAAAGAACCCAATGTCAAAGCCAAAGAAGGTAAACTGGCATACATAAGAAAAGAATACCACGAGCGGATTCAACTTATTACAAGTGTCATAGGTCAAAACGACACCTCCATCTACGGATTTATTGATAATGTTATTGAAGAACACTTCAGGCTTCATAAAGACGAGATTACGGAATTGTACAATAAGCACAGCAAGTCTATTTTTTAATTATGGAAACACTATTGATATGCCTGCTGCTGCTTTACAATGCGTGGTTGGTCGCCTATATCCTGTCCGGGCGAAAGAAGAAAGATAATAGCTCAGTGAAGGAGCGAGCACCCGACAAGCCCACACAACAGACGGACGAAATTGTCGGCAAGAGCCGCTTCAAAATGAAACCGAAAGAGCAAGTAGCTTCCATTCCGAAGCCACAAGCTGCCACAGAGCCTGAAGGTGAAGATATTACGGATATTGCCGTTACATTTGCCGACGAGAACGAAGATACTCCCTCCGCACGGTTGTCCGGCGAGCAGATAGACGAGGCGTTTGAGGATATTCGGATTTCAGATGTTCCACAGGAGTACGATGAAGACGAACAAGAGAGACTTCCGTCCAAAGGGTACGCCAGCGGAGCGAGCTTCGAGGAGATAGGGGCAGCGATAAAGACTGCCGAAAATCCATCTGCCACACCGCAGGAGCGAAAACAGGCGGGACAACTCTTTTCAGATATGGAGGGAGACGATTTGTTCAGCAAGATAATAGGAAGCAGCTCCGATAGAGCTAAACGAATATCGGGGTTAATGGATGAAATCTTAAACAAGCCTATCTCCGAGCAGGGGGAAGCAGTTGGGGTTTCACTCCATCCCCGGACTAACACCGAGGTGAAAGTGCCTGCCGACATCAGCGGGTTCGACATTCGGGATTTTGTATAACAACTAAAAAACGCAAAGCAATGAGCAAGTATGATTACGGCTGAAAGAGTGAGTAGCCACCACTAAAATCCAAAAGTAAAACAAGTATTAACCCCTGACAGAGGCACATGAGTAAAAACCTCTGCCCGTCAGCAAAAAACAGTAAAGCATTTATGACTAAAAAGCAAATCTTATTTTCAGTAGCCTGCCTCTTGGCAGCCTCCTCCGCAATGGCACAAGGTAACGGTACGGCGGGTATCACCGAGGCGACCAATATGGTAACCTCCTACTTCGACCCCGTGACCAAGCTCATCTACGCCATCGGCGCCGTTGTCGGACTCATCGGCGGTGTGAAGGTCTACGGCAAGTTCTCATCGGGCGACCCCGACACCTCAAAAACAGCGGCAAGCTGGTTCGGGGCGTGCATCTTCCTGATTGTGGCTGCTACTATTCTTCGCTCATTCTTCCTTTAACGGCTATGGCAGAGTTTCCAATCAACAGAGGGATTGGCAAGTCGGTTGAGTTTAAGGGGCTCAAAAGTCAATACCTATTCATCTTCGTGGGTGGACTGTTGGCAACTTTTATCCTCTTTGTGATAATGTATATGGTTGGCATCAACCAGTGGTTCTGCATCGGGTTTGGGGTCATTGCCGCATCAGTTCTGGTGTGGCAGACATTCGCCTTGAACGCCAAATATGGCGAACACGGATTGATGAAACTTCAAGCCCGTGGCAGCCACCCGAAATACATTATCAACCGACGGGGTCATAGACCCTTTATTAGATTTCGTCGTCCCTCAAATAAGCAAAATAGAAAAGAAGAATGAGAAATACATTAAAAGCAACCACATTAGAGAGTAAGTTTCCGCTACTCTCTGTGGAACACGATTGTATCGTGAGCAAAGATGCTGATGTGACGGTAGGGTTTCGGGTGGAGCTGCCCGAACTCTACACCGTAACGTCAGCGGAGTACGAAGCTGTACACTCGGCTTGGGTCAAGGCGATGAAAGTATTGCCCGATTACAGCATCGTCCACAAACAGGATATTTTTATCCGTGAGGAGTACCAACCACAAATAGACGGGGAGATGAGTTTTTTGAGCCGGTCTTTTGAGCGTCATTTCAATGAGCGACCCTATCTAAATCACTACTGCTACTTATTTCTGACGAAAACAACCAAGGAGCGTAGCCGCACGCAAAGCAACTTTTCAACGCTGTGTCGTGGGTTCATCATCCCGAAAGAGATTAAGGACACCGAAACGGTAACGAAGTTTATTGAGGCGGTTGGGCAATTCGCAAGCATTATGAATGAGAGCGGATTTGTGAAGCTGCACCGCCTGACCTCTGACGAAATTGTCGGAACGGATAGCGAAGCGGGGATTATTGAAAAGTATTTTTCGCTGTCGCAAAGTGATACAACCTGTTTGCAGGATATAGCACTGGCAGCCGATGAAATGAAAATCGGCGACAACTATATCTGTTTGCATACGCTTTCCGATGCGGAGGATATGCCAAGCCGTGCCGCCACTGATATGCGATACGAGAAACTCTCAACGGATAGAAGCGACTGCCGTCTCTCGTTTGCCGCTCCTGTTGGACTGCTGTTGTCGTGCAACCACATCTATAATCAGTTTGTGTTTATTGATGACAGTGCCGCCAATCTGCAAAAGTTTGAGAAAGCAGCCAAGAATATGCACTCGCTATCGAAGTACAGCCGCTCGAACCAAATCAACAAGGAGTGGATTGACCAATATCTGAACGAAGCGCACAGCTACGGGCTCACCTCGGTACGTTGCCACTGCAATGTGATGGCGTGGAGCGACGACCGTGAGGAGTTGAAGCATATCAAAAACGATGTGGGGTCGCAACTTTCACAAATGGAGTGCAAGCCCCGACACAACACCGTTGATACGCCGACACTATTTTGGGCTGGTATTCCGGGCAATGAGGCGGATTTTCCCTCGGAAGAATCGTTCTATACGTTCATCGAACAGGCGGTCTGTTTCTTCACGCAAGAGACCAACTACCAATCTTCACCGTCACCATTCGGAATTAAAATGGTAGATAGATTGACAGGGAAACCGCTCCATATCGACATCTCCGATTTGCCGATGAAGCGAGGCATCACGACCAACCGAAACAAATTTGTTTTGGGACCGTCGGGAAGCGGTAAATCTTTCTTCATGAACCACCTTGTCCGCCAATACTACGAGCAGGGCACGCACGTGGTGCTTGTCGATACGGGTAACAGCTATCAGGGTTTGTGTGAGATGATACACAAAAAGACCAAAGGAGACGATGGTGTGTATTTCACCTACACGGAGGAGAATCCGATTAGTTTTAATCCCTTTTTCACCGATGATTACCATTTCGATGTGGAGAAAAAGGACAGTATCAAGACACTGTTGCTGACCTTGTGGAAGAGCGAAGAGGATAAAATTTCCAAAACGGAAAGTGGCGAGTTAGGTAGTGCGGTAACCGCCTACATCAACCGTATCAAAGATGACCGCAGTATCGTTCCGAATTTCAATAGCTTCTACGAATTTATGCGAGACGACTACCGCACGGAGTTGGAAAACAGAGATATTAAGGTGAGCAAAGCGGACTTTAATATCGACAATTTCCTCACTACGCTGCGCCAGTATTACAGTGGTGGACGATTTGATTTTCTGCTCAACTCCGATAAGAATATCGACCTACTCAGTAAACGCTTTATAGTCTTTGAAATTGATGCCATAAAAGAGAACAAGGAGCTTTTCCCTGTGGTGACGATTATCATAATGGAGGCATTTATCAACAAAATGCGTCGCTTGAAAGGTATTCGCAAACAGCTCATTGTGGAAGAGGCTTGGAAGGCGTTGTCCTCTCCGTCAATGGCTGAGTATCTGAAATATATGTACAAAACTGTCCGTAAATACTTCGGGGAAGCCATTGTCGTAACGCAGGAGGTGGATGATATTATCTCCAGCCCTGTAGTCAAGGAGGCGATTATCAATAACTCTGACTGTAAAATCTTGCTCGACCAACGCAAGTACATGAACAAGTTCGGCTCTATTCAAGCCCTGCTGGGTTTGACCGAAAAAGAACGTGGTCAGATACTCTCTATCAATCAGGCGAACAACCCCTCACGACTCTACAAAGAGGTATGGATCGGACTCGGCGGTACGCACTCGGCAGTCTATGCCACAGAAGTGTCGGCAGAGGAGTATCTAACCTACACCACCGAGGAGACCGAAAAGATTGAGGTGCTGAACCTTGCCGAGAAGTTGGGAGGTGATATAGAGTTGGCAATCAAACAGCTTGCCGACAAAAAACGAAGTAAAACTTAAGAACAATCAACATTATGACAACCATTTCAAAGAGCCGACTTTTAGAGTTGGCTGGCTATGCCCTTGTCCTGACTTCGCTACTGCTGACCGCTTGCGCAGAGGTGAAAGAGCCCGATTTGAACAAGTTATGCGGCAACTGGGTGAGCATAGGCGGTAAGCCCGACGTGCTCATCTTCAAAGAGGGCGAGCAGTACAAAATAACCATTTTCAAACGCTCAGGCGTAACCCGAAAAGTCAAGCCCGAAACCTATCTGATAGTCCGAGAGGGAGAAAATCTCTTCTTCAACACAGGTTTTCGGATCGATGTGGCGTACAACGAGGCAACCGATGTACTGACCTTCTCGCCAAATGGAGATTACACCAGAGCAAGTATTAACGAATAAATCCAACAAACGATGAGAACAAAAATTTTAATGCTTTTTGCCGTCTGTCTCTTTTTTGTCGGCAAAGCCAATGCACAATGGGCGGTGTTCGACCCTGCCAATCTTGCACAGGGTATAGTAAACACCACTAAACAGATTGTGCAAACCTCCTCGACGGCTTCGAATATGATAAACAATTTCAAGGAGACCGTGAAGATTTACGAGCAGGGCGTGCGACACGTATAGTTGCATAAGTGATTGTTTAACAACAAGATTAAACCTACTGTTCCGTCAGTAGTAGCCTATGGGTACGTGCATTTCAAGTGATTGGTTTGTACGAAGCTACCCAGACAAAGTAGCCCTTCCGCAAGGAAAAGCAGAAGCCGTGAGGCAGAAGCAATGACCGCCAGCATTAGGGGGTTGGGGAGCGAGGCTGAGTGATATGGTTAATGCAAATGAACTGTTATTGACGCATCGTAACGTATGAAACAAGCCAAATTATGCTGACAGGCTTGAACCAAAATGGTGCGCAGTCGGATAATCTCGAACCTTGTGAGATTACACGGACACAACGACTGCCGGTGTATAGACAGAACCTAAGTCACTCATTCGTCACTTATGTAAAACGTGGTAAGCCCGTATTTCTCCTATCAGTTGATAGGTAAGCAAGTCGCAAGATAAGCCGAATGGAGTGCGGGTATAGGATTGCGGAAAAAGCGAACGTCGCTCTGTAATGGAGCGGATAGGAGTTGAGACATCACTCCACACGAAAGTGGGCAGACTTCCGCGTAAGGTAACACTTTACAAGAAACTTTAAGAACTTACTAAAGCAGAAAAGCAAATGAACGAAATTAAGACATCGTGTGCATCTACTGACAGCAAGTCAACCACTTGGGAAAGTATCGACTGGAACAAGTGCGAAACTGAAGTTCGTAAGCTACAAGCACGTATTGTAAAGGCTCAAAAAGAGGGTAAACACGGTAAGGTCAAATCTTTACAGTGGATACTCACTCACTCGTATTATGCCAAAGTATTGGCAATAAGACGAGTGACTTCCAACAAAGGCAAAAACACATCGGGAGTTGACAAAGTTCTTTGGCACTCACCAAATGCAAAAGTTAATGCTATTAAGGAACTCAAAAGACGGGGTTATACGCCTCAACCGCTCAGACGGGTAAATATCAAAAAGAGTAATGGGAAGTTACGTCCATTGGGAATACCAACGATGAAAGACAGAGCAATGCAGGCACTTTATTTAATGGCATTAGACCCCGTGGCTGAAACCACGGCAGACAATCACTCATACGGATTCCGCAAGGAGAGATGTACGGGTGATGCTATTCATCAATGCTTCATTAATCTGTCAAAAGAATCATCTCCGCAATGGATTTTGGAGGGAGACATCAAAGGTTGCTTCGACCACATTAGCCACGAATGGCTGCTAAACAATATCCCTATGGATAGGGTGATGCTACAAAAGTGGTTAAAATGCGGCTTCGTATTCAACAATGAGCTTTTCCCAACAGAAGAGGGTACTCCGCAAGGAGGCATCATTTCCCCAACTCTGGCAAATATTACCCTTGACGGCTTGCAAACAATGCTCGAAGAAAAGTTTAAGAGAGTCGATTTATACAGCCCTAAAAGGTCGTACTACCCGAAAGTACATCTCATCCGCTATGCCGACGATTTTGTAATCACCAGCAGAAACAAGGAGATGTTAGAACAAGAGATTATGCCAATGGTCAAAGAGTTTCTTCAAGTACGGGGACTTACCCTATCAGAAGAGAAGACGAAGATAACTCACATTGACGAAGGTTTTGACTTTCTTGGCTTCAACATTCGTAAGTACAAAGGAGTGCTGTTAATCAAACCCTCTAAGGCAGGACAAAAGAAATTCCTCGAAAAGTTAAGGGGCATTATCAATGACCATAAAGCTATACCGCAGGAATCCCTAATCCGACTTCTCAACCCCGTAATAACGGGGTGGGTAAACTACTATAAGCATTGTGTTACTGCAAAGACGTTCCAAAGAATGGATTTCGAGATTTATCGAAAACTTATGCAATGGTCGTTAAGGCGACACCCTGCCAAAGGGAAACATTGGGTTGCGGATAAATATTTCCACAACGTCAGAGGCAGAAGCTGGACTTTTGCTGTAAAACACCAAGAGAACGGAGCAGTGACTTACCACTCTGTCAAAAGGTTATCTGACACAAAAGTAACCCGATATGCCAAACTCAAATGCGATGCCAATCCCTATGACACCGATTGGAAAGCATACTTTGACAAGAGGGAAACCCGTCAAATGTTGCTATCAGCCAATGGCAAAAGTGTCATTGTACGGATGTGGGAAAAGCAAAAACGCAGATGTGTAATTTGTGGCGAACCTATCAGAAAAAGCACCCCGTGGAGTATTACCGAGAGATTGGTAAACGGCAAAACGGAAAAGGTATTGTTTCACGATGATTGCCGCAAATGGAGAATGAAGTCTAATAAAAATGGAAGATAAAATGAGTCAAATTCATATTATGAATTTTGAGTTGCTTGAGCCGTATGATGCGAAAGTATCACGTACGGTTCTTAGGGGGGAAAGGGACAGCAATGTCCCCGACCTACCCGACAAGAAGTATTACGATGCGTTAAAGGCTGTAAATAATCTTGTTAAGGACGCTCGCAAGGTACAGCAGACTATCCTAATGATTGGCGAAATCTCGGACATCTATGTAGTGAACTTTCAGCGAATGCTCCGAGACCCGAATTACCGTGTCGAGGAGTTGGGGGCAATCGCCTTTGGGTACGCCAAACTCTTGGAAGAGAGCGCAGGAGTGCTCAATGAACTCAAATCGGTGGTTAATATCTCGACCCTCTCGATGAGTGACAAGGAGCGAATGGATGTGGTAGATCGCTGTTACAACTCGGTGAAACAGTACCGCAATTTGGTGGGATACTACACCAACAAAAACATCTCCGTCAGCTACCTACGTGCCCAAAAGCAGGGCGACACTGACCGTGTGATGGCTCTCTACGGCAATGCTAACGATAGATACTGGTAAGCAATGATGATGTTATCAGTAGATTTTTCAAACCTGCACCAGATTCTACGAAATCTGTATGTAGAGATGATGCCCCTGTGCGGCAATATGGCAGGTATCGCAAAGGGTATCGCCGGACTCGGAGCCTTGATTTATGTTGCCTCCCGTGTGTGGCAATCCTTGGCTCGTGCCGAACCGATTGATGTATATCCAATGCTCCGTCCATTTGCTATCGGCATCTGCATTATGTTCTTCCCCTCGCTCGTGCTTGGAACGATTAACGGCGTAATGTCGCCTGTTGTCAAAGGTACACATCAGATGCTTGAGTCGCAGACGATGGATATGAACAAGTACCGACAACAAAAGGATAAACTCGAATACGAAGCTATGATGCGTAATCCCGAAACAGCTTATTTAGTCTCCAATGAGGAGTTCGACAAACAGTTGGAAGAACTCGGCTGGAGTCCGGGTGATATGATGACGATGACGGGGATGTATATCGAACGAGGTATGTATAATATGAAATTGTCATAATCTCAAATTTTGAGCATACCAACAGAGATGAGTATCTTTGCCTATTGATTAACTAACACTATGTTCAATGGAAGAGATACTATTTACCCCCTACATTGGGGTTGGTTGCGGGATTGATGTCCATAAGGATTTGATAGTTGCAACTATTCAGCGAGGCAACGAAGTTGTCGGCACAAAGGAGTTTGACGGTTTTACCGTTTCATTGGAATCGTTGCGAGATTGGTGCAAAGATGAGGGCGTAACTCATATTGCAATGGAGAGCACGGGTGTTTATTGGAAGCCTGTATTCAATATTTTGGAGGATGATTTTGAGGTTCTTTTGGTTAATGCTCGGCACGTAAAGAATGTGCCTGGTCATAAGACCGACAAGAAGGATAGCAAATGGTTGAGCAAATTATTGGTAAGCGGACTACTCAAGGGTAGCTTTATCCCTCCACGCGACATAAGAGATTTACGAGATTTAGTTCGCTACAAGAAGAAGTTAGTAGCTCATAGTGCATCAGAGAAGAATCGTATAATCAAGATATTGGAGGATTGCAATATCAAGTTATCAAGTGTATTGAGTGATGTTGATGGAGCCGTTGGTCGCAATATCATCAGTGCATTGATAGATGGAGAGAGTGATGTAAATCAATTAATGCGGTTTTATCACGGCAAGATAAAGACGCCTCGTAGTGAGTTTGTCAAAGCTTTGCAAGGTAAGGTTAGCTATCATCATCGTTTTATGTTGCAGTTTCATCGAGATGTGATAGCTAATGATGACGCTATGTTAGAGCGGTTGGATGCAGAAATAGCCAAGGCTGTTTCTGATTATGAAGTTGAATTGGAGCTATTAGAGACCATACCGGGTGTTGGGCGAGATAGTGCCATTGGTATTATAAGCGAGATAGGTGTTGATATGGAACGATTTCCTGATGAGAACCATTTAAGTTCTTATTGTGGTGTAAGTCCGGGCAATAATGAGAGTGCCGGTAAAAAAAAAGTACAAAGACCATAAAGGGTAATAGCCATATTACTTCGATATTGGTAGAGTGTGGGTGGGGGGCGACACGTAAGAAGGATTGCTATTTGAAGCGAAAGTATGAGAGTTTGGTAGGCAGACGAGGTAAGAAGCGAGCACTTGTAGCCATTGGGCATAAAATTATTGTAGCCGCATACTTCATTTTGTTGAACAAACAACCATATCGTGAGCCTGAGTTACACGACAAAAATCCTCGCAAGCAGAAGAAGCAGATACGGAACTATTTGAATCGTTTATCGGCATTAGGTGTTGATGTTAGTGTATTTTTATGAAATGGGCTGCATCTCACCAAGCTACATTTTTTATTTCGTTTTAAGCAAGCATTATATTTAAGGCAACAACATAGGTCGCATTTTTTCTGAGACTTCCCTTAGAAGAGCTTGAGTATGAAATTGACCTATGTCCAAAGAGATTTGGGCACAAAATTAAGAACCAACAGGTGTTACCACTGCCTTTATAGGCACGGAGTACGAAGATGAAAATTTAATCTCTTAATTATACCTTAAATAGCTATTATACAAATTAATACAAAAATATACACAGATGAAAAAGTCGATGAGGGATTGGTTTCGAGAGCTGCTCGAACTGCTCTTTGCGGCAGCAGCACTCGTGATAGACACTATCCGCACCTTCTTTCTGATTGTCCTTGCCATTTTAGGACCAATCGCTTTCGCAATTTCGGTCTGGGACGGTTTCCAGAGTACGTTAACTCAATGGATAACACGATACATTTCGGTCTATCTGTGGTTACCCGTGTCGGATCTGTTCAGCTCCATACTTGCCAAAATTCAAGTCTTGATGCTCCAAAACGATATATCCGAATTGCAGAATAACCCCAACTTTTCGATTGAAGCGAGCAACGGTGTGTATCTGGTATTTATGATTATCGGCATCATCGGCTACTTCACCATTCCTACCGTAGCAGGGTGGATTATCCAATCGGGTGGTGCAGGCAATTATGGCAAGAATGTCAACTCAACCGCTGGCAAAGCAGGCTCAATGGCAGGAGCCGGAGCAGGTGCGGCAGCAGGAAATATCTCAGGTCGCCTTCTTGGTAAATAAACGGTGAGCCACCGCAGGGGGTCACAGACCCTTTTATTAGAAATGTAAAAATAAAAAAGCAATGGAATTTAAGTCATTAAAAAACATCGAGAGCAGTTTCAAGCAGATACGCCTCTTCGCTATCATCTTCATCAGCTTGTGCGTAGGCATTGCGGGATACTCCATTTGGAGCTCCTACACATTTGCCGAAGCACAACGCCAAAAGATTTACGTGTTGGACGGTGGCAAATCGTTGATGCTCGCCCTCTCGCAAGACTTGTCGCAAAACCGACCTGTCGAAGCACGAGAACACGTCAAGCGTTTTCACGAGCTATTTTTCACCCTCTCGCCCGATAAAAATGCGATTGAGAGCAACATCAAACGAGCACTGCTCTTGGCAGACAAAAGTGCATTTAACTACTACACCGACTTTGCCGAAAAGGGGTATTACAACCGCATTATCGCCGGCAACGTCAATCAGGTGGTGCAGGTGGATAGTGTAGCGTGCAACTTTGATACATATCCGTACAAGGTCAATACCTATGCACGTCAGATGATTATCCGAGAGAGCAACGTCACCGAGCGTAGTCTGGTTACAAAATGTAACCTATTGAACTCTGTCCGCTCAGACAACAACCCTCACGGCTTTATCATCGAAGCCTTTGAGGTGGTCGAGAATAAGGACATCAAAACGCAAAAGCGATGATACGCCGCATAGTAATCAAAATTCAGGATTGGACTGAAGATAAACTTCGCCACCTGTGCGGACGGATAACCCCCGAAAAGCGGCTGGCGGTCATCCTTCTAATGTTTGCCGTGTTCGGAATCACCTCGCTCTACATATTCGTTTCGGCAATCTATCAGATAGGCAAAAACGAGGGGCAACGTATCGAAATTGAACACATCGAGGGGCTGAAGCTGCAACAAAAAGATAGTATTAACCAATTTAATTTCAACAACAATGGACGAAAACAAGATTGAAACAAAGGCTCACAGTGAGCCTGACAAACCACGTAAGGAGCTGACCGAAGCGGAGCGTCAGAAACGCAAGAAGCTATTTATCTATCCGCTGATGGTGGCAATGTTCGTAGGTGCTATGTGGCTGATTTTTGCACCCTCAGACGAGGATAAGGCGAAAGAGCAGGAGCAGGCAGGCTACAATACCGAAGTTCCCTCACCCACTAATAAACAGATGGTCGGAGACAAACAAGCTGCCTACGAGCAGGATTTAATGGATCGTAAGCAAGAGGAGCGTCGCTCTCAGATGCAGGATTTAGCCTCTATGTTTGGCAGCGATGATGAATACGAAGAGGACTATTCCGAACCCTACACCGAGCCGCAACGCAGCTATGGCAGTGGTGGCGGAAGCTCCCGACCTCGTGAAACCATCTATGCCTCGGCAAATGCCTATCAGGACATCAATCGCACCTTGGGTAATTTCTACGAAACACCCAAAGAAGACCCTGAAAATTCTAAGGAGAGAGAGCAATCAAGCCATAGGCTTGGATTGCCGAACGACGCCGAATTTATGCAAAAGGAGGAGATGCGGTTGAAGTTGGAGGAGCTGAACGCACGATTGGAACAGGCAGAGTCGCCACGCAATGCAATGGATGAGCAACTTGCCCTTATGGAGAAGTCATACGAATTGGCAGCGAAGTATCTGCCGTCAGGTCAGAGCGGAGCAACGCCACCGACACAGCCCACTGTTTCGATAACTGAAACCGCCAAACCCGTAGAAGCCTACAAAAACGGCAAGGCACAAATGACCCCTATCGGTCAGGTTCAGCAGCGGATTGTGTCGGGACTTACGCAACCTGTTAGCGATTCGGAATTCATTGCCGACTACTCACAGGAGCGAAATATGGGTTTTCACACGGCAGTCGGCACGGAGGGTAAGTCGGAGAAGAACACGATTAAAGCGTGCATTCACGATAACCAAACCATTACGGACGGTCAGGCAGTCAGAATGCGACTACTCGAACCGATGAGAGCTGGCGAAACTATTGTCCCACGCAATGCACTCGTTACCGGAATGGCGAAGATTCAAGGCGAACGGCTCGGTATCTCAATCACCTCACTCGAATACGAGGGTTTGATTATCCCTGTAACACTGACGGTTATCGACTCCGATGGACAAGAGCTGCGCTCGTAAGGGTGTGTAATAAATATCTCTTTGGCAAGAGATTAGGTTAGTGTTCGAAAAACCTATCATCAACTGACTTATCTGTTCAAGGAAACGCGACAGGGAGTGTAGCATGTCAGGAAAGCCATAAGTCAACTAATTGCCAAGTTGCGACTGAATGGCAAGATGAAACGATGAATATGAGGATAAAATCTGGATTGATTGAACGATAGTCTGAGCGGTTAGACCGTAAGCTAAAACGTAAGGCAGTTAATATTGACTGAAAGAATTTAGACAATAACGTTTAATCGTGATACTCTACCTTACCCTCTTGGAGGTTAGAGCAATGGAACTTATCACGACGCAATTGCAATAAGCATAAAAGGACGAAAGTCGTATCCGACAATTCATCAAGCTAAGTTATTACACAACTAAACGAGGATTACCTAAACTGGAATGCCTAAGGGCTATGAGGTGAAGCCTCTGAATATCCAGCATGGTAACGGAGCTCTCGTAGTAGTCTGAGCGAGGGAAAGCCTCGTACATGGCGAAGGGGAGCAGTTAATATCTTTAATACAATTAATGAAAAATGTGAGAGACATTATGAGAAATTCGGAGAAAGTATTAAACAGTCTAATGGGACATAGCGATAATTCGGCTTATAAGTACAACCGTCTTTACCGTATCATGTTCAACGAAGAGATGTATTATGTTGCTTATCAGAACATATATGCAAATCAAGGGAATATGACTAAAGGGTTAGATGGAAGGACTGCTGACCAAATGAGTTTGTCTCGAATCGAAAATCTAATTGATACGCTCAAAAATGAGACGTACCAACCACACCCTTCAAAGAGGGTTTATATTCCAAAGAAAAACGGCAAAAAACGCCCACTTGGAATACCCTCTTTTGAAGACAAATTAGTGCAGGAAGTCATAAGAATGGTATTGGAAGCCATATATGAAGGATACTTTGAATATTCTTCTCATGGGTTTAGACCAAAAAGAAGTTGTCATACTGCATTGTCAAACATTCAAAACACATTCAGTGGTGTAAAATGGTTTATCGAAGGAGATATAAAAGGCTTCTTCGACAATATAAATCATCAAATATTGATAAATATACTGAAAGAAAGGGTTGATGATGAACGGTTTATAAATCTCATCAGAAAGTTCTTGAATGCGGGGTACGTCGAAGACTGGACATTTCATAGAACGTATAGTGGAACACCTCAAGGAGGTATCATTAGCCCAATATTGGCTAATATCTACCTTGACAAGTTCGACAAATACATGAAAGAGTATATCCAAAACTTCGATTGTGGAAAGAAAAGGAGATTAGATACGAGAAGCGGCACATTAACAGTGCGAAAAGGTCGGCTGTCTACAAAGCTTAAAATCGAAAAAGATCCGAATGTAAGAAAGCAATTAGCCTCTTCCATTCGAGAAATTGAGAAAGAAAGAACAAAAATTCCACATGGTAACGAAATGGATGATAGGTACAGACGATTAAAATACGTCAGATATGCTGATGACTTTCTAATTGGAATTACGGGTAGTAAAGCAGATTGTATCCAACTCAAAAAGGATATTTCTCAATATATGGAGAATTGTCTGAAATTGGAATTGTCCGCAGAAAAAACTCTGATAACCAATGCGAAAGAACCGGCAAAATTTCTGGGATACGACATCTTTGTGCGTAAATCATACGATACCAAAAGAGATAAGAATGGAATACTAAAGCGTGCGTTCAATGGTAAAGTCGTACTGTATATCACTACAGATACTATTAGGCAGAAATTAGAAAGCTATGATGCGATACAATACACCTACCCGAAAGGGAAGGAAGCATGGGAGTCAAAAGCAAGAAAATTTCTCATAAACTATAGTCTACTGGATATACTGGACAAATACAACGCAGAAATCAGAGGGTTCTACAATTACTACTCTTTAGCAAACAATAGTGGATACATAAATTCTTTCTACCACATTATGGAGTACAGTATGTATAAAACTTTCTCCGGTAAACTTGAAAGCTCTGTCAGTAAGGTAATAAACAAGTTCAAAATAAATAAAGAGTTTGCAATACCATATAATGATGAAAAAGGAGTAACTAAATATCGGAAATTCTATAATGAAGGATTCAAACGCAAGAAAAAGTGTCCAAAAATCCTTTACAGTGATTTACTGCCAAGCAGATACATTCAAAAGGAGCCCAGTCTAATAAAAAGACTGCAAACCCGCAAATGTGAACTCTGCGGAGCAAATGGTGAAGTCGTTATGTTCCAAGTCAAAAACATCAAGAAATTGAAAGGTGAAAAAGACTGGGAACGTTTAATGATGAAAAAGAACCGTAAAACTCTGGTAGTATGCGAGCACTGTAACAAGAGGGTACATGACAATTAGGCTGATGATATTAATGGAGAGCCGTATACGTGGAGACATGTACGTACGGTTCGGGGGCGAGTATCCGCAATCCTACCACAGAAATGTGGTGACTGGCAGCGGATGCTTAGCCTACGGCATTTTTATCCCCGGCTCGATGGAGATGAGTGCCATTAAAGAGGTTGCCGCCAATATGGGTGCAGGTCTCGGCAGCTCCATCAACATCTCGCAACAGAGTGCAGACGACCAACTGCTGACCGACCTCGGCAAAGGGGCGATACAAGGCACTTCGCAGTACATTGCCAAGAAGATGCGGATTATCAAAGTCCACCTCAAAGCAGGGTATAACCTGATGCTTTATCAACAGAAAAATTAAGAACATTTATTACAAACAAATGAGGCTATGCCTCCCACTAAAATCCATAGTAAAAATGAAAAAAGTAATGTTAGCTATTGCCCTGATGCTGGGCGTAATCGGTGCAGCCAATGCACAGGAGACAACAGGCGACCTCTATCACGGTCTGACCAAAAAGGTAACGTTTGACCGTATGATACCGCCTCACGGTATCGAGGTAACGTATGATAAGACGGTGCACATCATCTTCCCCTCGGCAGTTCGCTACGTCGATTTGGGTTCGCCTAACCTTATTGCAGGTAAGGCGGACGGAGCGGAGAATGTTATCCGTGTCAAGGCAACGGTTAAGAATTTCCGCACCGAAACCAACTTTTCGGTGATTACCGAGAGCGGCAGTTTTTACACATTCAATGTAAAATATGCCGATGAACCGCTGCTGCTAAACATTGAGATGAAAGACTTTATCCACGATGGCAGTGCGGTCAATCGCCCGAATAATGCTCTCGATATCTATCTGGAGGAGCTTGGCAGCGAATCGCCGAAACTCGTGCACCTGATTATGAAGTCAATCCACAAGAACGACAACCGAGAGGTAAAGCATATCGGCTCAAAGTCTTTTGGCATTCAGTATCTGCTGAAAGGGCTATACACCCACAACGGGCTGTTGTATTTTCATACACAAATCCGCAACACCTCCAACGTACCTTTCGATGTAGATTTCATTGTCTTTAAGATTGTTGACAAGAAAGTGGCGAAACGCACTGCCATTCAAGAACAAGTGATTTTCCCTCTCCGTGCCTACAACTATGCCACACGCATTGCAGGCAACAAAGATGAGCGAACCGTATTCACAATGGAGAAATTCACCATTCCGGACGACAAACAGTTGGTCGTGGAGCTTCACGAAAAGTCAGGCGGTCGTCATCAATCGTTCATCATCGAGAACGACGACATCGTGCGTGCACGAGTTATTAACGAACTCAAAGTGAAATAGTATGAAGCGTTATCTAATGATTTTGGTTGCATTGCTTGCCCTGACCGCAGGGCAGGCACACGCCCAACGCTATCTCCCGAAAATGCGGGGGATAGAACTCAAAGGCGGTTTTGTGGACGGAGTTCAAAAACCTACCAATTACTACTTCGGAGCAGGACTTTCGACCTACACCAAAAACGGCAATCGCTGGGTATTGGGTGCGGAGTATCTCTCAAAGGAGTATGCCTACAAGGATATTTATATCCCTAAATCTCAGTTTACAGGCGAAGCAGGCTACTATGTCAAATTCCTATCTGACCCCT
Organism: Mucinivorans hirudinis; assembly: GCA_000723505.1. Classification (GTDB taxonomy): domain Bacteria; phylum Bacteroidota; class Bacteroidia; order Bacteroidales; family Rikenellaceae; genus Mucinivorans; species Mucinivorans hirudinis. The sequence continues at coordinate 507,801 of HG934468.1, read as the reverse complement.
CGAAAACTTTCTTCTTGAGTATCGGGGGTTCAGCATTGACAGGTTACGAAACGAGTAATTGGGGCGAAAAAATGCTCTTTGACGGGGCAACACTCCGCAATAAAGATGCTTTTATCTATGGCGGAGCTATCACGCTGGAACTCGAAACCTATCTGACCGACCGTTTGGTGCTACTTGTAAACGCACGAGAGCGGATAATGTGGGGCAGCTCCATCGGGCATTTCCATACGCAATTTGGCGTAGGGCTGAAATTCATCATAAACTAATAGGAACTATGAAAATTGCATTTATTATACTGATTGCCACCTGTGTTTGTGGCACTATCTTCTCGCTCACCTCGTGTAGCGACAAACTCGACATTCAGCAGATGTACGACTTCTCGCTCTCAACAATGCCCGTACAGAAACGTATCGTCAAAGGCGAAACAGCCGAAATCCGCTGCCAACTCCACAAGTCGGGCAACTATGCCGATGCACAATTCTACATCGGCTACTTCCAACCTGACGGTAAAGGCGAACTCCGCAACGATGAAGGCTTGGTCTTCTCTCCCAACGACATCTACAAGTTGAACAAAGATACCTTTCGGCTCTACTACACTTCCCACTGCACCGACCAACAACAGATAGACATCTACATTTGGGACAACTTCGGGCAGCGATATGACCTCTCTATTTCGTTTCAGGATGATTCTGACAAAGAGGAGTAAAAATTTTGCAATAAACTGATTAAAAGCACCCAATATTATTTTGTTGGGTGCTTTTTTGTGATTAACTTTGCATATAATTTATTTTTTAATCTAAGATAACTATGCAAGAACTGTCTTCAGGTGTTATTTCTTTAATACATCACATTAAATTAAATGAAGCTGGATGGCAAGAAAAGTCAATCCAAAGTTTGATTATTTCTACAATTGGCAATCATCATAATGATAATATGCCTATTTCGGCTGAACAAATCTTTAAGATATTAACAGAAGAAGTAAATAGCAACTTGAACAGGCAAACATTCGATAATGAGATAGATAAACTTAAAAATACAGCAAAAATAGAATTAACACCAACTGGATATATATTAGCTGAAAGTATATATCAAGATTTTAAACAACAGTTATCAGAGCAAATTGATATTGAAGAAAAAACATATAATTTCTTTCTTACTCTATGTACTACACATCTTCCTCATTTGATTGGAAAATCAATTTGGGACGATTTTAAAAGCCGTTTGTTGATACCAATAATAAAATCAATCGGAGCAAAAACAACAAGCTGGATAAGTGGAAAAGAGGAAATAAAAATTGAAGAAAATTCAGTTTTTCAACATTTCATATGTAACTATCAATCAGATCAAGATGGAATAAGAAGAGTAATTATTGACTTCTTAGATTTCAAAAACGAATATGTAAAGAAATACATTCTATCTCTCAGAGATGCCTACTTCTTTATTCAAGCAAGCAGTTTGGAACCAAAGGAAGTTGATGAAATATATAAAAGTTCAAAAACTCAAGCAAATCTTTATAATACTCCCCCAAAATAGGACAGCAGTTTAAGCTATAATTTGGTTATCTTTGGTCTCATAAAAAATGAGACAAACTATGAGGAAAAAGATTTCGGCAGAGACCAAAGCGGCAGTAGCCTTGGAAGCTATCAAGGGCTTGAAGACAGTCAATGAGATTGCTTCGATTTATGAAGTTCATCCGACGCAGGTTGGGGTATGGAAGAAGCAGTTCAAGGAGGGAGCGACCGCCATTTTCTCGACTGACAAGGAGCGTAAAGTCAAGTCTGATGAGCAGGTAGAGAACAATCTTTATCGCAAGATTGGTCAGCTTGAGATAGAGAACGAGTTCTTAAAAAAAAAGTGGGAGCTACTCAAATCTCGTTAGCCGAGCGTAGAGAGATGGTAGAAAAGAATCATCCTCGGCTGAGTTTAGTTCAGCAGTGCATATTGCTAAACATTTGCCGCAGTGGCATATACTATGCGAGCAAAGGAAGAGCAAGTGCAGATGAGCTTGCTGTTAAAGCAGAGATAGACCGCACCTATACCAAAATGCCTTTCTATGGTGTCGAGCGGATGACTGAACACTTGCGAAAGAAGGGTTTTACGATAAGCCCTAAGCGAGTGCGTCGTTACTTTCGGGATATGTGCATCAGTGCTATCTACCCCAAGCCTAACACCACGTGGCATAATAAGGAGCATAAGATATACCCCTATCTATTGCGAGGATTAACTATTGACAGGGTAAATCAGGTTTGGAGTACCGACATCACCTATATCCCAATGAATGGAGGTTATATGTACCTGTGCGCCATCATTGATTGGCATTCGCGCTTTGTGTTGGCTTGGGGGATAAGCAATACTCACGATAGCGAGTTCTGCCAAGAGTTGCTCAAAGAGGCTATTGCCAGATACGGCAAGCCGGAGATATTCAACACCGACCAAGGGAGTGAGTTAACGGCCAAGGAGTTCGTTAAGATACTTGAAGAAAATGAGATACAGATAAGTATGGACGGTAAAGGTAGGGCTTTGGATAATATTTTTGTCGAAAGGTTGTGGCGCAGCGTAAAATATGAGTATATTTACCTGTCGAACCCCGGCAGCGGCAAAGAGTTATATGATGGCTTGACTGACTATTTTCGTCTTTACAACACCGAAAGGCTACATCAATCGCTTGAATACAAGACTCCGAGTGAGGTCTATATGACGGCGGCATAGAAAAAGTTTGTTTCATTTCGTTGCCCTTAAGGGCAACGAAATGAAACAAACACTAAAACAACAACTAACAATAACCCGAGAGCAAAGAAACAAATACTATCTTAAGCAGATACAAAAACTGTCCGAAGAGAGGGAAGTATTATACTTAGAGTATTTGTTGATACTAATTTTCTATTAACTTTATTAGATCTTCACGACAATCCATCTAATGAGGCTACTTCATATTTATTAAGTCTACTTAATGAGATTAAAAATAAAGTCAATATAAAATTTTACATACTACCATTAACCATAGAAGAATTTCAAAACCTATTGGGGAAATTTAAGGAGTATCTATGTCGAATTAAGCCAACACTAATATAATACTCCCCAAAAATAGGACAGCAGTTTAAGCTATAATTTGGTTATCTTTGGTCTCATAAAAAATGAGACAAACTATGAGGAAAAAGATTTCGGCAGAGACCAAAGCGGCAGTAGCCTTGGAAGCTATCAAGGGCTTGAAGACAGTCAATGAGATTGCTTCGATTTATGAAGTTCATCCGACGCAGGTTGGGGTATGGAAGAAGCAGTTCAAGGAGGGAGCGACCGCCATTTTCTCGACTGACAAGGAGCGTAAAGTCAAGTCTGATGAGCAGGTAGAGAACAATCTTTATCGCAAGATTGGTCAGCTTGAGATAGAGAACGAGTTCTTAAAAAAAAAGTGGGAGCTACTCAAATCCCGTTAGCCGAGCGTAGAGAGATGGTAGAAAAGAATCATCCTCGGCTGAGTTTAGTTCAGCAGTGCATATTGCTAAACATTTGCCGCAGTGGCATATACTATGCGAGCAAAGGAAGAGCAAGTGCAGATGAGCTTGCTGTTAAAGCAGAGATAGACCGCACCTATACCAAAATGCCTTTCTATGGTGTCGAGCGGATGACTGAACACTTGCGAAAGAAGGGTTTTACGATAAGCCCTAAGCGAGTGCGTCGTTACTTTCGGGATATGTGCATCAGTGCTATCTACCCCAAGCCTAACACCACGTGGCATAATAAGGAGCATAAGATATACCCCTATCTATTGCGAGGATTAACTATTGACAGGGTAAATCAGGTTTGGAGTACCGACATCACCTATATCCCAATGAATGGAGGTTATATGTACCTGTGCGCCATCATTGATTGGCATTCGCGCTTTGTGTTGGCTTGGGGGATAAGCAATACTCACGATAGCGAGTTCTGCCAAGAGTTGCTCAAAGAGGCTATTGCCAGATACGGCAAGCCGGAGATATTCAACACCGACCAAGGGAGTGAGTTCACGGCCAAGGAGTTCGTTAAGATACTTGAAGAAAATGAGATACAGATAAGTATGGACGGTAAAGGTAGGGCTTTGGATAATATTTTTGTCGAAAGGTTGTGGCGCAGCGTAAAATATGAGTATATTTACCTGTCGAACCCCGGCAGCGGCAAAGAGTTATATGATGGCTTGACTGACTATTTTCGTCTTTACAACACCGAAAGGCTACATCAATCGCTTGAATACAAGACTCCGAGTGAGGTCTATATGACGGCGGCATAGAAAAAGTTTGTTTCATTTCGTTGCCCTTAAGGGCAACGAAATGAAACAAACACTAAAACAACAACTAACAATAACCCGAGAGCAAAGAAACAAATACTATCTTAAGCAGATACAAAAACTGTCCGAATAGAGGGAAGTATTATACTAAACTACGCTTATGCAGCCGAAAGAAATGAAGAATTTTCAGGAATATTAAAGAAATATTTCGACAAATGTATTAGTCAAAAATCAATGATTGATTTAGATAATTACTTTGGCCCATATTTGACAAACTTTACTGTTTCCATTCGACAAAAAGGGCTTGAATTATTTAATGAGAAACGATTAGCGAATTACTCTACTGAGCAAAAAGTAATTGATGATTTACTAGCGCAGACACAGTATAGGCTAAATAGGTTAAAAGAGTCTCATCAACTAAATAATTATACAGAAATAGAACTTCAATATGCAGAAAGAAGAATTGAAGATAAGTTAAAACATGATATTCAGTTATGGCATATTATTCAAGATAAGCGCCCATATACAGATAGCCCTAAAGACATATCCGATTGGATAGTTACTCTAGATTATGGGTTGCTGTCTTTTGACCGATACAAACAAAAAATTGATAAAACTGTCAAAATAGGAGTTTGTTTACATCCAAATGATCTAATTTCTATGCTCCAATTTTGGGTTCCTCGAACTCAAAATTTTGAGAATGCAATATTAGGGAATCTAAGGTTACCATTCTTATTTAAAGAAACTGACTCTGACGGAGAAAAGGTTAGTCTAAAAATATTAGAAGCATTATCTTTTTATGCAGGAAGTGATGATTTTTCAAGTGAGCAAATAGTTGAAATACTAACAAATAATGCTATTCGGCAAAAAATTAAGCCATCTAGCACTGTTGAGAGCAATGCGGAATTAATAAAAGAAGAAATATTTAAGAAATATGACGAAGCATCCCAGAAGCTGAAAGAAGAGGAGCATAAGAATTCTCTTCTTAATGAAACTGTTTCAAATATACAAACCCAATTAAGTGAGCTAACTACCATTGTGAGTTCATACATAGAAAAAGGACAAAAAAGAACGGAAGAAATACTTATTGCCTATCAAAATGAGAAAGTTGCCGAAATAGCACAAAAGAAAAAAGAGATTGAAAATCAGATTGAAATCTGTACGAAGATAAAAGATCAGTACGATGATTTAATAGAAAGAGCCCGAAAAGAGTTTTCGAGGGAATGTGGCACATTCTCAATAAAACTTAAAACTTTATTTAATAAAGATAAATTAAATGTGATAGAGAAGTCTATCCATGATAAGTATTACGAAAAAACAAAAGTCGATGAAAATAACGATCAACTTATCAAGCTCAACCAAGAACTAAAAAACTTGTTAGTGCCTAATGAAAAGGAGAACATTATAATATTTTGCGAAAATAAAAATGCGGCTATTTTTAATAAATTAGGGTTTAGCAGAATCCATTTTCAACCTGAAACTAATAGCAACAGTGTATATATAAAAGTATCAGCCAACCCACTGCTTTTTGGATTGAGAGATAGAGATTTTCTTAGTGACAATGAAATATCCAAAATAAAGAAAAAACATTCGAATTACTTTATATTAGATTATTATTGTTATGAGAATTACCTTTATCATCCATCCAATATTGCAGAGTTAAAGATTGAAGGATTAAACATTGATGATTACACCAAAGAAATAATTAGGCAGAAAAATGAAAAAAGAGATAACGTACTTCTTAAACTTAAAACCAGTAGAAATGGCTATGAGGAATTTAGAATTAAGGAAGATAAATTCAAAGATTCTAATGAAGAATCAATTATAGCTAATATAGACTCTGACGATGTCGATATTTTCTTAAAATCATTTAGTTTAAAAGATGATTTCAATAAAAAAATATTAGAACAATTTCATATTACAGAAGATAAACTATCTTCAACAAATTGGTTTAAAGAACAGATTAATAAACTACTATCAGCAATTGTCCCTTAATGGTTTCTTTGTTACTTTCTTCCCGCTCAGGCTCACGAAAGAAAGTAACGGGCGGACTTTTTGCAAGTCTGCCCGCATTCGTTACTACTGTTTCTTTTCAAGCCACTCATCTCGCTTGGCTCGGCACTGTTCCAAAGTCGGTGCGACGGTTGAGAATAGCTCTCCGTCCGTGTGGCGGTAGTCGTATTGGCAGTATCTGCTCTTACGGCTAAGTCGGGGCATAAGGTCAAAGTAAACATATCGTTCCTCTGATTGTGGGCATACGGATATACCGTTGCGGTTGATTGAATTATTCATAAGTTTAGGTGATTTCTCGGTGATTATTGGGTGATTTCTTGGTGATTATTAGGTGTTTTTTACGGTTACGCTGATAACCGTCTGCTTATAAGGTTTTTATTTTTGTTTACAAGTTTTACGATTTGGTCGTGGTACTCGGTGCTACTGTTGCACACTCCACGAGATTGCACCACTTTGAGTGTTTTAAGCGATATTTCTACCGTTTCAATACGTTTGCCGTCAATAGTTGCCGAAAACACAAGGCTATCGGGACGGAGGTAATAATCATTCGTAAATACACAATGGTGCATCGCTTTTCCCTCCTCGAAAAATTCATCCACACTCTCCAATACTCGCACCTCAATTGCTCCATCAGAAAAGGAGATGCCGAAAAATTTAGCTTTGAGTTCTCGGAAACGCTCCTCGTTCTCTCGTGCCTTTTGGCGTTGCTCTGCTAAACGCTCCCTCTCAAGTCGGGCTTGTTTTTTCGCCACAAGGCGGTCGTGTACGGATTTTAGGTTGGCAGGGCAAACGTATGTCGGGTTGTTCAAGTCCTTGCCAAAGTAGCGGAGCAGGTCGATGTAGTCGCACCACTCGGAGCCGTCCTCAATGGTGTAGCCGTTACGAATAGCTATGCGGATAGAGTTCCAATAGTTGTCGATATTGCGTGTTGAGCTATATACAAAGTGTTTGAGTAGTGCGTATTGACCTGCTTTGAGTAACGTCTCGGCTTTGGGGTTGGTAAGGATTGTGCGGAACAGGTCAAAGGGTGCTATCTTATGGTACTTGCCATTAAAGCCGTTGCGATGCACTTTGGGGATAAATCGCTGTCGGTGATAGTATTTTGCAGGGCTAATATCGTGTGAGCGGTGTGGGGTACGGATTTCAAGGTCGGTAGAGAGATTCCAAAGGTCGTAATACATTATGCTCATACAACGCAACCGTGCGACAATAGCCGTTCTGCCGTTGGGGGCTATCCACCGTTGCACAACCTCCGTGCAGGTGTATTTGATTGGTTGCCCTGCCTTGCGGTAAGCGTTAATGTAGAAAAATCGCAACACTTGAAACTCGCCACAAGTGGTAACCACTCCGAAATACTCGGTTTCCTTGAATACCCTTTGTCGGGTGGTGCTGACGGTGAGTTGAGTGTTGCAGTTGGGACACTCGCAACCCAAAACTGCGTCTGCAAGGGGGCTGTTACCACCGTTCCATTTGTGTCCGCACTCAAGGCAAGTTATCTCGCCTTTGGGGTTGCGTTTGCCAATATGGTTGAAACAGTGCTTGTATGCCCAACGCTTTTGCGGTTCGGTAATCTTGGGCAGAGTTTTACTCAACTCTATAACGTGCTGTTGAAATTTATTCTTCGCTTTCATAGGGCTTAAAAATCAAATAGTGATGCTTGGGGTTGTTGTGGGGTGGTTTTGGTTGGTTTAGTCCGTTGGGTAAGTTTGGCATACGCCTCGTCTTGCGCACGTTTGATTGCCTTCTCTCGTGCCTCTGCTTTCTCTTGCTCGGTCAGTTCAATGGTGCGGTTTACCACCACTTTGCAGTCGATGGGCTTGCCGATTTCGATGTCCGGCTCGTCAAAATAATGCACTGCTTGACCAAAAATCTCCTCATCGGAGAACCCTGCACAACCGCTGTTTTTTACATAGTTCAAAATGTAGGTAACACAATCATCAAGGTTCTTCAATGGATTGCGGTATGCGTGTGCAAATAGGTCGTCATACTCGGCACGTTGCTCCAAATAGGTCTGTATGGTTTCTTTGAAATGGTCTGTTGCTTTCATATTCTTTGGTGTTGTGGGGCAGGGGTTTAATCCTGCCCCGATTGATTACTAAATTGTCTGTGCGGTTATCGCTATCGCCTTGCCGTAAAAGCTATCATCTACTCCGTAAACATCACTGATGGAGTAACCGTTGCTCTTGTCGCTGTCTAATACAAGGTTGAAGTAGTCGTATGGCTTGGCTTTGAGTTGCAGGGTGGTCGCTTGTTTGAGTTCTATCTCCAACATCGAACCGCCTCCGTGCATACCGCTGAATATGCCACACACGTTGCCTTTTGGAATAGTTACCGCTTTGAGGTTGAACCCTGCATCGTATAGCTCCATTGCTTTGACCGTTCCGACAAATACCAATAGGTTGGCAGGTGCGGTGGAGTTGGCTATCTCTTCGGCAAATTGGTTGTAGTCTGCCAACTCCTTGCCGTTACGCTCTTTGATGTCGGGGCAGTAGTCTTCGACAACTATTCCTGCGTTGCTCAATACCTCTTTGACCTTTTTCGGGTTGAGATTGAGTGCATCTACCATTACTCCGAAATAGTTCTCATTGTAGCAATAGACCTCCTCAAAGTAGTGTGAGTTGATGCAGTCGTAATTTGAGTGCAACTCCACACGGATAGGTATATCGTTGGTGTTGCGCAGTAGGTCGGCAAGAATGTCGGAGTTATCACGGCTGTATATCTCATCACGGATAAGGTCATCGTACAAGTCAAAAAACATATCTATCTCCTCGTGTATGTAGCCATTCTCTCGGCACCTCTCTTTTAGCTCCTCGCAAATGGTATCTACCGCCTCGCTCTGTGCATAGACAAAGGATTGGTTAAGGTGGTCGTTCAACGGCTGTGTCGATTTACGTTCCATACATTCGGCAATAACCGCCGTTGCATTGTTCAGATTTTGGGTGCGTTCTATATAGGTCAGCGTATAGGTGCTGTCCATAAGGCTGTATATGCCCTCTATTGTTAAAGCTATTGTTGTCATAATCGGCTGCTGTTAAATGGTTGCTAAAATTATCTCTTCGGTATAGCGTGGGTTTGCCTCGTTGAATAGATAGCGGATAAATAACCGCTGTGCCTCTTGGTCTAACTCCTGGTACATTCCCCGAAACGGAGTGATATTGCCGTTAATATAGACACTTACCATATACTCGAAAATGTTCTCTACCTCGTAATATCTGCACTGTTGGGCTACTGTCTTATTTCGTCTTGCTCTCATTGTGCTGTTAGATTAAGTTATACACTGCGATTGCGTAATCGTACTGCGGTTCACTGACCTGTGGGTAACGGCTCAAAAAGTCGTTCTTGCTAAGGGTTACAAAATCGTGTAACTTCTGTGTGTCTGTTAAAAAACTCATAATGGTATCTGTTTTTAATTGATTAATATCCAAAGTATTCCTGCGATGATAAGGGCGTAAAACATCACATAAAGGACAACTGCCAATGCAAGGGTAAAGAGTAGTCGGGCAATGAATTTGACCACAAACAGACCTGCAAACCACACCCAAAGGCTACCACCGATAAGGATTGAACCTATCACTGCAACAAGTGCCAAAACCGCTATTTTTATCCACCTTTTCATCTTCTGTTTTTTTTCATTTTATGCGGATTGCATAATCCGCTGTCGTTCGGCATAGTCAAGCGAGCTTGCCTCTGCTCTCACTTATGCGGATTTCTTGAGATGAGGGAGTTGAAGTTTCAATTATTATCTGCCTCTTTTGAATCCGACATTTTTTTTATGCGTCTTTGACTTCGTCTTCTTCCTCCTTGCAGGGCATAGCCCGCGAGCGGTCTCTGCTCCTGCTTCGTTCGTCAGTTCCGCCGAATCGGTCGTTTTCGTTTCAGGGGCGATAAAAGGTGTAGGGTTTAGGTGGTGCAAGGTTTTGGAGAAAAATACAACCTGACCAAAGGGAGGTGTGGAGATTTTTATCGAAACCTCCGCAGGGGCTTGACCTTGCAACGCCGTCAGAAACCCGAAAATACCTTTGCCACTGAGAACGAAAACCCCGACTCCGACGGTTTAGAAACAGCAGATTGTGGAGGGTTCAAAACTGGAGAGGCAGATTAAGATTATCAATTAATCTATCCATAGTAGTTACCTACTATGGGATCACAAGGGGTGGGCAGAGAATGGATAAAAGAGACCGCTTGGGGAATAGCCGTAAACAGAACAATCCCCCGCCTGCAAGTGATTCACTGCTGACGGGGGATTGTTCGGGCTATACAGTAGTCTGAATTTGATTGCCCTATTTATGGGGTAATTATATTCAGACGAAAATCCGACTCTTTTATACCGATAAGAGGGTGGAAAGGAAATTAAAAGTTAGACCTAACTTTGTTTTGATATGTTCTTTTTTAAAGCTACTTTTGCAGGATAAGAGTTATTTGAAGTACGCAAGGCACAGAAAACCGAAACATTCTGTATATAACTTATTCGCAACCTATTGCGATGCAAATAAAGAGTCAATATCTATGGCTCAATAACTTATCTCTTTTTATTATATTCATCACGCAAAGGAGCATTTTGGGCAAGCATTGCACTGCCACGATAATTTTCATTTGGTCGGTTATTTGAATAAGGCTGTTGATAAGGTACGTCGCCGAGAGGTTAAGTTACACGAAGATTTGAAACGAACTAAGTATTTGTGGCTCAAGGACACAAGTAATTTTACAGATAAGCAGTATGCGACTTTCGAGGCTATACGGGGAGCAAATTACGAGGTATCTCGGGCTTGGCAAGTGAAGGAGAATTTTAGAGATATTCAGTTTCGGCAAGAAAACTATCAAAGTGCATTATCAATATATATGTTTTGGAAACAGAACGCATTAAGGGTAAATATACCTGAGATAAACCAAGTTGTAGAAATGTTTGACAGGCATAAAAAAGGAATTGTAAATGCGATACTAACTGGCGCAAGTAATGCAAGGGCAGAGAGATTAAACAGCTCTATCGAAGAGATAAAAAGAATCGGCAGAGGATACCGTAAATTTGAAAACTTCAGAACCGCAATACTATTCTTCAATGCAAACCTCAAACTTTACCCACACGAAAACCAGTAGAACCATCAAATAGACTACTGTTATGTTAATTTTGATATGGCGTAAATTATTTTTATCTTTGTGATAAATATAGCCTACAATGATTCGTTACACTATCAAATTATCGGCAGCGGAGGTTGCCGAGCTTCAGACAATAATAAAAAAGGGAAGCCATAGTGCTCATTCTTTTCGTGTTGCTCATATTTTATTGAGTTGCGACAAGGGAGAATTTTCTGACAATAAAGGGATTACCAATGAGAGTATTTGTAAGGTTTTGAAGATTGGAGCAAGGACAATCGACAGAGTTAAGAAACGATTTGTCGAAGAAGGCTTTGAGGAGGTACTCGAACGTCGCCCTTCGGGTCAGCTCTATCAGAAAAAAGTAGATGGTGATTTAGAAGCCAAGATAGTAGCATTGTGTTGTAGCGAACCGCCAGCAGGATTTTCCAAATGGTCTTTGCGAATGCTTTCTAATAAAGTTGTTGAATTGCAGTATGTTGATTACATTTCACACGTTAGTGTGTCTAATGTATTAAAAAAAACGAACTTAAGCCTTGGAAAGTAAAGGGGTGGGTGATTCCGCCTGAGCAGAGTGCTAATTTTGTGGCTAATATGGAGCGAGTGTTGGATGTTTATAAGCAGCCCTATAATGAAGAGTATCCGGTTGTTTGTATGGACGAGTCGCCAAAGCAGCTAATTGAAGAAGTTGCATCAATTCCAATGAAACCGGGGCAGGATGCAAGAGTAGATTATGAATACATTAGGCACGGAACGGTAAATATATTCATTGCCAATGAACCCCTTACAGGTAGGAGAATAGTGGATGTTACGGATTTTAAGACAAAAGCAGATTGGGCAAAATTCATCAAGAAAATATCTGATGAATATCCCACTGCCAAGAAGATAAAATTGGTTATGGATAACTTCAAAACTCACGATGGTTCTGCTTTTTATGAGATTTTTCCACCTGAGCAGGCAAAGGAGTTATGGGATAGATTTGAGTTTATTTTAACTCCCAAGCACGGCAGTTGGTTGAATATGGCAGAGATAGAGTTACACGTGCTCAATGGTCAGTGTTTGAATAGGCATATTCCTACCAAAGAAAAAGTTATCGCTGAGGTAGAAGCGTGGCAAAACCATCGAAATAACGCAAACTTGAAAATTAACTGGCAATTTACAAATGAAGATGCAAGAATAAAACTCAAAAAATTATATCCGTCAATTCAAAATTAACATAACACTACATACGCTCGGATAAAAACCCCGAACACATGTTAGATATCCGCTGGCAAATCAAAATCAGCCAAGACCAGGCTGAGCAACGCTTTGGTACATACTTCCTGCGCACCAACGTAGCCACCCTTGACGAGCGAACTACGTGGGAGTACTATAACTTGATTAGAGAGATAGAGACATCAAACCGGCAACTCAAAACAGACATGGAATTGCGCCCCATCTACCATCAGACAGATGACAACTCCGACGCCCATCTATTCTTCGGACTCCTATCATACTGGATTGTAAACACAGTTCGACACAAACTAAAGTTACAAGGCATAACTCATTACTGGACTGAATTAAAGCGCATTCTATCCACCCAAAAGGCTATCACCACCAAAGCAGAAAACGCACTCGGAGAACAAATAGAACTACGCATCTGTTCGGACCCCACAGATGCCGCCTCGGAACTATATCGAATCCTCGGATACAACCCCATACCATTTAGACGACACACAATCAAAACTGCACCACCACCTCCGAATTGAAAAATCTGTAGTACCCACGCAGAAAGCCAAAAACAGATAAGGCTTAAAGAACAGAGGATTTGCATACATATTACGTTGAAGTTGGGTTAACGGTGGCGTTATCGCCCCCAAGACCCTCGCAAGCTCCATCGAAGTGGCTCTCAAAGCCTATGGCGGTATGTTCGAGGCGGCTTCAATCATCACGACCGATGGCGGCGGTGACTTGATTATGCCGACCATCAACGATACCACTTCCAAGGCGAGCATTGTTGCCGAGTACCAGCAATCGACCAAAAAAGCTCCGAGCTTCGGGTCAGAAACCCTCAAGGCGTACACCTACCGCACGCCGATTGTGCCGATCTCGCAGGAGCTGCTCCAAGATTCAGGCTTTGAGCTGGAGAGTCTGTTGAGTGGACTTTTGGCCGAAAGTTTCGGCAGGGGCATCAACGAGGACTTGACTATTGGCAACGGCACGGGCAAACCTCGTGGCATAATCACCTGCGCCACGGCAGCCGCTACGGAGGCTTCGGCAACGGCAATCAAGCTGGACGACATTATCGACTTGATGAAGTCGGTAGATTCCGCCTATGGTCGCAACGGCAGGTTTATGTTCAACCGTGACACGCTATGGTCGCTGGTGAAGGTCAAAGACACAACGGGTCGCTACATTTGGCAGGAAGGTGCTAAGGACGGTACGCCTGCAACGCTCTTCGGTAAGAGCTATATCCTGAACGATGATATTCCAAGTATCGGAGCAGGCAACGCCTCGGTGCTGTTCGGAGATTTCTCGAAGTACAAGATCCGTATGGTTCGCAACTTCCGAGTAATTCGACTGAACGAACTGCTGGCGGAGTACCTCTCAATCGGCTTGTTTGGCTTTGCCCGTGTGGACGGTGTGCTGCTCGATGCCGGAACAAACCCAATCAAGAAACTTGTTCACGCAACGGCATAGCTATGGAACTACCAATTTCATTAGAGTTGGCAAAGGCTCATCTTCGTGTTGGGGACTCCTCGCACGATGATGAGCTGATAGCCGCCAAACTCGAAATGGCGTTTGGGGTGGCTGAGGATGCAACCAATCGCACTCTTAGAACAATGTCTGTCGATGAGTTGCCGCCTGCTGTCTGTGCCGCCATTCTTTTGATTTTGGGAACTCTCTACGACAATGAGTCCGATAATGTTGTGGGGCGAAGCGTGTCGGAACTTTCTCTCACTGCCGAAAAACTGCTGCTGCCTTGGCGCATAACACCTTATGGCGATGTTTGATACACGAATTGAGATAGTAGTCAAGAGTGCTGTTCGGGACGAATACAACGAGCTAAATGATGAGCTGACCCCGATAGCACTCTGCTACGCTCAAAAAACCGAGAACGGTGGTCGCAAAATGGTTGATGCAGGGGCGATTGTCTATGCCGATGACACGGAGTACACAATCCGTTGGCGGCAGGAGGTAAAGGTCGGGCAGTTTATTATCGACAACGAGCAACGCTACGAGATTGTCGCCGCACGAGAAATCGGTCGCCGAAAGCTGTTGAGATTAACCTGCAAACTCCATAACAATGTTGAAAATCAAGGTTGATGGCTATGAGCAAGCGAAAAAGATACTCGACGACCTGCCGAATAATATGCAGAAACGAATGCTACTTACGGCACTTCGTGGCAGTGCGAAACCGATGCTACAATCGGCACGCTCGAAAGTGCCCGTCAAGAGCGGCAAACTCAAAAAGATGCTCCGAGTGGTGCGATTCAAAGACCGCAACGCCAGCAAATCGGAGGTCTCGGTAGCCGTAAAACCTGTATTTGATAGGACAAAGAAAAAGGGTGCGATCAACCAATACTACGGCAAATTCATCCACGAGGGCACTGCCGATCCACGCAAAGGCAAGAAGGGCAAGTTTCTCGTATTCGAGAACCAGCAGGGCGAAAAGGTGTTCGTCAAAAGCGTCAAAGGCATCAAACCCAAACCATTCCTTGAACAAGCCTACACCGAAAACTCAGAGCGTACCGTAGCCAACTTCGGCGACGAACTCGCAAAAGCAGTCGAAAATTTTGTGTCAAAAAACTTTAAACCAATCAAATGAGCGATTTCAAAACCGATTTAATAGCCCTATTGGAGCGACAAGTGCCTGAGCTGAGAAACAAGATTCAAGCAGGGGCGGTGGATGCAGAGACTCCTGTGCCTTATGCGGCATACTCAACACCCGAAGAGACAGCCATACGAACCAAGCACGGCATTGCAGGCTATTCAATCACATTCGAACTCTCAGTCTATCACTCCAAAATGGCGGAGGTTGAGAAACTCAAACACCGAGTTATCAAAGCCCTCGAAGCTCAGGAGTTGGGCGAAAAGTGGTGCTACTACAAATCATCGGAATACGCATTCTACCCCGACTACAACATTCACGGGTATAATTTAACTTTTAGAATAATATAGGTATGGAAAAACAAGTAATTCAGGGCGAGGATATTATCCTTTTGGTGGACGACAAAACCACGCTACACGCCACAACGCACACGCTCAAGGTCGATTTGGAGCTGAAGGAACTCCGCACCAAAGACACCAACGGCAAGGAGAAATCTCCGGGCGACATCAGCTGGTCGGTCGATGGCGATGGACTTGTCGTAATTGACGATGAGATCGAAGATGCTCACAGCGCAGAGGATGTTTTGGGCATTGTGCTGGCGAAAAAACTTGTCGATGTAGTTATTAAGTCGCCCAAAACAGGCGTGCTGAAAACCTACACGGGCAAGGCATTTATCACCTCCTTTTCGCTTGGTGCACCAGCGGGCGATAACGCGACCTACTCGTACAGCTTGACGGGCAGCGGCAACCTCACCCCTAAACCCTAACGGCTATGGCAGAGATAATTGTAAAAGGCAAGCCCCTGCCGATTCACTTCGGAATGAGAGCCATAACCGAGTACACCAAGCGGAGCAACCGAGATTTCCACGATGTAGTAACCTCGAACGAGTCACTCAGCAGCATCGAAACCCTTGCTGATATTACGGTTATGGGACTCAACGAGGGTGCAAGGCGGTGCCGCCCGGCACACGGAGATAATAGTTCAGATGACAATCGTCGCTACACTTCTGATGATGTGTGGGATATGTTCGATGACGAGCCGAACCTGATACTCAAAGTGTCGGAAATATTTATCGAGAGCATCACTCCGATGATTAAGGAGTTAGGAGGGCTCGCAAAAAACGCCCAGCCGACAGCGACGGAGAACCTGAGCGAATAACCGACGCCAAACCGAGTGCAGAGCCGCTTGCGAGCTATGCCGAGGTGCGAAGGAGGAAATCGAGCGAAGCGAAGATAACCTACGAACGTTGGTTTGCCATTACTGTCGGACAGTTGGGGTTAAGCCCCGAAGAGTTTAACGCTATGACCCCTGCCGAATTTATCTACGCATGGTTTGGCTGGAGCGAATTGGAGCAGAGCCGCCACAGGCAGGCGTGGGAGCGAGAGCGTTGGGCGGTGTGGATTACCACCTGCCTGCAACTCGACAAAAAAGACCGCCTGCCGATGACACAGATGTTTCCGCTACCTTGGGAATCAGACGCACACGCCCTGCAGCAGGAATTAACCATGCAGGAGCGTAAGGAACGAATAAAAACAATTTTGAATAAAAAATGAGCCGTAGAATTGCTGACTTGCTGATAAAAATTGGTGCTGATTCGTATGAGTTTCAGCAGAAGGCGCAGCAGGTCGAGAAGGGTTTAGATAGCCTGACCAAACGCCTTGACAAGGTTGGTAAGGAGATGTCGCTTAAGGTGACAGCTCCTCTGACGGCTTTGGGTGTGGCATCGTTGGCGGTGACGAGCAAGTTCGATGAGGCTATGCGTGAGGTATCGACCCTTTCGGACGGTATAACTCAGAATTTTCAGCAGTTTAACAACGAAATCGTAACGCTCACCAAGCGAATCCCTATCGGGGCAACCGATGCGGCAAAGGCATTGTATCAGATTGTTTCGGCTGGACACGACGGTGCAAACGGTATGAAAGTGCTGGAGGTGTCGGCAAAGGCGGCTGAGGCAGGATTTACCGACACCGCAACGGCAGCCGATGCAATAACCACGCTGCTCAATGCCTACGGACTCTCGGCAGAGAATGCTGACAAACTCTCCGACCAGCTATTTACTACCGTAAGGCTTGGTAAAACCACCTTCGGGGAACTGGGCAGCAACATCTCCACCGTAGCGGCAACGGCAGCATCGTTTGGAATCAAGACAGAAGAGGTATTGGCGGCTGTGGCGACACTTACCAAAATGGGCGTGCCGACGGGTCAGGCGATGACGCAGATTCGCTCGGCGATTGTGGCGACTGCCGACGTAATGGGTGATGGAGCGTTCCAAGGTCGCACGTTCCAAGAGGCAATGGTAAAGATGGCGAGCAATGCAGGAGGCAGCTTCACGGCACTCAAAAATGACGCAGGGCGTATCGAGGCAGTGAATGCTATCCTTGCCCTGACGGGCGACAACGCAAAGATGGCGGCGGCGGACTTGGAGCAGTTGAGAAACAGCACCGGTGCTACTGATGCGGCTTATGGTAAGATGGCGGATAGTTTTACCAACAAGTTAGCCCTATTCAAAAACAATGTCTCTGCGGTAATGGTGCAGATTGGTAATGCCTTGATTCCGATTGCTCAAACGGTGATGAACGCCATAAACAAGGTAATCACGGCTCTTGGCAATATGAGTGAACCAACGAGAAAAGTGGTAGTGATTATCGGAATTGCGGTAGCGGCAATTGGACCCTTAGCTTTGGGGTTGGGGTCGTTGCTCAAGTTTCTGCCACTGCTCAAGGCTGGATTTACGGTATTGATTGCCCCGATTGGAGCAGTCCGCACAGCAATTCAGATGCTCTCGGTGGCGATTGCAACGAATCCGATAGGGTTATTGCTGACCGCACTCACTGCTGGAGTTGGATTGTTTTTGGCTTTCAGAAAATCAACTGACGATGCTACTCAAGCCGCAGGCGAACACACCAATAAAGTAATCGAAGAGTCCAAACAGGTTAATCTCCTAATCGCCAAACTTTCGTCTGCCAACACCTCCGAGCAGGAGCGACAGCAGGTGCTTGAAGAGCTCAGAAAGATTCAGCCTGCCATAGTCGAGGGCTTAACCGCCGAAAAAGTAGAACTTGAAACTCTTATCAAAAGGGCGACCGAGTATAATCAGCAGTTGGTTTTGAGAATTGCCCTTGCCCGAAAGCAAGACCAAGTTGCTGCGGCAATTGAGCGACAGACCGAAGCTGGTATTAAGCAGGTCGAAAAGGGTTGGAAATTCACCGAAGCACTTGACTTCGTGTCGCAAAAGGTTGCCGAGACAATGAAGTCGTTTGACGACCAACTTAATAAATTTTTGGCAAATAGTGTCTCGGCGGCGGCAGAGGCGATTGGGCAGATGATAACGGGCGACTTGGGGTTGGAGGGGCTTGTCAATGCTGTGTTACTTCAACTCGCTGGCTTTCTCAAAACGATTGGTCAGCAGCTTATTGAGTTCGGCATTATGATAGTTGCCTTCAAAACGGCACTCAAATCTGTCCTTGCTAATCCGTGGGCGGCGATAGCCATCGGTGCAGCAATGGTCTTGGCGGCAAGTGTAATGACAGCTTTGATAAACAAAAACGCCCAAAAAAACACTCCGAAACTTGCCAAAGGCGGACTTGCCTACGGACCCACATACGCTATGGTTGGCGATAATCCCAACGCCAGTGTCGACCCTGAAGTGATTGCACCGCTCTCGAAACTCAAGTCAATGATGACGGGCGGCGGCACTCAGAACATACAAATAGCCCTCAGCGGTCAGTTGACAGCCAAGGGCAGAGATTTGGTTTATGTTCTCGGCAAAGAGAACTTTAAGATTGATGTGTTGGGAGGTTAAGAGAGAGCTAATTCGACCCCGTTACTTTCGATGCTGAGTTTGGCATCCAAATTCAATGCTTGGAAAACTTTAACGATGGTAGCAACAGTTAAGTTTTTGCCATTTTCAATTTTTGATATTTGAGCCTTTTGAACACCGATAAGATTACCAAGGTCTTCCTGAGTCAGTTTTTTTGCCTCACGAATCTCCTTAATCTTTTGACCGACCATCCAAAGTTCGATGCTCATATCATATTCAGCTCTTTTGGGTGTACCTTTTTCACCGAATGTCTTGTCCAGCAACTCTTCGTGTGAATAAAATTGTTTGGTTTTCATATGCGGTTACTTTTTATTGTTAAAATACTCTTTCATTATGTTCGTTGTCTTGTCAATCTCTTTTTGTGGCACTTTACCGACCTTCTTTACAAAGCCGTGCGTTGCAATAACCAATGTCTGTTCTTTGTCTCGCTTGTCCCAAAATGCCAACATACGATACTGTTTACTATTATATAACGTGCGAAACTCCCACACCTCTCCTGTGAGCTTTTTTAGGAGTTTAGGATCAAGAGTACAGCTTGCTTTGGTGATGTTATCAGCAATTTTAGCTCGTGTTTTTTCATCAACACGCATCAAAAAGTCCCAAGCCTCTTGATAATACTCCACATTAAATTTTGGTTTTCCAAGCATTTATTCACAATAATAACGCCACAAAGATAGTAAATGTTTCCTCAAATAGATACTTTTTTCAAAAATAAATTATGTCCGGAGTTCGCATAAAAGATTTACAGTCAGCAAAGCCTCTTATCGAAGGTTACTTCGATGAGATGGAGTTTGTTGTCGATTTGCCACAGCCGGATGCGACAATTAAGATGTCGGGGGCTGAGTTGAAAGAGGCGGTGGGTATCAAGAAGCATATTCACCCCTTGGAAGAGGTGGATGGTCTGCCGGGTGAGCTTGAGAAGAAGTTTGACAAAGCCGGAGGAATGATTACGGGTAACCTTCGAGTATTGGGCGATGGACGAATGAAAAACCTGCGGGTCGATGAGTATCTTGAAGTGCCGGAGCTGAAGTACAACCGAATTACCGCCACAGGAAATGAGTTTTGGGTGACCGATGCAGGTGTGGTAGACGATGCATGGGAGGACGATGACGATATGTATGTCGTGGAACTCAAGTCAAAAGAGGGTGAGGTTACGATAAATTTTCAGTACAAGGATATCCTGCGAGGGATTTTCTACACCACCGATGAGGACGGCAACCCGACAGGGTTCAAAACTGCCTATTTTGAGGTTACGGGCATTATCAGCGAGACGATGTTTCACTGCTATCTGCTCAATGGCATCACTCCACAGCGGTTTATGACTTTGGCTCGGCAGGGTAACAAAACCAATCCTGCCCGACAAGGGTCGATTTATCTTGATGGTTTGCATAAGTTTATCCGCATTATCGACAAGGTTACGGACGATAAAATTGAGCAGAAAAACATCAAAGTCCAGCTTGGCGACCTCTCGGAAATTAACCACCCTGTGTTCGGGCAACTCAGCGGCTACGGAGCGTTACTCGAAAACGCTTATATCTGCGGTCGCCTCGTGCAACGCAACCCCGACACAGGCGAGGATTGGATTGTCGGAGCAGTAGCAGTGCAAGGCGAGCAGGTGTTTCGCTATAATTCGGACGGAATATGCGAGCCTGTGACCATAACCCTGACTGCTGTTGAATTTGGCATCACGTCGCCTGAAACCGCCCGAACGTGGCAATATAAAGATGGTTCACTGTGGGTTGATATTCCAAATACCCAATCGCTCATTTTTGAGCTTTCGCCCAACTCAGAGATTTGGAGAGAACGGCGAACACTGACCCTGCGTTACCTCGCCTGCGGAGTCTATTACGACATCATCACCATAACCAAAGTATATGATGGCGAAGATGCCTATTCGGTGCGGATACTGTCGACCAACGGCACAAATTTTATCAATGGTGACATCGGCACATTTCTGCAAGCCGCCATTTTCAAAGGCTCACGAGATATAACAGCAACGCTCCCCGACAATGCTTTCAATTGGTTCAGGGTATCCGACAACCCCGATGGCGACATCGTGTGGAATGAACTCCACCAAGGAGCAGGCAGCCGAATTTGGATTGCCGACCCCGATGTTTACCGCCGAGCAACATTTGAATGTGAAATCATAATTTAAACCATAAAAAATGAAACAGAATTACCTATTTACCAGCGAGTCGGTGTCGGCAGGACACCCCGACAAAGTTTCCGATCAAATCAGCGACGCAATTCTCGATGAGTTTTTGCGTCAAGACCCAAATTCTAAAGTCGCCTGCGAAACGCTCTGCACCACAGGACTTGTGGTTGTGGCGGGCGAAGTGAAATCAAATGCCTATGTTGATGTGCAGGGCGTTGTCCGCAAAACCATTGCCGATATTGGCTACAACAATGCTGAGTATGGTTTCGAGGCATCATCGTGCGGAGTGCTCTCTGCAATCCACGAGCAGTCGTCAGATATACGGTTGGGGGTCGAAAAGCCAATCAATATGATGTATCAACAAGCGGAGGCAGAAGGGCAATCGTGCAAAGAGATCAATCGTGAGTTTTATGAAGATGCTATGAGTGCTCAGGGTGCAGGCGACCAAGGCATTATGTTCGGTTATGCCGTTCGTGAGACTGCGGAGTTTATGCCTGCCACGCTTGCGCTGTCGCATTTGCTATTGCAGGAGTTGGACGCTATCCGCAAGGAGTCGGGCGGCAAAAGCTACCTCCGCCCCGATGCAAAATCGCAAGTTACGATTGAGTACGATGAGTTTGGCAAGCCGCTGCGTGTCGATACGATTGTGGTTTCGACTCAGCACGATGAATGTGTTACGGACAACACAATTTTGCAACATATCAAGGAGTGCCTTATCCCACGAGTCAAGGCGAAAGATCCGCAGCTTGCCGAGCTGTTCCAAGACGACTACCGTCTGTTGGTAAATCCTACGGGTCGGTTCGTTATCGGTGGGCACAATGGCGATACGGGCGTAACGGGTCGCAAGATTATTGTTGACACCTATGGTGGCAGAGCTTGCCACGGCGGGGGTGCATTTTCGGGCAAGGACTCCTCGAAAGTTGACCGCTCGGCTGCGTATATGGCTCGCTACATTGCCAAAAATCTTGTGGCGGCAGGGGTTGCCGACGAGGTGCAGGTGCAGTTGGCGTATGCAATCGGGGTTGCAAAGCCTGTAAGCGTGGCTGTAAATACTTTCGGAACGGCAGATGTGGCGATGAGTGATGGCGAAATTGCCTCACGCATCGCAAAACTCTTCGACCTACGCCCAGCGGTAATCGTGGAACGTTTCGGACTCAAGAATCCAATCTATCTTCCGACAGCTTCATACGGACATTTTGGTCGCCAGCCATACACCGTTGACGGCATCGAGTTTTTCGGCTGGGAGCGGCTGGACGCAGTACCTGAAATCAAACAAACCTTCAATCTCGACTAACTATGGCAGTAATATCAAGAGGTCAAATCACAATAGTTGATTTGGCAGACGGCAAGTCAATCAATCTCTATCTGGGTAGCAATGTGGCGACTACGCAGATTTTTAATAAGGAGAACAGTAGCTATGTTCCCAACTGGACGCTGTCACCGTTTCTCGTTATCACGCCCGAAGTCTACGTTACGGGTGTGGATACCAATCAGGTGTCAAGGCTCAAAGGTGTGCCGACTTGGAAAATCAACGGCTCGACAACGCTCTCGACTTATGGTGCTACGGCAGCGACAACTTCACCTTATGCACTAACCATCAAAAACAATATGACTTCGGTCAATCAGTTGCAGGTGGAGTGCGAAGTGGTATATGTCGACCCCGACACCACAACAGAGACCAAAGCGAAAACGAACATCAGCTACACAAAGAGCGAAAACGCAGGGCAGCTGATATGCGCCATTGCCTTTGCTCCGCTGGGTACGGTATTCAAAAACGGTGCGGCAACGACCCTCAAGGCGCATTGCGATATGTGGCGAGGCTCAACCATTGACAACACCAACGTCACCTACAAATGGTTCAAGCTCGGCAGCGGAACGTAGACTGAAATCACTTCTGCCAATGCTGGGGGCATCACGGGCTACACCACCAACGAAATCACTATCCCCGAAGCGGCTGTGCTGAACTTCGAGAGCTTCAAGTGCGAAATCAAGGACACCGACACGGCAAGCGGCACGTACAATACCTCAGTCAGCGACATTATCTCCTTTGCCGATATGTCCGACCCGTACCAAGTTGAAATCGCTACGCCACAAGGCACGACCCTCACAAGCGGACTAACCTCGACCACACTTACCGTAAACTGCTGGCAGAACGGAGCACTCCTTGCCGACACGTTCTTTACAGGAGCAACCTGCAAATGGCGCAAGTTCAACAAGCTCGGTGTTCAGGACACCGCTTGGGGAACAGCAGGCATCAAAACGGGGCGTAGTATCACCGTAGCCCGTGACGAGATAACCGTTGCGGCAACATTCACCGTAGAAATAGACAAATAGTAATGGCAGTCATAGCACGAGGACAGGTAACGGTAGTGATTGCCGAAAAAGGCGATCCGGGAGCGGCTGGGAATTGGACATCGTATGTGTTCAAATCCTCGTCCACTCAGCCTGCAACGCCCACAGGTACAGCAACCACGCCTTCGGGTTGGGTGGATGCTCCGACTGCAGGAGGTACTTGGTGGATGAGTAAAGCTACCGTCAACGGCACGACAGGAGTTGCCGGAGCGTGGAGCGTTCCCATTCAAGTGACGGGAGCAAACGGCACAAATGGTACGAACGGAACGAATGGGGCAAACGGAACAAACGGTAATGACGGACAGTACACCGCCTACAACTTTGCCAAAAACACCTCCACCACAACTGCTCCGACCGCTGGTTGGGCAGCATCGCCTTCGGCACTCACTTCGGGTGAATATCTTTGGATGCGTACAGGGACGGTCGTCCCTCCGGCAACAGCTCCTGCCGCTTGGAACACTGCCGTGCGTATTAGTGGCGAGAAAGGTGACAAGGGCGACAAAGGAGATACAGGTTCGACCGGAGCTACCGGGGCAACAGGTTCGGCAGGGACTGCCGGCCCGGGGATAGTTTATCGTGGAGTGCACAGCGCATCGGTAATCTATTACAACAATTCGCTCCGAAGAGATATAGTCAAATACGGCACGAACTACTATGTGTACAAGGGTGCGAACGGAGTTGCTACTGCTTGGAATGCTGCAAATTGGGATTCATTCGGAGCTGAATTCACATCGGTTGCCACGGAGCTACTCTTAGCACAGCTTGCCTACATCGAAAACTTAGGGGTAAAAAACCTCAAGACTGCCACCGCAGGTCAACGTGTTGAGATAACGCAAGCAAACAACGCCCTTGCGTTTTACGATAATTCGCAGGCGTATCCTGTGGTGGAGATAAAAACAACATCGGACGGAATATACATGGGGCAAGGCTCTGGTATTCTTGTCAAACACCCTGCATCGAACATCTCAATCAATAATGCCATACTTCATAACGGCTCAGAGGGAGCAGGAGTATCTGTTCCTATCTTAGCGTGGAGTCAACCCGAAACCATTGCACAAAACTGCATACTCCAATCCTACAACAACTCAAACACCAACAAATACAAGACAGGTCTATATGTCGATGTGATGGGGACACAATCCACGGCAGCAGGAGCAGATAAGCTCACAGCGATATTTACCACAGCAGGAATGTTTATGCAGGGCGGTGCTTCGGCATTTCGCTCGAATAATGTGCTTTGCGGAGTAACGGCAGCAGGGCGAGTCTCATCAAGCGGATCGCTACTTAGTAGTGTTATGTTAATTTTGATATGGCGTAAATTATTTTTATCTTTGTGATAAATATAGCCTACAATGATTCGTTACACTATCAAATTATCGGCAGCGGAGGTTGCCGAGCTTCAGACAATAATAAAAAAGGGAAGCCATAGTGCTCATTCTTTTCGTGTTGCTCATATTTTATTGAGTTGCGACAAGGGAGAATTTTCTGACAATAAAGGGATTACCAATGAGAGTATTTGTAAGGTTTTGAAGATTGGAGCAAGGACAATCGACAGAGTTAAGAAACGATTTGTCGAAGAAGGCTTTGAGGAGGTACTCGAACGTCGCCCTTCGGGTCGGCTCTATCAGAAAAAAGTAGATGGTGATTTAGAAGCCAAGATAGTAGCATTGTGTTGTAGCGAACCGCCAGCAGGATTTTCCAAATGGTCTTTGCGAATGCTTTCTAATAAAGTTGTTGAATTGCAGTATGTTGATTACATTTCACACGTTAGTGTGTCTAATGTATTAAAAAAAACGAACTTAAGCCTTGGAAAGTAAAGGGGTGGGTGATTCCGCCTGAGCAGAGTGCTAATTTTGTGGCTAATATGGAGCGAGTGTTGGATGTTTATAAGCAGCCCTATAATGAAGAGTATCCGGTTGTTTGTATGGACGAGTCGCCAAAGCAGCTAATTGAAGAAGTTGCATCAATTCCAATGAAACCGGGGCAGGATGCAAGAGTAGATTATGAATACATTAGGCACGGAACGGTAAATATATTCATTGCCAATGAACCCCTTACAGGTAGGAGAATAGTGGATGTTACGGATTTTAAGACAAAAGCAGATTGGGCAAAATTCATCAAGAAAATATCTGATGAATATCCCACTGCCAAGAAGATAAAATTGGTTATGGATAACTTCAAAACTCACGATGGTTCTGCTTTTTATGAGATTTTTCCACCTGAGCAGGCAAAGGAGTTATGGGATAGATTTGAGTTTATTTTAACTCCCAAGCACGGCAGTTGGTTGAATATGGCAGAGATAGAGTTACACGTGCTCAATGGTCAGTGTTTGAATAGGCATATTCCTACCAAAGAAAAAGTTATCGCTGAGGTAGAAGCGTGGCAAAACCATCGAAATAACGCAAACTTGAAAATTAACTGGCAATTTACAAATGAAGATGCAAGAATAAAACTCAAAAAATTATATCCGTCAATTCAAAATTAACATAACAGTAGAATCGAAGATGTAAAACTTCTCAAAATCCACCCCCTTAATTCGGCTGACCGACAAAAGTGGCGAGTAGTGGCTCAATAACTCAAAGTAGTAATCCCTGAACAAAACCTCATCTCTATCTCGCAAAGCATCGCCTATGGTGCTTTTGGCGGGCGATTTATCTAGCCCCAAATAGCTCAACTTGCCTTGCAAGCCCTGCATTGCTGCTGCAATCTCGCCCACAGAATCACACCTGCTAAAGACCCCAAAGAGCAAAGTTATCAACTGCTCCCACGAGCGAAATCGTTTGTAGTACCTATCCGATTTGTGGCGGTGAACTAACAGGTCAAACTTCGCTCTTGGCAGAAAATCTACAACCTGTTTGAAAATCGGCTGACCGACTAAATTTTTATAACTATCTTTGCCCATAGTTGAATCTTGTATTGTTTGCACTTACAAAATTACAACTATCGGGGTAATTCTCTTCAAAGGGGATTACCCCTCTCTTTTTTTCTCAACTTTTTTGTCGGTCAGTAATGATATTCTTTCATTATTAACCGACTAAAATCGGATTTTTGTTAATTATTTATGCAATCGTTTAGTAATCAGCATGTATTTCCGCATAAATAGTCATTTCAAAATACCTACCCCCCTCAAAATAGTGCCATTTGTATCGTTGGGGCTCGGCTCGATGAGCAAAAATTAGCCCCTTTTCGCTTGTGATAAGTGCGTTTGCAGTTCTGAATCATCCAAAAAATATCCAGATAACTCGTCAAATGTATCCTCACCAACACCGCAACAGTCGAAAATGCTTTGTCAGTCTGCGTTTTGACTTTCAACACCGTCAAAAGTAGATGAGCAATGAGCGTTATCCATATCTGCGTCTTAATTCCATTCTCGGTCTCAGAGTAGAAAAAGTGTAGTTGAAAATTCTGCTTCAACTTCTTAAACAACAGCTCTATTTGCCAGCGGCACTTGTAGATAAAAGCCACATCCTCTGCACTGATTTGAAAGTTATTGGTGATAAAAACCAATATCCGACCCTTTTCATCACGATAAACAACTTTCCTTAAACAAACCTTCTTCTGCTCCTTATTATCCTTATAATTCAGATGAATGTGCTCCTCTGATATTACTCCAAACTCTTTGTCGTTCAGCACTTTCTCTGAAATAACCTCCTGTACCTCGTAAACAGCATTGCGTTTCAACCGTCCGACAAACCAAACTCCCTCTTCTGTCCAGCGGGCATATTGCCCATAGTCGTTGTACGCCTTGTCGAAACAAATCATACTCCCTGCTGTGAGGTTGAGCTTGCTCAGAAATTTCTTATCGTGCATTTTTGCCTCGCTTATATTGACGTGCTTGGCACAATCGGCGTGAGCGTCTATCATCATATGCACCTTCAATCCACCCTTCTTCTTACCATCTCCTTTGGGGTTACGACCTACCCCCTTCATTATGTCCGAAAATAGGCGAATAGTGGTAGAATCGAAGATGTAAAACTTCTCAAAATCCACCCCCTTAATTCGGCTGACCGACAAAAGTGGCGAGTAGTGGCTCAATAACTCAAAGTAGTAATCCCTGAACAAAACCTCATCTCTATCTCGCAAAGCATCGCCTATGGTGCTTTTGGCGGGCGATTTATCTAGCCCCAAATAGCTCAACTTGCCTTGCAAGCCCTGCATTGCTGCTGCAATCTCGCCCACAGAATCACACCTGCTAAAGACCCCAAAGAGCAAAGTTATCAACTGCTCCCACGAGCGAAATCGTTTGTAGTACCTATCCGATTTGTGACGGTGAACTAACAGGTCAAACTTCGCTCTTGGCAGAAAATCTACAATCTGTTTGAAAATCGGCTGACCGACTAAATTTTTATAACTATCTTTGCCCATAGTTGAATCTTGTATTGTTTGCACTTACAAAATTACAACTATCGGGGTAATTCTCTTCAAAGGGGATTACCCCTCTCTTTTTTTCTCAACTTTTTTGTCGGTCAGTAATGATATTCTTTAATTGATGCGCCGCTGCGCACGATTGAGTTATCAACTTGATATTCGTGCACTCTTTTGAGCAGAACTGTCAAATGCCACACGACAGGGTTAAACCAAAGTAGTGCACGACAGAGAAGCATTATACTTAAATCGACCGAGTGGCAGTATTTAGAATGTGCCGCCTCGTGGAGTATAACCAGACGAAGTGACGGAGAACTTCGTAATGAGCTGTTAATAAATATATAATTGAAAAACGAATAGGCAGCTGCCCTCTTACGAAGAAAGATAACGCTGTGTCCAAATATCTTTTCGATTTTTGTAAAAAGTATCGTCGAGAAAATCGAAAAAAGCCCGACCAACAGCCACAAAATCATCACGACAACTCCGACCGCATAGAGCCATTGAGCGTTCAATCCCTGTTTATCAATAACATAGAAGACTCCGACATCCTGCATCGCGTCACCTTCAAAGCTACTGACTACTGCGGGGAAATCCTGCACCCCGGCTGAGGGCGCATCAACGGGCAGTTCGACATATTCTTTCACGGTTTGCAGCGGAATTTTCGTAAGGGAGATAGCAAGCGAGAAGGGAACTATCAACAAGATTATCGTGCGAGCAACAGCAGTTCTCACTCTATTGTGAATCGCAAAATAGTAAATTGCCCAAAGCACAATGAGCGAAATCTGAAGATCCACGAAAAAGCCTAATGAAAACATTGTATTACTATTTTTTAGATTCTACAATTTGACGTGCAATCTCTCTCAAATCCTCATATTCCTTGTTTGTAAGCGTTCCGCTATCATTCAGAAAAGCGACCAATTGTGCGGGCGAGTTGTCAAAAAAGCGGCCGAGAGTGTGGCGCAGAGTGGTGGCACGATAATCATCTTTTCGTAAAACGGCAAAGTATTGATGTGACTTGTTCCACACCCTGTAGCCCACATATCCTTTGTTAACCAACACCTTGAGTGTCGATGCCACCGTATTATAGGCAGGCTTGGGCTCGGCAATAGCCTCGGTAATCTCTCCAAGAAAACATTCGCCAAGCTCCCAAATAGCCTGCATAATCTCTAACTCGGCACGCGTAAGCTCGTTTGTTTTTAGTTCTCTCCTCATAATAGTTATATTTTTATTATTGCAAATATACAACTGTTTTTTTAATTATCAAAATTTATTTGGTTCTACAGGATTTCGTGTGAGAATAGTTATCTTTGCCGAATGACAGCAACCGAAGTATTGAGTAAATTATTATTGCCTATGAGCAGTGATTGGTCTATAGGCGGTGTAGACATCGACGAGCAAAACGAGGAAGTTCGTATTGAGCTTGTTTATAACAATGAATTGGTAATTATTGATGGTGTAAGTTATCCTATCTATGACTATCGTTCAGTTCGAGAGTGGCGACACTTGGATTTGTGGCAATATAAGAGTTACCTTGTTGCCCGTATTCCGCGTTATATTGTTGGAGATAAGGTAATAAGCTTGGGCGTACCGTGGTCAGCGCCATTGGAACGTATGACCACTTTGCTCGAAAAAAAACGATAGAGACTTTGCAAGTAACCAAGAGTCAGAGTGGTACTGCAAGGTTATTGCGTATAAGTTTTGACCAAGTACATCGCGTGATGCACCGAGCAGTAGAGCGCGGTATGGCATTGCGAGATAGTGATGAGCTATATAAATATGTTAGCATTGACGAGAAAGCTATAAGTCGTGGTCACGAGTACGCATCAATTTTATCGGATGAGTTGAGCGGAATTGTGATAGAGGTTAGTAAAGGCAGGACAAAGGAAAGTGTTGATAATTTGTGTATTAAAGGTTTATCTGAGGAGCAGCGAGGGGCAGTAGAGCGAATATGCACCGATATGTGGGATCCTTATATTTACGCAGCAAAGGAGCATTTTGGGCAAGCATTGCACTGCCACGATAATTTTCATTTGGTCGGTTATTTGAATAAGGCTGTTGATAAGGTACGTCGCCGAGAGGTTAAGTTACACGAAGATTTGAAACGAACTAAGTATTTGTGGCTCAAGGACACAAGTAATTTTACAGATAAGCAGTATGCGACTTTCGAGGCTATACGGGGAGCAAATTACGAGGTATCTCGGGCTTGGCAAGTGAAGGAGAATTTTAGAGATATTCAGTTTCGGCAAGAAAACTATCAAAGTGCATTATCAATATATATGTTTTGGAAACAGAACGCATTAAGGGTAAATATACCTGAGATAACCCAAGTAGTAGAAATGTTTGACAGGCATAAAAAAGGAATTGTAAATGCGATACTAACTGGCGCAAGTAATGCAAGGGCAGAGAGGTTAAACAGCTCTATCGAAGAGATAAAAAGAATAGGCAGAGGATACCGTAAATTTGAAAACTTCAGAACCGCAATACTATTCTTCAATGCAAACCTCAAACTTTACCCACACGAAAACCAGTAGAACCATTTATTTTATATTTTGCGGTGTAAAGGGCAAATTTTGGGCGGAACACCTAACCCAACTTCAACGCCAAAAAGTTTTTTCGGTGTTTTTTTGCTCAAAAATGGGGGTGATTTCATACTATTGAGTTGATTTTCAGAAGATGCTTATTTGGTGAAGTGCTTTGTAATACCCACGGGAGTAAATTTTATGTTGTACCTTAGCGGGCATGTACTTCACATCGAACATACGCTTGAGCGCCGAGCACGGCAGGGAACTCCCTTATTATAAAATCAAGGAGTCCTTCCGTGACGTTATAGGACGTGTGCATACCCGTGTAATGTTGACTCCGGGCTATCTTCCCGATTTGTGCAGCGATGAGATTGTGCAGATTGCCGCGGTCTGACCTATATGATAGAGCAGAGTGCGTATATCCCAGCTCAGCAGGCGATGTTTACTGCCGATCCCAGAGGAGAGTACAGTGAAAAGGTTCGTGGATACATCGAGAAGTTTTGGAGTCAGATAAAGGATAGCGGCAAGATTGATTCCGCACGAGCAAGTTATGATGAGGCAGATGGCAAATCAAAATCAGCCAAGACCAGGCTGAGCAAGGCTTTGGTACATACTTCCTGCGCACCAACGTAGCCACCCTTGACGAGCGAACTACGTGGGAGTACTATAACTTGATTAGAGAGATAGAGACATCAAACCGGCAACTCAAAACAGACCTGGAATTGCGCCCCATCTACCATCAGACAGATGACAACTCCGATGCCCATCTATTCTTCGGACTGCTATCATACTGGATTTTAAACACAGTTCGACACAAACTAAAGTTACAAGGCATAACCCATTACTGGGCTGAATTAAAACGCATCCTATCCACCCAAAAGGCTATCACCACAAAAGCAGAAAACGCACTCGGAGAACAAATAGAACTACGTATCTGTTCAGACCCAACAGATGCCGCCTCGGAACTATATCGAATCCTCGGATACAACCCCATACCATTTAGACGACACACAATCAAAACTGCACCACCACCTCCGAATTGAAAAATCCGTAGTACCCACGCAGAAAGCCAAAAACAGATAAGGCTTAAAGAACAGCAAATTTGCATACATACTGCGTTGAAGTTGGGTTAAGACGAGGCAAGCAACCTCGCAGATAATTGCCTGCAGGGTTATCTATTTCTTTAATTCTGAACCCTCTTTCGTAAGCGGTAGAATAAGCATATCATTTACAATCTCGACTCTACTATGCAGTTTAACGTGAGTAATGTATTTTATCAAGCAACAACATAAATACATTACCCACTACTTACGACATAGAGCCCTATTGTTGAATTTTGACGATTGATTTCTGTGTAAAATATATAGGTCTCCATTTTTCTATCCCTCTAAACATTTTGTTCTGTAAAGTTTTATCCTTGATAAGCTCTGCCAACTTTTCCTTTGCACTTTCAAGAGAATGAACCTCTACTCCCCAATCATCGACTAATGGATAGTAACATCAGTCCGTTGTCGGGTCTAAAACAAATGGGATAGAGTTGTGAACAAGACTTTCGATAATTGTGGAGGAGAATATAGAGACAGAAATCAGTGTTCTTTCAAAAACCTCATATAAAGGAATATCCGATACAAATTCGACATTGTTCATTTGCTCAAATTTTAGCTTTTGCTCTGTGCTCAATCTATACTCAGGATGTTCTCTAATTAGAACTATAACATTAGAGTGCTGAATTGCGATATAGCGGGCAAGTTGAAGTAGTTGGTCAAAATAATCATCGTCCGAAATAATTATCGGAGCTTGTAAAAAGAAGGTTACAGCATTGCCAATCTTGCACTTACAAATCGAATATGGATAGCACCCCGTTTCAAATTTTACAGCAGGGTTGTATCTGCGCCACAATTCATTAAATTCCTCTCCCCAAGTGATGAATCTATCGTAACCCATATCTCTGAAACGTGTGTGCATCACAGATGGCCAACCTTGCTGATAACATACCGTCTCGATGGATTGTGGGCGACAAACTGCTGCAAGTATCTCGGTTTCAAAATGACACCCCTCCATTACCATTACTTGTTGCGGTTTCAAAACATTTATCAGCATCGTAAAAAGATTCGCATATTCAAAAACCGCTGTAAAACAACGCTCTAAATAGCTGTTATGGATATATCTGTCTGATAGAAAGCTAAGTTCCAATACCGTGAAATTACCGTCAGCAAAAATGGATTTTTCGGTATCGAAATTGCATAACATTAAAACGGAGCTATCATTTTGTGATATAATCGGTATCCAAAGGTCTATTTGTCGTGCATTCATACAAAAGACAACTATCGTTCCTTTGTACTGCCTTAGAAAGTCGTAATTAGTAAAGTCGTCATTATGAATTAATTTTGCTGTATCGTCATCGGCAATTCCGTATTTTTGGGATAACAATAATAATATTTCAGATTTTAGTTCTGAAACAGATACTCCTTGTTTTCTACATTTGTTATAATATTCACGTGTTCCGTCCAATATTAATTTAGACCACAGAGTATTTTTAACAGCCTTGTTTGCGGATGTTTTGCCGAGAAGCATAAATCGTTCCTTTTGAGAAACGAACTCAAATAATATATCATCGAGCGTATCAAGATATTCCCTATAATAATCCATATTCAATAAATGTTTCAGCCATTGCAAAGTCAATGAGATTGTCGATATCTAAAGCTGTCGTTTCGCTTATCTCTACAACTTCCGCCGGTGATGTTATAAGTTGCTTTGATTGTTCGATTGACGATATTTTGGAGGCATAGAATGCTCCGGCTTCAAGCAACAACCCTTCGTAATCTTGACGACGAGGTTTGTTACTCCACGAATAGTCTAACGGCACACCTTCACTACTCCACCTAAAACGCTTTGAACGGTAACAGGCGACAACAGACACCTTGTCTGTTTGCCCAATAACAGCACACAATTTTTTAATCTCCTCTTGTCTTGTAAATGGCGATGTTGCTTGAAATAGCACAAACCAGTCGCCACCGGCGTATGATTTAGTCGATAAAAATTCCATAACAACATCTATCGTAGGCGATAGGTCTGTCGCACTTTCACTACTTCGGTCAAAGAGAGATACCGTTGGGTAGCTATCCCCAAGAATAGAACGTACACAATCGCAATCGGTCGCCACCCATATCTCGTCAAACTCCGAGCAAGATATGACCGTACCGAGTATCCAACAAAACAGAGGCTTACCTCGTAACACTTTGGTGTTTTTCCCTTCAATCCCTTTACTTTGAGCCCGAAGGGGTATAAAAGCAATCTTTTTCATTTTCCACGGCATATTTCAAGTAAAGTCTTCAGAGCATCTATTTTGATTTGACTGTTGAAGTACCTGCTATTCTCGCCTATTGGATGCCAAAGATGATAAATTGCCCCTTGGGTGCGCAGGACTCTGTAACCGAGAATCTCCCACCGTTTATAACGCTCCAAGTCCTCCGGTGCCCAAGCTATGAAACGTTCGTTCTCTCCGCCTGCTTGTGTGTAGGCTTCTCTTCTGACCACAAACGCTCCGCCGCAGGAGTGGTGTCCAAAGACTAAATGGTGATTATCTCTATTTTGGGTTAGAATCTTTTCGTCTCTGCTCTGCAAAAACTCCTCAAGCAACGAGCCGTATACATTGTAAAACCGACCATCGTAGGGATAGACCATATCAGCACTATTACTTCTGAGCAGCTCCAAAGCGTCATCAAACTGCTCCAAAGGAACAATCACATCCGAATCCCAGACACCGAGAAGCTTGGTATCTGCCAAGCTATTCAAAATATTGATATACTTTGTTCGGTGGAAAAGAGGGTTGCAATCCTCGACAAAGACTTTACGTACACCTTCGTAGTTATCTGTCTTGGGAACTATATCGGCTTCAAGAACTATAATTTTCAATCCTTCAAGCTCTCGCAACCGGTTCAGTACAAAATTCAGATTTCGCAGCCGCTCTGCCGAATCTATGCGAACGGGGATTACGATTGTTAGGTCAGCGTAAGTCATTGTCGTTGATTATTTTTTGCAACCCTATACCCGCAATGCCATTTTTAACTCCCCAACGCTCCGACTCGGGAATAGAGTTCATATCATAACCCGCGTACTTCGATTTTATGTCCGAAGAGTCGAGCAACGTTTCAACCTGTGCACGAGTGAGCCGAGGGACAAACGGAACAAGAAAATCATACTCCGCAGGCGGAATCTTCGCTCTGATTTTTTCGACTTTATAGTTGAAAACGCTGAGTTTATGCAGTTCATCAAGCAGGTAGAGAACATCTGCCGAGGGGCTGTCGGCGTTAATCTTTCTCTCCAATTCGTCGATAAAGAGAATGGTATTGTATTTCAAATCCAAGGCGGTAAGGTTCTCCTCATCATTGGCTCGATAACGAAGCCGAGAGATATAGTAGTGTCCTATCGAAAGCAAGGTCTCGATGTTGTTGTCCGAGTGGATAAGCGTATTTGTAACTTTTGAATCGAACTCCTCGAGAATATCGTCGGCATCGGCTTCTACAAATCCGTTTTGTATCAGATATTCAACTGCCCAACCGATGCCAGTTATGCCGCTCGCAAACTCCAAGGACATATCGGCGTGCAGCGACTCGGTTACATTATCAATAAGCTCTGAGGCAAACTCTGCAAAAACAGCATTACCGCTACTGCGCGCCAAATGGTGAAAGTAGAGAGCAATGCCCATCTTACCGTGCAGCAATCCGCAATCCTCCACCGCGGTAGAGTGCAGCATCAAGGCGTTGGTGATTCGTTGTTCGCGGGTAAATTCTATCTTCATATTAGATTTAGATTACACTGTTTTTTCCTCTAAATTATCCTCACGACTCCCTCAAAAAAACCATTAGTTTGTCATTCTGAGCGAAGCGAAGAATCTATTTATTGATTTGAAAGTTAGAGTTTTATTTCTATGTAGATTCTTCGCTTCGCTCAGAATGACACCCCAATTATTGAGTGTATAAATTAGATTATCTATCAAAAAACGCCCTGTGCGGCTGAATAAATCTTTGAATCAGTCTTTGGTCGCGGGTTATAATATCGCCCGTGCCGTCCATTCTTTGGATAAGTTGGAGCTGCTCTTTGTAGGTCGATTGCAGCCCCTGCGGAAAAGTTACCTCCACGATATAGCCATCCTTCTCGGGAACTGACGAAATTCGGTTTACCACACCCTTGAGCAACCCGTACTCAAAGTATGGAAAGCCGTTCAGCTTCACATTCACCGTCTGACCCACCGCCACACGTCCGAATCCTGCCGAGGGCACTTCCATTATACCCACAACCTCGGAGGAGTCTGCCGGAATGATTGTTGCCAACTTCTCGCCCGCTTGGATGTGTTGGTTGCTGCTCCAGAACTTCGCAAAGGACAATCGCCCCACTATCGGCGAGATGAGCAGGTAGTTTTGTTGCCACTGGCGGATTTGTGCCAAGAGGCGTGTGCGGCTCTCGTTGATTTGGTTTTTGTAGGTTGTCGTTTCGTTATCGTATTGCAGGTCGAGCTCCAAGAGTTGTTGCTCCATCTGCATCACGGTAAGCTCCGTCGTGGTAAGCGAAGCTTCGTAGCTTGCCAGTGCATTTTCTTTTTGGAGCTTTGCTTGCGCGCTACGTTCATACTCCAAAGAGGAGATTACCCGGTCGGCATATAGTGCCGAATCCCGCCTGAAGTTGATTAGCGTATATTCGTAATCCCTCTTTATCAACCCTCGCTGCGAGGTGAGTTGGCGGAGATATGTTTTATACTGCTCGGTCTGTCTCTCCAATAGTCGTCTCTTTTTGCCGATATTGTCCGCCTTGATATAGTGTTGGTAGTTGAGATATTGGGTGCGGAACTCCGAGAAGGGGCTTTGCAATTCACCCATAGAGTAGTTTTGTTCTATCCACGAGTTGTCGGCAGAGGGGTCGAAGTTTTCGATATGTTCCAGAACTTTGTTTACATCGGGATATTGGGCACTGTTTTGGAGCATAGCCACCACTTCGTCCTGATGGACGGTTGCTCCCTCTTTTGCAAAGATTGTGTCGATGCGTCCCGTAGTTTTGGCGATAAGGTCTGTTGGTGGGTTGATTGTGGTTATGGTTATTGGGGCAACTACGATTTGGGGGTATTTGAGCAGGTAGCTGCCGGCGATGAGTCCGGCGAATATCAGGAATATCACACTCATACCCCAGCGGATTATCCAATGGGGCATCTTGCCGAAGATTTCGGTGCTCTGGGGGCTGTATTCTCTATTGTCTGATGGCATAATATATAATGATTGGGAGTCGGGCACCGACCTTAGTTTCCTAATTCTAACTGATTCCTCACCAGCTCATAATAAGCCCCCCTGCTCGCAACAAGCTCCTGATGAGTCCCCTGCTCAACAACCTCACCGCCCTCCAAAACTACTATCTTGTCCGCACTACGAACAGTGCTCAACCTATGCGCCACAACAACAACAGTCTTCCCCCGAAAGAAACCCTGCAACTTATCCATTATCACACGCTCATTGTTGGCATCCAACGAATTGGTAGCCTCGTCGAACATTATATACTCCGCCTCCTTATACGCCGCACGAGCTATCAGCAAACGCTGCTTCTGACCCGTGCTCAGCCCGTGTCCGTCCGAACCTATCTTCGTGTTGTAACGTAGTGGCAACGACTCGATAAACTCACGGATGTTGGCAATATCCACTGCCTTGTTCACCCGCTTCATATCGGGAACCTCGTCCATCACCCCGATATTGCCCGCAATAGTGTCCGAAAAGATATAACCCTCCTGCATCACCGCAGCACAATGACCCCGCCAAACAGTGTCGCTGTACATTTTCAGAGGCACTGAACCTAACAAAACCTCTCCCGAAGCAGGCTCATAAAACCCAAGCAACAGCTTTAGCAGTGTCGTCTTACCGCTGCCGCTCGTGCCCACAATCGCCGTAACCTTGCCCGCTTCGATATTTAGAGAGACATCATTCAAAACCTTTTCGGAGTTGGGACCCTCGTATTGAAAAACAACGTTCCTCAAAACTATATCTTCACCCGTGGGAATCTCACGGATTTTACTCTTCGATGCCGGCTCTTCATCATCCTTGCTGTGGATTTCGTTCAGACGCTCCAAACTTATTTTTGCATCCTGACTCTCCTGAACAAAGCCGATAAACTGAGACAACGGAGCATTCAACTGCCCGATGATATACTGCATCGCCATCATCATACCCAAGGTCATATCGCCGTTAATCACAGCCGTAGCAGCCAAAAAGGAGATAAAGACGTTTTTGCTTTGGTCGATAAAGAGACCTCCCACCTGCTGGGTCTGTTGCAGGGTGAGACCCTTGATGCTGATTTTATAGAGCTTCGCTTGGATACCCTCCCACACCCAACGCTTCTGCTTCTCGCAGTTGTTGAGCTTAATGTCCTGCATACCGTTTATCAACTGAACGATGTTGCTCTGGTTGGCTGCCGCCTCCTGAAAACGCATATAGTCCAACTTGCGGCGACGCTTCAAAAATATCAAAATCCAACCCACATACAAAGCACTACCCAAGACAAACACCCCCAGAATCGGCAGGTTGTAGCTCGCCATCACACCCGAGTATATCACAAAAGTGATTGCCGCAACGGCAATGCTGATTATCGAACCTGTCAGAAACGACTGGATACGGCTATGGTCGCCGATGCGCTGCATAATATCGCCAACCATCTTAGAATCGAAAAAGGCTATCGGCAACCGCATCAACTTGCCCAAGAAATCCGAAATCAACGATATGCTGACACGGGTAGTAATATGGAGCGTGAGCCAGCTGCGGATAAGGTTATTAGCCGTCTGCCCCAGTGTCAGCATAACTTGTGCAATAAGAATCGCTATAACGATATTGATGTCGTTATTGCCGATACCGGTATCCACCACCGACTGCGTCAGAAACGGAAAAATCAGGCTTATAAGGCTCCCCGTAAGCAGACCCAGAAACAACTGAATGATATAGCGTTTATAGGGCGTGAGATAGCGCAACAGGTGTCCGAAGTGGAGCTTGCTCTCATCCGGTGTCTCCTCTTCGTAGAACCTCGGAGTAGGCTCTAATAGCAGTGCCGTACCCTGAGTGAGGGTCAATTCGCTGCCCTCGGAGGAGGTAGATAACCAACTCTTCAAAAACCGCTCCTTGTCGTAGCAGAGCAGTCCTGCCGCCGGGTCGGCAATGTAGATATTCTCGCGTTTGATGTTGTAGACCACCGCAAAGTGGTTCTGATTCCAGTGGACGATGCAGGGCAGATTCACCTCATTGCAGAGCTGCTCAAAAGAGATCTTAACCCCCATAGTGCGAAACCCTACACCCTCCGCCGCATCCGAAATACCAAGCATCGACACCCCCTCGCGAGTGGTATGGCACCGCTCCCGAAAAAATGCCGCCGGATAACCCTTGCCATAGAACCGCGCAACCATACGTAAGCAAGTCGCGCCGCAATCCATAGAGTCTAACTGGAAGTAGTGAGGGAATTTCATACGGCTAAAATTGTGCTGCTAACTCTTTGTAAACTTCAAAAGTCTCCCGTGCCATCCGTTCGGCAGTGTAATGCTCCGCCCACTCACGACGTGCATTCGCACCCAAACGTTTACGCAACCCAACATCGCCGGCTAAGGTGATTATGTGTTGTTTTAACACGTCGGTATCAAGCGTGGGTATATCGTCTGTATAATCAACAGGCACGGTCAGTGCAATATCTTTGCACACAAACAACTCTCCCATACCTCTGACCTCAGAAGCGATAATCGCCATTCCGTGGCTCATCATCTCCAAAGCCACATAACTGCACTGCTCATTGAGCGATGGAATAACCCCAATATCGCACACCGCCATCAGGTTGTGAACCTCTTGGTTATCTATATTCCCCAAAAATGTTATCTTTGAATGGTTTGCCTCTATCTTCTCAAAGACCAAATCATAAGCTCCGCTACCGACAATCACAAGCCTTGCATTCTCTAAGCCCATCTCACTGAACAACTTGGCAAGAAAGGTGATTCCTTTACTCTCCTCAATCCTGCCAACATACAACACCAAACACTCATCTTCTTCAAAACCATATCTCGCCCTTACCCTATCCCGATTCTCGGTGGAAACTACCTCTCGAACTCCATTGTAGATAAGTTTTGTATTTGCATTAAACTCCCTATCTATATAGTTCTTTGCATATTGTGTTACACAAATTATGTGGTTATATAGTTGTATCTCTGACGGTTTTTGTTTAGTAGATAAAAAGTGTAGAGTATACAAATACTTCAAGTTTCTCTTGGGATATGCAAAACTTTTAGATAAATTTAATCCATTACCGTGAACTATCAACTTCTCGCTTATAGGTAGATATAATGACAATATACCTAATAACACTTTAATGAGATTATATTCACTATTTTTATCAGGTAATAACACAAACTCCGGAAAATGAAAGATATGGCAATTATTAAAGTTGAATAATTCTATTTCGTGCTTTGTAATATCGCTCAAGTAAACAAAGATAATATTAATATCAATCGAATAAGCGCACTGTGAAAGTAATTCCGAGCTATATTTCGCAGCTCCGGAATGATTATTAACGATGTGTATAATAGTTGAACGTTTCAGATTTGGATTATTTAGCAATTACTACTATTAAGTTATCATCTTCTTTTATTGTCGATACAAATTTCTTGAACTGCTCCGAAGGGGCGGGGAGCAGTGCGGCTAACTCCAAGAATCGGTCGGCGTAGTGGTAGTCCACCAACTCATTGTCGGTCGAAATAGACTTTGGGAAAAAGGGCAGCCCCCCATCCAAATCGTTACCCAAACCGGGAATGCCTTTGACGGATTGCAGTACAAATCTAAAGTTATCTGTCGCCAACTCATATACGCCAAATAAGGTGTTGAACATCCTTTTTACCGGAACGTCCGTCAGTGGGGAGTAATCTTCGTACTCCTCGGGCGAAGCTCTTTTATTGACAAAAAGAAAAAATAGAGACTTTCCGTTAGTAAGAAAGCTAACCATTAATACCTCATCATCGTTTGGCGTTTCCCACTCACGACTATTGAATACGGGGGTATGTTTGCCATACTTGATTGCCATAAACGGATTAAATAGCGTGTCGGCGCGATTATACCTATATATCGTGTCGCTAATGCCCCGATAATAGTAGATATCCTCTCCCTCTCTTTGCCACAAACCACCCTGAGCTGCGGGACTCCATCCGGATTTAGCATTGAGCGGTTTATAGTAGCTTTTTAGCTTTCCCAGCACTTCTTGTCGGGAGTTATATACCCACACGGCATCATGCTGACTGCCCGTAAAAGTTCTAAATCCCGTTGCAAAAATATTCTTGCCCAATGTGGCAACATTGTAATTGAGTTGCAGTGAGTCATTATTAATTGTCGGCTTGCGGTGAGACCCTAAGAAGTTGCCTTTCAAATCAAATTGGTTGCTAAGTCTCGCCCAACTCAGTATGATTAGGTTCTCTTTGGCATTAATATCATAATGAGCAAGGTAGGGAAGTTCACCGGGACCCCTGCCTTTGCTTCCGACGTTGAATAGATGTTTTCCGCTGTGTCCGTCAAACACCTTCAGAAATGGGTCTGAATCTCTCACATAAATCAATCCGTCGATGTGGTGAACTCCCCTGATTTTACTGGTAATGTAACCATTCTCTGTTGATTCGAGAGTTACGTAACGTATCTCTTTTGCATATTTGCTGAGTGGTTGCTTCTCGAAATGCTTCAGAGCCTCCTCAATATCTATTGTGGGTATAACCTGTACCTTCTGCCTATTGCCGCCGCAGGCGTAAAATAACAAGCAAGTTATTGAAATTAACAGTATTTTCATAAATTTCAGGTTTGATGAATAAATATTTTTCTCTATATTGCCGAAACTTCAATATAGATTATATGGAGTTGCTATCTCCAAATCCATAAAATTACTTGTATCTTCAATTATATAATTATCAGGTAATTCACAACCATTAATCAAAATAGCACGGATGGTTCATTTTGCAATAATAATTATGGGATTATCCTCTTCTGATATTCCTTTAATAAATTCTTTGAAACTTTCGGATGGATTAGGCAATTTGGAAGCCATTGCTAAAAATCTATCAGCGTGATAGTAATCAACTAATTCATTCTCCGAGGAGATAGATTTAGGAAAAAACGGCAGCCCTCCATCCAAATCGTTTCCCAAACCGGGCAAACCTTTAACAGATTGCAAAAGCAGAGTGAACGTTTGCTGTTTGTGGTCGTAAATACCCCATATAGTTGAATTATCAAAGTTGTGTTCGAAGTCGGGTGGGTAAATTATTTTATCCGGATACGTCTCTCGGTGACAGGTTAGAGTTGCTAATTGCAGAAACGAGTATCTTTCATTATCGACAAATGCACTGAGACTGACAAAATCCGGATTTTCTTCCGATTGTATATTTGTTGAGATTTGGAGATGCTTCCCATACTCAATTGTGAGATAGGGAACGAATTGTGTGTCGCGGCTATTATAGCGATATATAGTGTCGCTCAAACCCCGGTAGTAAAAAATATCATCTCGATTTCGCGTATATAGCCCCGTTTGGTCGAAAGGACACGACGAGCTTGCCCCCTCCTGTATTCGGTCGCGATAGCTATTCAGATATGCCAATATATCTCCCTGTTCGTTAAATACCGTTAATGCGTATTTCTGATGTCCGGTATTGGTAGAAAAACCGGCAGAATATTGGTTCTTGCCAACCATCACAATATTATTTGCCAACCACGCACCGTCAATCTCTATTTTAGGTTCTTCAAACCTACCCTTGAAATTACCCTTCAAATCAAATACATTTGAGTATGCGGAATTAAGCAAAATATAGTCTTCTTTTGCATTAATATCCACCGAAGACAAATATGGCAATTCACCGCGCCCGTTACCGTGCCCACCCACTTTGAAGAGATATTTTCCACTATCACCATCATACACTTTCAAATATGCGTCATAATCGTGGACGTATATCAAGCCATTTATCAGATAGATTCCTTGGATGGCTTGGGTAACGAAACAGTTCTCACCTGTTTCGAGCTTTACGTACCTAATATCTTTTGCATATCCACTCAATGATTGTTTCTCGAAATTATTCAACGATTCCTTAATGTAAATAGTATGAGTTTTATTATCCCCATTTTTGCTCAATGTACACGAAACAAACATAAGAGAGATAACGGTAAATATTGCATATAATACTGTTTTCATTTGTGTATATTTTTATAATTAATTCAATACCGGTAATTTAACGTATTAGTTGCAAAACCGATTTTCTGCGAAAATCGGGCAGACCGCCGCCGCCCCACGCGGCGGCGGTCTGCCCGTGCGGCTGCGCACCACTCTGCATCCCACCGCCGGCGAGGAGTCTATACTCCTCCCCATTGTTAAGACCAAATTTTGAGTTAGTTAAGTCAAGGGATTTTTGTTAATTTATTTGCAGTGTGCCCATGGTTTCGGGTAGTTTTATGTAATGGAGAGCCTTTTTTGAGCTCTCAACATTGGAGGGTTTTGCTACGCCGAAGGCGGTGCAGGGCGGTAGCCCGTGGTGGGCTGTGTGCCCCTTAGAGTAATTGTAGTAGTCGATGTAGTCGCGCACGCCGAGGTGCAATTCGATGCCGTCTTCGGCGGGGTGCAGATATACATATCCGCGTTTAATCGTGCGCCAGAAACGCTCTATCCAAATATTATCCGTCGCCCGACCCTTGCCGTCCATGCTGATTTTTATCTCACTGTCATCGGTTTTATATGATTGCACACAACTTACCCAATCAGCCGAGGTATATTGACTACCCTGGTCAGAGTTTACTATTTCGGGCTTGCCGTAACGTGCAATAGCTTCCTTGAGTACATCCACAGAAACCTGTGCATCAAGGCTATTGCCAACGTGCCAGCCAACGATAAAACGGCTGTAAACGTCGATAATCGCCGTAAGGTACATAAATCCATTAGCCATTGCAATATAGGTTATATCTATTGACCACACCTGATTGCGCCGGGTAATGTCCATATTGCGAAGCAGATAAGCATATTTATACTCACCCTTTGCCTGCTTGGTCAGATTACGGCGGGGATAGATAGCCTTAATGTCCATCAATCGCATAAGTCGCCTTATTCGTTTGTGATTAACAACGAGTTGATGCTGCATCAACATATTACGCATACTCTGAACACCCTCGTCAGGGTGAAAGGTGTTATGCCTGTCCATCAAACGCATAACCTCCAAGTTCTCAGCACTAACACCAACGGGCTTGTAATATACACCCGAACGATTAATCTCCAATAATCTGCACTGCTCGCGAACACTAAGGGTCGCGTCCTCTTTGCTTACAAGCTGCCTCATTTTACCTTCAGACCGCTCCGCCTGCAAGCATCTACGAAAAAATCACGCTCCATAGTCAGCTCGCCAACTTTAGCCCTGAGTGAACGAACCTCGTCTGTCGGAGCACCGTCATCCCTGCTCTGCTTCTTGTCGAAAACACCGCTCGACAACTTCAAAAACTCCCCCTTCCAGCGACTAATAACCTCCTGAGAAACCTCAAACTTCTGAGATAACTCCGCCAAAGTCTGTCTCTCTTTCAATGCCTCAATAGCAACTCTTGCCTTGAATGCAGAACTAAATTTTGTATAAATTCTGTCGTCTCTCGGCATCGTGAGCAAGCTCCCGTGCACTCGTTCCTAGGAATTTTCTCCTGTTTGCCATTTTTATTGCCAATTTTTAAGTGTAAAAGTAATAAACTTTTTGACTTAACTTGCGGTCTGAATTTTGGGGAGTATTATACTTTGCCTGCTCGGAATCTTCAATATCATACACATCTCTAAACATCTCTTTAAGTCTATATGTCTCA
Source organism: Mucinivorans hirudinis (assembly GCA_000723505.1). Lineage (GTDB taxonomy): Bacteria > Bacteroidota > Bacteroidia > Bacteroidales > Rikenellaceae > Mucinivorans > Mucinivorans hirudinis. Next base: position 463,552 of record HG934468.1, on the reverse strand, counting down.
CCAAGAATTGAATACATCATCATCAAACAATCAACCTGCTCCTGTTTATTACCCGAAAGCCTATCATAATGCGAACACTTAAGGCGGCCTTTACAAAGATAAGGGCTCTCCCACGCGCATTAATGGTATACAACCGTGTTTTATGGGTATTTATCGACTCGGACTTAAACAATTTGGATCATTTTGAACCAATTCCGCGTCGTTCGGCAATTCATACAAGTTTGATTGCCCTCTATCCTTGAATTTGGGCAGATATTCTTACTCCTCACCATTGTTAAGACCAATTGGCGAGCACTTACATTCAAGGGTACAAAGCCTAGCGGTATTTGATGTCGTTGTCAATGCGGTCGTAATTTGGGCGAGTGGCGATGAAAATAAAAACAGCCTCTTTCAATATTATGTCGATTGTAATGCGTCGTTCTCGTATTACTGGTTTACGAGCCTCCTCGATAGCCTCTTTTAGCTGTGTGGTGGTGTCGGCTGTCTGGTCGATGTTGTTTTGCATCATCACGATTAGAGTCTCTACTTTCGAGAGGTCGATTTGAGGTGATTTGTTACTCTGCTTGACCAATTTGGTCAGTTCTTCAATCATAAAGATGATTACATCGTCTATGTCAGTTGCCATAAGTTTAAATTTTTAAGTGGTTAAAATCTGATTCCTTTTTTCTTTTTGCGTTGCATCCGTTTGCGGAATGCTTCCTCTTCGGGGTCTGTGCCGTTGGGGAGTATCGGCATATCGAATAGAGAGCCGATAGAGTCACCAATGGTGCTGCTTTCGTGGTGGTCGGGGCGATGCTGCGCTTGTTGCACAGGTGGCAAACTCTGTTGCTCCGCTCGGTTGTTTTGCCGTAGAGCGTAATCTATTTTGGAATAGCTGAACTGGCGATCTGCTTTTGAGCCATTGAACGAGAGGTTATTCATTGTGAACCGCACACCTTCGATTTGGTCGGTAGAGCCTTTGGTTTTGAAACCTAACTCTATCCCCTCGGTTCTGAGCCTATTGTGGAGCTCTTGCCACGATTTCGATTGCGGAACGTGTTTGCAAAGGGCATCGTAAATCCGATACTTTGTTGCATCGGGTTCTCGGAGCTGCTTTCGCTTGACGTTCTCTTTTCCGCTTGAAACATATAAGCCGTGCTTCAAAGTTAGCTCCTTGCAAATTTTCGTACTTCTAAACCTTTCGTTTTGGTCGGAGATTCGTTTGCCGTTGAAATCGATGCGATTCATTATTAGGTGGATGTGGGGATGGTCTCGGTCGGTGTAGCGAACGATTAAGACCTGCACCCTGCTTGATTGGCTCGTTTGGCAATCTGATTGAGGTTGTTTGCCATACCTGTGAGCTTGGTTAGCAGTTGCAGGTGGGTGGCGGTGAGCCGTTCTTTGACGGTGGAGTTTCGCAAGGCACTGCGGATGTATTCGCTTATGGTCAGCCCTGCTGCACTCGCATTTCTTAGCAACGCCTTGTACTCAATCAGCACCAATTTTACGGAGACTCGATACTGCCATCGGTCAATCGCCTCCTTCTTTGGCGACCGTTTTCGTTTCTATTTTTAATCGTTCTCATATTGTTATAATTAAAGTTTTCGACCATCGGGATAATTCGGTGTCGCCGGAGCGACCTGTTTCTGTCCGACAGAAACACAAACTTGCTTAACTAAACCCCTGAAATTTTACGTTATATCATAATTGGTTTCACTTTTAGTTTCACTGTACATCATCTTTAGAATCATTAGCATCATCAATTGGATTTTGTTTATTCATAATCTCGTCGATAGGTTCTTTGTAGGTTTCGAGGTGATGAGTGAGGATTGTATCAACCAACGAGGCGGTGGATGTGTGGGTACTCCGCAACTTAAAAGCGAGGTCGCATATCTTCTCGTGGATGCGACTACTTACATAAAGCGTTTGACGACTGCGGATTCGTTGGTCTCGGCAAAAGGTTTTTATATACTCCTGTTTTGAAATCTTTTTCGGTTTCATATCTGTTTTAATTATTGGTTTTAATACTTGTTTTATTTGTGGATTAATAACTTACCTCATTTTTATTTTAGGTTTTGGCATCTGTTGTTGTTTCTGTTGAAGCATCACCAGATACTCGTTCATATCTTTGTGGTTTCGGTAAAATGGGGATTGGTCGATGGTCTCCCGCCCTAACTTTTCGACGGCTGCAAATGCTCGTTTGCCTGACTCGTCGTTATCCAAAAAGCAGTGGATTGTCTGGTGCTGTTTCAAAAACTCTTCTGCTCGGTGGAGGTTGTGAACAGAATTCAGTACCGCCATATCTACCGTTGGATGAATGGCGTTTTTCAGAGTGAGGTAGGAGAGCATATCTATAAACCCCTCGAAGAGTAGGCAAGTGGCTGAATTGTTCCCGATGGTGGTCGGGGACTTTGGCGAAGTGCTGCCTTTGAAATATTCGTTGCGAAGCTCCCACCCTCCGGCATCGCTCTGAAATCCGATGGCGAAAAATGGCTTGCCGTTTGTTGTGTAGTGTATCTCTTGGCAATACTCACGTGCAATGTCAATATTGATTGAGCGTTTCGATTGGAGATAGTTTATCAGGTGGTGATTCTCCAATGGTTTTACGGACACGATTTGCAAGGTTGAGTGTACTGACTCAATCGGCTCACTTAAGTGAAATGAAAAGTTGCTGCCGTTTTCGAGTTTGGCAATAGCTTCATTAATGGTGCAGCCGTCGAGCTTCATCACAAGGTCAATGATAGAACCACCCTCGCCCGAACCGAAGTCGTACCACAGATTTTTAGAATAATCCACTTTGAAACTCGGAGCGGTTTCGCTGCGGAATGGCGACAGATACATTCCATAGCCTGTTCGCTCTTGTTTTGGCAAAATCCCCTGCTCGGCAAGGAACTGTTTTATATTGATATTTTTAATGTCGTACATAAGTTGATTTTTTGTGAGATTGACTTTGTCTTCCTCACTCCATCTCGGCATAGTTCGAACAAGTTCGACTCTGCTCTCGATTTTCCGTGAGGTTGTGAGAAAATCCCATCAATCTCCTGTGAAATAAAAAGTTAAGTAGCTCACAAACTTCTAACACAATTTCAAAGTGTGAGAACACACAGTTTGTAAATGTGAGAAAGTGAGTAGAGTGTGAGTTTTTTGTGAGATTAGATATATAATAGATAATCAAAAGATTAGATACTATAATCTAACAAACTAACAGAATTGCGTTCAATCGCTCTTTGGTGATGGTGTAATATCGTCCGGTGGCGGTCTTTCGCTCCGTGCTGCCGTCGTAGCGGAGGGCGTATGTCGAATAGTACTGTGATGTCGGCACCGGTTGCAACTCCCAATTGTGTTGCAATATTCTCCGTAGGTGCGGATGCTCTACCCGAATACCTCGCACGTCCAACATACTCACCATATCCACCACGCAAAACATCAGTTCCGTGAGCTGCTCGACCTCCATTATCTCGGCAAGGATTTGGAGCATTTCGTTTTCTGCCTTGTTGCGGTTGTGGTTTATCATCTTACGCAAAGCGTTGGTGATTAGCAGATCGTGCCGAAACCACATTCGGGACTCCTTGGTGGTGGTGAGCTTCCGATGCAGCAAGTACCACAGCAGTGCAGGCAGCTCCTTTTTCATTTCACTGAGCAGGTTGGGATTATCGCTCGCAAGGGTCGGGATCTTCCGCACCCAGTAGCGTGTCTCCCCCTGCTCGATGTAGATGGGGTTCAGCTCGTTATTGGAGTTCAGGACAAATTTTGCGAAAAACTCCACTTCGTTACGGTCTTTACCCTTAGCTTCGGATTTATAACTACGTGCAGTTGAAAGGTTTTTGATTCGCTCGGAGTCCTCTTTTCTATCGAGAAGCACCTCATCAACGGCAACCACTAACTTTGTTGCCCAATCAGAATTAAACTGACTACGGAAATCCTCGTTTGTATTGAAGGTCATATTTGCCCCGAAAATCGCTTTAAGCAGATTGAGAAACGTAGTCTTACCTGTGTTTTTCTCTTTGGATACCAATAAGATAATCGGAAGGCGTTGCAACGGTTGCGTATAGAGCAACTGCAAATAATCAAGTCCCATTTCGTACTGCTCGCCAAAGATATGGCGTAAGAACGCCTCTACTTTCGGGAACTGACCTTGCTGCGGTTCAATCTCCACAGGCTCGTAGTCGTTGAGAAATGTGCCAATGGTGCGTTGGTAGTTGGTGTGGCTCGGAACGCAACAAAAGCCGTCGTACTTCTCAATCAATGGTTTAATATCTGCTGAGTGGTCTCTCCTGAAAGTTTCATAATTCCATACCACTCGCATTTCGATAAAATCACCACTCAGCAGCGGTTTGCGGACAATCTTATACAAGGTCGTAGCCACTCGGATATATCTATCTTCCATAGCTATCGTCCTCCTGTTTTACGCCCTGCAAGCTCCAGAGCGAGGTCAGCGTCCACGATAATTTTTCGCCCTATCTGCGTGATTGCTTGGTCGATTTTTCCGCTCTTCTTGATTCGGTGGGCGGTGGGCATACTGCAGCCGAATAGCCGGGCAATGCCTACTATTCCATAGACGTGCTTTTTAGTGGTGCTATCTATCGCAGGTGCTGAAGCGGTGGCGGTTGTTGCTCCGGTATTTTGTTGCAGGTAGAGGAACTCCTCGCCTGTCATTTGCCAAATCGGCTTCTCTTTTAAATCGTCAATATTCATTTTACAGTGTTATTTGAATGAAACAATAGCCTTGTACTTGGGCTGTTAACTTGTTCGAACACTGCAAAGGTAGAGGGTGATATAAGTGGTATGGATGTGGCAGAAAAAGAAACAGTCGCCTGAAAATCAGACGACTGCAAAATTATTTTGAGTGGTAAAAGTGGTGGACAGGTGGTGAAATGATACTCTTTGAGGTTTTATGAGTCTATTAGCCAAAAATAGACTTCAACTCCTTGGCGAACAGCACAGATTTTTGGCTCGGAATATCAGATACAGGCTCACGATATTTTGAACCGTAGTAACTTTCGGATATTTCCAATTTGCGGAGCATATCGCCACGCCACACGGCTTTGTCTGCTCCTTTGATTTTTTCGCTAAGGCAGTGGATCAGGTAACACATCCGTGTCTTCTCACCCGACTTGATTTTCAGCACAGCCAATGTGGCTTGATTATTCAGCGTAGCATACAAATCGAGTTCTGAAATAGCCTCAAACAGCTGGTCGTTACAAAGTTTATGAATAGCTGAAACAAGTCCCATATCAAAATATCCTGCCGACGGAGCAGTTGGTGCAACTGGTGCAACGGTTGGCGTAACTGTTTTTATTTCAGTGGGCAGATATTTTTCGACAATCTCTTGGAAAGTCTCCAATAGGTCGCACAGGCTCGCAAATGGATTGAAATGGTATCTTTTTGCAATCGCATCGCACTCTTTATGCTTTTGATATATTTCGTAAAGTTGTTCGGTGATGGCTTGATGTTGTGCAAGTGCTGATTCGTACTTATTCCAAGCATCATCATCGCTCAAGCCTTCGGGACGATCTACATCTTGATTTACCATTGCTGCATACTCGCAAAACTCAGCCCCGCAACTATTTAGCTTCGGGATAAGTTCTTCTATCTCACTGTGATGGTTCATCTCGATATTATTGCTAATACATTCGGGCTCAGCTTCATCAAAAATTGCATCACTTTCGTAATATATTTCCAGAATTTTATCGAGTTCATTCTTTAGGCTCGACAAAACTATTGCCAACGTCTGCTTGTCCTTTTCAAAGAGCATATCGAGCATCATCTTCTCGAACTGCCCCACATCACGGTGCGTATAATAAAAATCCACCGCCTTGCGGAAGGTATAATACTCCCCCAAAATAGGACAGCAGTTTAAGCTATAATTTGGTTATCTTTGGTCTCATAAAAAATGAGACAAACTATGAGGAAAAAGATTTCGGCAGAGACCAAAGCGGCAGTAGCCTTGGAAGCTATCAAGGGCTTGAAGACAGTCAATGAGATTGCTTCGATTTATGAAGTTCATCCGACGCAGGTTGGGGTATGGAAGAAGCAGTTCAAGGAGGGAGCGACCGCCATTTTCTCGACTGACAAGGAGCGTAAAGTCAAGTCTGATGAGCAGGTAGAGAACAATCTTTATCGCAAGATTGGTCAGCTTGAGATAGAGAACGAGTTCTTAAAAAAAAAGTGGGAGCTACTCAAATCTCGTTAGCCGAGCGTAGAGAGATGGTAGAAAAGAATCATCCTCGGCTGAGTTTAGTTCAGCAGTGCATATTGCTAAACATTTGCCGCAGTGGCATATACTATGCGAGCAAAGGAAGAGCAAGTGCAGATGAGCTTGCTGTTAAAGCAGAGATAGACCGCACCTATACCAAAATGCCTTTCTATGGTGTCGAGCGGATGACTGAACACTTGCGAAAGAAGGGTTTTACGATAAGCCCTAAGCGAGTGCGTCGTTACTTTCGGGATATGTGCATCAGTGCTATCTACCCCAAGCCTAACACCACGTGGCATAATAAGGAGCATAAGATATACCCCTATCTATTGCGAGGATTAACTATTGACAGGGTAAATCAGGTTTGGAGTACCGACATCACCTATATCCCAATGAATGGAGGTTATATGTACCTGTGCGCCATCATTGATTGGCATTCACGCTTTGTGTTGGCTTGGGGGATAAGCAATACTCACGATAGCGAGTTCTGCCAAGAGTTGCTCAAAGAGGCTATTGCCAGATACGGCAAGCCGGAGATATTCAACACCGACCAAGGGAGTGAGTTTACGGCCAAGGAGTTCGTTAAGATACTTGAAGATAATGAGATACAGATAAGTATGGACGGTAAAGGTAGGGCTTTGGATAATATTTTTGTCGAAAGGTTGTGGCGCAGCGTAAAATATGAGTATATTTACCTGTCGAACCCCGGCAGCGGCAAAGAGTTATATGATGGCTTGACTGACTATTTTCGTCTTTACAACACCGAAAGGCTACATCAATCGCTTGAATACAAGACTCCGAGTGAGGTCTATATGACGGCGGCATAGAAAAAGTTTGTTTCATTTCGTTGCCCTTAAGGGCAACGAAATGAAACAAACACTAAAACAACAACTAACAATAACCCGAGAGCAAAGAAACAAATACTATCTTAAGCAGATACATATAATACTTCCCTCTCTTCGGACAGTTTTTGTATCTGCTTAAGATAGTATTTGTTTCTTTGCTCTCGGGTTATTGTTAGTTGTTGTTTTAGTGTTTGTTTCATTTCGTTGCCCTTAAGGGCAACGAAATGAAACAAACTTTTTCTATGCCGCCGTCATATAGACCTCACTCGGAGTCTTGTATTCAAGCGATTGATGTAGCCTTTCGGTGTTGTAAAGACGAAAATAGTCAGTCAAGCCATCATATAACTCTTTGCCGCTGCCGGGGTTCGACAGGTAAATATACTCATATTTTACGCTGCGCCACAACCTTTCGACAAAAATATTATCCAAAGCCCTACCTTTACCGTCCATACTTATCTGTATCTCATTTTCTTCAAGTATCTTAACGAACTCCTTGGCCGTGAACTCACTCCCTTGGTCGGTGTTGAATATCTCCGGCTTGCCGTATCTGGCAATAGCCTCTTTGAGCAACTCTTGGCAGAACTCGCTATCGTGAGTATTGCTTATCCCCCAAGCCAACACAAAGCGCGAATGCCAATCAATGATGGCGCACAGGTACATATAACCTCCATTCATTGGGATATAGGTGATGTCGGTACTCCAAACCTGATTTACCCTGTCAATAGTTAATCCTCGCAATAGATAGGGGTATATCTTATGCTCCTTATTATGCCACGTGGTGTTAGGCTTGGGGTAGATAGCACTGATGCACATATCCCGAAAGTAACGACGCACTCGCTTAGGGCTTATCGTAAAACCCTTCTTTCGCAAGTGTTCAGTCATCCGCTCGACACCATAGAAAGGCATTTTGGTATAGGTGCGGTCTATCTCTGCTTTAACAGCAAGCTCATCTGCACTTGCTCTTCCTTTGCTCGCATAGTATATGCCACTGCGGCAAATGTTTAGCAATATGCACTGCTGAACTAAACTCAGCCGAGGATGATTCTTTTCTACCATCTCTCTACGCTCGGCTAACGGGATTTGAGTAGCTCCCACTTTTTTTTTAAGAACTCGTTCTCTATCTCAAGCTGACCAATCTTGCGATAAAGATTGTTCTCTACCTGCTCATCAGACTTGACTTTACGCTCCTTGTCAGTCGAGAAAATGGCGGTCGCTCCCTCCTTGAACTGCTTCTTCCATACCCCAACCTGCGTCGGATGAACTTCATAAATCGAAGCAATCTCATTGACTGTCTTCAAGCCCTTGATAGCTTCCAAGGCTACTGCCGCTTTGGTCTCTGCCGAAATCTTTTTCCTCATAGTTTGTCTCATTTTTTATGAGACCAAAGATAACCAAATTATAGCTTAAACTGCTGTCCTATTTTTGGGGAGTATTATAACCGGTGAAGGCTATAGCTCCATAGGCATCCTTTCGCCAAACTTTATCCGTAATTGACCTGCTGTTAACGCCCAATTCGGAAGGGGTTGAGTCCATTGCTTGGAGATGTTGAGCACCGCTAAGTAGAGTAACTTCATCAATGCCATATCATTAGGAAAAACACCCTTCGTCTTGGTAACTTTCCGTGCCTGACGATGAAATCCTTCAACAGCATTAGTTGTGTAGATAAGTCTGCGAATATGCTCATCATAAGCAAAATAGGCACTAAGCTTATCCCAATTTCGTCGCCACGAGCCTATAACAACAGGATATTTCTGCACCCATTTATCCTCCAATTTATCAAGATTCAGCTCGGCTAAATCCAGAGTGGGAGCTTGATAGACAGTCTTCAAATCACCCATAAACTCCTTTTGATCTTTGGAGGCAATGTATTTCAATGAGTTGCGGATTTGGTGAACGATGCAGCTCTGAATGATTACTTGCGGGAAAATGGTGGAGATTGCCTCGGCAAAGCCCGTAAGGTTGTCAATGCAGGCAATCAAAACATCTTTCATCCCACGTGCTTTCAAATCGGTCAATACACTCAACCAGAAGTTCGCTCCCTCACTCTCAGATACATACATCCCGATTAACTCTTTGCGACCATCCTTATTGACTGCCAGCACATTATAAACGGCTCGGCTCTCGGTACGTCCACCATCTTTGACCTTGTAGTGCATCGCATCGAGCCAAACGATAGTGTACATCGACTCCAAAGGACGACTTTGCCACTCCTTGACCTTGGGAACTATACGTTCGATAATTTCACTCAGCGTATTGTGCGATATCTCAACGTCATACATCTCTTCGATATGAGCAGATATATCCCTCAGGCTCATACCCATACCATACAAACTGATGATCTTGGAGGACATATTATCCGCCAAAATGGTCTCCCGTTTCCTGAGAATCTCGGGTGTAAAACTGCTATGACGATCCTGAGGTGTCTCTATTTCAATCTCACCCGCCATCGTTTTGACCCGTTTGCTTCCTCGACCGTTACGCTTGTTGCCTTGCCGGCGTTCCGCCTCGTCGAGATGAGCTGCCATTTCGCCATCCAAAGCGGCTTCTAAAAATTCTTTCAACAGTGGAGCAAATGCCCCATCTTTGCCTGTGAGTGACTCCCCACTCCGCAGCTGAGATAATGCCTTATCACGCATTATTTGATACTCCTGACTTCTCCTATCCATAATACAAAGGTAAGTGTTTTTGGACAGGGTTCAGATTACAGTCTCCAGATATTTTTTGAGGTCAGTCGCCTTGACAATCTCCACCGCATCGGCAAAGCAGATTTTCGCTTGGTCTTTGACGGTCGCTGCTGAATAAAGTTCGGGGCGGGACTCGCCATCGGCAAAAAGCATATACAACCCAATCCCTGCCGAGAGTGCTGTTTTACCATTCTTTCTCGCAATCTCGATGTAGGCATATCTGAAGCGGCGAGTCCCATCACCATTTTTCCAACCGAATATATTCCACACCACGAACTGTTGCCAAGATTCAAGTTTGAACGGGCAACCAGCCCACTCACCCTTGGTGTGGCGTAGCGACTCGATAAACTTGATAGCTCGTGCAGCAGCATTGCGGTCAAAGTGCCAGCCCTTGTCGGAGGTGTCCTCAAAATCTGAGAAATACCGCTTTACCGCAAGTTTTACATACTTACAACAGACCACCTCGCCATTCAAAACTTGCTCGGCGTATATTTCAGCAATATGTTTTTTCGGTGTAGTCATTATTTTATCTCCTCAAATTCGGCAAAGTCATCTTGGTTCTGCTTGGGGGCTATCAGCCCGGCTACACGCATTCGACTGACAGGCGTGAAACCAAACTCTGAGGCGATGGACTTGGCATTGTTAAGTGCAGATTCTGCAACTTTGCGTTTGGGGTTTACAATAGTCGTTATTCCGTTCTTGATCTCAACCTCGATTGTAAAACCCTCTTTTTCGACCTCTCGCATCAAGTCGTGGTAGATAGACATCTCACGGGCATAGGCAACGAGTAGGTCTAAGCTGACTATCTCCATCAATCCCTTGTTGATTAGCTCGCAAGCGGTGTACTCAAAAATCTTCTTTGCCGAACCTTTGAGTTTCACTTTCGGAATTTCACTCATACCGTTACTGACCGTTTGAGGTGTCATTCGGCAAGGCTGGTCAGTGCCTCGAAGTATCTTTTGTTCGTTTGTTGTTTTTTTGCGTCCTGCCATAGTTCCTAAATTTTTCTAATTTGCACGTGCGTGTTCGAGACTGGGGGTGCGATTACATTTTCAAAGGTTGGAAGGAAAATAACTCCCCTCCCTCTCTCCGAAATCGACTTGCACATCTCAAATAAATTGTGCATTACGTTTCATTACTTGAAGTGTTTTTCGACCCTTTATCAAATAGTTACGGGCGTGAAAGTCTGACTTTTCGGTTTCTGTAACTGTGTGGCATTCAAAGAGTGAACGGTTCAATTAACTTACCGTTCATCAGACTGTATTTCAATTAGTTTGCTTTTTCATTGGTCTGGTGATTAATTCGCCTATCTTATTGCCGGGGTTCTCCTCAATAAGTCTTCTGCGTTGAGCCTGCTCAATGTAGATTCGGGTGGTGGAAGTGTTGCTATGACCTAACAAATCCTTAATCATTTCTACATCCAAACCCATCTCAACCAATAGACTGCCGCAGGTATGGCGGAGTGAATGTGCCGTGATTTTGGGGTCGTTGATGCCAATAGCTCTGAGTCGCTGCTTGACGATATGTGAGATAGTTTGCTTCGGTAGTCGCCTCGGCTTCTGCCCTTTGAGGTGATTGACAATCAACGGGTCTTCCACATTGAACTCTCGGCAAGCGATATACTCCTCGAATAACCCCTCTACCACTTCGGGGACAGCAATCGTTTCGTTCTTATCAACTCGCCCTTTGCGTTGAATGTGCAGTATCGTCCGCTCGCCATCCTTATCGAAGTCGCAGATATTGAGCCGATGCACCTCGCAAGTTCGTAGTCCGTTGGTAAGCATCAAAGCGATGATGAGCTTATCCCGCTTGCCGACAATGGTTTCGGTGTTGATGGAGTCCATTAGCTTTAGAGCCTGCGTAGAGGTGAGTGCCTCTTTGAAGTGCCCTCGCTGCTTGATACCCGTATTGATACCCTCGCCAATGTTGTCATAGTAGTTGCGAGTCGAGCAATATCGGTAAAATAGCTTCACCACAACGACATAGCTCAGGTAGGTGAATTTGCTTTTGCCCTGCTCTTGTAAGTGAGTTTTGTACTGGAATATATGCTCTCTGAAAGGCGAGCGAGGTTCAATACCCTGTGCTGATAGCCACCGAAACCACAACTCAATCTTGCGGCGGTAGTCCTTCTGAGTCTCAATCGATGCATCAATCTACCGAATCCACTCATCGACTATTTGGTTTAATTTTAGTGTTGTTCTCATTTTTCTTTGGCTGATTTAAGTGCGTGGCATCGGTTACACAGACTTTGCAGGTTGTCAATATCGAGTTTCGAGCCGCCCTTGTTGATTGGTTTTATGTGGTCAACCATCTGAGCCTTTATTAGCTTATCTTGCCTCAGGCACTCCTCACACAATGGTTGCTGCTCCAACTTCAACGCTCGGAGCTTTCGCCACTCGGCAGATTGATAGAATCGAGTATTGGCGTGCTGCCGACCCTCTTGAGGTTTGCGAACCACCTGCCACGGTCTTCTGACCGACTTTTTGATTACAGGCATTGCATCAAAAAATAACTTCGTTATCAATCGGCAGGTCGTAATCCTCAATCGCATAGCCAACCACTTTCACTATTTTAGAGGCAGGAAACCGTGCCCGAAGCTCTCGGAAATCGGTGTCGTACCTCTGAAAGTCGGCAGTGAATGCTGCCCGCAACTTGTTGCGACCGTTGATTCTCATCGCCTCAATATCACCCTTCTCCCAACGAAGCACCTCGCCATTGTGCGTTCCGTACTTCTTCCGTCCATCATCAAGATGGAAGATAATTCGTTGTAATTTCATACTATTTTGTCTTTAATAATTTCTGATAAATGTCTATTTTGCGAGCGAAGCATCTCAAAAAAATCTCGCAGAGCAATCTTCTGAGCCTGCATCTTCACCCGATAAATATCGCTGCCATCACCCATCTCTATCTGTTTGAGAATATGGCGAACTGTTGAATCTTTGACAACGCTCTCTCTCAGATTTGCAGTAACCCGCCTTCGAGCCAACTCGTAAATCCGATGCTTATCTTCGAGAGTGAGGTTGAGTATCTGCTGCTCGGCGAGGAAGCTGTAGGTGCAATTCCCCCAGTCATCAAAGTAACCGTCTCGTAAAAAACCATCAAACTTCTCGATTGCATACAAGCGGTTGCTTTGGTAAATCTCCGCCTCGCTCTTGCTGGTTTGTTGTGGTAAGGCTTTCAATTCTAACATTTTGCGATAGGAGGTGAAGCATAGTTTTCTAATGTCGCTCTCTTGGTAAGCGTTGAGCCACTTGATTATCGAGACAACATTAATGCCGTAGTAATCACCGAATTTGCCCTTCACCCCCGAATCTATTGCAATGGCAATCTCGGCAAGGGTTAGCTCCCGGAAGCTCCGCTGTATCTCCTGCGAAAGCTCAAAGGCGGCAAACTTGAGGTCATTGACCTCGATGGATTGACCAGCCAAAGCGACAGCTCGTGCAATCTCGACACAGAGCCTACTCTGCACCTGTTCCGCTGTCAGCTCCGAGCATCTGTGCCCCTTGATAGCCTCTGAAATTTGTAGTTTGTTCATTCTCAATCTCTTTTAATACCGACAAAACCTTATCGACCTTGCCGAGCTTTGACGGTTGAAAGTTCGACTGCCTTTGAGCGGATTGCTGCCGCTGGCGATTGAGCCAGTTTTTCGCCGTGAGGTATGCCGATTTGTTTTTCGACCGCAACGGCAAATAGTTCTCCATCGCAAGCAAAATATTCAATACATCCTCTCGTGGATACTCCGCAAAAATCCTCTCGTACTGCGTCGTCGAAAACGGCTCACGCATTTTTCCAACATTCGGCGTATTTATATCTATCCATTCTCTAAACCTTCTAAACTTTATATCTATACTATCACTAATATTAATATATATAGGTGACTCAGCTGTCGAAACCTCATCTGCCTCAGGATTGTTAATTTGCTCAATAACAATAATATCAATCTCATTTGGTTCGGTTAGAGTTTTATTTTGTGTCGTTTTATGCAACGCAAAATCTGTCTCAATTCCGTTTTGCGTGGAATTATGGGTAGTGTTGCGAATTAGCTGAATTATGTTTATCTTTGAGGTATAAAACTCGGAGAAAATGAGACACGTAAAAGTAGTTAGCTGCCCATTTTGCGGTAGCGAAGATTTACAGAAGAATGGACATAGCCCCAATGGCACTCAAAGGTGGAAATGTAAGACTTGCGGGAAGTTTTTTCAGCTATCTTTTAAGAACAAAGGGCGCCTGCCAGACGTAAAAAGGACGATAATCACAATGATCACCAATGGGAGTGGAATACGTGATACAGCAAGAGTTTTAGGGATAAGTCCTCACACGGTAATAGGTGAGGTTAAAAAAAACCCCAAGCGAAATTAACCCCTATTTATTAGACAAGGTTGAGGCAGGCTTACTCAGGGAGCTTGATGTTGAAATAGCTTATAATGTTGAAATGGACGAATTTTGGAGTTTTGTAGGCAACAAGAAAAATCGTCGTTGGACTTGGTACGCCATCGACCGCAGCAGCGGATTAGTAGTAGCTTGGCAGAACGGCAAGCGTGATAACGAAACCTGTAAAAAGTTGCTTGATAAAATGAAATGTTTCCCAATAAATAGGTATTTTACTGATGATTGGGAGTCTTATTCAAGTCTGTTACCTGCGGGCAAACACGTTATCAGTAAGGCTTACACTTGGAAAATTGAGCGATTGAATTTAACATTTAGAACGCACCTGAAAAGGCTTTGCCGAAAGACAATTTGTTTCTCAAAAAGCGAGCAAGTGCACGACAAACTGATAGGAATATACATCGAAAACAACCTCTACCAAAGAACACCATAAATATACCAATTCAGCTATTTTGAAACACTACCGTCAATTTAACCGCACCATACATTCAGGGGATATATAATGTAATAGAAGATGCTACAACTCAGGCAAAGGAACGTTTCTCGTTTATCACGTATGAAAGAAAAGACCAATATCAGAAGGAGTTAAAGGATTTATTGAAGGATATGAAAAGTTTATCCGATTTATATTCAAATAAAGTTAGAGCATTGTTAAGTAATCTACTTAGAGATGTACTTGCGGCATTTATACTAGTCGGTATTACTTTATTTACCAAAACCTCTGAGATATCTCAATTGATTGATAATAAACTAATAAGATACGTATTTGTTGCTTTAGGGGTTTACTTTGTTGTGTCGGCAATTTTCCAAGCAGCCACAGATATATTTGATATCATTAGAAGTAGAACTGAATTTGATTATTGGAAAAATATTACGAGGGAATATATGTCTCTTTTAGAGTTCAAAAAACACAAGTCGAAAACCATAGACCAAAGAGCAAGAGGGACAATAATAATGTACGTTATAATTACATTACTATATGGTGTTATTGCGTATATTTGCTTTAATTTTTCATGTATTTGGCTAAAAATTATTAACTAATATGATACAGTATTACAATATTAATATCAACAGTGTATGCATACACTTCGTTGGCAACAAAAATAATGATGAATTGATAGCTATATCACACACAGGCTTGCGTGTGAATGAAGACGAAAAAGTTGTATTGATTAATTATCTTCTTAAACCATTTATTCATAATCAAGAATATTATGAATTGCATCACGAGAGCGATATAGAATTGAATGTAGTATACGCATACGCTTCTAAGATATTCGGAAACTCGGAGTCATTGCACGAACATTCGGTGAATCTTGCCAAGCATCTTTACGAGCAAAGTACCCACCCTAAAATCAAAGGAGGAGAGTTCTACGTGGTCTATTTCAAGGACTGCATAATTGATGGCGAGACAGTCGATGCTGTTGGGCTATTTAAGTCCGAAAATAAAGACACATTCTTGAAAGTATATCCATCGGGCGATGGTTTTGAAATTGAGAGCCAACAAGGGGTGAATATCAATAAACTCGACAAAGGTTGCTTGATTTTTAATACGGAGAAAGAAAACGGTTACGTTGTTGCCGTTGTCGATAACACCAATAAGGGAGCAGAGGCTCATTATTGGATTGATGACTTCCTTCACGTTCGCCAACGCAAAGATGAGTATTATAATACTCAAAACGTAATGTCCCTTGCGAAAAACTTTGTTGTCAAAGAGTTGCCCAAAACTTTTGATGTATCTAAAGCCGACCAAGCAGAATTGCTAAATAAAACAACGCAATTCTTCAAAGAGAAAGACACTTTTGATATGGAGGAGTTCGCCAATGAGGTTATTGCACAGCCCGAAGTTATTGATAGCTTTAATCAATACAAGGATAGTTATGCTAAAGAGCGTGATATTGAGTTTTCGGACAGTTTTAGCATATCTGATACAGCGGTTAAAAAACAAGCAAGAGCATTCAAGAGCGTAATTAAACTTGATAAGAATTTCCATATCTATATTCACGGTGACAGACAACTAATCGAACAGGGTGAGGATAATAAAGGTAAATTCTATAAGGTTTATTATAAGGAAGAACAATAAATTATGAACATAAAAGAGATACTAAGCCAACCCGAAGGGCGCAGGTTGGAGTTTAAGGCAGAATTGCCGGAAAATTCCGATTTAGCGAAAACTATGATTGCTTTTGCCAATGACGCAGGTGGTGACTTGTATATTGGTGTGGCGGATAATCCTCGTGAGGTGATTGGGCTGGACGAAGATAAACTGATGGCTATTGAGGAGAAAATCAGCAATATCATTTTCGATCGGTGCTATCCTGCCATATTGCCAGAGATTAAGTTTATTAGCGAGGGTGACAAGCACTTGATTCAGGTGACTGTTTTCAGAGGCAGCACTCCGCCCTATTATCTCAAGGAGAAAGGCAAATTACAAGGAACATTTATTCGAGTAGGCTCGACAAATCGCCTTGCTGATGAAGCGTTTATATCCGAGTTGGAACGCCGGAAACGTAATATCTCATTTGATAGCGAAGTTATTCCCGACAAACCTGCAACCGATTTGAATATAGATAGTTTTAAGGCTATATTTAAAGAGAAAACAGGAGAAGAGTTGTCTGCTCAAGCATTAAAGAAATTGGATTTAGTCAAAGAGTGGCAAGGTTCGGAAGTCTCAACTAACGCATTGGTTCTATTTTCAGACGATCCGCTACGAAACACGTTGTTTCACTATGCTAAAGTGGAGTGTGCCAGATTCAAAGGTGTGGGTATCGAAGTATTTATCGACCAAAAGAGCATAACCACCAATATTGCAACACAAGCAGAAGAAGCCTACAACTTCGTGTTGCGCCATATAAACAAAGGGGCTACCGTTGAGGGCGTTTACACTGTTTCCCGTTGGGAGTATCCAGTAAAAGCAATGCGTGAGGCGATTCGTAACGCAGTGGTTCACCGAGATTATTCGCTCACTGGGAAAGATGTAAAAGTGGCAATCTATGATGATATGGTGGAGATAACCAGTCCGGGACTGTTGCCGCCATCTATCGACTATGCTGCAATGGAGAGTCGCCAGAGTGATGCACGCAACAAAGTGATAGCTCCTGTTTTCAAAAAGCTGGGCATTATCGACCAATGGGGCAACGGTTTGAAGTTGATTGCCGATGAAATGAAAGAGTACCCAAACATCGAGCGGTAGTGTTTCAAATTAGCTGAATTGGTATATTTATGGTGTTCTTTGGTAGAGGTTGTTTTCGATGTATATTCCTATCAGTTTGTCGTGCACTTGCTCGCTTTTTGAGAAACAAATTGTCTTTCGGCAAAGCCTTTTCAGGTGCGTTCTAAATGTTAAATTCAATCGCTCAATTTTCCAAGTGTAAGCCTTACTGATAACGTGTTTGCCCGCAGGTAACAGACTTGAATAAGACTCCCAATCATCAGTAAAATACCTATTTATTGGGAAACATTTCATTTTATCAAGCAACTTTTTACAGGTTTCGTTATCACGCTTGCCGTTCTGCCAAGCTACTACTAATCCGCTGCTGCGGTCGATGGCGTACCAAGTCCAACGACGATTTTTCTTGTTGCCTACAAAACTCCAAAATTCGTCCATTTCAACATTATAAGCTATTTCAACATCAAGCTCCCTGAGTAAGCCTGCCTCAACCTTGTCTAATAAATAGGGGTTAATTTCGCTTGGAGTTTTTTTTAACCTCACCTATTACCGTGTGAGGACTTATCCCTAAAACTCTTGCTGTATCACGTATTCCACTCCCATTGGTGATCATTGTGATTATCGTCCTTTTTACGTCTGGCAGGCGCCCTTTGTTCTTAAAAGATAGCTGAAAAAACTTCCCGCAAGTCTTACATTTCCACCTTTGAGTGCCATTGGGGCTATGTCCATTCTTCTGTAAATCTTCGCTACCGCAAAATGGGCAGCTAACTACTTTTACGTGTCTCATTTTCTCCGAGTTTTATACCTCAAAGATAAACATAATTCAGCTAATTCGCAACACTACCGAAAAGTGGACTTCGAGTGCGTTCTAAAAGTTTGGGGATATTTATGGATAAGTACAAATGTTCTTATGGAATCCGTATCTCTAAGAAGAATTTTGGATTTGAGAATAACATAAAATCAGTACCTCTCTATGCTACATTTTGTATTTAATTTTAAGAGGTAACTATGAGCCAAATCACCGAATTTTTACCGCAGCTTCAGCAGCTCAGGACGGTATACACCGATTTTATTGAGCTTGACGAGATGGATTTCGATGCCTTCCGTAAGACGGTGGACTTCTATTATACGCACCGTGATGTGGGGCAGTTCGAGAAGATGATGCTCGATATGCTTTTTGAAAAGGACAAGCAGACATTGGCAATAGTTTTGTCAAGCCTAAAGAATGAACTCGATAAAATCCTTGATATCTATTACGAAAGTGATGCAATTTTTGATGGAGCTGAGCCGGAATGTATTAGCAACAATATCGAGATGAACCATCACAGTGAGATAGAAGAACTTATCCCGAAGCTAAATAGTTGCGGGGCTGAGTTTTGCGAGTATGCAGCAATGGTAAATCAAGATGTAGATCGTCCTGAAGACTTGAGTGATGATGATGCATGGGATAAGTACGAATCAGCACTTGCACAACATCAATCTATTACAGAACAACTTTACGGAATATATCAAAAGCATAAGGAGTGCGGTGCTATCGCCAAAAGATACCATTTTAATCCTTTCCCCAGCCTGTGCGACCTATTGGAGACATTCCAAGAGATTGTCGAAAAATATCTGCCCACTGAAATAAAAACAGTTACGCCAACCGTTGCACCAGTTGCACCAACCGTTGCATCGACAGGATATTTTGATATGGGACTTGTTTCGGCTATTCATAAGCTATGTAATGGTGAGCAGTTTGAGGCGATTTCAGAACTCGATTTGTATGCTACTCTTAACAATCAAGCCACATCGTCGGTACTGAAAATCAAGTCTGGCGAGAAAACACGGATGTGTTACCTGATCCACTGCCTTAGCGAAAAAATCAAAGGAGCAGACAAAGCCGTGTGGCGTGGCGATATGCTCCGCAAATTGGAAATATCCGAGAGTTACTACGGTTCAAAATATCGTGAGCCTGTATCTGATATTCCGAGCCAAAAATCTGTGCTGTTCGCCAAGGAGTTGAAGTCTATTTTTGGCTAATAGACTCATAAAACATCAAAGCATATCATTTCACCACCTGTCCACCACTTTTACCACTCAAAATAATTTCGCAGTCGTCTGATTTTCAGGCGACTGTTTCTTTTTCTACCACATCCAGACCACCTATCACACAGAGTAATTTTGCAGTGTTCGAACAAGTTAACAGCCCAAGTACAAGGCTATTGTTTCATTCAAATAACACTGTAAAATGAATATCGATGATTTAAAAGAGAAGCCGATTTGGCAAATGACAGGCGAGGAGTTCCTCTACCTGCAACAAAACACCGGAGCAACAACCGCCACTACTCCCACGCCTGCAATAGATAGCACCACTAAAAAGCACGTTTACGGAATAGTTGGAATTGCCCGGCTATTCGGGTGCAGTATGCCCACCGCCCACCGAATTAAGAAGAGCGGAAAAATCGACCAAGCAATCACACAGATAGGGCGTAAAATTATCGTGGATGCCGAACTTGCTATGGAATTGGCAGGACGTAAAACAGGAGGACGGTAGCTATGGAAGATAGATATATCCGAGTGGCTACGACCTTGTATAAGATTGTCCGTAAACCGCTGCTGAGTGGTGATTTTATGGAGCTTCGTGTGCCGTGGAACTACGAGACACTACGACAGGACGAGACCAAAGATTTTATCTCTCAGATAAAGAAGTACGACGGCTTTTGTTGCGTGCCGAGCCACACCAACTACCAACGCACCATCGGCACATTCCTCAATGACTATGAGCCTGTGGAGATTGAACCGCAACAGGGGCAATTTCTAAAGGTGGAGACGTTTCTACGCCATATTTTTGGCGAGCAGTACGAAATGGGGCTTGACTACTTGCAGTTGCTCTATACGCAACCGTTGCAACGCTTTCCGATTATCTTGTTGGTCTCCAAAGAGAAAAATACAGGCAAAACCACATTTCTAAATCTGCTCAAAGCGATTTTCGGGGCAAATATGACATTTAACACAAACGAAGATTTCCGCAGTCAGTTCAATTCTGATTGGGCGACAAAATTGATAGTTGCCGTTGATGAAGTGCTTCTCGACAGAAAAGAGGACTCCGAGCGAATTAAAAACCTCTCAACCGCACGCAGTTATAAATCTGAAGCGAAAGGTAAAGACCGCAACGAAGTGGAGTTTTTCGCAAAATTTGTCCTGAACTCCAATAACGAGCTGAACCCCATCTACATCGAGCAGGGGGAGACACGCTACTGGGTGCGGAAGATCCCGACCCTTGCGAGCGATAACCCCAATCTGCTCAGTGAAATGAAAAAAGAGCTGCCTGCACTGCTGTGGCATTTGCTGCATCGGAAGCTCACCACCACCAAGGAGTCCCGAATGTGGTTTCGCCACGACCTGCTAATCACCAACGCGTTGCGTAAGATGATAAACCATAACCGCAACAAGGCTGAAAACGAAATGCTCCAAATTCTTGCCGAGATTATGGAGGTCGAGCAGCTCACGGAACTGATGTTTTGCGTGGTGGATATGGTGAGTATGTTGGACGTGCGAGGTATTCGGGTAGAGCATCCGCACCTACGGAGAATTTTGCAACACAATTGGGAGTTGCAGCCATCGCCGACATCGCAATACTATTCGACTTACGCTCTACGCAACGACGGCAGTACCGAGCGAAAGACCGCCACCGGACGATACTACACCATCACCAAAGAGCGATTGAACGCAATTCTGTTAGTTTGTTAGATTTTGACATATAATACTTTGATAATCTATTGTATATCTATTCTCACAAAAAACTCACACTCTACTCACTTTCTCACATTTGCAGAAACGTATTTCTCACACTTTGAAATTGTGTTAGAAGTTTGTGAGCCACTTAACTTTTTATTTCACAGGAGATTGATGGGATTTTCTCACGTTCTCACAAAAAAAACAGCTTATGGACGACATTAAAAATATCAATATAAAACAGTTCCTCTCTGAGCAGGGGATTTCACCAAAACAGGAGCGAACAGCTTACGGAATGTACCTGTCACCATTCAGACCCGAAACCGCTCCAAGTTTCAAAGTGGACTACAACAAAAACCTTTGGTACGACTTCGGTTTGGGTGAGGGTGGTTCTATCATTGACCTTGTGATGAAGCTCGACAGTTGCTCCGTCAACGAGGCGGTTGCAAAACTCGAAAACGGCTCATTTTCATTTCATTGTAGTGAATCAACAGAGCCAGTACAGTCAACTATGCAAATTGAGTTAGTAAAGCTGTTGCAGAATATTCGGTTGATTGACTATTTGCAGTCGAAACGCTCTATCAGCATCGACATTGCACGAGAGTATTGCCAAGAAGTTCACTACACCACTAACGGCAAGCCATTCTTCGCCATCGGGTTTCAGAGCGATGCCGGAGGGTGGGAACTTCGCAACGAGTACTTCAAAGGTAGCACTTCACCCAAATCTCCTACCACTATCGGGAACAGTTCGCCAACTTGTCTGCTCTTCGAGGGATTTATGGATATGCTCTCCTACCTCACCTTGAAAAACGCCATTCGCCCAACGGTGGATATGGCGGTACTGAACTCCGTCCACAACCTCCACCGAGCCGAAGATTTTCTGAAACGCCACCAGACAATCCACTGCTTTTTGGATAACGATGATGCAGGCAGGCGAGCATTCACAGCCGTCGAGAAATTGGGCAGAGAGACCATTGACCAATCTCCATTTTACAGAAATCTCAAAGACCTGAACGAATACATAGTGACACACAGACTGAAATCAGCACAGGAACCAACAAAGGAATCTATGCAGACACCAATCCATAAATCAAACAATACACCAACATCGAAATCAAGAAAGATATAAGTTATGAAATTCTCATAATCTCCTTTTGAGCATACCAACAGAGATGAGTATCTTTGCCTATTGATTAACTAACACTATGTTCAATGGAAGAGATACTATTTACCCCCTACATTGGGGTTGGTTGCGGGATTGATGTCCATAAGGATTTGATAGTTGCAACCATTCAACGAGGCAACGAAGTTGTCGGCACAAAGGAGTTTGACGGTTTTACCGTTTCCTTGGAATCTTTGCGTGATTGGTGCAAAGATGCGGGTGTCACTCATATTGCGATGGAGAGCACCGGTATTTATTGGAAGCCTGTGTTCAATATTTTGGAGGATGATTTTGAGGTTATTTTGGTTAATGCTCGGCACGTAAAGAATGTGCCTGGTCATAAGACCGACAAGAAGGATAGCAAATGGTTGAGCAAATTATTGGTAAGCGGACTACTCAAAGGTAGCTTTATCCCTCCACGCGACATAAGAGATTTACGAGATTTAGTTCGCTACAAGAAGAAGTTAGTAGCTCATAGTGCATCAGAGAAGAATCGTATAATCAAGATATTGGAGGATTGCAATATCAAGTTATCAAGTGTATTGAGTGATGTTGATGGAGCCGTTGGTCGCAATATCATCAGTGCATTGATAGATGGAGAGAGTGATGTAAATCAATTAATGCGGTTTTATCACGGCAAGATAAAGACACCTCGTAGTGAGTTTGTCAAAGCTTTGCAGGGTAAGGTTAGCGATCATCATCGTTTTATGTTGCAGTTTCATCGAGATGTGATAGCTAATGATGATGCTATGTTGGAGCGGTTGGATGCAGAAATAGCCAAGGCTGTTTCTGATTATGAAGTTGAATTGGAGCTATTGGAGACCATACCGGGTGTTGGGCGAGATAGTGCCATTGGTATTATAAGCGAGATAGGTGTTGATATGGAACGATTTCCTGATGAGAACCATTTAAGTTCTTATTGTGGTGTAAGTCCGGGCAATAATGAGAGTGCGGGTAAAAAAAAAGTACAAAGACCATAAAGGGTAATAGCCATATTACTTCGATATTGGTAGAGTGTGGGTGGGGGGCAACACGTAAGAAGGATTGTTATTTGAAGCGAAAGTATGAGAGTTTGGTAGGCAGACGAGGTAAGAAGCGAGCACTTGTAGCCATTGGGCATAAAATTATTGTAGCCGCATACTTCATTTTGTTAAACAAACAGCCCTATCGTGAGCCTGAATTACACGACCACAATCCTCGCAAGCAGAAGAAGCAGATACGAAACTATTTGAATCGTTTATCGGCATTAGGTGTTGATGTTAGTGTATTTTTATGAAATGGGCTGCATCTCACCAAGCTACATTTTTTATTTCGTTTTAAGCAAGCATTATATTTAAGGCAACAACATAGGTCGCATTTTTTCTGAGACTTCCCTTAGAAGAGCTTGAGTATGAAATTGACCTATGTCCAAAGAGATTTGGGCACAAAATTAAGAACCAACAGGTGTTACCACTGCCTTTATAGGCACGGAGTACGAAGATGAAAATTTAATCTCTTAATTATACCTTAAATAGCTATTATACAAATTAATACAAAAATATACACAGATGAAAACAAAACAGATTTCACGAGAGAAATATATCGAGACTTTTTGTCGGGACATCCGAATCCGTGACCGTCAAGTGCTTTATGTGAGTACCGAGACCCACGCCAAGATGAAGATAATAGCTCACCTATTCCGAGACCAACACGTAACGACGGCATCTCTAATCGACACCATCCTGCGCCACCATATCGAGACTTACAGACCGCTGTTGGAGGAGCTAAGAGAAGAGCAGTATATCGAATTTATTGGAGGCTTTAAACCCGAAAGCAATGATGATGAGTAGAGTAACTGTAATTTATGGGAGTTTACTAAGCAAGTTTGTGTTATTGTCCGGACAATAACAATGAATCCCGATGGTCTAAGCCGTGCGACGGCAGCGAATAATTTTAATTAGTACAATATGAGAACGATAAAAAACAGGAATGAAAACGGTCGCCCGAAATTGGCGAGTACAGAGGTGCGGAAGTATCGAATAGAGGTCAGGTTTGCCACAGAGGAGTATTTTATGCTCAAAGCCAAGGCACGCACAGCAAGGCTAACGGTAAGCGATTTTATCCGCACCACCTTGCGAAATTCCACCATCAAAGAGAGGCTCACCGCCACCCACCTGCAACTGATAACCAAGCTCACAGGAATGGCGAACAACCTCAATCAGATTGCCAAACGAGCCAATCAAGCAGGGTGCAGGTCTTAATCGTTCGCTACACCGACCGAGACCATCCGCACATTCATCTAATAATGAACCGCATCGACTTCAACGGCAAACGCATATCCGACCAAAACGAAAGGTTTAGAAGTACGAAAATTTGCAAAGAAATCACCATCAAACACGGCTTGTATGTTTCGAGCGGAAAAGAGAACGTCAAGCGAAAGCAGCTCCGAGAACCTGATGCAACAAAGTATCGGATTTACGATGCACTTTGCAAGCACGTTCCACAGTCGAGGTCGTGGGGTGAGCTCCGCAGCAGGCTCAGAACCGAGGGCATAGAGTTAGGTTTCAAAACCAAAGGCTCAACCGACAAAATCGAGGGAGTAAGGTTTACGATGAACAACCTCTCGTTCAATGGCTCAAAGGTAGATAGGCAGTTCAGTTACTCCAAAATTGACTACGCCCTACGGCAAAACAACCGAGCTAAGCAACAGAGTTTGCCACCTGTGCAACAAGCGCAGCATCGCCCCGACCACCACGAAAGCAGCACCGTTGGCGACTCCATCGGCTCACTCTTCGACATACCGATACTCCCCAACGGTACAGACCCCGAAGAGGAAGCATTCCGCAAACGGATGCAACGCAAAAAGAAAAAAGGAATCAGATTTTAACCGCATAAAAATTCAAACTTATGGCAACAGACATAGACGATGTAATCATCTTTATGATTGAAGAGCTTACCAAATTGGCCAAACAGAGCAATAAGTCCCCACAAGTCGACCTATCGAAAGTAGAACCACTCACCGTGACGGTGCAAAGCAGCATCGACCAGATAGTCGACAATACCACACAGCTAAAGGAGGCAATTGAGAAGCTCGCAAACCTGTAATCCGAGAACGACGCATCACAATCGACATCGTATCTAAAGGGGCTGTTTTTATTTTCATCGCCACTCGCCCAAATTCAAGGATAGAGGGCAATCAAACTTGTATGATTTGCCGAACGACGCGGAATTTGTTCAAAATGATCCAAATTGTTTAAGTTCGAGTCGATAAATACCCATAAAACACGGTTATATACCATTAATGCGCGTGGGAGAGCCCTTATCTTTGTAATAGCCGCCTTAAGTGATAAAGAATTAATGCTATTTTTTCCCCATATTAGTGTTCCATTAAAATTTATTCCTGTAGGCAGCCTTTCTTGATCTGCTATTACTAGATTATTAAAACGCTTATTTGCAATCTTTTCTGCATTACAAGTCAAACTTACAATAACGTGAGAAATATATTATGAAATCAAATCATCGCAATTAAATTTATGAGTTAAATATCAGATTTAAAGCACAATATTGCAATGATAACTAATTTTCATGGGATACTATTGTTAATAATTAAACACTTATTTCTGTTTTATGAAAAGTTGTACACAAAGCAAATTGGTGGGGAAGCCTCACTATTTTTGCACTAGTATTACTAACATCCTGTAACGGTAGGAATCTAAATGATGTCGGGGGGATTGGAGCGCTCGCTAAAAAATACAAAAAACTCAATTCCCTGCACTGAAATTTCCTCAGTAAAACAGTTAGATGGTGCCCCCTAGGGTTGTTGATTATAAATTTGCCCGCAAATTGACACTGGTAGGTATTGTTGTGTGTGGAGATTTCAAAAAATACAATTGGAGAGGTTTCAGTTTACCGTAACCGGCATACAACTATACTGTTACTGTTAAAGACGCTACCGGTCTTGTGCTCTCTCGGCAAAAGGTTGCCACGAGCCGGACTTTACAAACTACTCTAGCCTGCGCTCTCACAGGGCATTTACAGCATCACTCTCGAAAACGGAACGAAGAGTTTCTCGGGTGAGTTCGAAATCTAAAAAGAAATACTTATGAGTAAAGAGTATCTTATCAGTGTACAGGATGTTATAGATAATTTGGTTAATATTAAACAAATTGTGTTTGAGGTTACGGATGCCTGTAATCTCAAGTGCAAATATTGTGCTTTTGGTGAGTTTTATGAACTTGACCAACCAAGGGAAAATCGCAGTTTACAGCCAAACAAAGCTATTAAGTTAATTGACTATATGGCTGAGTTTTGGTCTAAATATCAGCCGGAATCCTATCGTCCGCTAACATATATAGGCTTCTATGGTGGAGAGCCTCTAATGAACATAGATTTTATCAAACAGACGGTAGAATATGTAGAGAGTCGCAATCTGAATCGTGAGTTTAGGTTTTCTATGACCACAAACGCTCTGCTCTTAGATAGATACATGGATTATCTGGCAGAAAAGAGGTTCAGCGTTCTAATCAGCTTAGATGGTGATGAGTATGGAGATAGCTATCGCGTAGACCATTCGGGAAATAACTCTTTTAGCAGAGTTATTCGCAACGTAAAGATGTTACAAAGCAGACACCCCGATTTTTTTGAGAAGTCCGTGAACTTTAACTCTGTTCTGCACAATAGAAACAGTGTAGAGGCTATTCATTCTTTCATCAAAGAGGAGTTTGGTAAGAGTCCCAAAATATCCGAACTCTCCACTACCGGTATAAGAAGCGACAAAGCTGAAGAGTTTAGCCACACTTTCAAAAATAAATTCGAGAGTCTGCTCGATTCCGAGAACTACGAGCAACTCTCCGACGAACTATTTCTTGAAGAGCCCACAACAGGCGATCTGCTTCTCTTTTTGCACCAATACAGCGGAAATGTATTTATGAGTTACAATGAACTGTTTTTTGATAAAGAAAAATTGCCACGCAGTATAACTGGAACTTGCAGACCATTTGCTCGGAAATTGTTTGTTACCGCTTCTGGGAAAATAATGCAATGTGAAAGAATAGACCATAAGTTTTTCTTGGGTGAGGTTACTGATGAGGGAGTTAAACTTGATTTAGAGAATGTGGCACGGATATATAACGGATATACCTCTAAATTTTCGACACAATGTAATGTATGTTATCGTAGAGAAAGTTGCATTCAATGCCTCTATTTCATTGAAGATATTGATGGCGTAAGTCCGATATGCCGCGGCTTTATGAACAAAGAGAACTTTGAAAGGTTCAGGTCGCATTGCTTGGGACACCTTGCTAAGAATCCTCATCTATATCAGAAAATTATGACAAAAGTGCAAGTAAATTAAAAGATGATGGAAAGATATTTTACACTCAAATCCGACACATTTCTTTGGGTCAAGAATAATCGAGGATTACTTTATAGCTCTGCCAATCCAAAAATTTATGAATTTAATGTTTCAGGTGAGGTTTCAGACTTATGCGGTCTACTGCTCGATTATGACAATTTATACACTGTCAGCTTTGATAAATTACCCGATGCGGCACAGAGTTTTGTTGAACTTATAACCGCAGAAGAGTTCGGGTATATGTGGTGCGGGGATGATGGCGTCAGACACGTTGCTCTGCCGCCATTGTTGAACCTTCAGTGTGATTACGAACAATTTAGAGGGTATGGAGATTTGTCTAAAAGTTTGGAGATAAACCCATATCTCTCTGTGCTCAACATTTACGTGGGCGGCAATACGGATTATGTAGATTATTTTCGCCAAATACTCTATCCGCCCCAAAGCGACACGTCTCTACCTATTGTGAAATTGAAGATGATACTCAATGACGGTGCGCTGTATTATGTGAAAGGTTCTACTGGTTTTCGTGTGGGTAAAGTTTGAGGTTTGCATTGAAGAATAGTATTGCGATTCTGAAGTTTTCAAATTTACGGTATCCTCTGCCGATTCTTTTTATCTCTTCGATAGAGCTGTTTAACCTCTCTGCCCTTGCATTACTTGCGCCAGTTAGTATCGCATTTACAATTCCTTTTTTATGCCTGTCAAACATTTCTACTACTTGGGTTATCTCAGGTATATTTACCCTTAATGCGTTCTGTTTCCAAAACATATATATTGATAATGCACTTTGATAGTTTTCTTGCCGAAACTGAATATCTCTAAAATTCTCCTTCACTTGCCAAGCCCGAGATACCTCGTAATTTGCTCCCCGTATAGCCTCGAAAGTCGCATACTGCTTATCTGTAAAATTATTTGTGTCCTTGAGCCACAAATACTTAGTTCGTTTCAAATCTTCGTGTAACTTAACCTCTCGGCGACGTACCTTATCAACAGCCTTATTCAAATAACCGACCAAATGAAAATTATCGTGGCAGTGCAATGCTTGCCCAAAATACTCCTTTGCTGCGTAAATATAAGGATCCCACATATCGGTGCATATTCGCTCTACTGCCCCTCGCTGCTCCTCAGATAAACCTTTAATACACAAATTATCAACACTTTCCTTTGTCCTGCCTTTACTAACCTCTATCACAATTCCGCTCAACTCATCCGATAAAATTGATGCGTACTCGTGACCACGACTTATAGCTTTCTCGTCAATGCTAACATATTTATATAGCTCATCACTATCTCGCAATGCCATACCGCGCTCTACTGCTCGGTGCATCACGCGATGTACTTGGTCAAAACTTATACGCAATAACCTTGCCGTACCACTCTGACTCTTGGTTACTTGCAAAGTCTCTATCGTTTTTTTTCGAGCAAAGTGGTCATACGTTCCAATGGCGCTGACCACGGTACGCCCAAGCTTACTACCTTGTTTCCAACAATATAACGCGGAATACGGGCAACAAGGTAACTCTTATATTGCCACAAATCCAAGTGTCGCCACTCTCGAACTGAACGATAGTCATAGATAGGATAACTTATACCATCAATAATTACCACTTCATTGTTATAGACAAGCTCAATACGAACTTCCTCGTTTTGCTCGTCGATGTCTACACTGCCTATAGACCAATCACTACTCCTAGGCAATAATAATTTACTCAATACTTCGGTTGCTGTCATTCGGCAAAGATAACTATTCTCACACGAAATCCTGTAGAACCATGTGAAAAGGGTTAATATTGTTTTAGGAACAGACCTTGACCGAGCGTATATTGAAGAGATTGGTTCGGTGGTGAATAATCTCAATTTGGGAGACAAAGTGTTTTATCACGTTCTATTTAAGGATGTTGCTATTATGGAAAGTTTGAACTGCTTCAAGGATGCTAATATATCTGTTATCACTAAGGCTGAGGATGTTGAAAAGGTTGTGAATAAATTGCACCGTTTCCGACTGATAGTTCGTAGCGAGGCGGAATTCGCCGTTATGGATAAGTTTGCGCAAGAACTTGCGGAGGGAAGGTGTGTATTTGAGCCTATCTATGATGACAACGACCAATTTTTTGTCGATAATGTTTTGTTGGATTTGGAGGATATAAGAGATTGTAAATTGTCTAAGAGAGAGGTCTTTGCACATATTGCGGTCAATGTTAATTATTTCGGAATATTAACAATTACGGCAGATGGTGGTATTTATTCCGACTTGTGGTCAGAGGCTGTTGGCAGTATTGAGAGACCGTTAGGCGAAGCTATTTTTTGTGAGATGGAGCGGAATCATTTATGGAGGCGCGTACGCGATAACGATGTATGCTCACAGTGTCTGTACCAGTGGCTGTGCCCCTCTCCATTTACTTACGAGCAGGTTATGGGACGCAAGACTATTTGTAAATTGTATCAATAGAGACCATTGAGCGTATAGCCGCAGTTCTGTTTTGCCGGCAACGTACTGCGGCGTATCGCGGTGTACGGCATAAAAAAGCCGTCTCACACGAATCGGTCAATCTCTCCTCGGGAATGTGTAACGAGGTCAATGTTAAACCAAAACTATGAAACGGCAGACAAAGATAGCATAAAAATCCTTAACTTGTATTAGAGAGGTAGTCGTGGCAGGGTGTAAGACACCGCAGGCTTAACAAAAACGTTTTACAATTTAATTATTTAATCGCTATGAAAAAGCTAAAATTAAATCAAATCGAAAAAAGTAATCTCACTAATAAAGAGATGAATAGCCTCACTGGAGGTAATAGTTGTGGTTGCTCGTGTTGGAAAAACAATGAAACGGATTGGAATTTCTATGTAACAAATGGACAGTATAATTATAATGACAATAAATATTCTACTGAAGGATACATTTATGGTGCATATATATCAGAAGTTGTAGTAAAGCCATAAATTTCTGTTTATTATACCTTTGCGAAGGTTTTATCTTCGCAAAGGTAATTTGAATTCAGCATTATATTAAATTTATTCTTATGAAGCCGACATTATACCTATTTATTACCCTGTTTCTTGTGTCTTGCGGTAGCGAACAGAAAAAACTTTCGGTTATCGGCACGCGAAGCGGCGATTTGATAACTGTGAAGCCTTATGAAGTCAAGGATACGGTGGATATTAACATCTCCGATTTTGTAGAAGACATTGAAATTGTGCGTCTTGAAACGAGTAAGGGTGCTCTTGCACAACCTGCACCTGTTTATTTATCAGATAATTACATACTAACTGGCATAGTAGAAATGAAACTTTTCGAACGAAAAACAGGCAAGTTTATCGGAAATGTAGGCTATCGCGGTAGAGGACCCGGAGAGTATTATGTTTCTATATACTATGCTCAAATAGATGAAAAATCAAGTAATATATATATGTTAGGTGGTTTGAGTGTAGGGCAAAAACAGGAGATTTTGGTTTATGATTTGTCGGGCAAATGGCGAGGTGAAAATATCCCTTTAGCAAGCAATGCACCTAAGGGTGTATTTAGCGTAGATACCGATAACAACAGATTGCGTATTGCTGTTTTGCCTTTTGATGGCGAATGCGACTATGTAGCTTGGGAGCAAGATTTGGAAGGGAGTATGATAAGTGGTGTAAAATCAAACCATCTTGGCGCATATTCTGATTACAGTAATGAGGTGACAAAGACGGCTAATAACTCAAATTTTGCTTTTTCAGTTTTTGATATGGGCAAAGTTGCGGACACCCTCTACTATTATGAAGGTGGTAATAAACTAAAACCTATTTTTAATATCGACAACGGTGCGAAAAAGATTTATCATTTCTATTTCGAGTTACCGAATATGTTTTTGGCAACCGTAAATACTAAACCTAAGTGGTCTACAATCTTTGTGGATAAAGAGACTCTGCGAGGTGCGTGGTGTCGATTACGTAACGATTTCCTCGGAGGGTATCAGTTGCCTATTGACTATTTCAGTGGCGGGTATTACGCACAGAGTATCGAACCCGCACTTCTTTTTGAGCGTTTAGAACCACTGCGCGAAAAAGCTACGGGCAAAGCACGCGAGCGTATTGATTACATCCTCGACAATGTCAAGGAGGATGATAACAATGTTGTTATTATTGGTAAACTCAAAAAGTAATTACGTTTTGCCTTCTTCTTTACGTAATAAATATCGGTCAATCTCTCTCCTCGGGAATGTGTAACGAGGTCAATGTTAAACCAATACTATAAAATGGCAGACAAAGATAGTGCAAAAATCCTTAACTATGATTAGAGAGGTAGCCGCGGCAGGGTGTAAGACACCGCAGGCTTAGCAAAAAACGTTTTACAATTTAATTATTTAATCGCTATGAAAAAGCTAAAATTAAATCAAATCGAAAAAAGTAATCTCACTAAGTATGTTCTCTAAATTATTTTATATTATTTTGTATCTTTGCGCCTATGGGCCGAGTAAATACACCACAACTATCCACGCAAGAGCGCCTTGTCTTAGAGCAGGGCTTTCGGGAAGGCGGGAGCCATTGCTTTCGTACACGTTGCCACGTCATCTTGCTCAAAGCAGACGGTCGCACCTCTAAAGACGTGGGCTTAATAACAGATATGAGCCATGTCAGTGTGAACCATTGGGTTAAACGTTTCAAATCCGAAGGCATCTCAAGCCTCCGTAATAAGCCGGGGCAAGGGCGTAAACCTATTCTGGACTCAGAGGATAAGGAAAGTTTATTGGAAGCCGTAAAGGCACATCGGCAACGTGTACAGGTAGCCAAAGCTGAATGGGAAGCCAGTCGTGGCAAATCCATCAGTGATAGCACTCTGAATCGTTTTTTAAAAGTGCTCACGGAAGATATAAGAGGATAAGAACCCGTCCCAAAGGTAAACCTGACAAAGAGTATTATCAACATCAGGTTGAGGTTATCTCGAAACTTGAACTTTTGAGTCAATCCGGAGAAATTGATATCTACTACGGAGATGAGTCCCATGTCTGTTCCCAAGGATATGTTCCCTACGGCTGGCAATTCCCGGGGGAAGATATACATATCCCTGTTGAGAAGGCATACAAGATCAATATATTGGGATTTGTCAACAGACTAAGTGAATATATGGGTATGATGACAGAGGAGTGCATCAATGCTGATGTAGTCATTAATTTCCTCGAAAATCTTTCTTTCAATATAAAAAAGAAGACCGTACTTATTTTGGATAATGCTAGTGTGCATAAATCCCGTAGCATAAGAGAAAGAATACCTTTTTGGGAGAAGCATGGGCTCTTCATTACTTATCTTCCTCCATATTCTCCACATTTGAATATTGCGGAAACGGTATGGAGAAAACTCAAAAAGGAATGGCTGGATCCACAGGACTACGTGGAAAAAGACAAACTCTTCTATGCCGCTAACAGGTGGCTGGCAGCACTGGGTAAGCAAACGGAGATCAAGTTTAGCCATTTTAATAAAAGCTGAATTCAACCTGGAAATGCAACTGAATTCTGGTTAATAATTTGTTTAAATTTTTCCTTTGGCGTGAGGTATCCGAGTCTTTTACGAGGTCTATTATTTAGTCGTGCCTTAAAAGGGGCATTTTCGTTTTCAGGGTTCTTTTAGTTTTGGGGTTTTATGGAGATATTTTGTTCAAATAGCTGTGATATCCATCGCAAAATATAGTCCAAAAGAACATTCATAGCTCTTTTGAAGTTGAATGCGGCGGCGGCGAGCATAGAATTGATATTATCACCAAATATACCTTTGTAAAAGTTACGACCCATCCGGTGGTCACTCTTTAAGTGCCCATTAATTGGTTCTATACCTGCTCTTTGCGCGAACAACTTCTTCAGCTTCTTTCGCTCATACTCACTCTTACAGCCCTTACCATTGCTCGGTATCAAAACAGGAATACCCAAAACCTGTGAAACACCCTTGTAACCCCTGTCGCACGGAACAATCTTTATAGGGCGATGATTCAATCGTACAACCTGCTCAATAGCAGGCAAAAGTGTGTGCCCATCATACTCATTACGAAACGACAACGCCCCAACTATCAATCCATCTTCATTGTACGCCACAGAAACCTTGTTCCCAAACTCCCATTTCTCGTGCTCCTTACCCTTAGAGATGCAACAAACACTAGGCTCGTGCAATGAATATACCTTGTTCTTACTATCTTTAGTCTGAGATAAAACTCTCTTATACAAATCTATCTGCTCTCTGTGTAATGATTCCAAAGGCAACTCTCTATCTAACTCCCTGACCAATCGCCCTGCTATGCACTTGAGCTTACGGCGAGCTGCCTTGCTCTGCTTTTTATTAAAACGGATATCTCTATTCAACGCCTTGACAACCCGAGCATAACTCTGACGAAGGGTAACACCCGATTTTGCAGCTATACCTCTGCAATTCTCAACTATCTTCTTATGTAACTTAGCATCAGTGGGATATGTTATGTTCTTCTCTTGTACAGTCGTGTCTACAAAAACAACTTGCGGCTTGTCGAAATCTACATCATCATTCACGCGGATACTCTCTGCCAAAATCAACTCAAACCCAGCCTCGCCAATTCTGTGGCGAAAATGCACTAAACTACTCGCATCAATAGGTTGTGCCGCGACAAATTCAGTACCTCCACAGAAGTATTGATAATATACATTTTCGCTCCACTGCTCTACAACACTTTCGTCCGAAACATTGCGTATATGTTTTAGTATCAGCAATCCAACCATCAGTCGTATTGGCTTTGCTTCGACTCCTTTATCCGGTGAGTAGAGTGGCGAAAACTCTCGCTCAAACATCGCCCAGTCGATTTTGTTGGCGAGTTGGAAGAGCGGGTGGCGGTGGTTTAAGGTGCTTCTAAGGTCGAAGAAAAGGCTGCTTTGCAGAGTATCTTTGGGGCGTGGTAACATAGCTCAATTTTGCAAGGTTTATAACACAAAGATACGAAAAATTGCAGACTAATCCAAAAATAATTACTATTAATTTACAATAAATCAGCGTGTTGAATGGCTTTTAAGGGGCGACTATTTAGTTTGTTTTCAATCCATTTAATCTGCTTGTCGGTTATCTCACTAAAATCCGTACCCTTTGGGATATATTGCCTGATAAGTCCATTAGTATTCTCATTGGCACCACGTTCCCACGAATGGTAAGGTTTACAAAAATAGAAATTTAATTCTAATTTTTGTGCAATTTCCTCGTGTTTAGCAAATTCTTTTCCATTGTCAGCCGTCATAGTGTGTATAAGTTCTTTGACTTTTTTCAATGCAGATGTGGTTTTTTCGGCTAATGGGGTGGCTTCTTTCCCCGACAGCTTACGAATCCAAACTCTACTTGTTGCTCTGTCATTTATGGTAAGAATCGCTCCTTTGTGGTTCTTACCGATAATGGTATCAATTTCTAAATCCCCGAATCGTTCTTTAAGCTCAACAACTGCTGGTCGCTGGTCTATATCTATCCTGTTTGGAATAAACCCACGCCCAGCATTCTTTGAGCCTCGTTTTGCATATTTTCGTCCTTGCCTTCGTAGTAGTTTGTAGAGTTCCCCACCACTTAGTTTATCCGCCCAAATCCATTTGTAAATGGTTTCGTGCGAGACCATTTCTTTACCCAACAGTCTGCATCTACCTGTAATTTGTTCGGGGCTAAACCCTATCTTTAACATCCTTTTAACTCTTTTTTGCATTTTGAGAGTAAAGGTCTGTTTATGCCGTTTGCTTTTTTTTCGCTCATCAGCTTTTCGTTGAGCCAAATCCATTACATATTTACCACTGCGTTTATCACAGTTTCGTCTTAGTTCTCGGCTGATAGTACTTTTTGAAACCCCGATAGTTTCGGCTATCTCTTTTTGTGGATACGACTTTTGCTGCATTGCAAAAATTGTGTATCTTTGCTCTACGGTTAATTGTTTGCTCATCTGCAACTGATTTTTTGGACGGAGGAGGCTGCAAGATACAAATTTTTATCCATTCAGCGGAGGCGGGCGATGAGGTTTCCCTTATCCCCCCTCTCTGAAAAAATATGCTTGCTTCTTAACAGTACTCCTTACCGCCATCAGTTGCATTTATAAGTTGAACTCAAGAAAACTTATTTTGATGAGGTACTTAATAAAGAGATGAATAGCCTCACTGGAGGTATTTGGTTATGTACTTGCTCTTGTTATTGGGCAGGAACGCCAGGAGGTGCTTCTATTCAAGACAATACCACAGCTAATACTCTAATTCCGGGAGGTGGATATTCTAAAGAAGGAGGCAACCAGTATAAAATGCTTGGAGATTACGTCGGGTAATAATATTTTGATTGTTACTGGTCACTAACTACCTGAGCTGTCACTGCAATAACATTTGCAATGACAGCTCTGAACGGGTGTTCTTGATGGTAAATAAAACATTCCGCGATGACAAGTTCTATTATTTTGGTTCTACTGGGTTTCGTGTGAAAAAAGTAGCATTGTATCATTTTGCAAAAACCACCTTAGTTGTCATTGCGGCGAAAGCTGCAATCTTCTCAGTGATAAGTTGCTAAATGTTAGTATGTTGATGGGATTGCGGGTCAAGCCCGCAATGACAGTGTGGAGATTTTGTTTTCAAATCAAAAAACAAATATTGACCGCAAGTGCATCTATATTAATTAGTTATAAAAAAGAATAAAAAATTAACGCATCACCAGTACATACAAAATATATAAATCACCTCCTTAATATGAAACACATTTTGACACTCCTGCTTATTCTGAGCACGATAGCAGGTAATGCCCAGTTTATTGTGGGCGAAAGGTATCATATGCCCGATAAACAGACCACTATTGATTACTCTGTCTTGTCGGTCAATTACCACTACAAGTATATGAACGACACGGTGAAAAAGAGTTATCGAAACGATTTGTTTGCTTTGGAAATTGGTCTGAAATCAAGTCGGTTTTATAGTTTATACGCAAAAAGAATAGACTCAATAACCTATGTTCAGCTACACTCCGATGCCGAAAGAATCCAGAATAAGAGTTGGATGAGTAGAGACCAATATGCAAACTATTTCGATATTTTGATGAATTATCCTGCGAAAAATATCTTGTTATATATTTTCCAAGTGTGTGAAACTTCGTATAGATATTACGAGGAGATACCTAAAATGGATTGGCAAGTGCAGGAGGGCACAAAAAAAATTCTCGGTTACGAGTGCAAAACGGCAACAACTGAGTTTAGAGGTAATCGCTTTACTGTTTGGTATGCGCCGGCACTGGAATACAGCCTTGGTCATTGGAAGTTTAATGGGTTGCCGGGCTTAGTGTTGGAGGTGTACGACGACCGTAGATTTTTCCATTTCTTGGCAAAAAGCATAGATTCCGAGAAAAAACCTATCTACACATACAAACATAATTACAAGGAGGTTTCGCGAAAAGAGATACTCAAGATGCAAGAGTTGATGTATAAATCACCATCAGAATTGTCGGAAAAATATGGCGGAAAAACATTTATGGGAACCATTATTATAGACCGAAAAAAGGGAACATCAACTGTGAGTAAAGAGGGATTAACCTATCCATATATCCCCCCACTCGAAAAACAGTAAAAGAAAACTATGAAATTGTCATAATCTCAATATTTTGAGCATACCAACATAGATGAGTATCTGCGCATTGTGTGCCCTCAGAGCGTCGCCGGCGGTGGGATGCAGAATGGTGCGCAGCCGCACTGGCAATACCCGCCGCGTGGGGCGGCGGCGGGCAGAATATCTCGGCGGAGTTTGATAGGATGACGCAATAGTAAACAATATAATAAGAACGATGAACAAAAAATATATATTGATACCAATAATTGCCTTTGCTGCAACTCTGTTTGATAGTTATGCTCAGATACACTCAACCCTCGGCTATCATAATCCAGCAAGCAGGGTAGAGATAGGTAAAGCGAAAATATCCGTTACGTACGACTATAAATATATATCTGATACTACGGGCAAAACTTATAGAGATGATAAGTTCTGCCTCCAAATATCCGATAATGGTATATCGAGGTTTTACAGTCTTAATGCTGCAAAAATAGATTCAATATTTTATAGTGAGTTAAAAAAAGGGAAATCAGTCGTAGCTCCACGGCAATGGATGAGAAAAAATGATGCTGCCGCCCATAGTGATTTGTTTATCAATTATCCGTCAAAAAATAAATTGACCTATATTCTCAAAGTGATGGATAATACTTATTGTTACTCAGAAAATACACCCGAGATGTCTTGGGTGTTTTCCAATGCTACGAAAGTGATTCTCGGGTATGAGTGCAAGCAGGCTAATGTTACTTTTCGCGGCAACAGTTTTACGGTTTGGTTCACCGAGTCATTGCCGTATAGGATGGGTCCCTGGAAATTTAGCGGAGCACCGGGGTTGATTCTGGAGGTCTATGATACAAAAAAGTATTTTCACTTTATTGCCACATCGCTTAGCCGAGCTAACAATGCCATATATTACTATATTCACGACTACAAATATGTAACAAGGGATGATATTTTGGAAATTGAGCGTCAGATGTATGCAGACCCAATCGGATTAATTGAAAAAAACTCAAAGGGCAAGATAATAGGTGAAAAGCCCACAAAAATGACATTACCCTATATCCCCTCACTCGAAAAACAGTAAAAGAAAACTATGAAAAATCTATATCTATCTTTGGTTATTTTTGGAATTATCGGTTGCAGCAGCAGCGATAATAAGACCAAGAGTTTGCCGGTTATCGGCACAAAAAGTGGTAGTAATATCACCGTAATCCCTGCTCAGGTAAAGGACACTACCGAGTTGCTCCTTTCGGAGTTGATTGAGGATGTCGAAATTATTAGGCTCGAAAACAACAACGAAGAGGCATTTATTCGGGGAAATACTCCGCTGGCAATTTCACAAAACTATATTGCTGCAAGAGGTGATATGTCTACTCCGGCTAAGCTCTTTAATAGAAAAACAGGAGCTTTTATTGCCAACCTTGGGCACACGGGGCGAGGACAGGGAGAGTATTTCAGCATTACGAATCTGAAAATAGATGAACGCTCGGCATCCGTATATCTTCTTCCGATGATGTCGGACAAACTTCTTAGATTTGGCTTTGACGGCAATCTCACCAATAGTTACCCGCTTGTGGATGTCATAAACAAAGGAGCTTTCAAAATAGATGTTGAAGCACAGCGGATAACAGTTGCCAATATGCCGTTTCAAAATTCAAAGTATGTTGTTTGGACACAGGATTTCGATGGAAAAGTGATTAACGGGGTCGATGCGGTACCCTACACGGTTACCAACTATGACGGTGAGATGTTCCATAGGGATAACACAACTAATTTCGACCTTTTCCTAACTTCTCAAAATTCACTTTGGAACTACGATGACCAAACCAATAAATTGGAATCTGTCTTTTCCATTGATTTGCTTGGTAAGAAGGGGTACTATGTACTTGTGGAGTTGCCAACAATCTATATGTGTTCGATATTCGGCGGTGATGTTCCACGGGGGAATCTGTTTGTCGATAAAGAGACTATGGAAGGAGGATGGTACAAATTGACAAATGACCTTCTTGGCGGAATTAATGACTCGGGATTCTTTTGGAGCGGATACTATCAATGGAATGTCGAACCTTTGATGTTGATTGAAAAACTTGAACCCTTGCGCGAAAAAGCTACGGGCAAAGCGCGCGAGCGGATTGATTATATTCTCGATAATGTCAAGGAGGATGATAACAATGTTATTATATTAGGAAAATTAACGCAATGACCGAGAAAATAACTGTAGTTCATATTGTTAATGATTATTCTGGAGCTTCAAGATATAGTAAGGAACTATTAGGTGCGTCATTGCATAATACTAATTTCAATTTCATATACCTATATATTAGCGGTAGTGAAGTGCAAGAATTAGTTATTGAGACAACAGATGGTTGTAGTGTGATATATGCTCCTATTTTCGCGTATAAATCTACAAATTC
Source organism: Mucinivorans hirudinis (assembly GCA_000723505.1). Lineage (GTDB taxonomy): Bacteria > Bacteroidota > Bacteroidia > Bacteroidales > Rikenellaceae > Mucinivorans > Mucinivorans hirudinis. The sequence goes on along the minus strand of HG934468.1, from coordinate 424,141 downwards.
AAAACTACGTTTGTTGATGAATATTTTATCATTGTATATATCATTGGATTCTAAGATAATTTACCACGACAATGGAAATAATCTTCTTTCAAAAGGCTTTATTGATATTAACAAGCATCAATCGCAATTTGTCCATACACTGCATTTTATTCCTATTAATGCCGACATTTCTAAACATCCAACTTTGGGGAGTTTTGGTTCGATAATTTATGTTACAAAATATGCTCAAGAATATTTGGCACAGAAAAAACATTATATTGAAAGGGTGATTTATAATGGTGTTCGAGAGGTTATTATTGATAAAACCAAAAAGACTCTGCGGTTGAAATATGGGTTTAATGACAGCGAGATATTGATACTGTATGTTGGCAGGATTGAGGAGAGTAAAGGAATCACCTTTCTTGCCAAGTTGTTCAGTGAGATGGGCTTAGAGAATGCAAGGCTTGTGATTGTCGGTAGCGGAGCTTATGATTTGGTCTTTGAGAAGATAGAGGCAAACCATTCAAAGATAACATTTTTGGGGAATATAGATAACCAAGAGGTTCACAACCTGATGGCGGCGTGCGATATTGGGGTTATTCCGTCGCTCAATGAGCAGTGCAGTTATGTGGCTTTGGAGATGATGAGCCACGGAATGGCGATTATCGCTTCTGAGGTCAGAGGTATGGGAGAGTTGTTTATGGGCAGAGATATTGCACTGACCGTGCCGGTTGATTATACAGACGATATACCCACGCTTGATACCGACGTGTTAAAACAACACATAATCACCTTTGCCGGCGATGTTGGGTTACGTAAACGTTTGGGTGCGAATGCCCGTCGTGAGTGGGCGGAGCATTACACTGCCGAACGGATGGCACGGGAGACTTTTGAAGTTTACAAAGAGTTAGCAGCACAATTTTAGCCGTATGAAATTCCCTCACTACTTTCAATTAGACTCTATGGATTGCGGCGCAACCTGCCTACGGATGGTTGCGCGGTTCTATGGCAAGGGTTATCCGGCGGCGTTTTTTCGGGAGCGGTGCCATACCACTCGCGAGGGGGTGTCGATGCTTGGCATTTCGGATGCGGCGGAGGGTGTGGGGTTTCGCACAATGGGGGTCAAAATATCTTTTGAGCAGCTCTGTAATGAGGTGAATCTGCCCTGCATCGTCCACTGGAATCAGAACCACTTTGCGGTGGTCTACAACATCAAGCGCGGTAAGATTTACATTGCCGACCCTGCGGCGGGACTTCTCTGCTACGACAAGGAGCGGTTTTTGAAGAGTTGGTTATCTACCTCCTCCGAGGGCAGCGAACTGACCCTCACTCAGGGCACTGCACTGCTATTGGAGCCTACTCCGAGGTTCTACGAAGAGGAGGCTCCGGATGAGAGCAAGCTCCACTTCGGACATCTGCTGCGATACCTCACTCCCTATAAACGCTATATCATTCAGTTGTTTCTGGGTCTGCTTACGGGCAGCCTTATAAGCCTGATTTTTCCGTTTCTGACGCAGTCGGTGGTGGATACGGGTATCGGCAATAACGACATCAATATCGTTATAGCGATTCTTATTGCGCAGGTTATGCTGACGCTGGGACAGACGGCTAACGACCTGATTAAGAGCTGGCTGATGCTGCATATCACCACCCGCATCAGCATATCTTTGATTTCGGATTTCTTGGGCAAGTTGATGCGGTTGCCTATAGCCTTTTTCGATTCAAAGATGGTAGGCGATATTATGCAGCGCATCGGCGACCATAGCCGCATCCAATCTTTTCTGACGGGTTCGATAATCAGCATTGCCGTTGCGGCAATTACTTTTGTGATATACTCGGGTGTTATGGCGAGCTACAACCTGCCGATTTTGGGGGTGTTTGTCTTGGGGAGTGCTTTGTATGTAGGTTGGATTTTGATTTTTTTGAAGCGTCGCCGCAAGTTGGATTATATGCGTTTTCAGGAGGCGGCAGCCAACCAGAGCAATATCGTTCAGTTGATAAACGGTATGCAGGATATTAAGCTCAACAACTGCGAGAAGCAGAAGCGTTGGGTGTGGGAGGGTATCCAAGCGAAGCTCTATAAAATCAGCATCAAGGGTCTCACCCTGCAACAGACCCAGCAGGTGGGGGGTCTCTTTATCGACCAGAGCAAAAACGTCTTTATCTCATTTTTGGCTGCTACGGCTGTGATTAACGGCGAGATGACCTTGGGTATGATGATGGCGATGCAGTATATCATCGGGCAGTTGAATGCTCCGTTGTCTCAGTTTATCGGCTTTGTTCAGGAGAGTCAGGATGCAAAAATAAGTTTGGAGCGTCTGAACGAAATCCACAGCAAGGATGATGAAGAGCCGGCATCGAAGAGTAAAATCCGTGAGATTCCCACGGGTGAAGATATAGTTTTGAGGAACGTTGTTTTTCAATACGAGGGTCCCAACTCAGAAAAGGTTTTGAACGATGTCTCCCTGACCATTGAAGCGGGCAAGGTTACAGCTATTGTGGGCACGAGCGGCAGCGGTAAGACGACACTGCTAAAGCTGTTGCTTGGGTTTTATGAGCCTGCTTCGGGAGAGGTTTTGTTAGGTTCAGTGCCTCTGAAAATGTACAGCGACACTGTTTGGCGGGGTCATTGTGCTGCGGTGATGCAGGAGGGTTATATCTTTTCGGACACTATTGCGGGCAATATCGGGGTGATGGACGAGGTTCCCAATATGAAGCGGGTGAACAAGGCTGTGGATATTGCCAACATCAGGGAGTTTATCGAGTCGTTGCCACTACGTTACAACACGAAGATAGGTTCGGACGGACACGGGCTGAGCACGGGTCAGAAGCAGCGTTTGTTGATAGCTCGTGCGGCGTACAAGGAGGCTGAGTATATAATGTTCGACGAGGCTACCAATTCGTTGGATGCCAACAATGAGCGTGTGATAATGGATAAGTTGCAGGGTTTCTTTCGGGGGAAGACTGTTGTTGTTGTGGCGCATAGGTTGAGCACTGTTCGTAGTGCGGACAAGATAGTAGTTTTGGAGGGCGGTGAGGTTGTTGAGCAGGGGACTCATCAGGAGCTTGTTGCGAGCAGGGGGGCTTATTATGAGCTGGTGAGGAATCAATTAGAATTAGGAACTTAAGTCGCGCGGCGACCCCGAATAATTAGCACCGAAAAGAGATGCGTAGCATCTCGCGAAAGTTTTTTGGGCGACTTTTTTTTCAAAAAAGTCGCGATTAGCACAAACTAAGTTATGCCATCAGACAATAGAGAATACAGCCCCCAGAGCACCGAAATCTTCGGCAAGATGCCCCATTGGATAATCCGCCGGGGTATGTGTGTGATATTCCTGATATTCGCCGGACTCATCGCCGGCAGCTACCTGTTGAAATATCCCCAAATCGTAGTTGCCCCAATAACCATAACCACAATCAACCCGCCAACAGACCTTATCGCCAAAACTACGGGACGCATCGACACAATCTTTGCAAAAGAGGGAGCAACCATCCATCAAGACCAAGTGGTGGCTATGCTTCAAAACAGCACCAAGTATCAAGATGCAAACAACGTTCTGGAACATATCGAAAACTTCGACCCCGCAGACAGCAACTCGTGGATAGAGCAAAACTACTCTATGGGTGAATTGCAAAGCCCCTTTTCGGAGTTCCGCACCCAATATCTCAACTACCAACACTATATCAAGGCGGACAATATCGGTAAAAAGAGACGACTATTGGAGAGACAGACCGAGCAACACAAAAAATACCTCCGCCAACTCACCTCGCAGCGAGGGTTGATAAAGAGGGATTACGAATATACGCTAATCAACTTCAGGCGGGATTCGGCACTATATGCCGACCGGGTAATCTCCTCTTTGGAGTATGAACGTAGCGCGCAAGCAAAGCTCCAAAAAGAGAGTGCAATGGCAAGCTACGAAGCTTCGCTTACCACGACGGAGCTTACCGTGATGCAGATGGAGCAACAACTCTTGGAGCTCGACCTGCAATACGATAACGAAACGACAACCTACAAAAACCAAATCAACGAGAGCCGCACACGCCTCTTGGCACAAATCTGCCAGTGGCAACAAAACTACCTGCTCATCTCGCCGATAGTGGGGCGATTGTCCTTTGCAAAGTTCTGGAGCAGCAACCAACACATACAAGCGGGCGAGAAGTTGGCAACAATCATCCCGGCAGACTCCTCCGAGGTTGTGGGTATAATGGAAGTGCCCTCGGCGGGCTTCGGACGGGTGGCGGTGGGTCAGACGGTGAATGTGAAGTTGAATGGCTTTCCATACTTTGAGTACGGGTTATTGAAAGGTGTGGTAAACCGCATCTCGTCAGTTCCCGAGAAGGATGGCTATATCGTGGAGGTAACTTTTCCGCAGGGGCTGCAATCGACCTACAAAGAGCAGCTCCAACTCATCCAACGGATGGATGGCACGGGCGATATTATAACCCGCGACCAAAGACTGATTCAAAGATTTATTCAGCCGCTTAGGGCGTTTTTTGATAGATAACAATGAAGATAGAATTTACCCGCGAACAACGAATCACTAACGCCTTGATACTGCACTCTACCGCGGTGGAGGATTGCGGACTGCTGCACGGCAAAATGGGCATTGCTCTCTACTTTCACCATTTGGCACGCAGTAGCGGCAATGCTGTTTTTGCAGAGTTTGCCTCAGAGCTTATTGATAATGTAACCGAGTCGCTGCACGCCGATATGCCCTTGGAGTTTGCGAGCGGTATAACGGGCATAGGTTGGGCGGTTGAGCATCTGATACAAAACGGATTTGTAGAAGCCGATGCCGATGATATTCTCGAGGAGTTCGATGCAAAAGTTACAAATACCCTTATCCACTCGGACAACAACATCGAGACCCTGCTTTCGATAGGGCACTACTATATCTCTCGGCTTCGTTATCGAGCCAATGACGAAGAGAACCTTACCGCCTTGGATTTGAAATACAACACCATTCTCTTTATCGACGAATTGGAGAGAAAGATTAATCCCGATAACCCCTCGGCAGATGTTCTCTACCTGCTTGATGAACTGCATAAACTCAGCGTTTTCAACTATAAAGTCGAAAAAATCAGAGCGAAGATTCCGCCTGCGGAGTATGATTTTCTTGTTCCGTTTGTTCCTCGGCTTACTTTGGCGGAGGTTGAAACGTTGCTCGACTCTTCGGACGTAAAATCGAAGTACGCGGGGTATGATATGAGCTCAATTCCCGAGTCGGAGCGTTGGGGAGTTAAAAACGGTATAGCGGGGATAGGGTTGCAAAAAATAATTAACGACAATGACTTACGCTGACCTAACAATCGTAATCCCCGTGCGCATAGATTCGGCAGAGCGGCTGCGAAATCTGAATTTTGTTACGGATAGCCTATCAAAACTTGATGGTATAGAGATTGTCATATTAGAGGCTGACAAGCACTCTAAAATAGAGCATATAGACAATGTTCGGCGCATCTTTGTGGAAGATTACAACCCTCTCTTTTACCACACTAAATATGTGAATCTTCTGTGCAGTATGGTGCGCAGACAGTTTATCGGCGTTTGGGATTGCGATGTGATAGTTCCCAAGAGACAGATTGATGAAGCTATTACGGCTCTTCGCAAAGGTAAGGCAGATATGTTCTATCCTTTTGACGGACGCTGCTACAATGTTAGCAATAATGTTTTGGAAGAGTATATCTCGACATCGGATGAGAGTGTTCTAACCTCGGGCAGTGATAGGTTGTCGTGTATATATGGTAAGCACACTTGCGGAGGTGCTTTTCTTGCGAATCGCAATGCCTTTATTGAGGCGGGAGGTGATAACGAGCAATTCACAGGCTGGGGAGCAGAGGATTTGGAACGTTACAAGAGATGGGAAATCAGAGGTTATAGGGTTCATCGCACTGAAGGTGCAATTTACCATCTCGACCACATTCGCGGGGCTAATAGTCGTTATTATAGTGCTGAATTGAAACGTTCAACTTTGCAGGCTCTGCTTGAAAGCTGCCGTGAGCCGGGTGAGTTTTCGGATATATACATTCCTGTCTTCATCTTCAATCTTCCCCAAAGAGACGAACGCCGAGAACATATTATTTCGCAATTCGTACTACGCCCAGAGTTTGAACCTATACTCATTGATGCTTGTATTCATCCCATAGGTGCGGTTGGTTTGTGGCATAGCATAGTTAAAGCTGTAATGCAGGCAAAAGAGCGCGGGGACGACGTAATAATACTATGTGAGGATGACCATATTTTCACCGAGAATTATTCTGCGATTAGCTTTATCAGAAATATCGTTGAAGCAGCCGAACAAGGGTGCGACATATTGATGGGGGGTGTCGGTGGCTTCGGGACAGCTGTTCCCGTTGCCTATTCGCGCTATTGGGTTGATTGGTTTTGGTGTACTCAGTTTGTGGTGGTTTACGCACACTCTTTTGAGAAGATTCTCGAATACGATTTCAAGGACACGGATACGGCAGATGGAGTGTTATCTGCATTATTCACTCGCAAATTAACCCTCTATCCCTTTATCTCTCGCCAGCAAGATTTCGGATATTCAGACATTACTCTTAACAACAACCGCGAAAATGAGATGAGCCGCCTCTTCAATAATGCAACAATGAGGTTGTCAGTAATTGATAATGTTAGTAAAGCGTACAGAATATGATTAACCCAACTTCAACGCAGTATGTATGCAAATTTGCTGTTCTTTAAGCCTTATCTGTTTTTGGCTTTCTGCGTGGGTACTACAGATTTTTCAATTCGGAGGTGGTGGTGCAGTTTTGATTGTGTGTCGTCTAAATGGTATGGGGTTGTATCCGAGGATTCGATATAGTTCCGAGGCGGCATCTGTTGGGTCTGAACAGATGCGTAGTTCTATTTGTTCTCCAAGGGCGTTTTCTGCTTTGGTGGTAATAGCCTTTTGGGTGGATAGAATGCGCTTTAATTCAGTCCAGTAATGGGTTATGCCTTGTAACTTTAGTTTGTCGCTCCTTAACAATCCATTTTACGCCGCAAAGCCATAAAAATCTGCCGCGAAAACTTTTCTAAAAAATAGCCACAAAAAGTTTTCTTTGAATTTCTCCATCCATTTTTTCAGATTCCACGCCGTAGCCGATAGCAATGCATTGATTTGGATGCCTTGCTCGCCCATTAAGTAATTCTGAGCCATACGAAAGTCCGACTTCAACTGACCAATTATCGGCTCAATGCCGGCACGAGACCTGAACTTCTCTCGCTTCTGACGTTTTGTGTATGAACTATCCTTAGCCTTAGCTTTATCCGGTGTAAGAATGGATACTCCCATTATCTGCTTGGCACCCTTGCCACCTCTATCGTAAACCAACTCCTTAGGAAGAGAGATGTTGTTACTAACCATCTGAGAAAGTAACGGCTCAATGGTATGCCCATCGTAGAGGTTGTCCACAAATGCACGTATGGATGTGATAATCTTCCTGCCCCTGCTACCTGTAGCTGTCAAGCCAACCTTATTGCCAAACTCATACTGCTTGTGAGCCTTACCCTTAGCTATACATTTGGTAAAAGGTTTATGAAGACTATAAATCTTATTGCTGTCGCCCTTTTGTTGATTGACTACCCTCTCGCAAAGATTCAGTATCTCTGCATATTTCTCAAGTTGCTCCTTACTCATCTTACGCTTCAACTCTCGAAGCTGCGTCTTGGCAATAGTTCTCAATCGTCGTTGTGCCCGGCGCGCCATCTTGGCACGCTTTGGGTGCTTCGAGTTGTGGGTGTCGCGAACCAACTGCTTACTCTGGCGAGTGTAAGACCTACGTTGCGAAATACCCTCTGCCTTAGCTATTTTATTACACTTATCTATGACCTTCTTACACAATTTAGCATCAGTGGGAAAAGTGGTATTGTTCTCCTGAACAGTAGTGTCGGAAAGCACAAACTTGCTCGATTTTTCCACCGACTCGCCGTGCAAGGTAACGCTGTATGCAAAAATCTTCTCAAAACCAGCCTCGCCAATACGTTTACGGAAATGGACAAAATCACTTGGATCAAAAGGAAACTCATGCTCGAAAAAATGGCTACCACAAAAGTACTGAAAGTATGGATTCATAACCCACGCCTTAGCTATTGTCTCATCACCAAGATTATACATCTGCTTCAACAATAAGCAACCGATGATTTGGCGCAAGGGAACTGACGGAGCACCAAACTCAGAGTAGTAACATCTAAACTCTTTCTCAAAATAAGACCAATCAATAGCATTAGCCAAAGCGACCAATTCGTGGCGCTCATCTATAAAACCATCCAACATCGGACGGAACAAATCCATCTGCCCTTTTTCAGGTAACTTTCCAAGCATAATTTGCAGACTTTTATAACACAAAGATCCAAATTCCTGTCGAATTATACAAGAAAACCGCAAGATATATTGCTAATATCCAATGAAATAAACTAATTTTAAGGAACGACTAGTTTGTGTCGAAGCGTGTTTACAATCCAGTATGATAGGAGTCCGAAGAATAGATGGGCGTCGGAGTTGTCATCTGTCTGATGGTATATGGGGCGCAATTACAGGTCTGTTTTGAGTTGCCGGTTTGATGTCTCTATCTCTCTAATCAAGTTATAGTAGTCCCACGCAGATCGCTCGTCAAGGGTGGCTACGTTGGTGCGCAGGAAGTATGTACCAAAGCGTTGCTCAGCCTGGTCTTGGCTGATTTTGATTTGCCATCTGCCTCATCATAACTTGCCCGTGCGGAATCAATCTTGCCGCTATCCTTTATCTGACTCCAAAACTTCTCGATGTATCCACGAACCTTTTCACTGTACTCTCCTCTGGGATCGGCAGTAAACATCGCCTGCTGAGCTGGGATATACGCACTCTGCTCCATCATATAGGTCAGACCGCGGCGAATCTGCACAATCTCATCGCTGCACAAATCGGGAAGATAGCCCGGAGTCAACATTACACGGGTATGCACACGTCCTATAACGTCACGGAAGGACTCCTTGATTTTATAATAAGGGAGTTCCCTGCCGTGCTCGGGGCTCAAGCGTATGTTCGATGTGAAGTACATGCCCGCTAAGGTACAACATAAAATTTACTCCCGTGGGTATTACAAAGCACTTCACCAAATAAGCATCTTCTGAAAATCAACTCAATAGTATGAAATCACCCCCGTTTTTGAGCAAAAAAACACTGAAAAAACTTTTGGCGTTGAAGTTGGGTTAAAGAACAGCAAATTTGCATACATACTGCGTTGAAGTTGGGATAAAGAATAGCAGATTTGCATACATACTGCGTTGAAGTTGGGTTAGCAATTTAAGATACAACACACAGCAAAGCACCGAATGAATTCGATGCTTTGCTGTGTGTTAGAAACTCATCCGCACGCCTCTTGCGAGGTGTTTGGCTGGCTTGCCCGCCCTGCTACGGTTACCTTAAGTGCATTGATAATACACCTCTTACCACCCCGGGTTTTGAATCAATTTTCCTTTTGATTTTTGTATTTCGTCGAATGAGATGGGGTATAGATACCACGATTCGTTGAATTGTCGCATTGCACTTGCGTGAGCATAGCGTCGGAACAAATCGTCATAGCTTCCGACCTCTCCGTCTTGGTATAATATATGGAACTGACCTTTCTGACCGAATTGGTGAGTCTTACCACCCTCTGTGATGGGGACGCGCGCCCGGTGGGCAACCATCCAGCGTCGAACATCGAAGTAGCGCTGACCCTCGTCCAGGAACTCGATTCGTTTCTCCTCAGCCATAGCTTGCCACTTTGCCTCCTTATTCCAGCTCTTCCCCGGGTAGGTCTCCTCCAGAGTGGGCAGGCCGCCACGAGTGCGAACGTCATTGATAAACTGCATAATACGAGCATCAGAGCCGTTTGTAGCCTCATTAAGCACTTCGGCAGATAGAAGCAACATCTCGGCGTGACGAATCTGTATGCTGGGAATGAACTTAATACGGGCAGGTCTCCCTTCGCTGATAATATTTTCAGGATAGAACTTCTTGACAAGGTAACCCGTGCGCGAATTACTTCCCGATGAGTTATCGTTATTGCCCCCCTTGCGATAATCTATAATCAATGATGTTTTGATTTGCCAGCGTCTGCCTTGGTATGTAACCCATTGGTAGAATCGAGGTTCGCGATTTTGGTACATCTTTGCAATGTTGTCATTGAATGTTTCATATGTACCTGCATTCGGATGTACGGCACGGTTAAACATCTTGACCTCCATTGGAGTACGCTTGAACTCTTCATCCATACTATACCCCGAGCCTGGGTCATCTATTTTCTTACCGTTAGCCATACGAAAGTCATCAATAACCTCCTGCAGCCAGCCATAAGCGGGCAGTGCAAAGGCTAAACCGCGAGGGGTAATATGCGGAATGTGTCCCGCGGTATTTGTTCCACCCCAAGAGCTACTTGATGTTGCCCAAATAATCTCTTTGTTGTATTGTTGGAAAAGGGTGTATAGTGATTCATTGGCATCGAAGCCGACATTTCGATTTTCAGGAGGACCGCATCGGTGAATTTCGTGATATGGGGCAGAGATGGTTAGATAGGCTTCCACTGCCTCCTTTGCCCGTTGCCATTTAGATTCATCCTTGAGGGGGAATAGCTTTTTGCCGTCTTCATTTTGTAGAGCCATAGCAGCCTGATGTGCTCCGTTGTAGAGCGGACTTGCCGCATAGGCATATAGTTTTACGCGCAGGGCGGCAGTAGTAATCCTACTGGGAATTGAGCGAAGGTTAGCCTCCTGATTGATTAGATTGAGGTTTTTGTCAGCTTTGGTATACATCTCTTCAATAAATGAGACGCATTCGTCTACACTTGCTCGGGAAAAGGTGATGTCCGAGAGGGTCGGGTCAATAGCTTTGTCTACGATTGGTATAGGACCGTAGAGTTCAAATAGCAGCCAATGGTAGTAGCCGATAAAGAAGTATGCTTCGGCTTTGAGTTTATCCACATCCTCTTGTAGGAGGTAGTCTCCTTGACCTACCTGCGGAATTTCGTGGGCGTTGTCGATAAACTGCCAAGCCTGACGAATTTGCTGATAAACCCCCCAGCGGTGGAATTGTGCCGAGGATGCGTTGTAGCCGTCTCGGCAGGCATACTCTATGATGCTATATCCCCAAATCTCGTCCGAGAATCCGCCCCACGGCATTGTTAAGCCGTTCAAATCAGTTCCTTTGTGGGAGCGCGAACCGATGTCGGGAATACCGGTATAAATAAAGCGATGCCAACGCCTTGTCCAATTCACGTTGTTAAAAGCTTCTTCAATGGTTAGTTCACCTGCCCGCTGGTCTGATACATTCAGAAACTTGCACGATTGTATCGTTACACTGATTATTAACGCGGTCAATGCTGTCAATATATTTTTCATTTGTTGTATAAGGATTAATTTATGAAAGAATTTTATAGTACAACCTCAAGACCAAAGGAGATATTCATTGTCAAAGGGTAGTTCAAACCTTCATTAGCATTACCCATTTCGGGGTCCCAATATTTGATTTTATCCCATACGGCAAGGTTTGTACCCGTACAGAAGACCCGCGCTGAGTTTACACCAATTCTACTCAACCATCTTTTCGGAAAGTTGTAGCCGACTTGGGCATTCTTGAGACGTATGAAACTTGCATCACGCAAATAGTGGGTAGATAGGCGGGAATTGTTCTCGTTCCCCATTGTACTCAATCGGGGGTAGAGGGCATCCCAACGGGGTTCGACCACTGTGCCGTTAGCTCCGCGGTCAGACCAACGGTCTGTTGCAAATGATCGAAGAGAGGATTGTGTATAACTCCGACTAAATGGGAAAAAACCGGCGTCAAAGTAACCCCCGAGAACGGTTGATGTACTACCCGCGCCTTGGAAGAATACCCCGGCATAGAATCCTTTGTATTCAACGTTAATGCCGAAGCCGTATACCAACTCCGGATTAGGGGGGGCTCCACCGAAGGCATGGTCGTAGTTCTCAATTACGCCGCTTCCGTTCAAGTCTTTATATTTGAGGTCGCCCGGACGAATATTGGCGTTGTAAGATGAGCGGACAACACCCTCTTTTAATGTAAACCTGCGCGCCAACCCCTCACCTGTAATATCGAAATCTTCGTAACGATAGAACCCGTCAGCCTGAAGCAAATATCGCTCACCAATACGCGTGCCTGTTCGTGCCATCCATTCGTATCTGGGCGGCACTTCGTCTATTTCGAGAATTTTGTTGCGTGCGTAGGTTACGTTGGCACGAAATCCCAAGCGAACAGCTCCAAAGGTTTGATTATAGACTAGCGAAGCATCAAAACCTCTATTTTGCACCCTGCCGAAGTTTTGCCAAGGCATCTGAACGAAACCGGTTACCTTGGGGATCGTCTGACGTCGCAACAGAATGTCCTCACGAAGGTTGTCGAAATAGTCTATCGCTAAATCTAATTTGCCGTTGAACATACCAATGTCGATACCGTAGTTTCTCTTGGTTTCGATTTCCCACGTGAGATTAGGTGCCGCGAACTGAGACTCTCTGATACCACTTAAACTGTTTAGAAGGTTCGTATCAGTCCAACCCAAAGAGTATGGTGTAGCGCGCTGATCGATCGTTCCGCGGAATAGAAAGCGAGCACCGCCGGTGGCATCGTTACCCGTAAGACCGTATGAGACTCGGAATTTGAGCTTGGAGAGGATATCTTTAACTTTGCCCGAGTAGAATTTTTCATTCGACAGATACCAACTCACCCCCACCGCCGGAAAGAGACCGAAACGGTGACCTGCGGCAAAATTTTCGGAACCTGTATATCCGAAGTTACCCTCGAAGTTATAACGTGATTTGTAAGAGTATGTTATCCGACCAACCAAACTCTGCTTTCTGTATGCCAGAGGGGTGCTGTGAACTTGTCTGTCTTTTTGCATATACAGAAACATTGCAGTTACATCGTGATTTTCGTTGAATGTCCGATTATAGTTCAGAGAGGCATCAATGTAGATATTCTTAGATGCAGAAGCTCCTGTGGTCATACTTAAGTTGTCCGTACCATTGGGGTTAACATTGGTGTATATAAGCTTTCCATTGTCATCTCGACCGGTGGCATTATACTCTATCGGATTCTTCATACGCTCTGTGTTGAAATCAACATTGGCATCGAAGGCTACGTTTATCCTCGCATTCAGCCCTTCGGTGATGAACTTCAACTGCTGAGTGAGAGCTATTTTAGTTTGAAGATTTACACGCCACTCCTTCTGGTATCCCGAATTCATAAGCATATTGTACGGATTCTGACGGCTCTCGTCCTTACCTTGGGGGTGTCCTGCCAGTGTACCGTCCGAATAGACCATCGGAAAGAGGTTCGGACACGTCGTAAGCATTTGTCTGAAGATGTATGCGCTGGGAAATCCTGTAGAGTTAAGTTCGGTATATGTGCTGTTTACATCCAGCGAAAGAAGGGTCGTGTTGGAGACATTTAGGTCAATGTTGGAGCGGAGACCAAAACGGTCAAGACCGATATTGTTGTTGTACTCCGCCTGCCTATTTTTTTTGAAGATACCGCTCTCGGTATAGTAAGATGTGCCCACGAAGTATCGAGCTTTCTCTGTTCCCCCTTGGAAACTAACTGTGGCTCGTGTGGAGCTGGTGGTCTTGTTGAGAAGGTCTAACCAATTCACGTTGGGATATAGGTCGCTATCCCGGTCGGGACTGTTTTTGTCGAATCGAGATATATACTCCTGTGTCCAAATGTCGGGTGAGCCTTCATTCCACAATGCCTCATTATATGCGTTCATAAACTCCACAGAGCCGAGGAATCCGGGAAGACGGGTCGGCGTAACAATGCTGTGCTCGGCACTGAACGATATTTTGGGGCGCTCCACGCGCCCGCGTTTTGTCGTTATAAGAATAACGCCGTTCGCCCCCTCAGCGCCGTAGACAGCCGTGGCAGCAGCATCCTTCAAGAGCGAAAATGTGTCTATCTCGTCCGGCTCAATATCCTGCATTCGACGAGGTACGCCATCCACAAGAACAAGAGGAGCCGTGCCGCCTCTAAAGGTGCTGACTCCGCGAATCCAAAAGGAGGCATCGTCCTCGCCCGGTTCGCCCGAACGCTGAATAGCTATAAGACCGGCAAGCTGACCTGCGAGATTATTGGTGAGATTACGAGTGGGTAGCCTAATCTCTTTCGAGGTCACCGTGTTCACCGAGGATACCATCCCGCTGCGCTTCTGTTTGCCGTAACCGACAACCACCACCTCATCTATGGCTTTGACATCCTCTTTCAAGGTGACGTGAATCTGGGCACGCCCGTTAATTTTGATTTTTTGAGTTACCATCCCCAAAAATGAGATTTCGAGCGTCCCCTCCTCAGGTACGTTCCTCAGAACCGCAATCCCCTGAACATCGGTTGCGGCACTGATGCGTGTGTTGGACTCAAGAAAAACAGTTGCACCCACAATGGGCATATCCGTTACATCTGTTACCTTCACAGCTACGGTGATGTTTTTTTGTTGCAAATTAAGATAGCTAGTCTCACTATTGCCTGCACGAAGCGTTGTCGGTTGCAACACTCCAAAAGCCAAGGTCAATGTGATGACAGCTGTTCGGGTTAGATAAGTAAAATTCATCGTAACAAATAAGAGTTAAATCGGACTCCGAGTCTAAAGTTTAAGCCGACAGAGTCAGGCGGAGTCCATCACCATCACTGCCGACATATGTGTCTGTATAAATCAATGGTCATATACAAAAATAAGTTGCAAACGATGCTCCCTCTTTTCAAGTGGTGGAACTATCGCTCGCAACTTCGATTTATTATCTGTATATAAGAAATATAGGGCTAAATCATCGTGAATAAAGTTCAACATATTAGTGATTAATATATTGCACTCACATCACAATTCATATGCGAATTGTGATGTGAGTGTAATATATTATCACTATATTGAACTTTTATTTCACGATGATTTAGCCCTCTGTGTTTATATCAGATAATAATCGAAGTGCGACGATAGTTCCACCACTTGAAAAGTAGCGGAACTATTTAAATCCCATATCAGATTGACACTCTATGACAGTACCTGATTTAACACAAATAGTTAAAACGAGAAGATTGATTTGCACAGACTCAATTCCGTGCGTTTTTGCGATAGCGATACGTGCTTGTGATACGACTGAAAAAATAGCAATAAAATCTCGACAAAGTTGGGCAAACAAAATACTCGGTTAAACTCAATTTAAGTCCCCCTTTTTTACACCGACCACAAAAGAGAGATTTCGGACGGTGAGCACATACTTTACAAGGGGGTTTCATTGCAAAGCTAATCAAAATAATTCTTATTTCAAAATTGGTTCTACAGGATTTCGTGTGAGAATAGTTATCTTTGCCGTATGACAGCAACCGAAGTATTGAGTAAAGGGGACTTCTAAAATTTAATTCTTTGTAATTCAAATAATTATGTTTATCTTTGTAGTATAAATAAGGGAATATGCGCAAGATACAATACAAGTCGACAGGCATCGCTGGTTTATTTGACCACGAGCAAGCATTAGAGCAGTTATCTAACAAGGGTAATGCTCTTGAACGATTAAGTGAAGTATTAGATTTTGAGATATTTCGCGAGTTATTGGAGGATTCCATTTTGACCAAAGAGAAGAACAACAACGCGGGTGCAAAACCATACGATGTCGTAATGCTATTCAAGATTTTGATACTTCAACGCTACTTCGGATTATCTGATGGTCAGGTAGAGTACCAAATCATTGACAGAGCAAGTTTTAAGGCGTTTTTAGGGTTATCTTCGGGTGATAAAGTTCCCGATGAGAAGACGGTTTGGTCTTTTCGCGAGAAATTGACCAACAACCAAACCATAGAAAAGACCTTCGTTCTTTTTCGCGATGTACTCAATGCGAAAGGTTTGATTCTCAATGAGGGAAAGATGGTTGATGCTACATTCGCAACTGCTCCTATTCAACGCAATACCCGTGAGGAGAACAAGCAGATAAAAGATGGCGATGGTGCTGCATTATGGAATATATAAATTCTAATAATTAATTACACAAATAGTTTTTAATTTGTCGTTTGGTTTCAGAGCAAATGACAATAGCTGCCAAAATTTGGCAATACGCTCTTTGATAGAAGACAAATATCTGTTGTGAGTGATGTGTTTTCTCATATACCACCACACCCTCTCGACAGGATTCATATCTGGAGAATAGGCAGGCAAGAATCTGAGTTGCAACTTTGGGTGTGCTTTCAGGAATCCATCCAGTGCTTTGGCGTGATGAAATTTCACATTGTCTGCATAGATAATTATCTGCATTTTATCTCGATAGTCGTTTAGGATTTTGCGAAGGTGCTTTTTGAAAGTCTGAGCGTTACCTTTCTCCTCGAAGTTTACAGTCAGTTGCCCTGTTAAGTAATTCACTGCTCCAAAACCTGTTACTCTCTCTCTCTGTCCAGTTGTTTGCATATAGCAGTAGGCTGCTGCCTAACTGGCGACCACATTTTTGATAGAGTTGCGGTGTTGCTTAGGCTAAATTCATCTTGGAACAAAACTACTATATGGCTGTTGGATTGGGCAAGTGTTAAGTTTTTTTTATCTCTGCACGAACTACTTCTCGCTTGGTTTCATCTCTTTCGGGATAGACTCCCTTTGTGCGTTGAAAACTAAATCCTAGCAAATGTAAAAGATTGTATGTGTGAGATATGCTATACTCCAATCCAAAATGATTTTTGAGTAAATCTTTAACCAATGTACCCGACCAGCTACCTGAGTTGTAGCCCATAGCTTCGGAACTGCTCTTAAGGATGGTTGAAAGTTCCGCTTTCTGCTCCGCAGATATATTAGGCTTTCTTCCGCTGCGAGGTTTATCGACCAGACCCTCAATACCTTCGTTGTCGAAACGTGTAGCCCAGTTACATATCTGCTTAAATGAAACTTGAAAAAAATCTTCCAATACACGTGAAGATTTACCCTTGCCCATTTGGTAAACGGCACATAGCTTTACGCCAACCTTGTGTTTGTCATCATTGTCAATGAGCGCCTTTACCTCCTCTGAGGTGTAGTTCTTTAGTTGTTTTACCTTTCGTCCCATAGTAAATCTGTGTTAGATTATGGCACAAAGATAATAAAAATATGTGTAATTATTTAATGTAATTTATATAATTGGGCAAAAGAATATAGAGTTGAGTCTTTATGCCGATAAGAAACTGATCTCTGTAAGCAAAGAAATATTCTGCGAGTAATATAGAGTCAGTAAAGTCGAATACGATAAAAAGAAAACACCAAAATCCACTTTTTGGTGTAGATTTTGGTGTAACCCATACAACTCACTGATTATAGGCGTTGTTTGCGGAGAGAGAGGATTGTGAACCTCAGACCCTATATTTTTCAGAATCAACTATTTAAGCTACTATTTGAGACTGTTGTTATGAATTAGCAATGAGTGAAAAATATGCCTATTTGGCTTCGTTTGGCACTCTGCTGACCGCAACTATTTCAGGTTCAAAATTACATATTCTATTTCATTTTACCAAATCTTTCTATATCAATCTTTTTGCCTTGGTGCAAGGTGCAAGCTATATATAGATATAGCCTTGCACCTTGCACTAACTTTACGGCTGTAAATTTTATCGCTGTAAAAAAGTGAAGCAAAAAAGAACAAGATGAGAGAATTATTACTATCTTTGCAACAGCGGTAAAATTTACCGCTATAAAATATACGACTAATGAAGTTTTACAATCGCACCACTGAGATAGCTGAATTGCAGCGTATAAAGGAGATGGCATACAACGACCACTCCAAACTGACCGTGATAACCGGTCGTCGAAGAATTGGCAAAACGTCGCTTATCTTAAACGCACTGAAAGATGATGTAATCGTCTATCTTTTCGTGAGCAGAAAAAGTGAAGCGGATTTGTGCAGTGGCTTTTGCTCTGAAATTGAACGGCAATTAGCTGTTTTCGTCCCAAAGATGGACTCTTTTATCGAAGTATTCCGTTTTTTGTTGGAGCAGGCGAAGAACCAAAAATTTACGTTGGTGATTGATGAATTTCAGGAGTTTATCAACATCAATGAGTCGGTGTACAGCGATATTCAAAACTATTGGGACCAGTACCGCACGGCAACCAAGATGAATTTCATTGTAAGCGGTTCCATCTATTCGTTGATGACAAAAATCTTTCAGGATAAGAAAGAGCCGTTGTTTGGTCGCGCCGATGCGATGATAAAACTTACCCCTTTTACCACTGCTGTGCTGAAGGAGATAATGAGCGACTACAAGCAGGACTTTACCAATGACGAGCTTCTCGCACTCTATACCTATACGGGTGGCGTGCCGAAGTATGTGGAATTGCTGGTCGATAACAAAGCCCTGACCATCCCTAAAATGATAAAATATATCTGTCAGAGCGATTCACCGTTTATCGACGAAGGGCGTAATTTATTGATTCAGGAGTTTGGAAAGAAATACGGCAACTACTTCTCGATATTGGATGCTATTTCGTCGGGAATGAACACACAATCTCAGATTGAGGCGTTTATGGGCGAAAAGAGCATAGGCGGGCAGTTGAGTAAATTGGAGACGGTGTACGAGGTAATCAAGAAGCAACGTCCTCTCTTTGCAAAGGATGGTTCTCAAACGGTGCGATATGAGGTCTCTGATAACTTTTTGCGTTTTTGGTTCAGATACATCGAACGAAACCGCACGCTTATAGAGTTAGGAAACTACGAGGGCTTATCTCGTCTGATAAACGATGACTACCCGGTTTATTCAGGTAAGACGTTGGAACTTTATTTCAAACAGAAGATGCAGGAGAGTTTCGAGTACAGGGCTATCGGTTCGTGGTGGGAGCCAAAGGGTTCTCAAAACGAAGTAGATATTGTTGCCATTACGCTCGATAACAAAAAGGCATTCGTAGCCGAAGTGAAGCGACAAAAAAAGAATTTCAAGCCGCAATTGCTCGAAACAAAGATTGAAGTACTGAAAACAAAAATACTATACAAATACGTCATTGAATCTACGTGCTTGGATATCACCGATATGTAATACTTTAGATTATATTATCAAACAAATTGAAATGATAATATGGGCAAGACCAAAATATATAAGGGTGGCTTAATTGATAATTATCTCCCTGCCGACTATTCGGATTCATTCTCTAAAGAGGTTATGGCAGAAGAGAGTATTACGCCTGATGCTTTCTTCGATATGGCATTCAACCGATTTCCTGCTTGGATAGATTGGCTCTTGAAATTGAGAAACAAGATTGTCAAACCGTTAGGATTAGATACCCAAAGTCGTTTTTCGGATTCTGTGTGTGAAAAGAATACGAATGAAATTATATGGGGAATGCCTGATAAGCATTTGGATTTTCATGTTTCAATGTGGTGTGGGGAACATCAAAATGGTAAACAAGAGCTTCGGATTACCACCGTTGTGAAATATAACAACTGGTTCGGACGATTGTATTTCTTTGTTATCCAACCATTTCACGGGATAATTATCAAGTCGATGCTAAAAGGGATTAAGAATAAAATTGAGATAAACAAAGAACATTCAAATGGATAAAATATTAGCTAATAAGATGGAACTGTATTATATGCAGTTAATAAATAAAGTATCTCGCTACATTGAACTTGATACTGATGATATAGACCTGATAAAATCAGTCTTTCAATATGAACTTATTCTAAAAGATTCATCAATTATTGAGGTCGGAAAAATTGCGAACAAAGCCTTTTTTGTCATTTCTGGCTATATGAAATATTATAAGCTATTAGACACAAGCGAAGAACTAATCATTCATCTATACACACCCAATAACTTTGCCACCTCTCTGAATAGCTTTTTCTTAGAGGAAAAATCAAAAGAGGTATTGGAGACAATAACTGAATGTGAACTCTTCTCAGTCTCAAAGTCTGATTTGGAGAGACTGTATTCATCCGGTGAAAAATGGCAGGTATTCGGAAGAAAACTAATGGAGAGCTTCTTGATTGAAAAAGAAGAACGGATTATTGAGCAAATTTCTCTCACTGCACAAGAGCGTTATATGAAGTTACTTAGTACCCAGCCCGAAGTCATACAGAATATTCCCGTAAAGCAGATAGCTTCGTTTATTGGGATTAAACCTGAATCGTTAAGTCGCATTCGTAAACAGATTTACTAACATTTGTTAGGTGCTTGAACCTCAGTGTAGCCCTACCTTTGCAACTAAAAAAATGAAAACAGTCTTAATTACAGGAGCATCCCAAGGTATTGGTCGTTCGACTGCCGTCTTGTTTAGTCAAAAAGGTTGGAATGTCGCCGCTACGGTGAAAGATCCGGCAACCACAGAACCATTTGTAGGCAACATTAAAATCTACCCGCTTGATGTAAGGAGCAAACAGTCCATTGATAACTGCATCACACAAGTTATTAACGATTTTGGACAAATAGACGCTATTGTCAATAATGCCGGAGTCTATGCAACTTCACCGCTTGAATGTATATCCAAAGAAGATTTGGATAACCTCATTCAAACCAACATTAACGGTGTTCTTTATATGACACAGGCAATATTACTCCATTTTAGAGAACGAGGAACAGGAGTTATTGCCAATATAGCGTCTGTGGCAGGCAGAGTAACATTCCCGTATCAATCTGTTTATCACACATCCAAATGGGCTATTGAGGGGTTGAGCGAAAGTCTTTACTACGAACTGCGGAACCTGAATATAAAGGTTAAGGTTATTGAGCCGGGTATGGTTCGCACGAACCTATATCAATCAGTCTTAAATCCTGTGGTAGAAAAATATCCATTAGCGTATAGAGACAATTTCAAACGGTGGCATCAGTATTTGATAAATAATTATGAGAATGGTTATGACCCAGCATTGGATGCAAAAACAGTTTTTAAAGCGGTAAATGATAGTAGTTCCAAATTAAGGTACACATCTGATTTTATGACCAAAATGGTATTGAGTTTACGGGCACTCTTGCCACTTTGTATCTTCCGAAAAATGATTTACTCAATGAGTAAGCTAAAATAGATGAAATTTATGAGAGAATACTTTGATAATATATTAAAGGAGATAGATTCGGAGATAAAACTTTTCGATTTCTATGACTGTGATATTATTGATAACTCTCTCAATATGATTGTGAAACTTAAAAAAGCTCTGAGTGATTTACGAGAAAAACTATTAACCTACGAATTTGCAAGTAAGGACGAGGAGATAACATTTTTCAAAATCCAAAAACCTGAAATATTAGCTCGATTGTTGTTTTTCAACAAGGTCTATCAGATTGAATCTAAAATTCCAAACGGCAGTAATAAGGTGATGAATGAATATCTTCATCAGGAGCTTGATAGTCTGACATTTTTCTTTGACCGTAATTTGGATTTTTATCAATATTATCGTTCTAAGTCCAATACTTTTGATGAACACTATTTTATCAGAGGAAATGAGAATATTCGTTTAAATAGCGGAAGTTCCCAATTTGACAGAGACCCTAATTTTTCGACAGGATATGATTTTAAGGCGGCGAAGATTCTCTCCAACGAGATGCTTCGCATCTATCTAAATAAACGCTTGCAAAATATTGACAAGGAGAAAGATATGGAGGAAACAAGAGCCAGATACTCGAAAACACCTGTCAAATTTACCGGCAAGAAAGTCGCCTTGATTGAGTTAGGATATGCGTTGGCTTTGTCTGGAGATATCAATAATGGACGCATTGAGATTAAGGAGATTATGGATTTTCTGGGAGCTGTTTTCAACATAGATTTAGGCGATTATTACCGTGCCTATATAACCATCAAAGACAGAAAGAAGGAGCGTACAATCTATTTGAATGCTATGATTCAGTCATTGATTAAGCGAATGGACGAAGACGATACAATATAGAAGAACAGATGTTTATACGACAGAAAGTATCAAGTTGGCAACAGCTTGGTACTTTCTGTTTTTGGGGCTTGGTGATTCGTAGGTGATGCTTGCCACCGTAAAATCACTCCAAAATCACCGTCAAATCATCTCAATATCGCTGAAAAAATCACCAAAATAAATTTCTACCACCTTGCTATAAGGTTGTCATTTTTACCTATTTGAACTCTACACCTTTGCACCATAAACAATTTAATTAGTGCACAATGGATGTAATAACAGTAGAATCAAAGTTGTTCAAAGAGTTGATTGCAAAGGTCAATATGATTGCTCGCTTTGTGAGTTCAATCGAACAGAAGACACAAATAAATATTGACGAGGAGTGGGTCGACGGATATGAGGTTCGCACGTACCTCAATATCAGCAAACGCACTCTCCAGAGGCTTCGCTCCGAACGCCTTATCACCTTTTCCGCACAACGTGGACGCTATTATTATCAGATAAAAGAGATAAAGCGTCTGATGCAGGAGCGTGTCATCAAGTGCGACAAAGAGCAGTTATCAGTATTAATCACTAACCGCAAACGCCATGTTGAAAAAATCTTCGATTCTGGAGCGGACGAATAACGGTCTGGACGTTTTTCGCCACTACATCAAAGGAGATTGGCGTGTGGGGCGGAACTTTCACAATCCGCTCTATGAGGACACCAAAGCCTCGTGTAATATCTATTTCGACCGTCGTGGCAATAGCTACCGAATGAAAGATTTCGGCAACGATGAATATTCGGGTGACTGTTTCTTTCTGGTGGGGATGCTCAACGGTTTGGACTGTACTCGCAGCGACGAATTCGTTCAGATTATGGAGATTATCGTTCGGGATATGTCGCTCAACATCTCAATCCCTGTGATAACAGTGCAACCTGTTCGTAAACCGATGGAGCAGAAAACCGCAAGAAATTACAGTGTAGTAGAGCAGCCGTTTACCATTCGGGAGTTGGATTACTGGCTCCGATACGGCATTTCCACCGAGGTACTGAATCGTTATCGGGTTGTGTCGGTCAAGGAGTTTAAGAGTGAAAACAAGGAGGGTAAGCCCTACGCCATACAATCATCAGCCGAAGAACCAATATTTGGCTATGCAGGCAGACGATATATAAAAATCTACCGTCCGATGTCGGAGCTACGATTTCTGTATGGTGGTGATTTGGGTGATAACTACTGCTTTGGTCTGGAGCAATTGCCCGCCAAAGGTGATACGATTTATATCACGGGTGGCGAAAAAGATGTGATGTCACTTGCGGCTCACGGATTCTGTGCGATATGCTTCAACAGTGAAACGTCAAATATCCCCAAAGATATTATTCACAAGCTCTCCTACCGCTTCAAACACATCGTTTTGCTATATGATGCCGACAAAGCAGGCTTGGAGAGTTCACTAAAACATCAAAAACAATTTATTGACTACGGAGTCAAACGTTTGGTGCTGCCGCTTCTGGGCAACAAAGCGGAGAAAGATATTTCCGACTACTTCCGTATGGGCAACACTCGTGAGAACTTCACCAAACTATTTCTCGAACTACTTGAAACACTATACAATGATACTATGGTTATGCTAAAATCGTGTCAGATAGATTTTGCTAATCCTCCCGAAAAGGCTCAGGAGGTGATCTCGGTAAATGATGTTCCGCTCGGCACACAGGGCAATTTGCTGTGCGTTACCGGAGGTGAGGGAACAGGTAAAAGCAACTACGTTGCGGCTATGATTGCCGGAGCGTTAGCAGAGCAAGGTACGCAGGTCGATACGCTGGGTGTATCGGTGAGTGAGAATGTCTGTAAAAAGGCTGTCTTGCTCTACGATACGGAGCAGTCCGAAGTGCAACTCTACAAAAACGCAGGTAGCCTGCTCAAACGCTCGAAGCTCTATCCCAATATGCCCAAACACTTCAATGCGTTCTACCTGACGGCTATGTCCCGCAAAGAGCGGTTACAGTCCATTGAGCAGAGTATGGATATGTATTACCACCAATACGGCGGCATCCATCTGGTGGTAATTGACGGCATTGCCGATCTGATTCGCAGTGCCAACGACGAGGTGGAGAGTATCGCCATCATCGACAACCTCTACCGTCTGGCAGGTATCTACAAAACCTGCATTATCTGTGTGCTGCATTTTATCCCAAACGGAATGAAGCTCCGTGGGCATATCGGCTCGGAGTTGCAACGCAAGGCGGCAACGATTCTCTCGATTGAGAAAGACGACGACCCGACCGTTTCGGTGGTCAAGGCACTCAAAGTGCGTGACGGCAGTCCATTGGATGTTCCATTGATGCAATTTGCGTGGGACAAAGCATTAGGAATGCACTGCTATCGTGGAGAAAAGCCCCGTGAAGAGAAGGAGAAACGCAAAGAGACTGAGTTGGTGCGTGTAGCTCACGATATTTTCTCAAGGCAAAAGCACATTACCTACATAGACCTGTGCGACCAGATACAGGCGCTATTGGATGTCAAGGAGCGTACCGCCAAAAGCTACGTGCGGTTTATGCGAGAGAAGGATATTATCATCAAAGACCCTTCGAACCAGAGTTATTTCATCATTGGTCACATAAACGAATAAGATTATGAATATAGATAGAGAAAATTTCATAGCTTGGATGGAGCGGATACAAGACCGTTTTGATATGATAGAAAAACGTTTGGAGCGTATGGCTAATACTCGCAACTGTCTCGATGGCGAAGAGCTACTCGACAATCAGGACTTGATGATGATCACCAAACTTTCAGAACGCACCTTGCAACGGCTTCGCTCAAATGGCAAGCTGCCCTATATCAGTGCCGATAACGGCAAATGTCTGTACCGTGCTTCGGATGTACGAAGGTTCATTGCCGAACTAGTGTGATGTGGTTTTTCAATCTTTTGCAAGGTAATTCGTAATGATTGATTATCTTTGTATTAAGATTTAAGAAAATAGCGACAGAGCTATTCAAAAATGGCTCTGTCTTTATATATAACATATTCGTTCACAGAACGTCTCGACACGAAAACTGGTAATTTTCAAATGAATAGAGAAAAACTGTGCAATGTCTATGCTATGCTTGTCATAGCGTGGGCTTGCCTGTTTCTATTCATAGGTATACCAGTGCCTCGTGTCGGAGCAGTGTGAGTTCCACGCTTCTTTTTTAGAAGTTTTGGTGAACGGTTACTAAGTATAAACGTTTAAATCCAAAAGTAATGAAAAAGATTAAGCTCTACATTGCCGTTTCGCTGGACGGTTATATCGCAACTCCCGATGGCGGCATCGAATGGCTCAACGAGATTACCAATCCGACAGACGAAGACCACAGCTACAATGCTCTATTAGCTTCTGTCGACACCGTTCTAATGGGTGGCAGAACCTATCACGAAATTATCGGTTTCGGTGTGCCTTGGCCCTACAAGGATAAGCAGACCTACGTTATTTCTCGTAATAATACCAATGTTACTCCGGATGAGAGAGTAGAGTTTATCACCGAAAATATTTATGCTGAAATTGCTACACTGAAAACACAGGACGGCAAAGATATTTGGCTCGTCGGTGGTGGCAAACTAACTACTATGCTCTTAAATCACGAGTTGATTGACGAAATGCAAATCGCTATCGTTCCTATCGTTTTGGGTGCAGGATTGCCGCTATTCCCCAATAATCCGCTAAAATCAAAGTGGACGCTAAAAGAGAGTAAAAGCTACGATACGGGATTAGTTGTTAGTACCTACGAAAAGATATAGTAACTTTTTAGAAGTGAAATAAATTGCACTTTATAGTTGCGAAATAAGAAATTTGCATTACTTTTGTATCGAACAGGCAAAATAATGCACTAATGGAATTTTACTCAATCATAAAAGATAGGCGTATCCTGCTGGGACTAACTCAGCAGGACTTGGCTGATTATTCAGGGCTGAGCCTACGGATAATCAAAAGCATTGAAGCAGGCAAAGGTAACCCATCGGTCGGTACGCTGACAAAGATAGCCGACATATTGGGTCTGGAGATAATAATGAAAGTTAAGGAGGTCAATAAATGAGGCAGGCAGAAGTTTATGCAAATGGCGTATTGGCAGGTTTGCTCACCGAATCGGATATTGGAGAGTATATTTTCCGTTACGATGATGCGTTTTTGCTTGATGATAACCAATCGGCAATTAGCCTATCGTTCCCAAAAAGCGGACGGGAATTTCACTCCGATGCACTCTTTCCGTTTTTCTTCAATATGCTTTCCGAGGGGACAAACAAGGCTATTCAGTGTCAAACATTAAAGATTGATGAGCGTGACGCTTTCGGGCTATTATTAGCAACAGCACATACGGACACCATCGGAGCAATAACAGTAAAAAAGATATGAAACAGACAACAGTTTGTCCCGGCAACTTAACACCGGGATACGACACATACAGCCCCAAAAGCCTTAAAAAACTCTTTGAAGGCAAGAAAGTAAGTCACGTTTTGGGTTTTGACTACGATGCTGACAGCATTGATCTTGCTGAAAGTATCAACCAAATATCGGTTTCGGGAGTACAAGAAAAACTATCTGCTGTTGTGCAAAACGGACAAATCGTCCTCACGCCACAAGGTCAGCACGGACGATATATCATCAAGCCAGCACCGAGCTATAAAAACTTGCGGTTTCGTAACTTTATACCTGCCAACGAACATTTGACGATGCAGATTGCAAAGCAAGTCTTCAAGATTAAAACGGCTGAAAATGGAATTGTTTTTTTCGCAAATGGCGAGGCAGCGTATATTACTAAAAGGTTTGATTTTGAAGCTGATGGCAATAAAATCAAACAGGAGGATTTTTCGTCTTTAGCACAAAAAACATCTGATACACACGGCAAGGATTACAAATATACAGGAAGCTATGAGGATGTAGCTGCACTATTGAAATCGAATGTTTCGGCGTGGCAGGTGGAGATGAGCAATCTGTTTACACTGATAGTTTTTAATTATCTGTTTGCCAATGGTGACGCACATTTGAAGAACTTTTCATTGCAACAGTCTGCAAATGGAGACTACTTATTGTCCCCTGCGTATGATTTGATGAACACCTCAATTCACGTTCAGGACGAGGACTTTGCCCTCCAAGATGGATTGATGCCTCAGGGTGAGCATTCCGAAATATATCGCAGTAGCGGACACCCTTGTAAGGAAGACTTCATCACTTTTGCCAACCGTGCAGGCGTACTGCCCAAGAAGCGTGATGCAATCATCAAGATGTTCTCGACAGAAAGCCCGCTGATAGATGAGCTTATTAACCGTTCATTTCTGGACGAGAAAACCAAACGAATGTACACACGCTCGCATCAAGAGCGGTTGAGTCGATTCCTGAGATAAAGAAACAATCGATTAACTCAATACAATATATTAAAGATATGGGACATCTGTTACGAAACATTAAAGGAGGAGTATTCTTTGTAGATATACTTGGCTTCGGAGCTTTGACACAAAATAAAATAACGTTAGATGATGCGGATTTTACGGCTTGGAATATTCCCTCTCATCTGGAGAAGGATAATCAATCATTAGCTGCAACAATATTAGTAGAGTTTCGAAGTATTCTTATGGGATTGGAAAAACGATATCCAGGCGTTACAATCGCTCAATTATCAGATTGTGCATTTGTTTGGTCTAAGAATATTAGAGATGTAATAATTGTTGCACACGATATAATGTGGGCAGCTCTTAATGCAGGAATACTGTGTAGAGCTGGATTGTCGTGCGGAGAAATAATAGAGACATCAGAAAAAAATAGATTAGGACGACTAATAGCAGGAGAGGCTGTAAGTAATGCAGTTAAACTTGAAGGGATTGCTAAAGGAGCAAGAATTATGATTGACGCAGATGTGTATCATAATTTATTTGAGTACGATAAGGCGTTTTGTAATAAAATATACAAACTGTTTCAGCCAGTTGTGAATCCTCTGGATTTTCAAGATTATGACGAGTTTAAGTGGTATTATATCCCAAAGCTTGATGTTAATACGATTTCTTTGTCTGAAGCGGACGAAACATATGTTTTAGAGGCAACAAAATCAAGACTAAAACTCGCCGCCAAGCTAAGGGTTCACCCAAGGTTCTCGTGGAATTCAAAGGGAAAGGAAGGAAGAGCTCAGATATGTCCTACCGTTACATTTATATCAGCGAATGAGCAAACTATTTTTAAAATATCTCATGGATTTGACTGGAGTAATGTTTGTGATAAAAGATCTGTCAGTGTATTAGAAAGTATCGAGAATCAAATAGATCGCGATTCTGCAAATCCGAAACATAAAAATGGTGTAATCACATTGGATTCACCAGAATAGAAATACTATGTATACCAATAACCAATCTCATATATTTGACCCAACAATAGAAATAGAAGAATACTACACTCATAGCATTGATGGAGTGCCTGTGTGTCATAAAAGTTGGAAAGAGTTGCGTCGTCCAAATGACGATATGCTCTTGACACAATATTATGATGAGTATTGCAACTTGATTGCTAACAATAAGAACCTATGCCATATCCCTGAAGAAGTTTTGCGACAGTGGATATATCCATTCAATGATGATGCTAATTCATTACGAAACTATGCGTGGATAGACTACTATAAATCTCGGTTTGTGCTGTGTGAGTTAGACATTGAGACCCTATGCAATGAAGTTAATGTAAATGAATATGGCTCTGAATTGGTGTCGCAAAGAGGCTCGTTGAGAGATTTCTCCGATTTTTGTTGGACGGATGAAGATATTGCTTGCTGGGCTAATAATAAAACGTGGAACACTCCGCCTGTTATTCTTGATGTAAAATCTTTTGGCAATATACCTAAGTGGGCTGATATTTCGGGTACTTATCAACTTATTGAAGGACATCAAAGACTTGGCTATTTACGGGCTGTTGTTAAAATGGCACACGTGGGTAAAACAGGCTTTAAAACGAGCCATAAGGTCTATCTTCTGCACAATCAATAAGATGTATGCTATATATTTAGCAGTAGAATCATAGTATAACATCGGCAGGATGAGTTGTTTCCTGCCGATGTTTTTCACTACATTTTCAACCCTCTATGCAGAGTTGGTTCATTGATTGGTGGGGCTATATCTGAAGCTAATGCCTTTATATAATGCTCAATCTTCTTTGGATTATCTGCACCACATTCGCCATAATATAAGTCATCGACGCTTTTTCTTAATTCAGGGTCTGTGCTGATAGTCTCTGCTCTGAAGCCGTCGGGATTCTGGTATAGCTCTCTTTTTATGGCTTCGAGATACTTTTCTTTGTCAGTATACTCAAGCTCCTCAGCAACTTCGCCTTTGAAACCCAAATATTTAATTCTTCCAATAATCGGCTCATTCGTTGCTTGTTCAGATGATTGTGGCGTTAGCGACAGTTGTATTTTACGCTCCATTGCTGCGACTTCCGATTTCAACTCTTTGAGTTCATCCTCCCTTTTCCACGTGCTTTGAACGACTTGTAGCAAGATAGGAATATCCTGCTCCAGCTTTATGTTGGCGGTTTTGTATTGCTCAATCAACTTCGGGATACGCTCCAGTGCATTGAGAAAATTGAGTGAAGCCAATTTTGGGTCGGCAGCGATATTTCCGTTGTTGTAGGTGTATTTTATGTCGCTATCACCCTTGATCATAAATTTATTCTGGTTCAACTCGAAGAGATCTTTGGTCGAAGACTCCGTTTTGACAAGCAGTGTAAATCCGTAGAGTTCGCCAATTTTATGCGGTTCGCCTTTGGTGCGAGCATTGGCATTTATTTCGGCTAACTTCTCGCCAATCACCTTTATATCGGCACTTGAAACGCCGTCAAGGCTAATTGGATTGAGTTTATTACCCTCGGCATCGGTTTTTAGTCGAGCATTAAAATTATTCCAATCCGCAGTCATTTTGTCGATTACTCCGTTGTTATGGGTGAGCGAGCGGGTTGCCTCTTCGAGTTTCCAAGTCGATGCACTCTTATCCTTGTAGAACGCCTTACGTTCGCCCTCCATAGAGGCAACACGTTTCTCTAACTTCGCCTTGTCGAGTAGGTCGGTATTACCCGAAAGTATTGCCATATACTCCGAAAAATTCATTCCCGACTTCTCGTCCATCGTACCCTCGTCAATGGTTCGGGCTCCCATAGTGCCGTTTTTGAGCTGAGTGATAAAGAGCTGTTTGTTGTGCAGCAGGTTGAATTTGTAGGAGTCTAAGGACTTCTCTACGGCATAAATCACAATATCCACCCGATTGTCGGCATAGAGTTTTGCCACTTCGTTCCCTTTACGGATGGCACGTCCGTTGCGTTGTTGCAGGTCGGAGGGTCGCCACGGTGTGTCGAGATGATGAATGGCAACCGCTCGACGTTGAGCATTCACACCCGTACCGAGCATATCGGTAGAGCCGAACAGCACGCGCACTTTACCCTCGTTCATCGCCTCAATCACATCACGGCGTGCATTGTCGGTTTTGCACTCTTGAATAAACCGCACCTCTTGTGGAGGAATTGAATAATCTTCCACCAATTTACGTTTGATTTCGCTATATACATTCCACTCACCCGGCTTATATGTGCCGAGGTCTGAAAACACAAATTGCGTCCCCTTGTTCTGCTCATACTTTCTGTAATATTCTGCTATTTTGGCGGCACAATGGCTGGCTTTGTTATCGGGGTGGTCATCATAGCGAGAGCTAATCATTCGCAGGTCAAGAGCCATTTTTCTGGCATAGTCGGTGGCGATAAGCATTTTAGCTTTCTCTTCCGTCTCTGACAACGGTGCACGTCCCAGCAGGGTTGCATCTCCGCTTTGAGCGAACTGCATCAGCTTTTCGATAAAATCGGCTTGTTGCGGTGTAGGTGGAATATTGTGCAGCACCTCATTGGCAACGGGTCGCTCAACACCCACATCGACAGCGGTACGGTAGTCGGTTATCTCGTTGTAGAAAGCGGCAAGTTCGGGCACTTTGATAAAGTACCGAAATCGCTCTTTCTGCACAATCTGATTAGTTACCGAAAACTCAAAGTCGGTAGTCTTTTTAGCAAAGATAGCAGCCCAAGCATCGAAGGATTTGATGTTTTGTCGCTCTAACTCCTGTGGACGGAGGTATTTGAATAGCAAATATAGCTCGGTCAGAGAGTTAGATATGGTTGTCCCCGAAAGAAATGTTGCTCCGAGGTCTTTGCCGGTTCGCTCCTGAATGGTGCGAAGTGCAAATAGCATATTGAGAGCCTTTTGGCTACCGTCCTGTGAGCCCAACCCTGCCACACGGTTGTGTCGTGTGTTGAACATCAGGTTTTTGAATTTGTGCGATTCGTCTACAAATAGGTGGTCGATGCCCATTTGCTTGAAATCCACCACATCATCTGTACGTTCTTTGATGGAGTGAGCAATAGTTTCGAGCTTCACTTCGAGGTTAGCCTTTCGTTTCTCCAGCCCTTTGAGCATTGTGCGTGAGATGTCTCGTCCCTGCTGACGCAATACATTGAGATTCTCTTCCACGGTATCCAATTCCGATTGCAGGATCTGTTGTTGCAGCTCGGGCGACTGAGGTATTTTACCGAATTGGTCGTGGGTGAGGATAATCACATCCCAATCATTATTTTTGATGTCATTGAAGAGTTTTATTCGTTTTTCGGGTGTAAAGTCATTCTTGCCCGGATAGAGAATCTTTGCGTTAGGATAGGCTGTTTGATAGGTGTGTGCAATTTCGTGAACATTGGCTTTCAGACCAATAATCATCGGTTTATTCGCCAATCCGAGCCGTTTCATCTCGTAAGCAGCAACGCACATTATGAGTGTTTTGCCTGTGCCTACTTCGTGGTCGGCAATGCCTCCGCCGTTTTGTTTGAGCATCCAGATAGCATCTTTCTGACTTTTGTAGAGGTCGGGAATACCAAGTGCTTTGATGTCGAGGTCGGGGAAATTTTGGTGCGTTCCATCGTATGAGGGACGAACAAAGCAGTTGAATTTGCGATTGTAGAGGTCGGCAAGTTTCTCCTTGAAATCCGGAGTTTGCTCCATCAACCAATCGGAAAAACCGTTACGAATTTCGTCAATCTTCGAGTTGGCAAGCTGAATGGCTTCGCTATCTCGAACCTTGACCTCTTCATCTCCTACTTTGATTGTCTTTGAGATATCGGGGACGGTGTTTACCAATGCGTGCCCCATTAGGGCTATACCGTCATAAGTGCGACTCTGTCCACGGACAGCATATTTGTCCCAAATATTGGCGTTGCTGTACGATGCTTTGACCGAAAAATCATCTAAACTCTCCGCATAGCTGATTTTAACGTCGGTATCAAATAGATAGGAAGCATAACGTGAATATAGCCCTGTGGGAATCCAACGTTCTCCGAAATTGAAATCCAATTCATCAAACTGTATCGGGCGGGGAGTTGCCTCTTTGAGTGCGTGGAGAGCCTCATCAACCCTTTGACTATGCAGGTTCGAGGTTAGCCAATTCTCTATCTTTTCGGCTTTCTCAACCACATTGCCGGCAATAAATCGGTCAGCAATCTCATAGTTATCCACCAACGGATTGTAATATATTCGTCCCGTAAGCTCCTCTATCAACTCATCTGCATCGGTACCGCTAAGGGTCGCCATATAGTCGAGATTGACCACTCCGTATTTGTTGAGCGAAGCCGACAGAGCCTCCTCGGCACTGCCCACACTCGTAATCTCGTTTTGTGAAAATGCAACTGGGTGGTCGAAAATATCAGCTTTGACAAACTCTCCGTCAACAGCACGCTCCAAAGAGAGCATATCTCGCCCCGAAGCGTCCATCAAGAGCAGTTTGAGATTATTTCGACTATTGAGGTTGCCAAATTTCGCAACATAATCATCATATAGACGATTAAGTTCTGCTCGACTTTTGCCGTCCGCCTCTTTGTGTTCTGCTTCGTAGCTATACAATGCAAAGTAGCTCTCACGCATAGGCACATATAGCCGTAAACGCTCTGTTTGAGAGCTGTTTAACTCCAAAGGTTTGAATGTGGCTTCGCTATGTCTGATGTCGGTCAGATAGCCCGCCTGATTGTCGTCAACCACAAACGAACCGTTTCGCAAATGGGGCAATAACTCTCCACTGTAAGGACGTGGATCTGTGGTGATAGGCTCGGCAGTTTGACTTTTAGCATCTGCCGTGAAATCAAAAAGCGATGGTTGCGGAGTTTGCTCTACTCTTCGCACCCTTCGTTTCTGAACCGGCTGCTGGCGTTGCTCTATCTGTGTATATAGCGATAGGAGTGGAGATTCACTTTTTGCCGGCTCTTGCTTCTCTATCTTGCGGGTTTGTGAGTGGATGTTGTAGCGTTCAATATTGAGGTTTTTGCCGAAATCGGCACTCAACATTCTTTGCAACTCGGTGGCAATAGCAGCAGAGCCGCCTTCGTGTTTGAAGAGTATTGCAGGTTTGCCGTAGGGGTCTGTGGACTCTTGCCACTGAGTATGAACAACACGTGAGAGGTCTCGAAAGTAGGTGTTAAACATCACTCCGCTTGGTCTGAGTCGTGTTTTGACGAAGCGTTGTTCATCTTCGCTTAAGCTCTCTTTCTGACTATTTTTTTGCAAGACAATAAGGTCGCTGCCAACATCGGTGCCTGCATTCTCCGAAAATAGATTATTTGGCAATCGTACCACAGAGACAAGATCGGCTTGCTGCATCAACATCTCACGTATCGGCTCATTCTGTTGTGAGTTCATAACCCCTTGCGAGGTGATAAATGCCAATATGCCACCCTCACGGATGGTGTCGAGCCCTTTTGCGAAAAAATAGTTATGAATAGTTTTCGCAGCTGCACGCCTTGTTGGGTCATCGCTCTTGGTGTAGAGAGGGTCAAATACTGCTACGTCGCCAAATGGGATATTGGAGCTAACCACATCGAAATAGTTGTTGTAGTGCTCTTCAATCTTCTCAAACCCTTCGACCCTAACATCAGTGTCAGGGTGCAGTGCAGAAAGCACCTTACCCGTAAGCAAATCTTTTTCAAAGCTGAGAGCCTCAACCCCTTGACTAACAAAAGCATCAGAGAACGCCCCTTGACCTGCCGATGGGTCAAGAAAGCGGTCAACCGTAACTCCTCGTTGGTGTAGTGTGTCGGCAATAGCCTGCACTACCTCTGTCGGAGTATAAAACGCTGTGAGAATGGAGTTTTTCAGGCTCGAAACATACTGTCGATACTCCTGTTCGTTAGCCGAATTGGAGCGTAACAGATTGTGCAGCTCTGCCACCTGTGGGAAAAGTTCGGCATCGGATTTTGACCAACTGCTAACATCTGCAAGCGAATCCGCAGGGTTGAGTATCTGCTTCAATCCTCCGAAGCCGCAATATTTTGCCAATACTTCACGCTCCTCAGGTGTAGCGGTGCGTTGCTCTTTTTCGAGACGAAAGAGTATCTCGATGGCTTGGGTATTTTCCCTTAGCTTTGCTTTTCGGTTAAACGCCATAATCCTCAAAATAGATATGGATGGCTCCCGTCAGCTCGGTGTAGAGATGGTCGTATTCAGGCGTCTCGGCAAAAGCATCGTCGATATTGTAGTGTTCAAATACCGATTTCAATTCAGGCAAAATTTCCAACGCAA
The DNA here is from genome assembly GCA_000723505.1 of Mucinivorans hirudinis. Classification (GTDB taxonomy): domain Bacteria; phylum Bacteroidota; class Bacteroidia; order Bacteroidales; family Rikenellaceae; genus Mucinivorans; species Mucinivorans hirudinis. The sequence continues at coordinate 389,755 of HG934468.1, read as the reverse complement.
ATTCCGGCACACGGTCAGATTCAACCTCCTCGGAAAACTCGTTGTTTAGTATATCTTTGATGATACTTGTCTTTGAGAAATGGAGCCCAGAAAGTAGGACACGAAGGGCTATTTCTTGTGCTTCGACAGATATTTTACCCTCACGCACAGCATCTTCGTAGGCTTGCTCGGCAAGTTCGCTACGGCTCTCTATGAATTGTGGGTCAATAGGGGTTTCGGGGTGATTCTCCTCTAAGGTTACGAATAGGATTCCTTTGAAGTAGGATGCTTCGGTGAATTGATGACTCTTTCTCATTGCTTGTGATTTTAGTGGATTTTGTACTGTAGAAAAAAAGGCACCCCGAACCTTGTCCGGAGTGCCACCACTAAAATCAAAGCAACGGAGTATTAAACCGTTGACATCTGATTTAGTGGCAAATATAGAGATTATCGACGACAAATAGAAATTTAATCCTCCGATGGCACTTGGTCTCTACGCTTTTGTTCGGCTTCGATTATTCGACGGTCGTAATAGATGTGATAGCCATTCTCATCATAATAGTCTGCATCATTGCTATCCTTGGGGTGTCGCCGCTCCAATATGATAATTGATGCAATAAGTGTCACATTTAGAATGACCAATACGCTTATCAAGATATATAACTCGTTCATTGCACTACATTTTCATGCCTCTCGGCTTGTTTTGTTGTTGCTGTGGCTCGTCGGCTTGGGTCTGACCTTGTTTGAGCGGCTCTTTTTGCTCCTTGGTCGCCTCATTGGTTTTACCATTGGAATTCACCTCCACCTGCGTTTTAGATTTGTTGTCGGGGGTAATCTCTTTCGCCTTGTCGGGATTCCATCTGTAAAAATCAAGTTTCTGCTCCTTGTCATTGACCTTGACGTAGGCATTATACTGCTGCCCCTTGCGGTCGGTCAATCCCTCGATATAGATAGTGCCGCCATCTTTGAGTGAGTTTTGCTGTTTGTCGCTCAACTCCACGCCACCGAGCTTTTGGGGTATCTTGAACTCGCTTCCATTTTCTTGCCGTTGCGTTTGTCGTTGATTTTCAGGAAACTTGAACTCAATTCCACGTTTGTCGGCATTGACTTGAACCTCTGCCGAAAACTCCTTGCCACTCTTTGCGGTCATACCATCGAGCAAAACAGCCTTGCCACTGCGAAGCTCTGCTTTTTGGTTCTCATCCAGCGTAACCCCTTTAATTTCATTTGGTATGCGGATTTTATCGGCACGAACGGAAACCAACTCATTAGTCAGCTTGTCCACACTCAGAAATACGGGAATGGGTTTTTCTTGGTTTGGTAGCTTCATATCGAGCACACGTCCGAGATTGCCCGTAGTGAGCAAATTATGCTTGTCCTCTGCCGAAAAATTGTTGCCGAAATAGGGTCTGTCGAGTTCAGGCTGTTTGCGAACGCCGTGAACAGCCAATGCAATGCGTCCGTCTTCTGTTTCACGAAATGCCAGACGAGCATCAGTATCGACCTTTACATTGTCAAAAGTGGCAGAGATGCGGTGCAGTCCGGGCGACTTCTGATAGTTCAACATCGGCTCCAGACTGTTGCTCTTTTCCAAACCCTCACGGGTGATGCCGAATTGCTTGAGGTTATCCCAATCTATGCGACTTTCGTCAATTGGCTTGTAACCTTGCTGCTCTTTATGATAATCCGACGGCTCTACACGATACTCATTAAGCATCTCTTGCGAGGCAGTATCTTTTTGTGTCGCCATTGTCTCAATCACGGGAGCAACCTTTTCGACATCATCGGTTTTGATTTTGAAAAACTCGAAATGGGTTGGGTCTTTCACCTGCCTCATAAAATTGGAGAAGAAATTTTCGAGAATGTTACTGTGTTTGTCAATCTTCAAAAAATCCTGCTCGTGTTCTTTTCGAGGGGGCACTGTTTTTAGCTTTCCAGCGTCGTCAATACCGCTAACGGCTTTTACCTTGTTGCCGTCCTGCTTGTCGAGAACCAATAGGCTCTCTTTTGCTTCTTTACTTACGTCCATAACTTTGATTTTAGTGGATAAAAAAGTGATTGATATGCCCTCTGTTTAGCATATCTACTGCGAAGTTATGGTGTTATTAATCAGCTTTTAGCACCTCTCAGCTCATTGGCTTTACTTGGCGGTGTTTGGCTTTACTTGGCGGTGCCAACAGAATATTTATAAATAAGTTAGTACTCTATGCAAATATCTCAAAGAGTTTTATTAACTTTGTGTTTTGCATCAATAAAAAATGAGTAATGAAAGAGATTAATAGAATAAAAGCGGTATTAATTGAGAAGAATAAAACCGGCAAATGGCTGGCTGATAATCTTGGCAAAGATGTAGCTACTGTTTCTCGTTGGTGCACCAATCACGCCCAACCCTCAATCGAAACTTTTACTCGCATTGCGGAGTTGTTGGATGTTGATGTGAGAGTATTGATAAATAAGACAAAGTAAATTATAGAATGAAAGCTCCTACTGAGATACAACCGCCTGTGAATTGGCAAGATTTCGAGACACTCTGTATGAAATTATGGGGTGAAATATGGAATTGTTCAGATACGATTAAGAAGAATGGTCGTTCAGGACAAATCCAATGCGGGGTTGATGTTTATGGAGCTCCTAATAATGGGATTGAATATTACGGAATACAGTGCAAGTGTAAGGATAATTGCACCAAATCTCAATTAACCAAGAAAGAGATTGACGAAGAAATAGAAAAAGCTAAAAGTTTCAAGCCGCAACTCAAGGTGTTTTATTTTGCAACAACAGCTGTAAGGGATGCTAAAATTGAGGAATATATACGTGAAAAAAATATTGAGAGTAGAACTAATGGAGGGTTTGGTATAGATGTATTTTCATGGGAAGATATAGTTTATAAATTGAAAGAGAATAGAGATACTTACAATTGGTATATAAACGATTGTCAGTATATAGACAATACCGATGTTGCGGTCTATTTTCAAGACAAAGTGCATAGAGTTAGCATTTCACCGCAGTACTATATTTATTCCCAACTAGATAAAAACAGATACGAAACAAAAGAACAAAAACATAGCATATTTGACCATGCTGCATTTAAGATGCCATCTATGGCTGGGACAATAGACTTATCTTGGTGCGAAGTTGAACTAACTATTGAAAATATTGGCAGTAGTGTTATTCATGATTATATGGTTAAGTTAACTTTTGAGAGTGTGTACCCCTTTAATATTGATGATGACTTTGGTGGTAAAGCTAAAACTGGCGTGGCAGCAATTAGTGGTATCGCTTTAACGAGATATGTCGATGTTAATGAAACGTTTAATTTAGTGGAATACAGACCAAAACAGAATAGATTAGTTCAAACTGACCGTAGTACTTTCAGCTTTTACATAAAACCGGAAACAGAAGAACAAGAAATACAAATTAAGTGGGAGGTAAAGTCAGCTAACTATTCTAAAAGTGGTATTTTAGTATTAGAATCAAAATATTGCTACATTAAACGATATAGTAAAGATACGATTGCAGATATTGACTTGGATGCAGATGGTATCATTATTGAACCCGTAATAAAAGAGATATAAAAAACAAATAAAAATATATGGCTAAGAAACAAAAGGATAACGATACATTAAACCTTGAATCAATACTTTACAATTGTCGAGAGTATTTACGTAGTAATGCATCGCTTAATGATAAGCGAGATTTACTATTGACTTTGGTGTTTTTGCGTTTTATAGGGGAAAAATTTGAGACCACGCAAAGCACAATGAGAAAAGAATGCCTTGATAATGGTATTGAAGATGAGAGTATAATAGCCGCTTTTCTTGATAGTCCAAGTCGTTATCAGGGTATTGCATTTGTCCCAGAGAAGGCACGATGGTCGATTATCGCTAAAGAACCATCATCGAAGTTAAATGCTTTGCTTGATGATGCTATTCAAGCACTTGAAGATAGCGGAGATGCACTCAAAGGATGTATTCGTTTAGGGCTATTCACATCTATCAATCTAGAGCCTAATGTTATTAAAAAGGTTGTTGATGAGGTGAATAAGATTTCGCACAAGACATTTGGAGAAGAAAAAGACTTGATAGGTCGAGTGTATGAGTATTTTCTAAAATCATTTGCAGTAAATGCTACCAAGGAAGATGGCGAATTTTATACGCCACACGATATCGTTGAGTTAATAGCAGCCTTTATAGAACCATTTGATGGAACTCTTTACGATCCTTGCTGTGGTTCTGGTGGTATGTTTATACAATGTGCTAAATACGTTGAAGAAAAGCAGGGCGACATTAAAATGGTGAACGTTTATGGTCAGGAGAAAGATCCAGCAACATACAGACTTGCCAAAATGAACCTTGCTATGCGTGGCATCTCGCACCATATTGGAGAAAAGAATGCTGATACATTTTCAAATGACTTGCATAAAGGTTTGACTTTTGATTACATTATGGCAAATCCGCCGTTTAACCTTAAAAAGTGGTACGATGTCACTCTAAGCAAGGATGCTCGTTGGGCAGATTACTCTATACCCCCTGAGGGCAATGCCAACTACGCTTGGATTCTACATATGCTATCGAAGCTAAAAGCAGGAAAAGGGATTGCAGGTTTCTTGCTTGCAAATGGTGCTTTGGGAGATAGTGACGCTGTTGCTATTCGCAAAAAAATGATTGAAAATGACAAAGTAGAAGCGATTGTTGTATTACCTCGTGAGTTGTTCTATACTACTGATATATCTGTAACCCTTTGGATATTGAACGAGAATAAAAAAGGAGGCACTTGGCACGGTCGTAAATTACGCAACAGAGAGAATGAGATTCTTTTTATGGATTTACGTCAGTGGACAGAGAATCCAATAAAAGGAGAGCAGAAAAAGAAAGTCGAGTTGAAGATTGATCAGATTAAAAAAGCAACTGATATCTATTTTAAATGGCAGAGCGAGGGAGCTGATGGTAGCGCCTATGCCGAACCAGAGCTATACCGCTCTGTTGGTTTGGCTGATTTAGAGGCAAATGACTACTCACTTATCCCAAGTCGATATATCGAGTTTGCAGACCGTGATTCTACAATCGACTACCATCAAGTATTGACCGATACGGCAATAACTGTTTCCAATCTACTTAATCGCCAAAAAAAGAATGATGAAACATTGCGAAATGCACTAAAACAATTGGGGTATGAGTGTAAATAGAGAATACGGCAATTGGGTTAGGCTTGGAGACTATATTGAAGAAGTTGTGTTGAGACTCGAAGATAATATTCATATTCAAATTAGTGGAATTAATCTTGAGCAGGGATTTATACCGACTGTAGCAAATATGACTGGTGTTGATAAAAGTAAATATAAATTAGTCCCTACAGATTCTTTTGCTTGTAACTTAATGCATATTGGAAGAGATGTGAAGATACCTATAGCATACAATGACAGCAAAAAAAGTATTGCAGTATCTCCAGCATATTATATATTTAAAATCAAGAATGACAAAAAAAATAGTCTTTTGGGATATTATTTGGAAATGTTATTAACGAGAAACGAATTTGGTCGATTAACGTGGTTTCATACAGATAGTTCTATTCGTGGCAATCTTTTGACTAGTGAGTTATGTGATATTATGATTCCGCTTCCCAATACTGATATCCAGCAGGAATTGGTCAATACGTATAATGGGCTGAAAGCATTAGCAGAGGAGAACGAAGCCTTAATTAAGCCTCTCTCAGATGCTTGTCAGGCGTATATCGTCGACTGCAAAAAGAAATATCCAAATGTTCAACTCGGAGAGTATATAGAATCAACTGATAACAGGAATTTTGATTTACATTATGATATGAATGATGTTGTAGGTATGACGATAACAAAACAAATTATTCCGACAAAAGCAGATGTTAAAAATACTGACTTAGCAAAATTCTTAATCGTTATGTCTCGCGAATTTGTATATAATCCACGCACACACGGCAAAAAGATTGGTTTAGGGTTCAATAACAATAACAAGAATGTTATGATTAGTTGGAATAACATCTCTTTTAAAGTTCAAGATTCAAAACTTGATAAATTTGTTATGCCTGAATATCTTTATCTACTTTTTTGTAGAGAAGAATGGGATAGAGAAGCCTGTTTTCGCTCTTTAGGTAGCTCTACTGAAGTTTTCTCTTGGATTGAGATGTGTAGAATGGAAGTCCCACTACCTCCAATTAACGTTCAACAAGCAATAGTTAATATATACAACTGCGCCGAAGAGGCTAAAAATATAGCAACAGAGGCTCGTGAAAAAATGAAAACGCTCTGCCCAGCATTGGTGCAAAGAGCCATAAACGGATAGACATAACCATAAATATTGATGTTATGAAAAAAGGAAAGTTTTACGAAAGCGACTACGAAGAGGCTCTTATTGATTTGCTTGAGCGTCAGGGTTGGATATATACGTTTGGCGGTGAGATAGCTCGAAATAATCGAGAAGTCTTGCTTACCGATGATTTGACGGCATATCTCAAAAATCGATATACAGAACTAATAGATTCTGACATAGAAGAGATTATTAATCACTTGCGACACACAAGTGGGCAGACTCATTTCGAGTTGCTTCGTAACACCTACTATCTTGTTCGTGATGGATACCGCTACACTCGCAATTGTGACGGTAGAATCTTTGATATAGAATACGTTGATTTTGGAAAAGATAATGAAAATAACATCTATCGTTGTGTAAATCAATTTGAAATTGGATATGGTCTAAAAGCTGATATTCGTATTCCAGATGTACTACTATTTGTTAATGGTATTCCACTTTGTATCTTTGAATTGAAGAATCCAACAGATGACAATGCAACAATAGCAGATGCATATGAACAAATTCACGAAAGATATAAAAGAGATATCCCACATCTTTTGCGTTACTGTCCACTTTCTTGCATAAGCGATGCCACTGTAAATAACACAAAGTTAGGAACAACCTATACTCCATATGAACATTATTATGTTTGGAAAAAGGTGAATAACGAAGACCCTGCCGCCAAAAGAGGTGTAGACCAAGTGAAAACCATAGTAGCAGGAGTTTATGAACCAAATCGTTTTGTAGAAATCCTTCGTGATTATATCTATTTCCCAGATAAAAAGCATAATAAGGAAGAAGAGATAGTATGTCGCTATCCCCAATTCTTTGCGACTCGCTTACTAAGAGAAAGTGTATTAAGAGCACACCAAGCAAAAGACAGTAAAGGAGGTACGTATTTCGGAGCAACGGGTTGTGGAAAGACATATACAATGATGTTTTTGGCTCGTCAACTATCTTTGCGGTGCGAAGAGTTAGGCTCTCCTACAGTTGTGATGATTGTTGACCGCGATGACTTACAGACTCAAGCAGGAAAATTATTTCTCCGCTCAGAAGAGTTTTTATCTATCGGAACTGCTCAAATTATACCAAATAGAAAAAAACTTGGACAAGAACTTTCATTAAGACCGTCAGGCGGATTCTTTATATGTACCATACAGAAATTTTGCGAAGAGATTGGAGAGTTAAATACACGTAGAAATATTATATGTTTCTCTGATGAGGCACACCGCACGCAAATTCGCTTGAATAAGCAACTGAAAGTTAAAGATAAATCCACAAATAATGACAGCGACGCCAATATCGGTGCATTTATAACAAAGCCATATGCGGAACATTTGCGATGTGCTTTCCCGAATGCAACTTTTGTTGGATTTACGGGAACTCCAATAGAAGAGACAATACAGGTATTTGGTGATATTGTTGACAGATATACAATGCAGCAAGCTGTTGAAGATGAAATCACAGTAGACCTAAAATATGTTCCTCGCATAGCTAACGTTACACTTGAGAGCGAGAAGGTAAAAGAGATAGATGCATATTATAAGAAATGTGCAGATGATGGAGCTACTGAGGATGATATAGAGTCTAGCAAAAAAGCTATGAGTGCTATGGAAGTTATCCTAGGTGATGACGAGCGTTTAGATAGACTTGCCAAAGATATAATTGAGCACTATACCAATGCTTGCAACAACAATGAAGATGTAGTTCAAAAAGCTATGATCGTATGTAGTAAACGTAAAATAGGATATAGATTACTACAAAAGTTTAGAGAACAAAAGCCTGAATGGTTTGACGAAAAAAAGTCTCCAGATGATAGTAAATTATCCGTAGAGGAGCTGAAAGAACTCTCGCCAATGCCTACAATTGCTATGGTTGCCACACGTGGCAGTAATGATACAGCAGATATGTATAACTATCTTGGCGATAAAGCTAGGTGTAAAAAATTGGACGACTCCTTCAAAATGGATAAATCTAATTTTCGCATTGTTATAGTTGTAGATATGTGGATTACAGGGTTTGATGTGCCTTGCTTGACATTCCTTTATAACGATAAGCCTCTTAAAAAGCAAACTTTAATTCAAACGATTAGTCGTGTGAATAGAACGTATTCAGGCAAAGAGTTTGGATACATTATCGATTATATCGGAATACATAGCAACATGATGGAGGCTATGCGTAAATTTGGCGGAGAATCTTTTGGTCCTACAGAAGATGATGTTCAGCAAGCATTAGAAGCACTGATAATTGAGTTAGATCTAATTAAAAAATTATTTATTGGTTTTGATATTGCACCTTTTACAGATTCAAAGGCGACTCCTATTGAGAGATTAGAGTGCTTATCTTCTGCAGCTAATTATATTATTACATTGACTGAACAGCTTAATGTAAGTACAGATAAAGGCAAACCAAAAAGTGTTGGAGCACAAACATTTTTCTTAGCTCACGCTAAAAGATTGAAGACTGCATATGATATTTGCCAGCCTTCAAATGTGCTTGACAATGATCAATTATCACTTTCGCAATGCTTTATGGCTGTAGCGTCATATATTAGAAAAACATCTGGAGAGCTGCACGATACAGAAAGTATGAATAGGGCTGTTGAAAAGATGGTTGCAGAAGCATTGAAATGCAATTCTGTGGTAAATATCTTGCAAACAGATATAGAGGAAAGTATATTTAGCCCTGAGTTTGTAGAGCAGTTGAATGACATTAAACTACCAGCAACAAAACTAGAAGTGTTAATTAAAATGCTACGCAAATCTATTAGCGAATACAAGAACACAAATAAAGTTGCTGCAGAGAAGTATGAAGACTTATTGAAAAAGACGCTCGAAGAGTATCATAATAGACGGGATGTGTTATCAGAGAGTGAAGCTACTGCCACACAAACTGAAGCTGTAGACTCTATTATAAAAAATGCCACACAACAAGCTCTTGGGATTCTTTCACAATTGGGTGAAGATAAAGACAGCTTCAGAAAGCTCGGATTAACTTTTGAGGAGAAGGCATTTTATGATATTCTTATGCATTTACGAGAAAAATATAATTTCGAATACGGAACTGACCGTAAAGAAGGGAATTTTATAATTAACGACAAATGCAAAGTCTTAGCTCAGAAAATAAAAGAGTTAATAGATGTGCAATCATCTTTTACCGACTGGCTTAACAATTCAAATATAAGAGCAGACTTAAATAAGAAGATATTCTTTTGTTTAACAAAAAATGGTTACCCTCCTCAATACAATGACGAGGTTACTGATCAAGTGATGGGACAAGTAGAGAATTTTAAACAAAAACACTGACAAAAGTTATTAATCATAGAGATAAAGAACATATATAACAATATGCATGACCATGAGCAACCGAAAATCAATAACAGAGAACAATGACATCTTACATTTGGAAGAAGTTGATATGATGTGCCCATTATGTAAGAAATCGTTGCTGAGTTTTGGAGTATCACGAACAAACAAAGACTTTCAAATTGCTCATATATTTCCATGCAATCCCACTTCATCAGACCTGACGGTTCTTAAGGGAATCACACCTCCAATTAATATTGAGTCATTTGAGAATAAAATAGCTTTGTGCAAAGATTGTCATTGGGATTATGACCATAATAAGACATTGGATAAATATCATAATCTTAATAGTGTAAAGAAACAATTAGTAGATGATTTTAATGGTCGAAGGAATCTTTTAAAACTGGATTTAGAAGATGAAATCATTGATATAATTCGCAAAATATCATCTTTAAACGATGATGAATTAACAGAAGATATAAAACTCAATTATGATGCAATAAAGGTTGATAGGAAAATTGACCCCAAGTATAAAGTATTAAAGAGGCGGATTAAAGACGATGTTTCATTATATTTTGGAGTGGTAAGGAGAGAATTTGAAACTATTGATTGTCTAGGATTAAGAAAGTTTGAGCAAATATCATATCAAATGAGAAATGCTTATCTTAAAATATCTGAAAGAGAAAAAGACAAAGAGAAGATTTTTAATCACTTAGTTAGTTGGCTCAAATTAAAGACAGAAACAGAGGATTGTATATGTCAAGTAATTATCTCATTTTTTATTCAAGATTGTGAAATTTACGATGAAATTACCAAATAAATTATATTCATATAGGGATAGCAATATAAGTAAGTTAATTCCTGTTTTAGAAACTATTCCCGAAGAAGGTATAGGTGTAGTTGAATTGTTTTATAAGTGCAAAAAATCAATTTTAGAAATTGGAGAATACATAGATGTATTAACGTGCTTATATGCTTTAAATATGATTGAAGTTAATAATGGCATTATAAAAATAAATAATCATTAGTATGCTAAACGAAATAATATGCGATAAATTTAAACAACAGAAAATCTCGTTAAATGCTGGGTTGAATGTTGTTATGGGTGATAGCAATGCCTCAAATTCAATAGGTAAATCATCACTATTAATGATTGTTGATTTCATATATGGTGGAGAAACATATTCAAAATCAATAGATATAATAAACAATGTTCTGCATCACGAAATAAAATTTTGCTTCAAATTTGGTGATGTTATGTATTATTATTCTCGTAAGACCGATGAATCGCAAACAATCTTTATTTGTAATGATCAATATGAGCATATTAATCACATTGATTTAGATGAATATAAAAATAGACTTAGTGAATATTACTCAATTAATCTCCCTTATATATCATTTAGAGAAATTGTGAATACATATTCTAGAATATATGGAAAAGAAAATTTGGATGAAATATACCCTCTAAAAAGTTTTGACGGAGACACAAAAGGCAAAGGTGTCGATAGACTAATAAAACTATTCGGATTATATGACAGTATTGAACAATTAAACTCAGTTTTCGCTAGTAGTAAAGATAAGTACGACACTTTTGTAAGAGCAGAGAACTTAGATATATTGCCTAAAATCAATAAAACAGAATACCGTAATAATTCCGGGTTATTACAAAAATTAAGGACTGAGGAAGAACAGTATTTAAAAATGATTAGTACCAACAGTACTGATTTAGAAACGGAAAACTTAGAGCAATTGACGTCACTCCGTTTTGAATTAAATTCTAAAAGAAGAATAAAGCGCAAAATGAAGACGACATATGATATGTTGTCAGAAAATTACCTGAATCAAACTAAGGGTGTTTCAGAAGAAGAGTTATTAGCATTAATACAGTTTTTTCCAGCTGCAAATATCAAGCCTATTGAAAAGATTAATGAGTTCCATAAAAATATAACAAAAATAGTAGACTCCGAAATAACAAAACAAATAGCAGCTATAGAATCTAATTTGGAAACAATTGATGATGAAATCCAGCAGATTTTACTTTTAATTGCAGATATTTCAGGTGAAAAAGCACCATCAATTGCGGCGATAAATAATCTAATGAACATCCGAGATCAGATAAATTCGATTTCTACTACAAACAATTCTTTTAAAACAAAAGAAACACTTGATAGTCAGAAAAAAGAGGCGCAAGAGAATCTTAAGGAGATGAAAATGATTACAGTATGTGATATAGAAACAAAGCTAAATCAAACGATGAGTAATATAAATGACTTTATATACTCTGCTAAAAAACAATCTCCTCAAATTAGTTTAAAGGAGAATAGTTATGTATTTCGCACTGTTAATGACACGGGAACAGGTACTGCATATAAAAATTTAATTGTATTAGATCTATCTGTTTTCAAACTAACACAATTACCTATTCTGATTCACGATTCATTATTATTCAAGAATGTAAGCTATGATGCAATAGATAAAATAATAGAGTGCTATACTCAAATGTCGAAACAAGTATTTATTGCATTTGATGGGCAAAAGAACTATTCAGAACAGACACAATCATTATTGAAACAGCACACTGTTATTACTCTAGGGCCAGATGAAAACTCATTATTTGGTAAATCTTGGACAAATAAGTAAACAAATAACACAACTCCATATAGTTATAGGAGTTGTGTTTTCATTTTACTTGATAAGGTGCTGTAAATTTTCATCAGCTTTAATTCGGGTAATCTCAGCATCAACAATCTCTCTGACCTCCTGTTTTATGCGGTTGTAATTGAGTTGGATTTGTTGCTGCATCGTGTCCGAGCCATCGGGGGTGGTAAAATCCATTATTGAGGGGATTTTTTGGTAGGCTTTGGTTTCGGTGGCGACACGGGCGTTGTCTACTACTATTTCGCAGTGGAAAATCTTTTGCTCTATGCGTTCATCGAAGTTATCGGATACGGAGCCGACAAACATACCCTGTGTCAAGGTTGAGATTTTGCTCTGTGGTATCAGGCTGTCCATTTGGGTGGAGATAGAGGTCGATTTGTCTTGGCGGTTGATGGTCATTGATTGGCGTTTTTGTAACACTTTACCGAAACGTTCGCTCAAAGTCTTTGCGGTGTCGCCTACCACTTGTCCACTGAAAATATTGCCGACGGTGTTCATCACTACGGCAGCCTCTTTGTCGCCATAGTCACGTTTGAGTTGCGAGAAGTCTTGGAAACCGAGACAGACCGCAACTTTGTTGCTTCTGGCAGTGGCGATTAGGTTATCTAAACCACGAAAATACATTGTCGGTAGCTCGTCAATGATGACTGAACTCTTCAACATTCCTTTCTTATTAATCAGTTTTACGATACGGCTATTATACAAGCCGAGAGCGGCAGAATAGATGTTCTGGCGGTCGGGGTTGTTACCTACGCAGAGGATTTTTGGTTCGGCAGGGTTGTTTATGTCGAGCGTAAAATCATCGCCACTCATCACCCAGTAGAGTTGTGGCGAAATCATACGGGATAGCGGAATTTTTGCCGAAGCGATTTGCCCTTGTAGCTGGTCTTGGGCTCCGCCTTCCCACGCATCCATAAATGGCGAGAGGTAGTTTTCTAGTTCGGGGTACGATGTTAGAATTGGGAAAATCTCAGTGTATTTCTTGTTTAGGAACTCAATGGCGTGCGGAAAGGTGCAGTACTTGCCGTTGTCGTAAATTTTGAGATACCATATAATTGCAGCCAATAGAATAATCGGAGACTCCACAAAGAAGTCGCCCTGCTTCTGAATCCACGTCTTATTGAGGTTGAGCATAATGGTGTAGGCACTCTCGTAAGCATCCGAAATATCGGTCATAAACGAAGGGTTTATCGGATTGCAGCGGTGCGATCGACGTGGATCATCGAAGTTAATCACATAGAATTTAGGAACTACTTTATAGGCATTTTGGTGGTTGAGCAGGTGGTTGTAGGCAATGGTCGATAGGTCATCGAATTTGAAGTCATAGATATACATCGAGAACCCTTTTTCGATTTGCTGTTTTATGAAATTATTGACCACTGCATACGATTTTCCTGAACCGGGAGTACCCAGCACGATGGTAGCACGGAACGGATTGACGATGTTAATCCAGCCGTTGTTCCAACGTTTTTTGTAGTAAAATCGTGTGGGTAGGTTAATTGAATACTCATTCTCCATTAGGCGTGTTTCCTGCATGAAGCTCTCGTTTTCGTTGTTGAACACGTCGTCCATAAGGTTGTTTTTCAGCAGACGACTCATATAGAGTCCCGACATCAGCAGGCAGATATAACCAACTGTCATTGAGAAAATGTATAGCCCTGTGCTGGCTTCGATGGGTAGCGGTAGCGACAATATCCACCAATTGAGAAAGAAAAAGACGAAGCCCACGCCCATAAAAGTCCAGACCTTTGTCCACGTGATTTTCTCATCTTTTACTCCTTTTGTACCCAAGCACGAGAGTGCCAACAGCAGCAAGGCGAATAGTTTTGTGTAGATAATACTACCAAACAGCCCTGCTGTGCGGTGGAAATTCATCAGAATTTTATCGACTACGCCTATATTTACTCCCCATAGTTTAATCGCTTCGTAGCAGTACCAATAGATATTGATAACCACGAACAGAATACTTACGGCACGCAAAAAATCCATTATTTTCGCCAATGCCCTCAAATCATCTTCTTGTTGAGACATAATGTTTTAGTTTTTATTGTTTAAATTTTTCTACGTTTTTTCTTCTGCATACGTCGTCGGAAACGCTCCTCTTCGGGGTCGATAGCCGGATTTTCGGGCAAATCGAACAGACCGCCTAATGGAGAGTTATCATTTGGGGCATAGCCGTCATTTGACGATTCAGAGAATTGAGGGATTTCCTGCTCGCTTTTCTGATTCACTTTTAGGGCAAAGTCAATCTTAGAATAGCTGAACTTTCTGTCAACCTTTGAGCCGTTGAAAGTTAGATTGTTCATCGTAAAGCGCACCCCCTCGATTATATCGGTTGAGCCTTTGGTCTTGAAGCCTATCTCAATGCCCTCCGGTCTCAACCTGTTTTGCAGTTCATCCCACGACTTTGAGTGCGGAACGTGCTTGCATAGTGCGTCATATATTCGGTACTTAGTTGCGTCAGGCTCACGAAGTCGGTGGCGTTTCACATTCTCTTTTCCGCTCGATAGGTATAAATCGTGTTTTAGAGTCAGCTCTCTACACACTTTGGTGCTACGGATTCTCTCATTTTGGTCAGAGATGCGTTTGCAGTCATAGTCAATACGATTTAATATTAGGTGAACGTGCGGATGTTCACGGTCAAAGTGGCGAACCATCAACACCTGAGTGTTGCCATATCCCATAGCATTGATATACTCCGTTGCGATTTCAATCATCTTCTGGTCGGTCATTTTATCTCTGTCCTGTGCCGAAAAATCGAGCGAGATATGAGCCACAGGCTTTGTGATAGGATTGAGTTTTGCCTGCATCTCAAAACTCCTAATCATCGCCTCTTTATCAATATCTCGTATCCCTTCGGTGGCAATGACCGATGCCTCCTTACGATTCAGCAGATAGGTTATCGCTGCCGCAAAATTCGTCCCCTGTACAATCTTAGCCATCATTTTCGATAGAATTTAGCAGTTCATCAATCGACTTTGCGATGGTCTCACAATCTCTTTTCACGGATAGATACCCTGCTGCATTAGCCTGTCGAGCAATCTGATTTAGGTTATTAGCCATACCTGTGAGTTGCAAGAGATGTTTTAACTGAGGGGCTTTAATCCGCTCTCTGACTTCACATTTTTGCATCGCTGCTCGTACAAATTCGCTAACCGAAATGCCGGCAAGACGAGCTTTTTCTTGCAGTGCAAAATATTCATCACCGGTAAATTTTACGCTCATTCTGAAATCTCGCTTCTGAGCGAGTGGCAATCGTGGTCGCCCGTTGTTGTTTCTGTTTTTGCGGAGGATCTCCGCCTTTGATAATTTGTTTGTCATTACACCTTGTTTTTAAGTTTATACCTCAGACCATCGGGATTTACAGTATTGGAGTGCCCAATACACAAACTTGCTGTGTTCAGAAGAACACAATAGCCTTCCCTCGAAAAAGCAGACATCCGGAGTCTCTCTGTCGTAATGCAAAGGTATTGACTATTATCTGTCTGAACCACAGCGATATGGCAGCCAAGTAACGCCAACCAAAGCCAAATAACGCCACGTTGAAAATCGTCCGATTTTTCTCTTTTTATTTGCCATCTGATAACCATTTCGACTACAATTAATGCTTTCTCGAAAGGCTGTTTTTAAGATTGACAGAGTAGTTGTAAACAAGAAAGGTTATAAACAAGGAAACTTGTAAACAAATAAACAGACAGGGCAGACAATAGCCTTGTTTGAAATATGTAAAACCATAAATAATTGAGAAAATGAAACAAGAAACATTATTTGTAGCCTTCTCAACGCAGAAAGGCGGGGCAGGCAAAACGACGTTCACCGTTCTGGCGGCAAGTTATCTTCACTACCTCAAAGGCTACAATGTTGGCGTGGTCGATTGCGACTATCCGCAACACAGTATCGACAAGATGCGAAAACGAGATGCCTCACAAATTGATACAGATGAGAGCTATAAGCAGCTTGCGTTTGCTCAATTCAAACGACTCGGCAAAAAGGCATTCCCCATTATCAACAGCACCCCCGAAAAGGCGATTGAGACCGCACAAGATTTTTTGGAGAGTGATGCTCGTAAATTCGACATTCTCTTTTTCGACCTACCCGGCACGGTCAACAGCCAAGGCGTATTGGGCTCGCTTGCCAATATGGATTACATCTTCACTCCCATTAGTGCCGACCGCCTTGTGCTGGAGAGTAGCCTTGCCTTTGCCCTGACGGTCAATGAGCTGCTTGTAACCAATCCACAAATTCGCCTCAAGGGGCTGCATCTGTTCTGGAACAAAGTAGATGGACGTGAGAAGACTGACCTCTATGAGGTTTACGAAAAGTCAATCAATGAGTTTGGCTTGCCTCTGCTCAAAACATTCATCCCCGACACCACTCGCTACAAAAAGGAGCTTTCGACAGATGGGCGTGCCGTGTTTCGCTCAACACTATTCCCTGCCGACAGACGAATGCTCAAAGGTAGTCGCCTCGAAGAGCTACTGATTGAAATTGCACACATCATCAAACTATAATCACAATGGCAAAACAGACAAACAATCCCCAAGTGGACGAGGACTTTATGAAAGAGGTCATTGCTCAAGGCTTCCCGATGAAGCGAGAGCGAGCCCCTGAACCAATAGTTCAAGAGCCAGAACCCACAGCCGAAAAGCCCAAAAAACGTAAAGAGCTTAGTAATGACTACATCGAGCGATACTTTGAACGTGTCGATTTTGCCGACAGGCAGCTGATCTACATCACTCGTGAGACCCACAAGAAGCTGACTGATATTGTCAATGTTATCGGTGGTAGGCAAGGAACTATCAGCGGATACATCGAAAACATCATCCGAGAGCATTTCGACACGCATAAAGATGAGGTCAATACTATCTATGCAAGTCGTTTCAAAAAACCGCTTTGACGATGGAAATGATAGCAATATGCGGATTATTATATCTGCTTTGGGTGGTGACTTATCTATGGTGGTCGAACCGTTCAAATCGCAAGAAGTCGAGAGTCAAGGAGGTGATTGCCCCTTCAAAATCGGGTGATATTATGGGTGCGAGTAAGGCTGCTAACCGCCAAATAACGCCAAACACAGCCAAGCAAAGCCACGCTGAAAATACTGCAAAAGAGAGTGTTACATTTGTAGCCGAAGCCGAAAAAAGATACTCGGCAGTAATTAAAAAAGAGGAGCTTGATGCTGTTTTCTCCGACAACCAAATGGATATTGATGTCGATGCAGACTATTCTGCTGACGACGATACACAGATGGATGATATCCCTTGCTACGAGGGCGGGGCGGAGTCAATGGGCAACGGTGTTGATTTTCCGGAAATGGATAATCTGGCAAAGGTTATTGCACAAAAGGAGCAACGCAAGCAACTGATAACAAAAGCCGCTGAAACTGTCCGTAAGATTGAAAATACGGGATTGTATGATGCGGTGATTGCAGGATACGAAAACGGTTTGCAAAAGGTGGCGGCGATGCTTGCCAAATATGAAGCAAATCAACCGGCTAATGTTCCGATGGGCAAAATGGATAGTTACGAAGAATTTGAGTTAAACAACTTCCTGTAAGGGATAAATACAAAATAATTATGAAAAAACGAGATTACGGCTGACCGAGTTTCTGCCACCACTAAAATCTAAAAGTAACAAAAGTATTAACTGCACCGAGGCTTATTGAGTTTCGGTGCTAAACCGTAAAGCATTTTTTTATGACTAAAAAACAGATTTTATTCTCAGCAGCCTTCATCTTGGCTGCATCTTCCGCCTTTGCACAGGGAAATGGTGTTAGCGGTATCACCCAAGCAACCAGTATGGTAACGTCCTATTTCGACCCTGCAACCAAATTGATTTACGCTATCGGTGCAGTTGTGGGGCTCATCGGAGGGGTAAAGGTCTATGGCAAGTTCAGCAGTGGCGACCCCGACACGAGCAAGACTGCAGCGAGCTGGTTCGGAGCGTGTATCTTCCTGATTGTGGCTGCTACTATTCTTCGCTCATTCTTCCTTTAACGGTTATGGCAGAGTTTCCAATCAACAGAGGGATTGGCAAGTCGGTTGAGTTTAAGGGGCTCAAAAGTCAATACCTGTTCATCTTCGTCGGTGGACTGTTGGCGACCTTTATCCTCTTTGTGATAATGTATATGGTTGGCATCAACCAGTGGATCTGTATCGGGTTTGGGGTCATTGCCGCATCAGTTCTGGTGTGGCAGACCTTCGCCCTGAATGCCAAATATGGCGAATACGGATTGATGAAACTTCAAGCCCGTGGCAGCCACCCGAAATACATTATCAACCGACGGAGTCATAGACCCTTTATTAGATTTCGCCGTCCCTCAAATAAGCAAAATAGAAAAGAAGAATGAGAAATACATTAAAAGCAACCACATTGGAGAGTAAGTTTCCGCTACTCTCTGTGGAACACGACTGCATCGTGAGCAAAGATGCCGATGTAACGGTAGGGTTTCGGGTAGAACTACCCGAACTCTACACCGTAACGTCAGCGGAATACGAGGCAGTACACTCGGCTTGGGTCAAGGCGATGAAAGTGTTACCCGATTATAGCATCGTCCACAAGCAGGATATTTTTATCCGTGAGGAGTACCAGCCGCAGATAGATGGGGAGATGAGTTTTTTGAGTCGTTCATTTGAGCGACATTTCAATGAACGTCCGTACCTCAATCATTACTGCTACTTATTCCTGACCAAAACGACAAAGGAGCGTAGCCGCACCCAAAGCAATTTCAGTACGCTATGTCGTGGGTTCATCATCCCGAAAGAGATAAAGGACACCGAGACTGTAACGAAGTTTATCGAGGCGGTAGGGCAATTTGCAAGCATTATGAATGAGAGCGGATTTGTGAAACTGCATCGTCTGACCTCCGACGAGATTGTCGGAACGGATAGCGAAGCAGGGATTATCGAAAAGTATTTTTCGCTCTCGCAAAGTGATACAACCTGTTTGCAGGATATAGCACTGGCAGCCGATGAGATGAAAATCGGCGATAACTATATCTGTTTGCATACGCTCTCCGATGCGGAAGATATGCCAAGCAGAGCCGCTACCGATATGCGATACGAGAAACTTTCGACCGACCGCTCTGATTGCCGTCTCTCGTTTGCCGCTCCTGTTGGACTGCTGTTGTCGTGCAACCATATCTATAATCAGTTTGTGTTTATTGATGACAGTGCCGCCAATCTGCAAAAGTTTGAGAAGGCAGCTAAGAATATGCACTCACTATCGAAGTACAGCCGCTCGAACCAAATCAATAAAGAGTGGATTGACCAATACCTGAACGAAGCTCACAGCTACGGACTCACTTCGGTACGTTGCCACTGCAATGTGATGGCGTGGAGTGACGATAAAGAGGAGTTGAAGCATATTAAAAACGATGTGGGGTCGCAACTTGCACAAATGGAGTGCAAACCCCGACACAACACCGTTGATACGCCGACACTGTTTTGGGCGGGTATTCCTGGCAATGAGGCGGACTTTCCGTCGGAGGAGAGTTTTTACACATTCATCGAACAGGCGGTCTGCTTCTTCACGCAAGAGACCAACTACCAATCGTCTCCATCTCCCTTTGGGATTAAAATGGTAGATAGATTGACAGGCAAACCGCTCCATATCGACATCTCCGACCTTCCAATGAAACGAGGTATCACGACCAATCGAAACAAATTTGTTCTCGGTCCGTCGGGAAGTGGCAAATCGTTCTTTATGAATCACCTTGTCCGTCAATATTATGAGCAGGGCACGCACGTGGTGCTTGTCGATACGGGTAACTCCTATCAAGGCTTGTGTGAGATGATACACAAAAAGACCAAAGGAGACGACGGTGTGTATTTCACCTACACCGAAGAAAATCCGATTAGTTTTAATCCATTCTATACCGATGATTACCATTTCGATGTGGAGAAAAAAGACAGTATCAAAACGCTACTGCTGACCCTGTGGAAGAGTGAGGAGGATAAGATTTCCAAAACGGAAAGTGGTGAGTTAGGTAGTGCGGTAACCGCCTACATCAACCGTATCAAAGATGACCACACTATCGTTCCGAACTTCAATAGTTTCTATGAGTTTATGCGAGACATCTACCGTACGGAGTTGGAGAGCAGAGATATTAAGGTGAGCAAAGCAGACTTTAATATCGACAATTTTCTCACTACGCTTAGGCAGTATTACAGCGGTGGACGATTTGACTTTCTGCTCAACTCTGATAAGAACATCGACCTGCTCTCCAAACGCTTTATAGTTTTCGAGATAGATGCGATTAAGGAAAACAAAGAACTTTTCCCAGTGGTTACGATTATCATAATGGAGGCATTTATCAATAAAATGCGTCGCCTGAAAGGTATTCGTAAACAGCTTATTGTGGAAGAAGCGTGGAAGGCGTTGTCCTCTCCGAGTATGGCGGAATATCTGAAATATATGTACAAAACCGTCCGCAAATACTTTGGTGAAGCCATCGTAGTAACGCAGGAGGTGGATGATATTATCAGCTCGCCTGTGGTCAAAGAAGCTATCATCAACAACTCCGACTGCAAAATTCTGCTCGACCAGCGAAAGTATATGAACAAGTTCGACAGTATCCAAAACTTGTTAGGTCTGACCGACAAGGAACGAGGGCAGATACTCTCTATCAATATGGCGAATAACCCGACACGACTCTATAAAGAGGTGTGGATAGGATTGGGCGGAACACAATCGGCTGTCTATGCGACCGAAGTTTCAACGGAAGAGTATCTCACGTTCACCACAGAAGAGACTGAAAAGGTTGAAGTGCTTGCCCTTGCCGAGAAGTTGGGAGGTAATATTGAGTTGGCAATCAAGCAGCTTGCCGACAAAAAACGAAGTAAAACCTAAAAATAATCAACATTATGACAACCATTTCAAAGAGCCGACTTTTGGAGTTGGCTGGCTATGCCCTTGTCCTGACTTCGCTGCTGCTGACCGCTTGCGCAGAGGTGAAAGAACCCGATTTGAACAAGCTATGTGGCAATTGGGTGAGCGTAGCAGGCAAACCCGACGTGCTCATCTTCAAAGAGGGCGAGCAGTACAAAATAACGATTTTCAAACGCTCAGGCGTAACACGAAAAGTCAAGCCCGAAACCTATCTTATAGTGAAAGAGGGAGAAAATCTATTCTTCAACACAGGTTTTCGGATTGATGTGGCGTACAACGAGGCAACCGATGTGCTGACCTTCTCGCCAAATGGAGATTACACCAGAGCAAGTATTAACGAATAAATCCAACAAACGATGAGAACAAAAATTTTAATGCTTTTTGCCGTCTGTCTCTTTTTTGTCGGCAAAGCCAATGCACAATGGGCGGTGTTCGACCCTGCAAACCTTGCACAGGGTATTGTAAACACCACTAAACAGATTGTGCAAACCTCCTCGACGGCTTCAAATATGATAAACAATTTCAAGGAGACCGTAAAAATTTACGAGCAGGGCGTGCGACACGTATAGTTGCATAAGTGATTGTTTAACAACAAGATTAAACCTACTGTTCCGTCAGTAGTAGCCTATGGGTACGTGCATTTCAAGTGATTGGTTTGTACGAAGCTACCCAGACAAAGTAGCCCTTCCGCAAGGAAAAGCAGAAGCCGTGAGGCAGAAGCAATGACCGCCAGCATTAGGGGGTTGGGGAGCGAGGCTGAGTGATATGGTTAATGCAAATGAACTGTTATTGACGCATCGTAACGTATGAAACAAGCCAAATTATGCTGACAGGCTTGAACCAAAATGGTGCGCAGTCGGATAATCTCGAACCTTGTGAGATTACACGGACACAACGACTGCCGGTGTATAGACAGAACCTAAGTCACTCATTCGTCACTTATGTAAAACGTGGTAAGCCCGTATTTCTCCTATCAGTTGATAGGTAAGCAAGTCGCAAGATAAGCCGAATGGAGTGCGGGTATAGGATTGCGGAAAAAGCGAACGTCGCTCTGTAATGGAGCGGATAGGAGTTGAGACATCACTCCACACGAAAGTGGGCAGACTTCCGCGTAAGGTAACACTTTACAAGAAACTTTAAGAACTTACTAAAGCAGAAAAGCAAATGAACGAAATTAAGACATCGTGTGCATCTACTGACAGCAAGTCAACCACTTGGGAAAGTATCGACTGGAACAAGTGCGAAACTGAAGTTCGTAAGCTACAAGCACGTATTGTAAAGGCTCAAAAAGAGGGTAAACACGGTAAGGTCAAATCTTTACAGTGGATACTCACTCACTCGTATTATGCCAAAGTATTGGCAATAAGACGAGTGACTTCCAACAAAGGCAAAAACACATCGGGAGTTGACAAAGTTCTTTGGCACTCACCAAATGCAAAAGTTAATGCTATTAAGGAACTCAAAAGACGGGGTTATACGCCTCAACCGCTCAGACGGGTAAATATCAAAAAGAGTAATGGGAAGTTACGTCCATTGGGAATACCAACGATGAAAGACAGAGCAATGCAGGCACTTTATTTAATGGCATTAGACCCCGTGGCTGAAACCACGGCAGACAATCACTCATACGGATTCCGCAAGGAGAGATGTACGGGTGATGCTATTCATCAATGCTTCATTAATCTGTCAAAAGAATCATCTCCGCAATGGATTTTGGAGGGAGACATCAAAGGTTGCTTCGACCACATTAGCCACGAATGGCTGCTAAACAATATCCCTATGGATAGGGTGATGCTACAAAAGTGGTTAAAATGCGGCTTCGTATTCAACAATGAGCTTTTCCCAACAGAAGAGGGTACTCCGCAAGGAGGCATCATTTCCCCAACTCTGGCAAATATTACCCTTGACGGCTTGCAAACAATGCTCGAAGAAAAGTTTAAGAGAGTCGATTTATACAGCCCTAAAAGGTCGTACTACCCGAAAGTACATCTCATCCGCTATGCCGACGATTTTGTAATCACCAGCAGAAACAAGGAGATGTTAGAACAAGAGATTATGCCAATGGTCAAAGAGTTTCTTCAAGTACGGGGACTTACCCTATCAGAAGAGAAGACGAAGATAACTCACATTGACGAAGGTTTTGACTTTCTTGGCTTCAACATTCGTAAGTACAAAGGAGTGCTGTTAATCAAACCCTCTAAGGCAGGACAAAAGAAATTCCTCGAAAAGTTAAGGGGCATTATCAATGACCATAAAGCTATACCGCAGGAATCCCTAATCCGACTTCTCAACCCCGTAATAACGGGGTGGGTAAACTACTATAAGCATTGTGTTACTGCAAAGACGTTCCAAAGAATGGATTTCGAGATTTATCGAAAACTTATGCAATGGTCGTTAAGGCGACACCCTGCCAAAGGGAAACATTGGGTTGCGGATAAATATTTCCACAACGTCAGAGGCAGAAGCTGGACTTTTGCTGTAAAACACCAAGAGAACGGAGCAGTGACTTACCACTCTGTCAAAAGGTTATCTGACACAAAAGTAACCCGATATGCCAAACTCAAATGCGATGCCAATCCCTATGACACCGATTGGAAAGCATACTTTGACAAGAGGGAAACCCGTCAAATGTTGCTATCAGCCAATGGCAAAAGTGTCATTGTACGGATGTGGGAAAAGCAAAAACGCAGATGTGTAATTTGTGGCGAACCTATCAGAAAAAGCACCCCGTGGAGTATTACCGAGAGATTGGTAAACGGCAAAACGGAAAAGGTATTGTTTCACGATGATTGCCGCAAATGGAGAATGAAGTCTAATAAAAATGGAAGATAAAATGAGTCAAATTCATATTATGAATTTTGAGTTGCTTGAGCCGTATGATGCGAAAGTATCACGTACGGTTCTTAGGGGGGAAAGGGACAGCAATGTCCCCGACCTACCCGACAAGAAATATTACGATGCCCTGAAAGCTGTAAATAATCTGGTGAAAGATGCCCGAAAGGTGCAGCAGACCATACTAATGGTAGGCGAAATCTCAGACATCTATGTAGTGAACTTTCAACGAATGCTCCGTGACCCAAACTACCGTGTAGAGGAGCTGGGGGCGATAGCCTTTGGGTACGCCAAACTCTTGGAAGAGAGTGCAGGAGTGCTCAATGAACTCAAGTCGGTGGTCAATATTTCGACCCTCTCGATGAGTGACAAGGAGCGAATGGACGTAGTAGACCGCTGCTACAACTCAGTGAAGCAGTACCGCAATTTGGTGGGCTACTACACCAATAAAAACATCTCGGTCAGCTACCTACGAGCCCAAAAGCAGGGCGACACTGACCGTGTGATGGCTCTCTATGGCAGTGCTAACGATAGATATTGGTAGGCGATGGACTTTTCAAACTTACACGAGATTCTGCGGAATCTCTACACCGAGATGATGCCCCTGTGCGGAACAATGGCAGGCGTAGCGAAAGGTATTGCAGGGCTTGGGGCATTGTTCTATGTAGCCTCACGTGTGTGGCAATCATTGGCTCGTGCCGAACCTATTGATGTCTATCCGATGCTCCGACCATTTGCCATTGGACTGTGTATAATGTTCTTCCCCTCCATTGTTTTGGGGACGATTAACGGCGTGATGTCGCCTGTTGTCAAGGGTACGCACCAAATGCTCGAAACGCAGACGATGGATATGAACAAATATCGTCAGCAGAAAGATAAACTCGAATACGAGGCGATGCTCCGCAATCCCGAAACGGCTTATTTAGTCTCCAACGAGGAGTTTGACAAACAGTTGGAAGAACTCGGCTGGAGTCCGGGAGATATGATGACGATGACAGGAATGTATATCGAACGAGGTATGTATAATATGAAAAAGTCGATGCGGGATTGGTTTCGGGAGCTGCTCGAACTGCTCTTTGCGGCAGCGGCACTCGTGATAGATACGATACGAACATTCTTTCTGATTGTCCTTGCCATTTTAGGACCCATCGCTTTCGCTATTTCGGTCTGGGACGGCTTTCAGAGTACCCTCACGCAGTGGATAACACGCTACATTTCGGTCTATTTGTGGTTGCCCGTGTCGGATTTGTTCAGCTCCATACTTGCCAAAATTCAAGTCTTGATGCTCCAAAACGATATATCCGAATTGCAGAATAACCCGAATTTCTCAATCGAAGCGAGCAACGGTGTGTATCTGGTCTTTATGATTATCGGCATCATCGGCTACTTCACCATTCCTACCGTAGCCGGGTGGATAATCCAATCGGGTGGTGCAGGCAATTATGGCAAGAATGTCAACTCAACGGCTGGCAAAGCAGGCTCAATGGCAGGAGCCGGAGCAGGTGCAGCAGCAGGAAATATCTCAGGCCGCCTATTAGGCAAGTAATTTATTAAAAGATTAAAACAATGGAATTTAAGTCATTAAAAAACATCGAGAGAAGTTTCAAGCAGATACGCCTCTTTGCCATCATCTTCATCTGCTTGTGCGTAGGCATTGCGGGATACTCCATTTGGAGCTCCTACACCTTTGCCGAAGCACAACGCCAAAAGATTTACGTACTGGACGGTGGTAAATCGTTGATGCTCGCACTATCGCAGGACTTGTCGCAAAACCGACCTGTCGAAGCACGAGAACACGTCAAGCGTTTTCACGAGCTATTTTTCACCCTCTCGCCCGACAAAAATGCGATTGAGAGCAACATCAAACGTGCATTGCTCTTGGCAGACAAAAGTGCATTTAACTACTACACCGACTTTGCCGAAAAGGGTTATTACAACCGCATTATCGCCGGCAACGTCAATCAGGTGGTGCAGGTGGACAGCGTAGCGTGCAACTTTGATACATATCCGTACAAGGTCAACACCTACGCCCGTCAGATGATTATCCGTGAGAGCAACGTCACCGAGCGTAGTCTGGTTACAAAATGTAACCTGTTGAACTCAGTTCGCTCAGACAACAACCCTCACGGCTTTATTATCGAAGCCTTTGAGGTGATCGAGAATAAGGACATCAAAACACAAAAGCGATGATACGCCGCATAGTAATCAAAATACAGGATTGGACAGAAGATAAACTTCGCCACCTGTGCGGACGGATAACCCCCGAAAAGCGGCTGGCAGTCATCCTTGTAATGTTCCTTGTGTTTGGCATCACCTCGCTCTACATCTTCGTTTCGGCAATCTATCAGATAGGCAAAAACGAGGGGCAACGTATCGAAATCGAACACATCGACGGGCTGAAACTACAACAAAAAGATAGTATTAACCAATTTAATTTCAACAACAATGGACGAGAACAAGATTGAAACAAAGGCTCGCAGTGAGCCCGACAAACCCCGTAAGGAGCTGACCGAAGCGGAGCGTCAGAAACGCAAGAAGCTATTTATCTATCCGCTAATGGTGGGACTGTTCGTAGGGGCTATGTGGCTGATTTTTGCACCCTCTGACGAGGATAAGGCGAAAGAGCAGGAGCAGGCAGGTTACAACACCGAAGTTCCTTCACCTACCAACAAACAGATGGTTGGAGATAAACAATCCGCTTACGAACAGGAACTTATGGAACGCAAACAGGAGGAGCGTCGCTCTCAGATGCAGGATTTAGCTTCGATGTTCGGCAGCGACGATGAGGACGAAGAGGACTATTCCGAACCCTACACCGAGCCGCAGCGAAGTTATGGCAGTGGTGGCGGAAGCTCCCGACCTCGTGAAACCATCTACGCCTCGGCAAATGCCTATCAAGACATCAACCGCACGTTGGGCAATTTCTACGAAACACCCAAAGAAGACCCTGAAAAAGAGGAGATGCGGTTGAAGTTGGAGGAGCTGAATGCACGATTGGAGCAGGCAGAATCGCCACGCAACGCAATGGATGAGCAACTTGCTCTTATGGAGAAGTCCTACGAATTGGCTGCTAAATATCTGCCGTCAGGTCAAAGTGGAGCAACGCCACCGACTCAGCCCACTGTCTCGGTAACTGAAACCGCCAAACCCGTAGAAGCCTACAAGAACGGCAAGGCTCAAATGACCCCTATCGGTCAAGTTCAGCAGCGGATTGTGTCGGGGCTTACGCAACCTGTTAGCGACTCGGAATTCATAGCCGATTACTCGCAGGAGCGAAATATGGGTTTCCATACAGCAGTCGGCACGGAGGGTAAATCGGAGAAGAACACGATTAAAGCGTGCATTCACGATAACCAAACCATCACGGATGGTCAAGCAGTCAGAATGCGACTACTCGAACCGATGAGAGCAGGCGAAACTATTGTCCCTCGCAATGCACTCGTTACCGGGATGGCGAAGATTCAAGGCGAACGGCTCGGTATCTCGATAACCTCACTCGAATACGAGGGTTTGATTATCCCTGTAACACTGACGGTTATCGACTCCGACGGACAAGAGCTGCGCTCGTAAGGGTGTGTAATAAATATCTCTTTGGCAAGAGATTAGGTTAGTGTTCGAAAAACCTATCATCAACTGACTTATCTGTTCAAGGAAACGCGACAGGGAGTGTAGCATGTCAGGAAAGCCATAAGTCAACTAATTGCCAAGTTGCGACTGAATGGCAAGATGAAACGATGAATATGAGGATAAAATCTGGATTGATTGAACGATAGTCTGAGCGGTTAGACCGTAAGCTAAAACGTAAGGCAGTTAATATTGACTGAAAGAATTTAGACAATAACGTTTAATCGTGATACTCTACCTTACCCTCTTGGAGGTTAGAGCAATGGAACTTATCACGACGCAATTGCAATAAGCATAAAAGGACGAAAGTCGTATCCGACAATTCATCAAGCTAAGTTATTACACAACTAAACGAGGATTACCTAAACTGGAATGCCTAAGGGCTATGAGGTGAAGCCTCTGAATATCCAGCATGGTAACGGAGCTCTCGTAGTAGTCTGAGCGAGGGAAAGCCTCGTACATGGCGAAGGGGAGCAGTTAATATCTTTAATACAATTAATGAAAAATGTGAGAGACATTATGAGAAATTCGGAGAAAGTATTAAACAGTCTAATGGGACATAGCGATAATTCGGCTTATAAGTACAACCGTCTTTACCGTATCATGTTCAACGAAGAGATGTATTATGTTGCTTATCAGAACATATATGCAAATCAAGGGAATATGACTAAAGGGTTAGATGGAAGGACTGCTGACCAAATGAGTTTGTCTCGAATCGAAAATCTAATTGATACGCTCAAAAATGAGACGTACCAACCACACCCTTCAAAGAGGGTTTATATTCCAAAGAAAAACGGCAAAAAACGCCCACTTGGAATACCCTCTTTTGAAGACAAATTAGTGCAGGAAGTCATAAGAATGGTATTGGAAGCCATATATGAAGGATACTTTGAATATTCTTCTCATGGGTTTAGACCAAAAAGAAGTTGTCATACTGCATTGTCAAACATTCAAAACACATTCAGTGGTGTAAAATGGTTTATCGAAGGAGATATAAAAGGCTTCTTCGACAATATAAATCATCAAATATTGATAAATATACTGAAAGAAAGGGTTGATGATGAACGGTTTATAAATCTCATCAGAAAGTTCTTGAATGCGGGGTACGTCGAAGACTGGACATTTCATAGAACGTATAGTGGAACACCTCAAGGAGGTATCATTAGCCCAATATTGGCTAATATCTACCTTGACAAGTTCGACAAATACATGAAAGAGTATATCCAAAACTTCGATTGTGGAAAGAAAAGGAGATTAGATACGAGAAGCGGCACATTAACAGTGCGAAAAGGTCGGCTGTCTACAAAGCTTAAAATCGAAAAAGATCCGAATGTAAGAAAGCAATTAGCCTCTTCCATTCGAGAAATTGAGAAAGAAAGAACAAAAATTCCACATGGTAACGAAATGGATGATAGGTACAGACGATTAAAATACGTCAGATATGCTGATGACTTTCTAATTGGAATTACGGGTAGTAAAGCAGATTGTATCCAACTCAAAAAGGATATTTCTCAATATATGGAGAATTGTCTGAAATTGGAATTGTCCGCAGAAAAAACTCTGATAACCAATGCGAAAGAACCGGCAAAATTTCTGGGATACGACATCTTTGTGCGTAAATCATACGATACCAAAAGAGATAAGAATGGAATACTAAAGCGTGCGTTCAATGGTAAAGTCGTACTGTATATCACTACAGATACTATTAGGCAGAAATTAGAAAGCTATGATGCGATACAATACACCTACCCGAAAGGGAAGGAAGCATGGGAGTCAAAAGCAAGAAAATTTCTCATAAACTATAGTCTACTGGATATACTGGACAAATACAACGCAGAAATCAGAGGGTTCTACAATTACTACTCTTTAGCAAACAATAGTGGATACATAAATTCTTTCTACCACATTATGGAGTACAGTATGTATAAAACTTTCTCCGGTAAACTTGAAAGCTCTGTCAGTAAGGTAATAAACAAGTTCAAAATAAATAAAGAGTTTGCAATACCATATAATGATGAAAAAGGAGTAACTAAATATCGGAAATTCTATAATGAAGGATTCAAACGCAAGAAAAAGTGTCCAAAAATCCTTTACAGTGATTTACTGCCAAGCAGATACATTCAAAAGGAGCCCAGTCTAATAAAAAGACTGCAAACCCGCAAATGTGAACTCTGCGGAGCAAATGGTGAAGTCGTTATGTTCCAAGTCAAAAACATCAAGAAATTGAAAGGTGAAAAAGACTGGGAACGTTTAATGATGAAAAAGAACCGTAAAACTCTGGTAGTATGCGAGCACTGTAACAAGAGGGTACATGACAATTAGGCTGATGATATTAATGGAGAGCCGTATACGTGGAGACATGTACGTACGGTTCGGGGGCGAGTATCCGCAATCCTACCACAGAAATGTGGTGACTGGCAGCGGATGCTTAGCCTACGGCATTTTCATCCCCGGCTCGATGGAGATGAGTGCCATTAAAGAGGTTGCCGCCAATATGGGTGCAGGATTGGGCAGCTCCATCAACATCTCGCAACAGAGTGCAGGCGACCAACTGCTCACCGACCTTGGCAAAGGGGCGATACAAGGCACTTCGCAGTACATCGCCAAAAAGATGCGGATTATCAAAGTCCACCTCAAAGCAGGGTACAACCTGATGCTTTATCAACAGAAAAATTAAAAACATTTATTACAAACAAATGAGGCAATGCCTCCCACTAAAATCCACAGTAAAAATGAAAAAAGTAATGTTAGCAATTGCCCTGATGCTGGGCGTAATCGGTGCAGCAAACGCACAAGAGACAACAGGCGACCTCTATCACGGTCTGACCAAAAAAGTAACGTTTGACCGAATGATACCGCCTCACGGTATCGAGGTGACGTATGATAAAACCGTCCACATCATCTTCCCCTCGGCAGTGCGATATGTCGATTTGGGCTCACCAAACCTCATTGCAGGCAAGGCAGACGGAGCGGAAAATGTTATCCGTGTAAAAGCAACGGTTAAGAATTTCCGCACCGAAACCAACTTTTCGGTGATTACCGAGAGCGGCAGTTTTTACACTTTTAATGTAAAATATGCTGATGAACCACTACTGCTCAATATTGAGATGAAAGACTTTATCCACGATGGCAGTACGGTCAATCGCCCAAATAATGCCTTAGACATCTATCTGGAGGAGCTCGGCAGCGAGTCTCCAAAGCTCGTGCACCTGATTATGAAGTCCATTCACAAGAACGACAACCGTGAGGTGAAGCATATCGGCTCAAAGTCTTTTGGTATTCAGTATCTGCTGAAAGGGCTATACACCCACAACGGTTTGCTCTATTTCCATACGCAGATCCGCAACACCTCCAATGTGCCTTTCGATGTGGATTTCATTGTGTTTAAGATTGTTGACAAGAAAGTCGCCAAACGTACCGCCATTCAGGAGCAGGTAATTTTCCCTTTGAGAGCCTACAACTATGCCACACGCATTGCAGGCAATAAAGATGAGCGAACGGTATTCACAATGGAGAAATTCACCATTCCTGACGACAAACAGTTGGTCGTGGAGCTTCACGAGAAGTCGGGCGGTCGTCATCAATCGTTCATCATTGAGAACGAGGACATCGTGCGTGCAAGAGTTATTAACGAGCTCAAAGTGAAATAACTATGAAACGTTATCTAATGATTTTGGTTGTGTTGCTTGCCCTATGTGGGCAGGCACACGCCCAACGCTATCTCCCGAAAATGAAAGGAATAGAACTCAGAGGTGGCTTTGTCGATGGCGTTCAGAAGCCCACCAACTACTACTTCGGAGCAGGCATTTCAACCTACACAAAAAACGGCAACCGTTGGGTGTTCGCAGGGGAGTATTTGAGCAAAGAGTACGCCTACAAGGATATTTACATCCCCAAAACGCAGTTTACAGGCGAAGCAGGCTACTATGTGAAATTTCTCTCTGACGCCTCAAAAACACTCTTTTTGAGCATTGGCGGCTCGGCACTCGCAGGTTACGAAACGAGCAATTGGAGCGAAAAACTACTCTTTGACGGTGCAACACTCCGCAACCAAGATGCCTTTATCTATGGCGGAGCTATAACGTTGGAACTCGAAACCTATCTATCCGACCGTTTGGTGCTACTTGTAAACGCACGAGAGCGAATACTCTGGGGCAGCTCCATTGGGCATTTCCATACGCAATTTGGCGTAGGGCTGAAATTCATCATAAACTAATAGGAACTATGAAAATTGCATTTATTATACTGATTGCCACCTGTGTTTGTGGTACTATCTTTTCGCTCACATCGTGCAGCGACAAACTCGACATTCAACAAATGTACGACTTCTCTCTATCTACGATGCCTGTGCAGAAACGTATCGTCAAAGGCGAAACAGCCGAAATCCGCTGCCAACTCCACAAATCGGGCAACTATGCCGATGCACAATTCTACATCGGCTACTTCCAACCCGACGGCAAAGGCGAACTCCGCAACGATGAGGGCTTGGTCTTCGCTCCCAACGACATCTACAAGCTGAACAAAGAGACCTTTCGCCTATACTACACCTCGCACTGCACCGACCAGCAGCAGATAGACATCTACATCTGGGACAATTTCGGGCAGCGATATGACCTCTCAATTTCGTTTCAGAATGATTCAGATAAAGAGGAGTAAAAATTTTGCAATGAACTGATTAAAAGCACCCAATATTATTTTGTTGGGTGCTTTTTTGTTATTAACTTTGCAGTTAAACAATGTGTTTATATACATAAACTTTAAACTACTTATGAAAATAATATGAATTTCAATGCAGAAGATATAAAAGAGATAAAACGTCAGGATAAGCTCATTCATACAGCTAAAATTTCCGAACGAGAGCATGGATTAAAGGGATATCATACTCGTAATCCTTACCAGCGTGATTATGCCCGTATACTGTATAGTGCAGCTTTTCGCCGGCTACAAGGAAAAATGCAGATTCTTGGGATTGAAACAAGTGCTTTTTTCAGAAACAGGTTGACCCACAGTTTGGAGGTAGCACAAATTGCTAAAGGAATTAGGTGGCAACTAGATAAGGATTGTTATAAACGTGATACTACACTAAATGACATGTTCCTACTTGATGCAGCTGCTTTGGCTCACGATATCGGTCATCCAGCTTTTGGTCATAAAGGAGAGAGAGTATTGAACGAACTTTTATCACCTATGGAGATGTGTTTTGAAGGAAATGCCCAAAACTATCGGGTACTTCGTTCTTTGGAAAAGAAGGATCCTGAGTTTACAGGACTTAATTTGTCTTATCGCACATTGCTCGCCATAAATAAATATATAGTAAAGGAAGCTCCTGGAATTAAAAAGTTTATGTATGCCGAAGATTATGATATGCTTGAAACCTTTAGAAAAGCCAATCAATTGACTAATGTAAGAACGCTTGATGTCCAGATTATAGAATTGGCTGATGACATTGCTTATGCAGTACATGACTTAGAGGATGCACTTAGTCAAGGATATTTCACTATTGACGAAATACTCTATGAAATGCAGATCAAAGATCATAGTATTGCGAAGTTTAGTGATGAGGAACGTGAATCTGCTGCGAGGGAAATGTCTATGCTTGTGAAGAAGGCTCAGAACAAAGCTAATAAATCATCGTCACATAATAATCTTCAAGAATATTCTCAAGTGTTCAGAAAAACACTTATTTCAATGTTAACTAATTATTTTATCTGTGACACAGCTCTAAAGACCATCGATGAAAGTGAGGCTATCGAGCATGGAACTATTGCTGGAAATCGTGAATTAACACTATATAAAAGCAAGCCATTATGTAAAATATTGGCTAAAAAGATATTCAAAGGGGTGACGCGTCATCCAAACATTGCCCTATATGAAGAGCGAGGAGCAAAGGTAATAAAAAGCCTTTTTGAACTGTATACGGATATGAATGCAAATAAAAATGGACAGCTTTTATCACCTGATTATCGACCTAAGATTGAAGTAGGCGATACTGATGATATTAAGATGAAAAAATTTGCACGCACAGCGTCTGATTATATAGCTGGAATGATGGATACCTATGCCATTGATACCTATGAGAGTCTATTTGCCACTCCCTTCTCATCCATTTGTATTAGTGATAAATGCTCAAAATAGAGTATCTAAGAGAAGAAGTTATTGATTTAATTGCATTCTAAAGATTTAAACCGGTTTCTTTGTTACTTTCTTCCCGCTCAGGCTCACGAAAGAAAGTAACGGGCGGACTTTTTGCAAGTCTGCCCGCATTCGTTACTACTGTTTCTTCTCAAGCCACTCATCTCGCTTGGCTCGGCACTGCTCCAAAGTCGGTGCGACGGTTGAGAATAGCTCTCCATCTGTGTGGCGGTAGTCGTATTGGCAATGCTTTTTACGATTACGGGGTAGTAAACTGAAATATACATATCGTTCTTCTCCTTGTGGGCATACGGATATTCCGTTGCAGTTGATTGAATTGTTCATAAGTTCAGGTGATTTCTCGGTGATTATTGGGTGATTTCTTGGTGATTATTAGGTGTTTTTTGCGGTTACGCTGATAACCGTCTGCTTATAAGGCTTTTATTCTTGTTTGCAAGTTTTACGATTTGGTCGTGGTACTCGGTATTGCTGTTGCACACGCCACGAGATTGTACGACTTTCAGCGTTTTGAGCGATACTTCGATTGTCTCGATGCGTTTACCGTCAATAGTTGCTGAAAACACAAGGCTATCGGGGCGGAGGTAATAATCATTTGTAAACACACAATGGTGCATCGCTTTTCCCTCCTCGAAAAACTCATCCACACTCTCCAATACTCGCACCTCAATCGCTCCATCAGAAAAGGCGATGCCGAAAAACTTGGCTTTGAGTTCTCGGAAACGCTCCTCGTTCTCTCGTGCCTTTTGGCGTTGCTCCGCTAAACGCTCCCTCTCAATTCGGGCTTGTTTCTTCGCCACAAGACGGTCGTGTACGGATTTTAGGTTGGTAGGGCAAACGTATGTCGGATTGTTCAAGTCCTTGCCAAAGTAGCGGAGCAGGTCGATGTAGTCGCACCACTCGGAGCCGTCCTCAATGGTGTAGCCGTTACGGATAGCTATACGGATAGATTGCCAATAGTTGTCAACACTTCGTCTATTGGAGCGTACAAAGTGTCGTAATAGTGCCGTTTGTCCTGTTTTAAGTAGCGTTTCGGCTCTATTCTCGGTCAAAAGGGTGTGAATTAACTCAAAAGGGGTAAGGCTGTGAAACTCGCCACAAAAACCGTTGCGTTTCACTTCGGGCAATAGGTTCATTCTCGGATAGGTGCAAGAGGGCATAATGTCGTATAGCTCCTTTTCGGGGCGTATCTCCAACTCGCTTGACCACTGCCAATAATCCGCAAAACCAAACAACGGACGCAACATCGCCATTGTCGCAAACTTGCCGTTGGGTGCTATCCACCGTTGCACCACCTCACGGCAATAGTAGTAGGCTGGCTCTCCCTTGCGTGTGTTGCTCTCGATGTAGAAAAATCGCAACACTTGAAAGTCGGCACACTTGGTAACGATGCAGAGATACTCCACCTGTTTGAATTTATAGGCTCGTGTCTCTTTGACTGTTAGCTCCGTCCCACAATGAGGACAAATGGTTTTCTCGGCTGTCAGGTGCTTGTCTGTCCACTCCTTGCCACACTCAAGGCACGAGATAATTCCCTGCTTGGTCTTGCGTGCATAGTGTTCAAAACAGTTTTTCTCTGCCCAACGTTGTTGTGTGGCGGTTATCTTGGGTAGTCGCTTTGATAGTGCGACTACCTCTACTTGGAATTTATTGCGTGGTCTCATACGGTTTAAAAATCAAATAGTGATGCTTGTGGTTGTGTTTCTACTGGCTTGGTCGGCTTTTTGGTCTGTTTCATTTTGGCATACGCCTCGTTCTCGATGCGTTTCATTGCATCTTTACGTGCCTGTGCTTTCTCCTCTTCGGTGAGTTCAACGTGGTGATTGATTACCACTTTGCCCTCGATTGGCTTGCCCACTACGATGTCGGTCTCATCGTAGTAGTGCATAGCCATTGAGAATATCTCATCATCGGCAAAGCCGTTACAACCGCTCCGCTGAACCTCGCTCAAAATGTAGGTAACACAGTCGTCGATGTTCTTATCGGGGTTGCGGTATGATGTGGCAAATAATTCGTCATATTCGGCACGTTGGTCGAGATAGGCTTGTATCACGGTTTTGAAATGGTCGGTTGCTTTCATTATCGGTTGGAATTTGTGGGCAGGGGGTTAATCCTGCCCTTGTGATTATTACTTTATAGGGTTTAATACCGGAAAGGGCTGTGTAAAACTTTGGCTCATATTATCGTACTTGGCAAAATGTTCTATCCGTGCTCTGCCTTCGTCACTTATGGTATTGTAGTAGGTTACTTGGCGGTCGGTGGAGATGTGGGCTACTTTCATATAGTCGTTGTTTTGCTCCCGAAGTCGGTCGCAAACGGTTACTCCATTGCCTAAGTGGCAGAACATTAAATCCTCTTTGTGAATAGTAACAGCCTTACCGAAAAAACTGTCAACCACTCCGTAGACATCTTTGAGGGCGTAACCTCTCTCGGTGTTTGCATCAAATTGCAAAGAGAAGTAGTCGTAATTGGTAGTACCTTTGAGAGATAGTTTAACATCTCGCTGCAACTCCATTTCCATTACCGAACCACCACCATAAGAGGGTGAAAATAGTCCACAACGATTTCCTTTCGGAATGGTCACTTGCCCTATGGTAAATTCGGTTTTGAATAGCTCCGCCACATTGATAGTTGCCATAATGGTCAAAAGGTTGGCAGGGGAAACTGAATTTGAGATTTCTTGTGCAAATTGCAGGTAGCTCACCATCTCGTTGCCGTTACGCTCTGCACGGTTGGGAAATTCACCCTCGCACTGCAAACTGTTCTCTCTGAAAATTTTCTCCACCTCCTGCGGATTGAGGTTGAGCCAATCCACCATATCACCAAAGTAGCTCTGCGTATAGGTGTACTCACCCTCGAAGTAGTGAGAGTTGATACAGTCGTAATTTGAGTGCATCTCAATGCGGATAGGCATATCGTCTGTGTTGCGGAGTAGTGTCGCCACAATATCGCTATCATCTCGGTTCTGTATCTCCTCACGGATTGCATCGTCATTATGTGTGAAACAATCCTCTATCTGCTCGGAGGTATAGCCCTGTTCGGAGCAAGTCGTTTTCAACTCCTCGACTATCTCGACTATGCGGTCGTATTCTGCACCTACAAACCAATCGCTAACGTGGTCGTAAAGTGGTGTAGCGGATTTCTCTTTTATGCACTCGGATAGTATATCAGCCGAATTATTAAGGTTGCAACTGCGGTCAAGATATACCAATGTATATCGTCGCTCCATCATCGTGCGGAGTTGCTCTATAGTCAATGCTATTGTATTCATCGCTCTATGGGTGTTAAATGGTTGCTCTAATAATTTCTTGGTGGTAAACTCTCGGCACTTCATCAAAGATGTAGTCTATAAAAAACCTTTTTGCATCGGGGCATAGCTCCTTGTATAGCTCTTTGAATTGAGCGCAATTGTCATTTACGTACACGCTAATCATATAATCGTAGATGTTCTCTACTTCGTAGTGTCGGCACTGCTGTGCTACTGTCTTATTTCGTCTTGCTCTCATAACTGTGTTAGATAATGTTATACACTGCGATTGCGTAATCGTATTGCTGTTCACTCACTTGTGGGTAACGGCTCAAAAATTCACTCTTGCTAAGGGTTACAAAATCGTGTAACTTCTGTGTGTCTGCTAAAAAACTCATAATGGTATCTTTTTTAATTGATTAATATCCAAAGTACTCCAGCGATGATAAGAGCGTAAAACAGCACATATAGGACAACTGCCAATGCTACGGTAAGGATAAGGCGGAGAGCTAATTTGCCCACTGCTGCACTTGCTAACCACCATAATGGATTGGTGTGTGTGATAATTGCACCTGCAACGGCTACCACTACCCAAACTGCTATTTTATACCCTGTTTTCATCGTCTGCTCTTTTTAAGTTTATGCGGATTTTAGGAGGTGAGGGAGTTAAGTTTCCATTCTTTTTGCCTCTTCGTGAATCCGACATTTTTTTTATGCGTCTTTTCTATCGGGTCGGTCGTTTTCGTTTCAGGGGCATAAATGGTGTAGGGTTTAGGGCATACAAGGGTATCGCAATAAAATACTACCCAACGGCGTGGAGATTTTTTGCGATACAGGGACTGCCTGACCTTGTTTGCACGTCAAGAACCCGTAAATACCTTTGCCACTGAGAACGAAATACCGACCCCGATTCCAAAGTCATCGCTTAATGTGGAGGGTTCACACAGGGAAGAGGCAGTATAAAATGTAGAAAATGATAGTTTTAGATACTATCTATGATTATTTACAGATATTATTGATTATTTTTGCAGTAGTATGATCGGATAAATTTACTAATAGGAATTAGGATCTTCTTATCAGACAACCTAACATTCCAATATAGTGTATATTAAGACTTTGATGATACCAATAAGTTATCGGTAATGTTAAATCAAACTACTTCAAAACAATAAAATGTACTTAGCTAAAATAAAAATTGAAAATTATAAAGGCATTGAACTAGTAGAAACAGAGTTTGACCCTAAACTAAATATAATTATTGGAGAAAACGGATGTGGAAAGTCT
Source organism: Mucinivorans hirudinis (assembly GCA_000723505.1). Classification (GTDB taxonomy): domain Bacteria; phylum Bacteroidota; class Bacteroidia; order Bacteroidales; family Rikenellaceae; genus Mucinivorans; species Mucinivorans hirudinis. The sequence continues at coordinate 351,461 of HG934468.1, read as the reverse complement.
GCAGTTATTGATGCAATTAGACTATTGTATAACGTTGGAGAACCGATTAGAGAATTGTCAGTCTCTTCTGATGACTTTCATCAAAAGGAAGTTGACAATGCAGGGACGAAAACTATTCAAAAATCTACTCTAATAACCATCACCTATACATTCAAAGGTTTGTCTACCTCGCAAAAAGGTGCTTTCTATGAATATATGGTTATTGACCCCAATAAAATAGAAGAAGACTACGCTAAAATCTCTATTTCTTATGAGGAAAAGGACGGAAAATATCCCTATTTCTCTTATAATACAGGTAATATAGATGGTCAAAAAGCCGATTACAAAACCTTTGAATTATTTCAACATTACTATTTAGGTGCTTTAAGAGATAGTACTCGAGATTTATTAAGTACTAGAAACAGTATTCTTGGAAAAGTGATACGAAGATTTGTTAGAAGAGAAAATTCAGAAGCAGATATTGAAAAAATAATAAAAGACGCAAATTCTCAATTATTAGATCGGGACGAAGTTAAAAATACAAGAGATGGTGTAAACACTAACCTTGAGAATATATTTAAGAAAGTCATTGATAATAAAATTGGACTTCGCATAGAAGATGCAAGAACAGAATATATAGTCAATGCAATAAAACCATATCTTCCTCACGATAGAACAACTCTAATTGATGATGGCTTTCATTTATGGCAAAATAGCTTAGGGTTTAACAATTTGATATATATAGCTGTTGTATTGGGTGACATAAAGGAGCAGATTAAAGATAATGGGCTTCCTCATTTCGCATTATTAATTGAAGAACCTGAATCACATCTTCATCCACAATTACAACTCAGCTTATACAACTTCCTTAATAATGCTAACGCTACAGAAAACAGCCAACTATTCATAACGACCCATTCACCCACTTTAACATCTAAAGTACCTTTTAAAAATCTCATTTTACTAGATTGTGATAAAGCTACAAAGATTGACAAACAATTTCAAAATAGAGAGTCTGAAAAAATCATTGAAGACACGACTAAAGGCAAAGAATTACTTGATGCTGATTTTGAAAATAGAATGAAGAAATTACAGAGATATATTGATGTAACAAAATCTCAACTTCTATTCGCTAAATCTATTTTATTCATAGAGGGGATTTCCGAAGAATTATTAGTTTCAGCTTTTACACAATTGCAAGATTATAAGCTAGAAGATTATAGAACTGAAATTGTAAATGTTAGAGGGACATCATTCTATCCATTTTTATATCTGTTTAATAACTCAAACCCAATAGAAAGAATAAATAAACAAATCTCTGTAATTACCGATGATGATAGATTTACAGATTCTAAAAAATCAGATTACAGCTTTGACAAATTAATAGATGATAATTCAATTCTTGATTCTTTAGATGACTCTATACAAACAGGCAATGCAGTTTCAAGAATCAAAAATTTAAACTCGGTCAAAAATAAAGCTAATAACATTGAGGTTTTTGAATCATTTAAAACACTTGAATATGAAGTGGCATTGCATAATGTAAATATTGATAGAAGAAACTTTAAAGACAACTTTCTCGTGCAATATATTGACTCAATTGACAATGCTAAAACAACTAAGATAATTGCCTATATGGCAACATTTACAAATGATATTATGGCAGAAGAAGAAAGAAGAAAAGTCGCAACTCTGCTATGGAAAAGTTTTCCAGCTAAGGCCGAATTTGCTCAAGATTTTTCAATTCACTTGCTTGAAAATTTAGAAGCTGCAAAAGCGTCTTTTAAAGTCCCTGGATATATATTAAAAGCCCTTAATCATTTAAAAAAAGGATTGTAATGTATTTTGAAAATGATGAAAGATTAGCTTATTTAGGAGCAAGAGGAAAAGTGATTTTAAATGCTTGCCCTGGTAGTGGAAAAACAACGACCATTGCAAAGAAGATTTTAGATTTAGAAAATCAGAATGAGATTGGAGGTCATTCAGGTGTAGCTTGTTTATCGTTCACAAACTCTGCTAAAGACGAAATTAATGAAGCGTATAGAAAATTGAGTGGGAAATCGCTTCAATTTCCTAATCACGTATCAACAATTGATAGTTTCATCAACAAATTCATTACGCTGCCATTTTACAATTTGCTTAATCGTGATTTTAACCGACCAAAGATACTTGACCAGACAAATATCTTGGATGACATGTGGAAAACAACTTATATTGACCGAAATGGGAAAATGCAAGATGGCTTAAGAAGACCATTGAACGATCCAGAATACAAGGCAAAAAACAACAGAAGTATATTTCATCTTTACCCACCAAGCGAAATAAGAATTGAGCCTAATGGTGCATTTTCAATCAATGGGAATCAACCATCTGCTGATAAAGTCGACAGGGCAAATTTTAACAAGTATTGTCAGCTTATTAAAAACAAGCAATTTACAAAAGGACTTATATCAACAGGTGATTCTGCATATATTGCACTTCATTTACTAAAGAATAATCCAAAGATAAGTAAATGGCTTAGCTTGAGATTTCCATTTATAATCATAGATGAGGCTCAAGATAATTCGATAATGCAACACGCAATATTCGAAGAACTGACAAATCAAGGCTTAAACAATATTGAACTAATTGGAGACCCTTATCAAAGTTTATATGAATGGAGAGATGCAAATCCAACTGAATTTTTAAGAAAGTATGATGAAGATGAAACGTGGCAGTCGTTTGATTTAACAGATAATAGACGTTCTCCGCAAAATATCGTTGATGTTTTCTCAAAAGTGAGAAGGCAGGAAGATTCAAAAATCAATAGTGTTGGTTGTCAAGAATTAGAAGAATCCATTGTTGTCTACAAATATACAGCCAATAATCATCAATTGATAATAAAACATTACGATGATTTTTGCTCAAAAAACAAATATCTTAACAGCTGTATTGTTGTGCGAGGGAATTCATTGAAAGATTTGCTGTTAGGAAAAAAATCAGAACAAAGACCTTGGAATGTTGAGTTGCCGAAAAGTATAATTTATGCTAAAAATTTATATTTGAGCGGTGATATAAAAAATGCAATCAAAGAAATACGAACAATTTGTATTCCTTTAATTCATTCTGATAATACTGACTACCACAGTTTAAAAGAGATTGAAAAAGAAAAAAGTATAGACCCTTCATTCAATTCTCTAATGATAACTATTCTTGCTGAATTACCTAGCTTTTCTTTATCTGTTAGTGATTGGACAATAAAAACTCAAGTATTTTTAAAAGAACAACTGAATTTAAATTACGATGTAGACTTCAACTTAAGGAATAGAAAATCAAAATATTTAGAAATGACTACATTGGATGAAAGTGTTGAAATCCATTTCAAGAAATCATATTCAGCCTTTAATATTCCCATAACAACAATACATCAAGTAAAAGGTCAGACATTAGATTCAATACTTGTTTTCTTTAATGAAAAGAAACATAAAGACAATATCACTTTTGAAAATATTTCAAATACTGAAAATATATTTCCAGATGAAACAAAAAGATTAATCTATGTTGCTTTATCTAGACCAAAACATTTATTAGCAATGGCGTTTCCAGAATCAATAACAAACGGAGAGCTTATAAATAAATTTGGTGAAAAAATTAGAATTATAGAAGAAAATGAATTATGAAAGCACTACCGATAACAAACGTAACTATTGAACAACACTCAGAAATCACTGTTTTTTAAACGTAAATCTAAAACATCGGCTTCAAATAAGGCTTTTAAGCAAGTCTTTTTTTGAAGCCGAATCGTTTTTACTCAAAAATACGAGGGCTTATATCAAAGGAAAATAAGCGAATGAAGAGTGACCGAAAATCGTAGACTTGCTGCATTATTCCCACAATCGGGGTCATCATTGAATCTCACTCCTTGATTTATAATTAATTCATCAAAGAATTGCCAACAATCTGAATAATCATCGGCTGCTGACGACTCTCGACTATTGGACGTTTTACCTGTTCTCGGAGCCATTGGCGGAATAGGTGGCAGTTGCCACCCTTCATCTTGAATGCAAGCAGGATAATAATATCCAAATTGTACAGTATGCGGTGATAATACTCGCCACTTGCAGTATGGTAGCTTATCTCTGAACGATTGGCATCAAGAAAGGCTTCATCTTCCATATGAATGCTTTTCAGATTCATAGTAACGGCAGAGATGTAAACGCCAAAGAGCTCCGCTATTTGGGATTTAGTCAGCCATACAGTGCCGTTCTCAAGTTCGATATGCACCGAAACGGCTTTTGTTTCTGGATTGTAATCCATTGTCATTTTACCTGTTTTCATAATTTTTAAAATATTTTTGAGTTTTGCGGACGAAATTCTCGTCCGCAAAATCTGGTTTAAAATTAGTTGTCACGCCGTAAGCAGCTGTTTTATATTGCATTAAGAGCATTATTGTGACCAAATCGTACCGGAGGTAACGAATTTGTGACCTATTCGTTACCTGTCTTACGTTTGGGGCTGAGATTTCTCTCCTTGTAGATTTTTTCGACACCTGAGAATTTTTCCGACAAACCACGCATATCATTGCTAATCTTATTGTTAGTTATGCGAGCATAAATCTGCGTCGTCTCAATATTGGTGTGTCCCAGCATCTTTGATACCGTTTCAATAGGTACGCCTTTTGCGAGAGTAGTAGTTGTGGCGAAGGTATGTCTGGCGAGGTGAAACGTAAGGTTTTTGTTGATTTCACACAAATTGCCAATCTCTTTTAGGTAACTGTTCATTTTCTGATTGCTCAGAATAGGAAGTAACTTCTTATTAGGTAGCTTGCCTTTGTACTTTTCCAAAATCATTTTAGGGATTTTCAAAAGAGGCACATTCACCTCTGTGTCAGTTTTTTGACGCTTAGTCATAATCCATAAATTACCATCAAACGAGGTGCGAACATTCTCTTGAGTGAGGTTCTTTACATCAATGTAAGCCAAACCGGTGAAACAAGAAAAAATAAATATATCACGCACATTTTCAAGGCGTTCCGATGAAAATTTCTTTTTCATTATCTTGCCAAGCTCCTCTTCGCTCAGGTAGCCTCTATCGACTTTCTTCAAGCGAATTTTGTAATTAGCAAAAGGGTCTCCAACGATTAATCCGTTGTTTTTGGCTACGATGATTATGCGTTTGAAAAACTGCATAAACTTAGCTGTCGTGTTCTGACTGCAACGCCCTGTGGTAAGCAGATAGATCTCAAAGTCTGTGATAAACATATGGTTAATCTCTTTCAGGGATATGTCCGTAAGTCGATATTTGGACTCTATAAAGGTCTGTAAATGCTTACGAGTAACCTCGTATTTCTGATAAGTGGCAGCCGATTTGCTGATTCCGATTAGCTTCTGCACATCATCGTTGTGCTTGCGGAAGAGGTCTAAAAGAGTGTCGTGGTGTTCGGTGATACCCAAAAATTCGTTCTTCACCTTTTCAGCAGTAACAACACTATCTCTACGTTGCATCTCGTGATAAATGCGGTGAATAGAGGCTTTGATGTCGTCCAACAAGGCATTGACCTGTTTACTCTCTCGGCTTTGTCCCAATGCTCGACCGAGATCTACGCTCCATAAGTCTGGGAGGATTTCGATTTTTGTGCTGAATTGAGCAATTTTGCCATCAATGGTAATTCTTGCAATAATTGGCATTGAGCCGTCCTTTCTAACGGCATTTCTTTTCACGTAGAAAAGGATTTTGAATGTACTTTTAATCATCTCATTTTTTGTTTGCAAAGTTAATTTACAGTGTTGAAAATGAAATAATTGCAGCGAAGCCAAATGTGGACAACGGAACGCCAAATCGGTCATTTCTGTGACCTATTTTCCATTTTAGGGAATAGGTCACGAATTGGTCACAAAAGTAGTGTAGTTTTTGGCTTTTTCGTGGCTCCGAGCGGGTCACGCATAGACAAGAAAAAACCCTACAAAACGTTGATTTTGTAGGGTTTGGCTCTTCGGCGGCACCTTTTGGCTTCACCTACCAGCGGAGAGAGAGGGATTCGAACCCCCGGAACCTCGCAGCTCAACGGTTTTCAAGACCGCCGCAATCGACCACTCTGCCATCTCTCCGGGCACAAAGGTACTATTTTTTTATTACTATCCAAAAAAATTTATCGAATTTTTCATTATCAACCGACAAAAGTATACTTTTGTCGGTTGATAATGAAAAATTCGATAAAGTGCATCTTGCGAGGAGGCGTGTTAAGCATGTAATATTCAGGGTATTATACTCCTTGCCACTATTAAGGGCAATTTTCGAGAAAGTGAAGTCAAGAAATTTTTGTTAAGGGGACTTCTAAAATTTAATTCTTTGTAATTCAAATAATTATGTGTATCTTTGTAGTATAAATAAGGGAATATGCGCAAGATACAATACAAGTCTACAGGCATCGCTGGTTTATTTGACCACGAGCAAGCCTTAGAGCGGTTATCTAACAAGGGTAATGCTCTTGAACGATTAAGTGAAGTATTAGATTTTGAGATATTTCGCGAGTTATTGGAGGATTCCATTTTGACCAAAGAGAAGAAGAACAACGCGGGTGCAAAACCTTACGATGTCGTGATGCTATTCAAGATTTTGATACTTCAACGCTACTTCGGATTATCTGATGGTCAGGTAGAGTAACAAATCATTGACAGAGCAAGTTTTAAGGCGTTTTTGGGGTTGTCTTCGGGTGATAAAGTTCCCGATGAGAAGACGGTTTGGTCTTTTCGCGAGAAATTGACCAACAACCAAACCATAGAAAAGATCTTCGTTCTTTTTCGCGATGTACTCAATGCCAAAGGTTTGATTCTCAATGAGGGAAAGATGGTTGATGCTACATTTGCAACTGCTCCTATTCAACGCAATACCCGTGAGGAGAACAAGCAGATAAAAGATGGCGATGGTGCTGCATTATGGAATAATAAACCCCACAAGAAGAGGCACAAAGACATTGATGCAAGATGGACACAGAAAGGTGGGCAGAATTACTATGGCTATAAGAATCACACAAAGGTGGATGCTAACCCAACTTCAACGCCAAAAAGTTTTTTCGGTGTTTTTTTGCTCAAAAACGGGGGTGATTTCATACTATTGAGTTGATTTTCAGAAGATGCTTATTTGGTGAAGTGCTTTGTAATACCCACGGGAGTAAATTTTATGTTGTACCTTAGCGGGCATGTACTTCACATCGAACATACGCTTGAGCCCCGAGCACGGCAGGGAACTCCCTTATTATAAAATCAAGGAGTCCTTCCGTGACGTTATAGGACGTGTGCATACCCGTGTAATGTTGACTCCGGGTTACCTTCCCGATTTGTGTAGCGATGAGATTGTGCAGATTCGCCGCGGTCTGACCTATATGATGGAGCAGAGTGCGTATATCCCAGCTCAGCAGGCGATGTTTACTGCCGATCCCAGAGGAGAGTACAGTGAAAAGGTTCGTGGATACATCGAGAAGTTTTGGAGTCAGATAAAGGGTAGCGGCAAGATTGATTCCGCACGGGCAAGTTATGATGAGGCAGAACGCAAAGCCCGCAAATTAATAGATGTCAACACAATACAGCATACAGATGCACGTGAGGCAGGTGCAGAGAATGTATGCCTTCAGGCGATACGCGAACTACAGCTCGACACATTTCTGCGACGCGAAGGATGGTCGGAGCGTAAGATAAATTCTACACTGGCATCCTTGATTATCCGGACTGTATATTCCCCATCGGAATGGGCGGCACTACGTATACTCGACGAGAATTCTGCCGCAATGGAGCTTCTGACGGGTCAGTTTGGCGACTGCCCGACTCAGCGCGAGGTATATGCGGCTGCTCCATCGCTTTATGCCTTGAAAGACAAGCTAGAGCGTCATCTGTGCTCTCGCACCGACTCGTTGTTTAATCTCACTAACCGGGTGATGCTCTTCGATTTGACCAACTTCTATTTCGAGGGTAGCAAGACAGGCTCAAAGAAGGCAAAGTTTGGTCGCTCGAAGGAGAAACGCTCAGACTGTCGCCTTCTTGTCCTCGCCTTGGCAATCAATACTGAAGGCTTTATCCGATACAGTTCAATCCTTGCCGGCAACACAGCCGACCCCGATTCACTACCGGCGATGGTGGAGGGCATTATCTCGAAGAATCCGGTCTCGACAAACCCCCAACAGAAAGTTATGGTGGTCATCGATGCAGGAATAGCCACGGAAGCCAATCTCGGATTGCTCAAAGAACGAGGATATAATTACCTTTGTGTCAGCAGAACCAAGCTCAAAGATTATACTCTCAAAGAGGAAGGTCGCTCTGTTACGGTATTTGATAGTCGCAAGCGTCCCATTACTATAGCCCAAGTCGAGCACCGGGAGGGAGGCGACTTCTACCTTCGCATTACCTCCCCCGCCAAAGCAATGACCGAACATTCCATGAACCAACAGTGGCGAGAGCGTTTCGAGCTTGAACTCACAAAGGCACGCAACGCTCTTACGGCAAAAGGAGGCACAAAGAGATACGACAAGGTGGTGGAGCGTGTTGGACGTGCACTCGGTAAATACCCCTCTGTATCCAAGTATTACCAAATAGACTACATCCGCTCGGATAAAAACCCCGAGCAGATGTCTGATATCCAATGGCAAATCAAAATCAGCCAAGACCAGGCTGAGCAACGCTTTGGTACATACTTCCTGCGCACCAACGTAACCTCCCTTGACGAGCGAACTACGTGGGACTACTATAACTTGATTAGAGAGATAGAGACATCAAACCGGCAACTCAAAACAGACCTGGAATTGCGCCCCATCTACCATCAGACAGATGACAACTCCGATGCCCATCTATTCTTCGGACTACTATCATACTGGATTGTAAACACAGTTCGACACAAACTAAAGTTACAAGGCATAACTCATTACTGGACTGAATTAAAGCGCATTCTATCCACCCAAAAGGCTATTACCACCAAAGCAGAAAACGCACTCGGAGAACAAATAGAACTACGCATCTGTTCGGACCCCACAGATGCCGCCTCGGAACTATATCGAATCCTCGGATACAACCCCATACCATTTAGACGACACACAATCAAAACTGCACCACCACCTCCGAATTGAAAAATCTGTAGTACCCACGCAGAAAGCCAAAAACAGATAAGGCTTAAAGAACAGAGGATTTGCATACATATTACGTTGAAGTTGGGCTAAGAGCAAGTTTATTGATTGTTATAAAGTTACTGATGCTTCGGTGCACGATTCACAGCCGTTAGAGGATTTACTAGATGATAACGACAAGGGGCAACCTCTATATTGAGATAGTGCTTATACTGGTGCTAATCAGGATGATGTCATTGAGAATGCGAAGATGATAAATCAGGTGTGCGAGAGGGATTATAGGAATCATCCTTTGACCAACGAGCAGAAGGCGAGCAATCGCGAGAAGTCAAGTGTTCGCTCTCGTGTGGAGCACGTTTTTGGGTTTATGGAGCAGTCGATGCACGGTATCAAGGTGGAGTGCGTTGGTATAGTGCGAGCCACCGGGATACTTGGTCTTATGAACCTCACCTACAATCTGTTTAGATACGAACAGGTTGTACGACTGAATCTATTACCGATAAAAAACTAATAATCAAGCTGAAATGTAGAACTGACAGTCGAAATAGAGTCTAATTGATTGTACCCGCAAAAGAAAAAATCGCTTGCGAGAGAGCATAAAACGTTCTTGCTCTTAAATTAGTCGCCCCTTAAAAGGGAGTGTAATATAAACTCTGTCCGGTAAATATTTCGTGTTAAATTTCTACAAATATAATTTTTTCTTTTCGGCTTTACAAATGCTTTTTCAAGGCGGTTTTCGGATGTGTGCAAGGGCGGCGAGGCACGAGCCGTTTATATACCCTTGCACACATCCGAAAACTGCCTTTTCTTTGCGTTTGGAAAACCGAGAAGAACAAACAAGGGCTATAGCTCCATTGGCATCCTTTCGCCAAACTTTATCCGCAATTGACCTGCTGTTAACGCCCAATTCGGAAGGGGTTGAGTCCATTTCTTGGAGATGTTGAGCACCGCCAGGTAGAGTAACTTCATCAATGCCATATCATTAGGGAATACTCCCTTTGTCTTGGTCACTTTCCGTGCCTGACGATGAAATCCTTCAACAGCATTAGTTGTGTAGATAAGTCTGCGAATATGCTCATCATAAGCAAAATAGGCACTAAGCTTATCCCAATTTCGTCGCCACGAGCCTATAACAACAGGATATTTCTGCCCCCATTTATCCTCCAATTTATCAAGATTGAGTTCGGCTAAATCCAGAGTGGGAGCTTGATAGACAGTCTTCAAATCACCCATAAACTCCTTTTGGTCTTTGGAGGCAATGTATTTCAATGAGTTGCGGATTTGATGAACGATGCAGCTTTGAATGATTACTTGCGGGAAAATGGTGGCTATTGCCTCGGCAAAGCCCGTAAGGTTGTCAATGCAGGCAATCAAAACATCTTTCATCCCACGTGCTTTCAAATCGGTCAATACACTCAACCAGAAGTTTGCTCCTTCACTCTCAGATACATACATCCCGATTAACTCTTTGCGACCATCCTTATTGACTGCCAGCACATTATAAACGGCTCGGCTCTCTGTACGTCCACCATCTTTGACCTTGTAGTGCATCGCATCGAGCCAAACGATAGTGTACATCGACTCCAAAGGACGACTTTGCCACTCCTTGACCTTGGGAACTATACGTTCGATAATTTCACTCAGCGTATTGTGCGATATCTCAACGTCATACATCTCTTCTATATGAGCAGATATATCCCTCAGGCTCATACCCATACCATACAAACTGATGATCTTGGAGGACATATTATCCGCCAAAATGGTCTCCCGTTTCCTGAGAATCTCGGGTGTAAAACTGCTATGACGATCCTGAGGTGTATCTATTTCAATCTCACCCGCCATCGTTTTGACTCGTTTGCTTCCTCGACCGTTACGCTTGTTGCCTTGCTGGCGTTCCGCCTCGTCGAGATGAGCTGCCATTTCGCCATCCAAGGCGGCTTCTAAAAATTCTTTCAACAGTGGAGCAAATGCCCCATCTTTGCCTGTGAGTGACTCCCCGCTCCGCAGTTGAGATAATGCCTTATCACGCATTATTTGATACTCCTGACTTCTCCTATCCATAATACAAAGGTAAGTGTTTTTGGACAGAGTTCAGATTACAGTCTCCCTTAAAAGCCATTCAACACGCTGATTTATTGTAAATTAATAGTAATTATTTTTGGATTAGTCTGCAATTTTTCGTATCTTTGTGTTATAAACCTTGCAAAATTGAGCTATGTTACCACGCCCCAAAGATACTCTGCAAAGCAGCCTTTTCTTCGACCTTAGAAGCACCTTAAACCACCGCCACCCGCTCTTCCAACTCGCCAACAAAATCGACTGGGCGATGTTTGAGCGAGAGTTTTCGCCACTCTACTCACCGGATAAAGGAGTCGAAGCAAAGCCAATACGACTGATGGTTGGATTGCTGATACTAAAACATATACGCAATGTTTCGGACGAAAGTGTTGTAGAGCAGTGGAGCGAAAATGTATATTATCAATACTTCTGTGGAGGTACTGAATTTGTCGCGGCACAACCTATTGATGCGAGTAGTTTAGTGCATTTTCGCCACAGAATTGGCGAGGCTGGGTTTGAGTTGATTTTGGCAGAGAGTATCCGCGTGAATGATGATGTAGATTTCGACAAGCCGCAAGTTGTTTTTGTAGACACGACTGTACAAGAGAAGAACATAACATATCCCACTGATGCTAAGTTACATAAGAAGATAGTTGAGAATTGCAGAGGTATAGCTGCAAAATCGGGTGTTACCCTTCGTCAGAGTTATGCTCGGGTTGTCAAGGCGTTGAATAGAGATATCCGTTTTAATAAAAAGCAGAGCAAGGCAGCTCGCCGTAAGCTCAAGTGCATAGCAGGGCGATTGGTCAGGGAGTTAGATAGAGAGTTGCCTTTGGAATCATTACACAGAGAGCAGATAGATTTGTATAAGAGAGTTTTATCTCAGACTAAAGATAGTAAGAACAAGGTATATTCATTGCACGAGCCTAGTGTTTGTTGCATCTCCAAGGGTAAGGAGCACGAGAAATGGGAGTTTGGGAACAAGGTTTCTGTGGCGTACAATGAAGATGGATTGATAGTTGGGGCATTGTCGTTTCGTAATGAGTATGATGGGCACACACTTTTGCCTGCTATTGAGCAGGTTGTACGATTGAATCATCGCCCTATAAAGATTGTTCCGTGCGACAGGGGTTACAAGGGTGTTTCACAGGTTTTGGGTATTCCTGTTTTGATACCGAGCAATGGTAAGGGCTGTAAGAGTGAGTATGAGCGAAAGAAGCTGAAGAAGTTGTTCGCGCAAAGAGCAGGTATAGAACCAATTAATGGGCACTTAAAGAGTGACCACCGGATGGGTCGTAACTTTTACAAAGGTATATTTGGTGATAATATCAATTCTATGCTCGCCGCCGCCGCATTCAACTTCAAAAGAGCTATGAATGTTCTTTTGGACTATATCTTAAGATGGATATTACAGCTATTTGAACAAAATATCTCCATAAAACTCCAAAACTAAAAGAACCCTGAAAACGAAAATGCCCCTTTTAAGGCACGACTAAATTAACCCAAAAATACTAATTTTTAGGGTAGTGTTGCGAATTAGCTGAATTATGTTTATCTTTGAGGTATAAAACTCGGAGAAAATGAGACACGTAAAAGTAGTTAGCTGCCCATTTTGCGGTAGCGAAGATTTACAGAAGAATGGACATAGCCCCAATGGCACTCAAAGGTGGAAATGTAAGACTTGCGGGAAGTTTTTTCAGCTATCTTTTAAGAACAAAGGGCGGCTGCCAGACGTAAAAAGGACGATAATCACAATGATCACCAATGGGAGTGGAATACGTGATACAGCAAGAGTTTTAGGGATAAGTCCTCACACGGTAATAGGTGAGGTTAAAAAAAACTCCAAGCGAAATTAACCCCTATTTATTAGACAAGGTTGAGGCAGGCTTACTCAGGGAGCTTGATGTTGAAATAGCTTATAATGTTGAAATGGACGAATTTTGGAGTTTTGTAGGCAACAAGAAAAATCGTCGTTGGACTTGGTACGCCATCGACCGCAGCAGCGGATTAGTAGTAGCTTGGCAGAACGGCAAGCGTGATAACGAAACCTGTAAAAAGTTGCTTGATAAAATGAAATGTTTCCCAATAAATAGGTATTTTACTGATGATTGGGCGTCTTATTCAAGTCTGTTACCTGCGGACAAACACGTTATCAGTAAGGCTTACACTTGGAAAATTGAGCGATTGAATTTAACATTTAGAACGCACCTGAAAAGGCTCTGCCGAAAGACAATTTGTTTCTCAAAAAGCGAGCAAGTGCACGACAAACTGATAGGAATATACATTGAAAAAAACCTCTACCAAAGAACACCATAAATATACCAAATCAGCTATTTTGAAACATTACCGAAAATTTTAAGAATCAGATATTAAAGTCGACTTATCAGAAATATATACATTATTTGTGCTTTGAAGGATGGATATAATACTAAAATGATCTACCTAAACAGATAATTATGATTTATTAATGTGTTGCTTTATACCAATCTGTTTCGGTTTTAGATGACGCTTTAGGACTAAGACTAATATCTGATATTGTTACTCCTGAGTAGGCATTAAGGTACACTTGACCTCTACTCATCGAATAGTAGCTTTTAGTCGCCATAAAATGAGGAACAGTCTTATTATATTGTATCTCAAAACGATTTAGCAGTTCTGTATCTTTACAAAGTTTTGAAACATAATCGACAAAATCAAAGAATATTATCGGATTATAACCATCTAATCGCTGAACGGTATTAACCTCTGCTTCGTTAAAAGTATAGCGACTATTGATCTCTTTCATCACTGATACCATTCCATCTAACTCTGTGCAATCTATAACGCCGATAGTACCGCAAGGCATTACATTATACTGTTCGTAGAAAGATAAGAAGCCATTACAAATACCATAGTAGTCCACATTCCCGATTAGATATTGTCCTATTATTGCGTAAGGATAGCCATAAGCCATAACTTCAGTAGGAGAAGCAATTAAATAGTCGGTTACATCTTTAAGATCATAGGCAACTTCAATAGATGACATATAACAGTCGTCGAAGAGTATATATTCCATCTTTGTATTACTACCAACGATACCATCGGCAAATGTCGTTACATCAATCTGATAATCACTGCTCAAACCTCCAAAATAACGAGTTAGAGGCACACCTTCATACTCCCAATAATCTTTCTCTTGAGCATATCTTGCCTTCGTAGCTTCAGACGTTGGAACAGGCAACCAACCCATACCGTGACAACTAACAATCATCGCATAACGATTGGCAGGTGCAGCCTTTTTTACATCGTTTATTAGAGATGTAATACCTTCGGCAGTAGTAAAAGTCGAAACACTATATTCCTGTATGGTGTTTCTTATGACCCCACCATTTTTGTACTGAATCTCAAACATTGTTGCTTTCGTTGCAGTCTCGGCAAAGAACACAATAAGCCTGTTGTTCTTGAGTATATTTTGTTTTACAACTTTCTCAAAATCCTTAAGGTTGTTATAAAAGTGAGACGTTAAATTTGATGACCAAGGCATATACAACAGCACTGTTTGATCTGTTTTCGTAGGTATTGGTTCAATGTATTCTTTTTGGCATGCTACTAATAATGTCATACACATGCATATTACTAATTTTTTCATGTTATTTTACTTTAGGTGGGTTCTAAAAATTAGTATTTTTGGGGTGATTTAAGAGCAAGACCTGCTGAATTCAACCTGCAAATGCAACTGAATTCTGGTTAATAATTTGTTTAAATTTGGGAGTGTAATATAAACTCTGTCCGGTAAATATTTCGTGTTAAATTTCTACAAATATAATTTTTTCTTTTCGGCTTTACAAATGCTTTTTCAAGGCGGTTTTCGGATGTGTGCAAGGGCGGCGAGGCACGAGCCGTTTATATACCCTTGCACACATCCGAAAACTGCCTTTTCTTTGCGTTTGGAAAACCGAAAAGAACAACCGGTGAAGGCTATAGCTCCATCGGCATCCTTTCGCCAAACTTTATCCGTAATTGACCTGCTGTTAACGCCCAATTCGGAAGGGGTTGAGTCCATTTCTTGGAGATGTTGAGAACCGCTAAGTAGAGTAACTTCATCAATGCCATATCATTAGGGAAAACACCCTTCGTCTTGGTTACTTTCCGTGCCTGACGATGAAATCCCTCTACAGCATTAGTCGTGTAGATAAGTCTGCGAATATGCTCATCATAAGCAAAATAGGCACTAAGCTTATCCCAATTTCGTCGCCACGAGCCTATAACAACAGGATATTTCTGTCCCCATTTATCCTCCAATTTATCAAGATTGAGTTCGGCTAAATCTAAAGTGGGAGCTTGATAGACAGTCTTCAAATCACCCATAAACTCCTTTTTGTCTTTGGAGGCAATGTATTTCAATGAATTGCGGATTTGGTGAACGATGCAGCTCTGAATGATTACTTGCGGGAAAATGGTGGCTATTGCCTCGGCAAAGCCCGTAAGGTTGTCAATGCAAGCAATCAAAATATCTTTCATCCCGCGTGCTTTCAAATCGGTCAATACACTCAACCAGAAGTTCGCACCTTCACTCTCAGATACATACATCCCGATTAACTCTTTGCGACCATCCTTGTTGACTGCCAACACATTATAAACGGCTCGACTCTCGGTACGCCCACCGTCTTTGACCTTGTAGTGCATTGCATCAAGCCAAACGATAGTGTACATCGACTCCAAAGGACGACTTTGCCACTCCTTGACCTTGGGAACTATACGTTCGATGATTTCACTCAACGTATTGTGCGATATCTCAACGTCATACATCTCTTCGATATGAGCAGATATATCCCTCAGGCTCATACCCATACCATACAAACTGATAATCTTGGAGGACATATTATCAGCCAAAATGGTCTCCCGCTTCCTGAGAATCTCGGGTGTGAAACTGCTATGACGATCCTCGGGGGTCTCAATCTGAATCTCACCTGCCATCGTTTTGACTCGTTTGCTTCCTCGGCCGTTACGCTTGTTGCCTTGCTGGCGTTCCGCCTCGTCCAGATGAGCTGCCATTTCGCCATCCAAAGCGGCTTCTAAAAATTCTTTCAACAGTGGAGCAAATGCCCCATCTTTGCCCGTGAGTGACTCCCCACTCCGAAGCTGAGATAATGCCTTATCACGCATTATTTGATACTCCTGACTTCTCCTATCCATAATACAAAGGTAAGTGTTTTTGGACAGAGTTCAGATTACAGTCTCGCTGCTAACTCTTTGTAAACTTCAAAAGTCTCCCGTGCCATCCGTTCGGCAGTGTAATGCTCCGCCCACTCACGACGTGCATTCGCACCCAAACGTTTACGCAACCCAACATCGCCGGCGAAGGTGATTATGTGTTGTTTTAACACGTCGGTATCAAGCGTGGGTATATCGTCTGTATAATCAACCGGCACGGTCAGTGCAATATCTCTGCCCATAAACAACTCTCCCATACCTCTGACCTCAGAAGCGATAATCGCCATTCCGTGGCTCATCATCTCCAAAGCCACATAACTGCACTGCTCATTGAGCGATGGAATGACCCCAATATCGCACGCCGCCATCAGGTTGTGAACCTCTTGGTTATCTATATTCCCCAAAAATGTTATCTTTGAGTGGTTTGCCTCTATCTTCTCAAAGACCAAATCATAAGCTCCGCTACCGACAATCACAAGTCTTGCATTCTCTAAGCCCATCTCACTGAACAACTTGGCAAGAAAGGTGATTCCTTTACTCTGCTCAATCCTGCCAACATACAACACCAAACACTCATCTTCTTCAAAACCATATCTCGCCCTTACCCTATCCCGATTCTCGGTGGAAACTACCTCTCGAACTCCATTGTAGATGAGTCTCTTTACCTTCTCTCCTATGTTGTCAAACGCAAACTTTGTAACACAAATAATATTGTCGAAATATGACAAATTATCAATTTTGCCAGCGAAAAAGTGCAGCGAATGTATCAATTTATGTTTTGGATTACTAAAGCCATTTTCAAAATTATCATTTGTAAATAAAACCCCGTTATCGTGAATTATTATTTTTTCAGATATAACCATATACATAGAAACAATCTTTACGATATGATTCGTAAGATTATTTCGAGTATTAAAATATTTGAATTTGAACTTAGGAAAATTGATAATGGTATAGTTATTGTGTTGTTCAATCTCCAATTCGGCAATGGACTGCCAGAACTACATCTTTTCGTTATGAATTTTATAATACTCCCCAAAATTCAGACCACACGTTAAGTCAAAAAGTTTATTACTTTTACACTTAAAAATTGGCAATAAAAATGGCAAACAGGAGAAAATTCTTAGGAACGAGTGCACGGGAGCTTGCTCACGATGCCGAGAGACGACAGAATTTATACAAAATTTAGTTCTGCATTCAAGGCAAGAGTTGCTATTGAGGCATTGAAAGAGAGACAGACTTTGGCGGAGTTATCTCAGAAGTTTGAGGTTTCTCAGGAGGTTATTAGTCGCTGGAAGGGGGAGTTTTTGAAATTGTCGAGCGGCGTTTTCGACAAGAAGCAGAGCAGGGATGACGGTGCTCCGACAGAGGAGGTTCGTTCACTCAGGGCTAAAGTTGGCGAGCTGACTATGGAGCGTGATTTTTTCGTAGATGCTTGCAGGCGGAGCGGTCTGAAGATAAAATGAGGCAGCTTGTAAGCAAAGAGGACGCGACCCTTAGTGTTCGCGAGCAGTGCAGATTATTGGAGATTAATCGTTCGGGTGTATATTACAAGCCCGTTGGTGTTAGTGCTGAGAACTTGGAGGTTATGCGTTTGATGGACAGGCATAACACCTTTCACCCTGACGAGGGTGTTCAGAGTATGCGTAATATGTTGATGCAGCATCAACTCGTTGTTAATCACAAACGTATTCGCAGGTTGATGCGATTGATGGACATTAAGGCTATCTATCCCCGCCGTAATCTGACCAAGCAGGCAAAGGGTGAGTATAAATATGCTTATCTGCTTCGCAATATGGATATTACCCGGCGCAATCAGGTGTGGTCAATAGATATAACCTATATTGCAATGGCTAATGGATTTATGTACCTTACGGCGATTATCGACGTTTACAGCCGTTTTATCGTTGGCTGGCACGTTGGCAATAGCCTTGATGCACAGGTTTCTGTGGATGTATTCAAGGAAGCTATTGCACGTTACGGCAAGCCAGAAATAGTAAACTCTGACCAGGGTAGTCAATATACCTCGGCTGATTGGGTAAGTTGTGTGCAATCATATAAAACCGATGACAGTGAGATAAAAATCAGCATGGACGGCAAGGGTCGGGCGACGGATAATATTTGGATAGAGCGTTTCTGGCGCACGATTAAACGCGGATATGTATATCTGCACCCCGCCGAAGACGGCATCGAATTGCACCTCGGCGTGCGCGACTACATCGACTACTACAATTACTCTAAGGGGCACACAGCCCACCACGGGCTACCGCCCTGCACCGCCTTCGGCGTAGCAAAACCCTCCAATGTTGAGAGCTCAAAAAAGGCTCTCCATTACATAAAACTACCCGAAACCATGGGCACACTGCAAATAAATTAACAAAAATCCCTTGACTTAACTAACTCAAAATTTGGTCTTAACAATGGGGAGGAGTATATTATACCCTTGAATGTAAGTGCTCGCCAATTGGTCTTAACAATGGTGAGGAGTAAGAATATCTGTCCAAATTCAAGGATAGAGGGCAATCAAACTTGTATGATTTGCCGAACGACGCGGAATTTGTTCAAAATGATCCAAATTGTTTAAGTTCGAGTCGATAAATACCCATAAAACACGGTTATATACCATTAATGCGCGTGGGAGAGCCCTTATCTTTGTAATAGCCGCCTTAAGTGATAAAGAATTAATGCTATTTTTCCCCATATTAGTGTTCCATTAAAATTTATTCCTGTAGGCAGCCTTTCTTGATCTGCTATTACTAGATTATTAAAACGCTTATTTGCAATCTTTTCTGCATTACAAGTCAAACTTACAATAACGTGAGAAATATATTATGAAATCAAATTATCGCAATTAAATTTATGAGTTAAATATCAGATTTAAAGCACAATATTGCAATGATAACTAATTTTCACGGGACACTATTGTTAATAAGCTGAATTCAACCTGCAAATGCAACTGAATTCTGGTTAATAATTTGTTTAAATTTTTCCTTTGGCGTGAGGTATCCGAGTCTTTTACGAGGTCTATTATTTAGTTTGTTTTCAATCCATTTAATCTGCTTGTCGGTTATCTCACTAAAATCCGTACCCTTTGGGATATATTGCCTGATAAGTCCATTAGTATTCTCATTGGCACCACGTTCCCACGAATGGTAAGGTTTACAAAAATAGAAATTTAATTCTAATTTTTGTGCAATTTCCTCGTGTTTAGCAAATTCTTTTCCATTGTCAGCCGTCATAGTGTGTATAAGTTCTTTGACTTTTTTCAATGCAGATGTGGTTTTTTCGGCTAATGGGGTGGCTTCTTTCCCCGACAGCTTACGAATCCAAACTCTACTTGTTGCTCTGTCATTTATGGTAAGAATCGCTCCTTTGTGGTTCTTACCGATAATGGTATCAATTTCTAAATCCCCGAATCGTTCTTTAAGCTCAACAACTGCTGGTCGCTGGTCTATATCTATCCTGTTTGGAATAAACCCACGCCCAGCATTCTTTGAGCCTCGTTTTGCATATTTTCGTCCTTGCCTTCGTAGTAGTTTGTAGAGTTCCCCACCACTTAGTTTATCCGCCCAAATCCATTTGTAAATGGTTTCGTGCGAGACCATTTCTTTACCCAACAGTCTGCATCTACCTGTAATTTGTTCGGGGCTAAACCCTATCTTTAACATCCTTTTAACTCTTTTTTGCATTTTGAGAGTAAAGGTCTGTTTATGCCGTTTGCTCTTTTTTCGCTCATCAGCTTTTCGTTGAGCCAAATCCATTACATATTTACCACTGCGTTTATCACAGTTTCGTCTTAGTTCTCGGCTGATAGTACTTTTTGAAACCCCGATAGTTTCGGCTATCTCTTTTTGTGGATACGACTTTTGCTGCATTGCAAAAATTGTGTATCTTTGCTCTACGGTTAATTGTTTGCTCATCTGCAACTGATTTTTTGGACGGAGGAGGCTGCAAGATACAAATTTTTATCCATTCAGCGGAGGCGGGCGATGAGGTTTCCCTTATCCCCCCTCTCTGAAAAAATATGCTTGCTTCTTAACAGTACTCCTTACCGCCATCAGTTGCATTTATAAGTTGAACTCAAGTAATTAAACACTTATTTCTGTTTTATGAAAAGTTGTACACAAAGCAAGTTGGTGGGGAAGCCTCACTATTTTTGCACTAGTGTTATGTTAATTTTGATATGGCGTAAATTATTTTTATCTTTGTGATAAATATAGCCTACAATGATTCGTTACACTATCAAATTATCGGCAGCGGAGGTTGCCGAGCTTCAGACAATAATAAAAAAGGGAAGCCATAGTGCTCATTCTTTTCGTGTTGCTCATATTTTATTGAGTTGCGACAAGGGAGAATTTTCTGACAATAAAGGGATTACCAATGAGAGTATTTGTAAGGTTTTGAAGATTGGAGCAAGGACAATCGACAGAGTTAAGAAACGATTTGTCGAAGAAGGCTTTGAGGAGGTACTCGAACGTCGCCCTTCGGGTCAGCTCTATCAGAAAAAAGTAGATGGTGATTTAGAAGCCAAGATAGTAGCATTGTGTTGTAGCGAACCGCCAGCAGGATTTTCCAAATGGTCTTTGCGAATGCTTTCTAATAAAGTTGTTGAATTGCAGTATGTTGATTACATTTCACACGTTAGTGTGTCTAATGTATTAAAAAAAAACGAACTTAAGCCTTGGAAAGTAAAGGGGTGGGTGATTCCGCCTGAGCAGAGTGCTAATTTTGTGGCTAATATGGAGCGAGTGTTGGATGTTTATAAGCAGCCCTATAATGAAGAGTATCCGGTTGTTTGTATGGACGAGTCGCCAAAGCAGCTAATTGAAGAAGTTGCATCAATTCCAATGAAACCGGGGCAGGATGCAAGAGTAGATTATGAATACATTAGGCACGGAACGGTAAATATATTCATTGCCAATGAACCCCTTACAGGTAGGAGAATAGTGGATGTTACGGATTTTAAGACAAAAGCAGATTGGGCAAAATTCATCAAGAAAATATCTGATGAATATCCCACTGCCAAGAAGATAAAATTGGTTATGGATAACTTCAAAACTCACGATGGTTCTGCTTTTTATGAGATTTTTCCACCTGAGCAGGCAAAGGAGTTATGGGATAGATTTGAGTTTATTTTAACTCCCAAGCACGGCAGTTGGTTGAATATGGCAGAGATAGAGTTACACGTGCTCAATGGTCAGTGTTTGAATAGGCATATTCCTACCAAAGAAAAAGTTATCGCTGAGGTAGAAGCGTGGCAAAACCATCGAAATAACGCAAACTTGAAAATTAACTGGCAATTTACAAATGAAGATGCAAGAATAAAACTCAAAAAATTATATCCGTCAATTCAAAATTAACATAACACTAGTATTACTAACATCCTGTAACAGTAGGAATCTAAATGATGTCGGGGGGATTGGAGCGCTCGCTAAAAAATACAAAAAACTCAATTCCCTGCACTGAAATTTCCTCAGTAAAACAGTTAGATGGTGCCCCCTAGAGTTGTTGATTATAAATTTGCCCGCAAATTGACACTGGTAGATATTGTTGTGTGTGGAGATTTCAAAAAATACAATTGGAGAGGTTTCAGTTTGCCGTAACCGGCATACAACTATACTGTTACTGTTAAAGACGCTACCGGTCTTGTGCTCTCTCGGCATAAGGTTGCCACGAGCCGGACTTTACAAACTACTCTATGCCTGCGCTCTCACGGGGCACTTACAGCATCACTCTCGAAAACGGAACGAAGAGTTTCTCGGGTGAGTTCGAAATCTAAAATTCAAAAACCGCTTAACGGTACCATAAGCAAGGTGGAGACCTTGATAACTCAAAAACCATATTTTTCAGCAAAAACTTTAAGACAATGAAAAAACTTAAACTGCACGATTTCCATAAGATGGAAATCGACAAACAAAATCAAAGTATGCTAAAGGGCGGGGTTTGCGGATGTATCTGCGTAGGGTATGCTTGCGGGTGTATGTGTAGCACTGGAACAATCAATATTGAAGATGGGCTAAGTTACACTAATTATCAAACGCTTAATAGTTTAGGAGGTTCGTCTGCCGACCACTATGCTTCGTCAACGAGCGCGGGCAACTAAAAAATAAATCATACTGAGGTATTATCTACACGCAAATGTGCAAGTATGTAATGCCTCAGCATACTGTTCAAATTATTAACCATTCGCTATGAAAAAACTAATACTGCAGAATTTTATGTTTATAGTATGTCTCTTGGTGTTAATTTCATGTACAACCAATCCTGACTTGACTAATGGAATAATCGTGTTCGACTATAATAAATCATATCCAGAAATTGACATTAAACTGAGCGATGTGGCGGATGTGAAGTTTATTAAGATGGGAGGAATCAATGATGGTTATTTGATAAGCTCACGGCACGCTCCGGGTAATGATTTGTTCATTGATACTGCTAAATGTATAATCTACACTTTGCAGAAAAAGAGGATTTACGCTTATGATATGGAGGGTAACCCACTAAGGGAATTATCAAGAGCAGGGCTTGGTCCTCAGGAATATAAAATACTTAGCCACTTTTGGGTAAATACAGACAAAGATGAGATATATTGTTATGACTCGAATCGTTTAGTAGTCTACGATACATTATTTAATTTCAAAAGGTCAATAAAGTTCTCACCGCCATTTTTGAAAAATTTTACTCCTATTGGCAATGACACACTATTGGCATACAGTCATCTTGCTTTCAGATTTAATGACCCTGCGTTTCCACATAGTTATTTTCTCCTCGCCATCGAAGGTGGAGATGTAATAAAACCATACAACATCACTTTTGAACGCGAAGGAGATAAAATGGAAATGGATAATGGGTATTTCCTCTATTACCAGTCATTGGTAGAGCAGGAAGATGGTGTTTTGATGGTCAATAAATACTGCGATACCGTTTTTAAGATGGAGTACAGGACAAAGGAGGTGACTCCATATTTCGTTGATAAAACAAATTATGGTTCAGAGGAGTGTATGGCGATTCCGTCTTTTGATATCGATAAATACTTTTTCTTTAATGTACACAGCTTTCCCCGGCTGAGCCCTGATATTGAGAGCCGTTACTATGCTTACGACAAGGAGAAGAGGGAGATATTCAGAATCAAAGCCAAAATATACGAAAGACTTTTCAATATTATCGGACTCGTCAATAACCAATGCACGATGAACTCTATTTTTTTAACAATGACAAAAGGATACGCGGCGGTTTACTTGTCGGTCATTGAACTGCAAGACAACATTGATGAACTGCCCGCAGATTTAAGAGCAATGGCTGAAACTATGGACGAAAACGACAACCCGATTTTAATGTTAATAAAGTTCAAATAATGACACAAAAAATCAAATTTAATCCGATTGTATCACAAAAAGTGGTCGAATACAATATTAAGAATCATTATTAACCGACTAAAATCGGATTTTTGTTAATTATTTCTGCAATCGTTTAGTAATCAGCATGTATTTCCGCATAAATAGTCATTTCAAAATACCTACCCCCCTCAAAATAGTGCCATTTGTATCGTTGGGGCTCGGCTCGATGAGCAAAAATTAGCCCCTTTTCGCTTGTGATAAGTGCGTTTGCAGTTCTGAATCATCCAAAAAATATCCAGATAACTCGTCAAATGTATCCTCACCAACACCGCAACAGTCGAAAATGCTTTGTCAGTCTGCGTTTTGACTTTCAACACCGTCAAAAGTAGATGAGCAATGAGCGTTATCCATATCTGCGTCTTAATTCCATTCTCGGTCTCAGAGTAGAAAAAGTGTAGTTGAAAATTCTGCTTCAACTTCTTAAACAACAGCTCTATTTGCCAGCGGCACTTGTAGATAAAAGCCACATCCTCTGCACTGATTTGAAAGTTATTGGTGATAAAAACCAATATCCGACCCTTTTCATCACGATAAACAACTTTCCTTAAACAAACCTTCTTCTGCTCCTTATTATCCTTATAATTCAGATGAATGTGCTCCTCTGATATTACTCCAAACTCTTTGTCGTGCAGCACTTTCTCTGAAATAACCTCCTGTACCTCGTAAACAGCATTGCGTTTCAACCGTCCGACAAACCAAACTCCCTCTTCTGTCCAGCGGGCATATTGCCCATAGTCGTTGTACGCCTTGTCGAAACAAATCATACTCCCTGCTGTGAGGTTGAGCTTGCTCAGAAATTTCTTATCGTGCATTTTTGCCTCGCTTATATTGACGTGCTTGGCACAATCGGCGTGAGCGTCTATCATCATATGCACCTTCAATCCACCCTTCTTCTTACCATCTCCTTTGGGGTTACGACCTACCCCCTTCATTATGTCCGAAAATAGGCGAATAGTGGTAGAATCGAAGATGTAAAACTTCTCAAAATCCACCCCCTTAATTCGGCTGACCGACAAAAGTGGCGAGTAGTGGCTCAATAACTCAAAGTAGTAATCCCTGAACAAAACCTCATCTCTATCTCGCAAAGCATCGCCTATGGTGCTTTTGGCGGGCGATTTATCTAGCCCCAAATAGCTCAACTTGCCTTGCAAGCCCTGCATTGCTGCTGCAATCTCGCCCACAGAATCACACCTGCTAAAGACCCCAAAGAGCAAAGTTATCAACTGCTCCCACGAGCGAAATCGTTTGTAGTACCTATCCGATTTGTGGCGGTGAACTAACAGGTCAAACTTCGCTCTTGGCAGAAAATCTACAACCTGTTTGAAAATCGGCTGACCGACTAAATTTTTATAACTATCTTTGCCCATAGTTGAATCTTGTATTGTTTGCACTTACAAAATTACAACTATCGGGGTAATTCTCTTCAAAGGGGATTACCCCTCTCTTTTTTTCTCAACTTTTTTGTCGGTCAGTAATGATTAAGAATCTGAGACATTTGATATTTGAGGTTACGGATGCGTGCAATCTAAACTGCAAAGATAATATAAAAAAGCGAGACTGAGAAAAGCAAAGTAATAGAATTGAGAAACAGATAGTTTCGGATTTGATGCGAAACAGAGTGAAGCCAACGAGAACTGTTAAAAAGCCAACTCAAACCGAAGCGGCGTTTCCAATCGGTAACCTATGCTTTGGTTACGAGTTGGAACGAAAGGCAAAAGGGAAAAAGGTTGTATTCGAGCGATTTTCAAGCGGAGCAACAACTAAGTTACGAAGAAATATCGTATTTTTAAGTTGAGTTGCTGAAAAAAGTTTGATTTGCCGTTTTTATTCTGTGATGCTCAGTATTTTGCGTATCAATAAATGACTCTACACAAATTAATTTTGAACCCCAAAAGTAGAGTTATGAAGAGTACATTTTCAACCATCTTTTACCTGAAAAGACAGACAGTAAAAGCAGACGGCACATCACCAATTATGGGTCGTATCACTATCGACGGCACACAAACGCAGTTTAGCTGCAAGCTAACCGTTGATGCAAAAATCTGGGATGCCAAGACAGGGCGTGCCACGGGTCGCAGCACAGTGGCATTAGAGACCAACCGTATGTTGGATAAGATACGGGTAAAAATCAACAGTCATTATCACGAGATAATGGATAGGGATAACTATGTTACAGCCGAGAAGGTAAAGAATGCCTTTCTGGGATTGGAGCATCGCCAATACACCCTACTCAAAGTTTTTGAGCGGTATAACGAAGATTACGAAAAACTGTACAACGCAGGTATGAAAGCCAAGTCAAGTTACAGTAAATACCTAACTGTGTACAAACATCTGAAGGAATTTATCCAACAACGCTATCGTATGAGCGACATTGCGTTGAAAGAGCTTACCCCTGCATTTATCACAGACTTCGATATGTTTCTGCGTGTGGATAAGCGTTGTTGCAATAACACGGTTTGGATTTACACCTGTCCGCTACGGACGATGGTGACTATCGCAATGAACAATGGCTGGCTCACTCGCGACCCATTTTGCGACTATGAGATTCAGAAAGAGGATACCGAGCGAGGTTTTCTCACCCGTGAAGAAATCAACCTGCTAATCAACGGTAAACTAAAAAATGCCAAGCAGGAATTAGTGCGTGATTTGTTTCTATTTTGCTGCTTTACCGGACTCAGTTTCACGGATATGCGTAATTTGAAAGAGGAGAACTTACGCACCTATTTTGATGACCACCTTTGGATTTATATGCACCGTCAGAAGACAGGTGTTCAATCCAATATCCGACTGCTGGATATTCCGTTGCAAATTATTGAGAAGTATCGCGGGTTGGGCAAAGAGGGAAAAGTTTTACCCGTTCCGAGTTATATGAATTGCCTCTACGGCATCAATGCCGTAGCCAAAAGATGCTCTATAAATAAGCGACTTACGTGGCATCAAAGCCGCCATACGATGGCGACCGAGATATGCCTGACCAATAATGTGCCCATCGAAACGGTGAGTTCAATTTTGGGTCATAAGAGCATTAAGACCACTCAAATCTACGCTAAAATCACCAAAAAGAAACTCAACCGTGATATGGAAAATCTATCGGCACAGTTGGACAATATTCAAGAGTACAGTAATGTTGCCATTTAATTTACGACCACTATGAAAAGAGGAACGATAACCATCCACAGAAATAGCGTTACGGTGAATGGTAACGTGTGGATGTCCGATTTTGAAATCGCAGAACTGTTCGGGGTAACGCTTGCGGCGGTTAGTAGCAATATCAAATCTATCTTCAAAACAGGCGTATTGAAAGAGTACTCCGTCAGCCGTTATATCCGTTTGGAGAACGGCAACCGAGCGGATGTCTATAATTTGGAGATGATAACCGCTCTTGCTTTCAGGCTCAACAGCCTCCCGGCATCAACCTTTCGGGAGTGGTTGATAAAAAGAGCGGCAACCGCCACCCCGCCCATCATTCTTCAGGTGGGGCGTGATAGCTTTCTATGCTAAACGAGAACAGGCAAACCATCACACGGTTTGCCTGTTCTCGTTTTAACGCATCGCCTTTTTGTAGTTCTCGTCGAGCATCTGTTGAATATCGGTCTCACGGTAGAGTACCTTTCCTCCGAAAAGGATAAAGGGCAGTTTTCGGTCGTTTCTGTACTCTTGTAAGGTGCGGCGGCTGACCTTTAGCCGCTCGGCTACCTCCTTGTCGGTCAGATACCGCTCCCCATTGAGTGGCGGGTGGTAGTTCTGTGCTAATTGGCTTACCTCCTTTGCCCCTTTGTGCAGAGCTTGCAGGGCAGTTGCGATACGCTCATCTTCTGCGGTTAATACTTTCTCATTCATTTTATTGTGGATTTTTGCATAAATTCTGTCGTCCCTCAGCAAATTGAGCAAGCTCATTTGCATTCGCTCCTAAGAATTTTGTGGTTTTTTAGTGAATCACTACGGCGTATCCCGCTCCGTTCGGAACATATCTATCACGGGTAAGAAGCGTTCCACCTCATCGAGTTTGTAATAGAATTTTCGGTTGATTTGCGAAAATCCTATCAAGCGATTATCTCGGAGCGTCTGCAATGTCCTCTGGCTGATATGCAGCAGTCGGCACACATCCTGCCCATCGAGCCAGCGGCTCATCTTCTTGTCGTTGCATCGGTGATGCAGTGCGTTTACTTTCTCGGTGAGCGTAGCTACGCTCGTGAGCAACGCTTCAAAAGTCCTCTTCTCAATAATTACAACTTCCATATCGGTTATGCTTTTTTTGATGCAAAGGTAGTCGGCAGACCTCTGCTTAGTGCCGATTTTAGCTCTGTGGCAGCTTGTGGCGTTGGGATGGAAGCAACTGTCCTTTTCACTCTCCCTTGCCGAGAAAAAAATCATCCACAGGTAGGCATAGACCTGTGGAATGCCCCCGTCCGATTGCGTGAACTTTGCCACGAAATCAAAAAGTTACGTGTATGGAAGTTATCACAATTGAAAGTGCTGCCTACAAAGAATTGACAGCAAAACTCGACCTCATAGCCGGGTATATCAGCAAGGCTATGATAAAGAAAAAGGCGAAGGCTGATATGTGGTTAAGCGGCAAGGAGCTGACCGCACTTCTGGGAGTCAGCCCCCGCACGCTTCAGCGAATGAGAGATAATAACAGTATTAATTACGCCATTTTTCGTGGAGCTTGCCGCTACCATATCTCCGAGGTGGAGCGGCTCATTGCGGAGAGCCTCTACACCTGCGACCCGACCACGCTGGAGGAGTTCAAGCGAAACTACGGATTACGAACAAGGGGGAAGAAAAGGAGATGAGTATGCTGGAATTAGAGACTTTCGAGAGGTGGATGCAGAAGATTATGGAGCGTTTCGACAGAAACGAGCAGCTAATCGCCTCACTCACGGGCAAGGAGTATAAGGAGGTGAAGTACCTCGACGGGGAGCGGCTATTGGATAATCAGGACTTGTGCGAACTCCTTAACACGAGCAAACGCTCCATTCAGCGTTACCGCAGTTCGGGTACGCTCAAGTATCAGATGCTTTGGCACAAGGTCTACTATAAGGAGTCGGATGTTCAGAAGTTTTTAGAGAGCCACTTCGAGGAGTTTAATCAGAAAAAGCAGGTGGCAAAAACCAAACGATAGAGCCACAAGCTACCATTCAGAAGCCACAAGCTGCCACACGCCTCACAACCCATTGTGCTCTATATCAAAGCCCTTACTTTCGTGGGCAATCACTATTTATTCATTAAAAAACTAAAAAGGAATGGAACAAAAAAAGAGTCAAAAAGATGTGCTTATCGTCCGAGACGAGAAGACGGGAGAAATCGGTGTCGTTGCCGGGCTGGGCAAGGATGGCAACCCGAAACTAAGCCCACCCAAGGCGGAGAACAAAGGCGACTTTCTGCAATTCAACAAGCAGGACAATATGTTGGAGAGCTTCTTTTCCAACTTCTACCGCCAGACCAAAGAGCCGCACCGCTTCGGTTTCTACCGAGTGGCGGCAGAGAATGTGGAGCAGTTGTTAGATGTGTTCAAAGAGCTGCTCAAAGACCCTGAGGCGAACAAAGCGATGCTCGAACCCCACAAGGTAGATACCCAACAGTATCAACAAACCGAGCAAACCAAAACCGCCGAGGAGGTTGCACCATCCACCGAGAAACCCGAACAGGATGTTGCCGAACCCAAAGAGGAGAAACAGCCCTACAAACCCATCGACGAGAGCCGCATAGATTGGGAGGCGATGAGGGAGGTGTACGGCATCGACCGTGAGGCACTCGAAGCGTCGGGCGATTTGAAAAAGATGCTGGGTTACGGCAAATCGGAGTTGGTGAGTGTCGCTCCGCAATTCAATGGCGAGCGTTACGAGATGGAAGCCCGACTCTCATTAAAGGAGATGCCCGACGGCAGCATCGGTATCGTACCCCACACGATGCGTAAAGAGCCTAAGCTCAACGAGGAGTTTATGGGGCACACTTTTACTGAGGAGGATAAGGCGGCACTCAAGCAGTCTGGCAATATGGGGCGTGTGGTCGATTTGGTGGATAGACGCACGGGGGAGCTTATCCCCTCGTATGTGAGTATCGACCGCCTGACCAACAACATTGAAGCCATCGCCGTGAAGGATGTCTTTATCTCCAATAAGATTGGCAATACCCCCATCTCGAAGCAGGAGCAGGATGAGTTGCGTGCCGGACGGGGCGTGAAAAAGGAGATTGAGCTGACAAACGGCAAGAAGTTCACCACCACCCTGCAAGTGAATGCAGACTACAGAGGTGTGGAGTTTGTGCCCCGCAACACGCAACCCCGACAGGGGAAGCGGCAGGCAACACAATCGCAACAAACCAATACAAACAATGAGGAAAATCCACCGAAATTTTTACACAAATGGGAGGATAAAATGGGAAATATCCGAGCCCCAATAACATTAGGAGGTATTCCATTAACAACGGAACAACGAAATGATTTTGAGCAGCATAAAGCCATTCTTGTAAAAGATATGAAACGGGATGGGCAGGATCAGCCTTACACCGCCTACGTGAAGTACAGCTACGAAGCAGGTAAGCCGAAGTATTACAAAACCAACCCCGATGTATCGCACAAGCAGGAGGTTGCTCCCACGGCGGAACATCGTACACAGGTGGCAGTCAATAGTCAAGGAAAAACCAATGAGGCGACCAAGCACGTTGGCGAACCGCTCAAGCAGGGGCAGACGCAACCCACCGAGCAGCAGCAACGCAGGCAGAATAAACCCAAAATGGGAATGTAAGCTATGGAGGCAATCTATATCCTTATAACCGCATTGGTGCTACTCAACATTTGGGTTATCAGCGTGTATATCCGCCTGTGCAAACGCCTGCCGCCAGTCTCGAAAGAGGATGCAGAGTATTACGACGAAAACGGCAATCACATCTACTATGACCGTAAACTGATTGCCAGATTAAAAAAAGAGAAACAACAGGGTCAATGACCCACCACCACTAAAATCCAAAGTAAAATTAAAAAAGTATGAAATTGTCATAATCTCATTTTGAGCATACCAACAGCTATGAGTATCTGCCCATTGTGCGCCCTCAGACCGTCGCCGGCGGTGGGATGCAGAATGCAGCCCGCCGCGTGGGGCGGCGGCGGTCTGCCCGATTTTCATAGAAAATCGGCTTAGCAACTAATACGGTAAATTAATGACATTAAACTAGTTGTAAAAATATACACAGATGAAAAGGTTGTTCGCTGCTCCAATCCCGATTGTGCCCTGCCCATCTTTCGCCAAAAGGCGGGTAAAACATTGTCCAACGGAGATATAAGAGACCTTTTGACCAAGGGGGAGACGGGCGTAATCAAGGGGTTTAACAACAAGGAGGGCAAGGCGTTCAGTGCCTCGGTTACTTTCGATGCCGATTTCAACACCGTGTTCGTATTTCCCGAGACAAAAAGCGATAAAAACTCGAAGCGAAAAAGGAAATAATAATTAACTTTGCCACTGAAATCGCAGTTGTAAATGGTTTATTCTGTTTTACTGTGGATTTTAGTGGTGGTGCTTCGGGTGGGAACCCGGGGCACCTTTCGCATATATATCAACACACTAAAATCCATATTAAAATGAATCATAAAAATAAACCAATGGAGTTCTCCTATTACGGACTCTATCTGCAAAACTATCTCAGGGATAATCATCCCGACAAGGCAACCGATACCGATTTTATCACCACCCGTGCCGACCAAGCCGCCGAACTCTATGAACAATCCCGACGAGAGGGTGCAACCCCCGACGGGGCACAGGAGTTGGCGATGGCAGCCCTTGTCAGTGGGTTGCACTTCTCACCCTACAACACCATCGTAGAGGTTCTCTGGAATGAGTTTGAGAATGAGGTAGAGCCGGGCTATGCTCAGGAGCTTGCCCTGCAACTGTTGCCCATCCTCCAATCTGCATTTGCTCAATACCCGCTTTCGGACGATTTCGCCCATTCGGCAGCGTATAACCTGCTCTATACCGAACTAACGGGAGCTATCTCAATAATCACAGAAGATGGCATTTAACCGTAAAGCGAAGCTGCGGGACAACATCGAGGCGATACGGACGCTATTCACATTGGAAAAAGAACGCAGGGCGGCTACCCCTGAAGAGAGGGAGACGCTTAGTCGCTACTGTGGTTTTGGCGGGTTGAAATGTATCTTGAACCCTGCCTCCGGTGTGATGGACTCCGTACAATGGGCGAAATCAGACCTCGAACTGTTCCCGATGACAGCGGAGTTGCACCGTGTAATCCGTGAAAACTCCCAAGATGAGAAAGAGTATAAACGCTACTTCGACAGCCTGAAGAGCTCGGTGCTGACAGCGTTTTACACCCCCAAAGAGGTGGTGTCGGCACTCGCCGATGCCCTCTCGCATAGTGGCATCACGCCCCAACGCCTGATAGACCCCTCGGCAGGACAGGGGGTCTTTATCTCTGAATTTGAAGAGAAAGCACCCATTGCCGATGTAATGGCGTTTGATAAAGACCTCTTGACGGGTAAACTCCTTTCGCACCTCTATCCCCAACACAAAGTGAGAGCCGAAGGGTTTGAGCGTATCGAAAAACCCTTTACCAATTACTTTGATGTGGCAACCTCCAACATTCCGTTTGGGGATATTGCCGTATTCGACCCCGAATATAGCGGTAGCGACCAACGCTCTCGGCGTGAGTCCACAAAGGCGATTCACAACTATTTCTTCCTCAAAGGGCTGGACTCGGTGCGTGATGGCGGTGTTGTGGCGTTTATCACCTCGCAAGGGGTGATGAATGCTTTGAGTGGATATACCCGCTATGCGATGTTGCAAAAGGCGGATTTGGTCTCGGCAATCCGTCTGCCCAACAATCTGTTCAAGGATTACGCAGGAACAGAGGTGGGTAGCGATTTGATTGTGCTGCAAAAGAATATGAGCAAAACCGAGCCTAATGAGATGGACAAATTGTTTATCTCCTCGGTTCAAGACCACAATCGCATTCAGACAAGCTCCTATTTTTTGAATCACCCCGAGCGGATTGTCAGCACTCAGAGTAAGTTAGACACAGACCCCTACGGCAAGCCGGCGATGGTCTATCTGCACGAGGGCGGCGTGGTGGGTATTGCCCAAGATATGGGTAAAATCCTCTCCGCCGATTTTGCCCAAAGGCTCAACGTGGATTTGTATAACGGTGTAGTCCCTGCACAAAAGGCGACCGTTACCACACAACAAGAGCCACCGCCAAAAGAGCATAAGCCGGAGATAACACCCCCTGTGATGTCGCTCTACGACCTGTTCGATTTCTCGCAAGAAGAGAAGCGGTTAGCACAGACGGGACAGACCAAGAAGCAGAGCAATAAATCGCCCAAGCGTAAAATTATCCCTCAAAGGTCTCTCTTTGACCTGCCTGAACCCGAAGCTCCCAAAGCTCCCGAGCCTGCTCCTACGCCGCCGCACGACCCCGATGCGGTCTATGCCGCCATTGATTGGGATACCAACCCGCCTATCAACGGTTTCTACGAGGCGATGATGCGGCTCGGAGCGGAACGCCGTGCAGAGTTGCGACAGGAGATAGCATCAGGTGAGCAAAAGAGGGTGCAACCGACCGTTTTGCAACAAAAAGAGCAATCGCCTCAAAATCAAGCCGAGTTACTAAAACCCCGACCACTCACCACACCCATAGAGCCCCACCACCGCGAGGGTACAATGGTGGCAGAGGGTAATCAGGTGGGCTACCTGAAAGGAATTACCCGCTACGGAGCAGCCTTTCATCCGTTGGAGTTGAATAAGGCTCAACACGAAAAAGCGGAACTTTATATCAAGGTACGGGAGAGCTATGAGCGATTGTATAGTTACGAGGCTCAACAGCACCAAGAGAACAGTGAGGAACGCCACAACCTAAACACTGCCTACGACACATTTGTGGAGCGGTTCGGGCATCTGAATGCCAAAGAGAATGTCAAACTTCTGTTGATGGATGCCTCGGGGCGTGATATGCTATCATTGGAACGCACCGAAAACGGGCAGTTTATCAAAGCCGATATTTTCGACCACCCTGTGGCATTCTCCCTGAACGAGATTACGCACGTGGATACTCCGCACGAGGCACTATCGGCTTCGCTCAACCGCTACGGAGCAGTGAATCTTGACTATATGGAGTCGCTTTGCGACAGCAACAAAGCGGAATTGATTGAGGAGCTAAACGGACGCATCTACTTCAATCCGTTGGTGGATAACTACGAAATCCGAGACCGCTTTGTCGCAGGTAATGTGGTGGAGAAGGTTGAAAATATCTCTCGTTGGGCAGATGACAACAAGGGGCACGAGCGAATGGCGGAGGTGGAAGCCTCGCTCAAAGCCCTTAATGATGCCACACCTCGCCAGATTACATTTGATGAGTTGGACTTCAACTTCGGTGAACGATGGATACCCACGGGAATGTACACCGCCTACGCCAAGCACCTCTTCGGTACTGATGTTTCCATATCCTACTCCGAGAGTATCGACGAGTATTCGGTCAAGTGCGGAGCGAAGAATGCCAAAATCCTCGACCAGTATGCTGTGCAGGGGCAGTATCGCATCTATGACGGCATTAACCTCTTGAAACACGCATTGGTCAATACCGTGCCCGATATATCCAAAAGCATCGGCAAGGATGAGCACGGCAGGGATATTAAGGTGCGAGATGCGGAGAAGATACAGCTCGCCAACTCCAAGATTGATGAGATACGCAACGGCTTCAGCGATTGGTTGAACGAACAGTCGCCCGAATTTCAGCAGCGGTTGGCGGATATGTACAACCGCAAATTCAACTGCTTTGTACGTCCCACCTACGACGGTTCACACCAGAGCTTTCCGGGATTAGACCTCAAAGCACTTGATGCAAAGTATGGTATAGGCTCTGTCTATCAGAGCCAAAAGGATTGCGTTTGGATGCTCAAACAGAACGGCGGCGGCATTGGCGACCACGAGGTGGGCACGGGTAAAACGCTGATTATGAGCATTGCAGCACAAGAGATGAAACGTTTGGGGTTGGCACACAAGCCGATGATTATCGGTTTGAAAGCCAACGTGTCGGAGATTGCCGAGTGTTACCGCACGGCATACCCCAATGCCAAAATTCTCTATGCCACCGAAAAGGATTTTGAGCCGAAAAATCGTGTAAAATTCTTCAATAACATTAAGAATAATGATTGGGATTGTGTGATTATGTCGCACGACCAGTTCGGCAAGATACCCCAGCCGACCGATATTCAGCAGGAGATTTTGCAGAAAGAGTTGGACTCGGTGGAGGAGAATTTGGATGTACTCAAATCGCAAGGCAAGGAGATTTCACGAGGGATGCTCAAAGGTTTGGAGAAACGAAAAATCAATCTGAGTGCCAAGTTGGAGAAGATAGAGCACGAGATTAACTCCCGCACGGACGATGTGGTGGATTTCAAGCAGATGGGTATCGACCACCTCTTTGTTGATGAGAGCCACCAGTTCAAGAACCTGACCTTTAACACTCGCCACGACCGTGTGGCAGGTCTTGGTAACTCCGATGGCAGCCAAAAGGCACTCAATATGCTATTTGCTATCCGCACCATTCAGGAACGAAGCGGTAAGGATTTGGGGGCGACTTTCCTGTCGGGTACAACTATCAGTAACTCACTCACGGAATTGTATCTATTGTTCAAATACCTCCGACCGAAGGAGCTGGAACGGCAAAATATCAACTGCTTTGATGCGTGGTCGGCAATTTTTGCCAAGAAGACCACCGACTTTGAGTTCTCTGTAACGAACAATATTGTGCAGAAGGAGCGTTTTCGCTACTTTATCAAAGTGCCGGAGTTGGTGGCGTTCTACAACGAGATTACCGACTACCGTACCGCTGAGGATGTGGGTGTGGATAGACCGCAAAAGAACGAGATACTGCACAACATCCCACCCACGCCACAGCAGGCGGAGTTTATCGAAAAGTTGATGCAGTTTGCTCAAACGGGCGATGCCACCATCTTGGGACGTGAGAAGCTCTCGGAGAGTGAAGAGAAAGCCAAGATGCTTATCGCCACGGACTATGCCCGAAAGATGGCACTTGATATGCGAATGATTGACCGTGAGAAATACGACGACCACCCCGATAACAAAGCCTCGCACTGTGCTGCCGAGATTGCCAAGTATTACCAAAAATATGATGCGCACAGGGCGACGCAGTTTGTCTTTTCGGATTTGGGCACGTATCAGCCGGGGCAATGGAGCGTGTACAGTGAGATTAAACGCAAGCTCATTGAGGATTATGGCATTCCGGCATCCGAGATACGCTTTATTCAAGAGTGCAAGACCGAGAAAGCTCGCAAGGCGGTGATTGCAGCGACGAATGAGGGAAAAGTACGGGTGCTGTTCGGCTCTA
This sequence comes from Mucinivorans hirudinis, assembly GCA_000723505.1. Taxonomy (GTDB): domain Bacteria; phylum Bacteroidota; class Bacteroidia; order Bacteroidales; family Rikenellaceae; genus Mucinivorans; species Mucinivorans hirudinis. The sequence goes on along the minus strand of HG934468.1, from coordinate 315,389 downwards.
CCTCTATGCTCGGTACGGGTGTAAATGCTCAGCGACGTGCCGTTGCAATTCATCACCTCGACACCCCTTGGCGACCGTCCGACCTCTCCCAACGTGATGGGCGTGCGGTCCGAAAAGGCAATGAGATAGCGAAACTCTATGCTGAGAATAAAGTGGATGTGATTATTTATGCCGTTGAAAAGTCATTGGACTCTTACAAATTCAACCTGCTGCACTGCAAACAGACCTTTATCACTCAGCTCAAGAGCGGAGCGATGGGGGCACGTACCATTGATGAGGGCAGTATGGACGAAAAGTCGGGTATGAACTTCTCGGAGTATATGGCTATCCTTTCGGGTAACACCGATATATTGGATAAAGCACGGTTGGATAAGCGGGTGGCGGCATTGGAGAGTGAGCGTAAGAGTTTCTACAAGGACAAGAGCGGCTCTATCTATAAATTGGAGTCGCACACTAAGACGCTGGACAGTAACAACGAGCATATCGACAAGATGAGTGCCGACTATAAAACATTTCAATCACGGGCACAGACCGATGAGGATGGCTACGTGAGAAACCGTGTTCGATTGGACGGCTTGACGGCTACCGATGTCAAAAGTGTCGGCACACGATTGCAGGAGATTGCCAAGAATGCCACTACCGCAGGGGAGTATCTGCCCATTGGGGAGTTGTATGGTTTCCCTATCATCATCAAGAGCGAGAGTGCCATCCGTGAGGGTGTGGAGGTGCGACAGAACCGTTTCTTTATCGAGGGCGAGTATAAATACAGCTACAACAACGGTTTTTTGGCGATGTCCGACCACAAGGCGGCAGCCACCAACTTCCTCAATGCCTTAGACCGTATCCCTAAGCTCATTGAGCAGTACCAAGCCGAGAACGTCAAGTTGGAGAAGGATTTGCCAACGCTGCGTGAGATTGCGGGCGGCACGTGGAAAAAGGAGGATGAACTCAAAGAGTTGAAGTCGGAGGTTGCCACACTGGAGCGAAAGATTCAGCTTTCGTTAGCTCCGCCCGATAAGACCGAGCAAGCCGCCGAAATGGTAGAACCACCCCAAGAGCAAAACCGAGAGCAACCGATTATCACCCCCTCCGTCCGACACGAAAGTCGGGGCATCCGAATGTAACACCAAACAACAGCTATCCGCTTAATGGGTAGCTGTTGTACAAATATTTGAGTTGTAAAATCCAACAAACTGATTGTGGCACGAAAATTGATATTGTCCTTGCTCACACCCTTTATGCTTTTATTCTCATACGAAAATTACTTTTGATTCGAGTTGGGTATCGTAATAATTATTCCAAAGAGTCTTTAATTCCGGAGAAAGTAGGTATATTTGTGCAAGGGTAAATATCTTAACTATGCGAAATATTGTATTTTTCTATCTATTTTTACTTTTAGGGTGTACTAACCCACAAATAACAGCGGAGCTGGAAAAGGTGGATGAGTTGATGAGCAACCACCCCGATAGTGCTTATGCTTTGATACGGAGCATCAACCCTGACGATATTCACGGCAGGGCTGACAAGGCGTTCTATGCGCTGCTCTATACTCAGGCACAGTATAAGAGCTACGAATCATTCGATAGTGATTCGCTTATTAGTATCGCCGTAGAGCATTATTCAAACAATGCCAATGACGAGAAATATTCTCGCTCATTGATGTACAAAGGGGCTGTTATGGCTGATTTAGGATACGACCATCAAGCTATGGACTATTATAAGAAAGCTGAAAAGAATACTGATACATCAGACTATATTACTCTTGGTCTATTAAATTTCCGAATCGGAGAATTGTACCAAAATTCATATGTAGAGAATAATGAGTATGTTTATAAATACAAACAATCGCTTTTCTATTTCAAGAAGGCAAATCATTTGGACTATCAATTATATTGTTTGAGCAGATTGGGGAAATTGTATAGGTTAATTGATATTGACAGCGCATTAAAATACCAATATGCAGCTATTGATATGGCTGAAAGAGTATATGATAGTCAGTCATCATCACATAATCGCTCCTTGTTATCAGGTAGTTACTACTTGAAAAAAGATTATCGCAAGTCAAAAGATTTGGCATTATACGTTCTTAGAGAGAATTCTGATGTAATAGTAAATGAGATTTGTTATCATAATATAGTTCGTTCTTATGCTAATCTTGGTCTATTAGATTCTGCTTTGTGCTATTTTTCGAAGATAGTACCTAATGCTTCTCCTGAAGGATTAGTCGCATTTTTTTCAACGCGATTGGAAATTGAAAAAGCAAAAAAGGATTATGAGTCCTCTTTTAACACACACATCAAGGCTTCACAAATTGCTGACTCCTTGATGAAAGTATCACGACAGGCAGATTTATTCAAAATAGAAAAAGAGTTTGACAAACGAAATAGCGAAAGTGAAAATACACTACTAAGATTGAAAAATAGGGATAATATATTTATTATCATTACTGACCGACAAAAAAGTTGAGAAAAAAAGAGAGGGGTAATCCCCTTTGAAGAGAATTACCCCGATAGTTGTAATTTTGTAAGTGCAAACAATACAAGATTCAACTATGGGCAAAGATAGTTATAAAAATTTAGTCGGTCAGCCGATTTTCAAACAGGTTGTAGATTTTCTGCCAAGAGCGAAGTTTGACCTGTTAGTTCACCGCCACAAATCGGATAGGTACTACAAACGATTTCGCTCGTGGGAGCAGTTGATAACTTTGCTCTTTGGGGTCTTTAGCAGGTGTGATTCTGTGGGCGAGATTGCAGCAGCAATGCAGGGCTTGCAAGGCAAGTTGAGCTATTTGGGGCTAGATAAATCGCCCGCCAAAAGCACCATAGGCGATGCTTTGCGAGATAGAGATGAGGTTTTGTTCAGGGATTACTACTTTGAGTTATTGAGCCACTACTCGCCACTTTTGTCGGTCAGCCGAATTAAGGGGGTGGATTTTGAGAAGTTTTACATCTTCGATTCTACCACTATTCGCCTATTTTCGGACATAATGAAGGGGGTAGGTCGTAACCCCAAAGGAGATGGTAAGAAGAAGGGTGGATTGAAGGTGCATATGATGATAGACGCTCACGCCGATTGTGCCAAGCACGTCAATATAAGCGAGGCAAAAATGCACGATAAGAAATTTCTGAGCAAGCTCAACCTCACAGCAGGGAGTATGATTTGTTTCGACAAGGCGTACAACGACTATGGGCAATATGCCCGCTGGACAGAAGAGGGAGTTTGGTTTGTCGGACGGTTGAAACGCAATGCTGTTTACGAGGTACAGGAGGTTATTTCAGAGAAAGTGCTGAACGACAAAGAGTTTGGAGTAATATCAGAGGAGCACATTCATCTGAATTACAAGGATAATAAGGAGCAGAAGAAGGTTTGTTTAAGGAAAGTTGTTTATCGTGATGAAAAGGGTCGGATATTGGTTTTTATCACCAATAACTTTCAAATCAGTGCAGAGGATGTGGCTTTTATCTACAAGTGCCGCTGGCAAATAGAGCTGTTGTTTAAGAAGTTGAAGCAGAATTTTCAACTACACTTTTTCTACTCTGAGACCGAGAATGGAATTAAGACGCAGATATGGATAACGCTCATTGCTCATCTACTTTTGACGGTGTTGAAAGTCAAAACGCAGACTGACAAAGCATTTTCGACTGTTGCGGTGTTGGTGAGGATACATTTGACGAGTTATCTGGATATTTTTTGGATGATTCAGAACTGCAAACGCACTTATCACAAGCGAAAAGGGGCTAATTTTTGCTCATCGAGCCGAGCCCCAACGATACAAATGGCACTATTTTGAGGGGGGGTAGGTATTTTGAAATGACTATTTATGCGGAAATACATGCTGATTACTAAACGATTGCAGAAATAATTAACAAAAATCCGATTTTAGTCGGTTAATAATGATTTATTATTACAATAATATGTTTGGTGCTTATTGTTGTACTCATAATTTCTTTTAATATCTTCAGACGTTACAGACGTAAAATATCGCAACAGATAGAGTTTATCGGCAAACTCCGAGCTGAGTACGAGAGTGATAAAAAGAAATTTTCTAATTATCCTTCGGATAGATACACTCAAATTATTGACGATAACTTTAAGCTTATCGGTAAGTTGATAGAAGCAAACTATCTCTATAAAGGCGATTCAGAGAAAGTTATACGAGAGTACTCTAAAATTCTTGCTGCAAATAAGTGGGAGAGAGGTGCATTTAAAGATTTACAGTTCTATACAAATCATAAATTTAACGGACTGTTGGAATCTTTACATAGCGAATTTCCTATGCTTAAGGATGATGATTTATCTATGATAGCGATGTTGTGTAATCAATTTCCATCCTCGGTAATATCTGTAATTTTAGGTTACGAGCACGATAGGTCAATCTACAATCGCAAGGGTAAAATAGCTAAAAAAATGGGATTAGACACCTCTTTGGAGTCTTTTTTAAGTGAAAAAATCGCTTTGTCTACTACTTAATAAACTGGTATTCAGTTAAATAAATACATATCATTAATGCAATATGCTTATAATGAGCACATTAGGTGCTGTGAGAAAGTGTAAAAAAGATTGGTGATAAAATATTTATTTTTCACATTGATTATCAGCGTATTGCAAAGCGTTTGATGAGTGCTTTTTTTATGTGATTCTTGTAATTTAGATGTATATTTGTGAATGAAATAACATCTAAAAACTATGAAATTGTCATAATCTCAAATTTTGAGCATACCAACAGAGATGAGTATCTTTGCCTATTGATTAACTAACACTATGTTCAATGGAAGAGATACTATTTACCCCCTACATTGGGGTTGGTTGCGGGATTGATGTCCATAAGGATTTGATAGTTGCAACTATTCAGCGAGGCAACGAAGTTGTCGGCACAAAGGAGTTTGACGGTTTTACCGTTTCATTGGAATCGTTGCGTGATTGGTGCAAAGATGAGGGCGTAACTCATATTGCAATGGAGAGCACGGGTGTTTATTGGAAGCCTGTATTCAATATTTTGGAGGATGATTTTGAGGTTCTTTTGGTTAATGCTCGGCACGTAAAGAATGTGCCTGTTCATAAGACCGACAAGAAGGATAGCAAATGGTTGAGCAAATTATTGGTAAGCGGACTACTCAAGGGTAGCTTTATCCCTCCACGCGACATAAGAGATTTACGAGATTTAGTTCGCTACAAGAAGAAGTTAGTAGCTCATAGTGCATCAGAGAAGAATCGTATAATCAAGATATTGGAGGATTGCAATATCAAGTTATCAAGTGTATTGAGTGATGTTGATGGAGCCGTTGGTCGCAATATCATCAGTGCATTGATAGATGGAGAGAGTGATGTAAATCAATTAATGCGGTTTTATCACGGCAAGATAAAGACGCCTCGTAGTGAGTTTGTCAAAGCTTTGCAAGGTAAGGTTAGCTATCATCATCGTTTTATGTTGCAGTTTCATCGAGATGTGATAGCTAATGATGACGCTATGTTAGAGCGGTTGGATGCAGAAATAGCCAAGGCTGTTTCTGATTATGAAGTTGAATTGGAGCTATTGGAGACCATACCGGGTGTTGGGCGAGATAGTGCCATTGGTATTATAAGCGAGATAGGTGTTGATATGGAACGATTTCCTGATGAGAACCATTTAAGTTCTTATTGTGGTGTAAGTCCGGGCAATAATGAGAGTGCCGGTAAAAAAAAAGTACAAAGACCATAAAGGGTAATAGCCATATTACTTCGATATTGGTAGAGTGTGGGTGGGGGGCGACACGTAAGAAGGATTGCTATTTGAAGCGAAAGTATGAGAGTTTGGTAGGCAGACGAGGTAAGAAGCGAGCACTTGTAGCCATTGGGCATAAAATTATTGTAGCCGCATACTTCATTTTGTTGAACAAACAACCATATCGTGAGCCTGAGTTACACGACAAAAATCCTCGCAAGCAGAAGAAGCAGATACGGAACTATTTGAATCGTTTATCGGCATTAGGTGTTGATGTTAGTGTATTTTTATGAAATGGGCTGCATCTCACCAAGCTACATTTTTTATTTCGTTTTAAGCAAGCATTATATTTAAGGCAACAACATAGGTCGCATTTTTTCTGAGACTTCCCTTAGAAGAGCTTGAGTATGAAATTGACCTATGTCCAAAGAGATTTGGGCACAAAATTAAGAACCAACAGGTGTTACCACTGCCTTTATAGGCACGGAGTACGAAGATGAAAATTTAATCTCTTAATTATACCTTAAATAGCTATTATACAAATTAATACAAAAATATACACAGATGAAAATTAGAATTAAATTTCTACTTTTGTAAACCATACCACTCGTGGCAGAGAGGTGCTAATGAGAACACCAACGGACTGATTAGGCAATACATCCCAAAGGGTACGGATTTTAGTGAGATAACCGACAAGCAGATTAAATGGATTGAAAACAAACTAAATAATAGACCTCGTAAAAGACTCGGATACCTCACGCCAAAGGAAAAATTTAAACAAATTATTAACCAGAATTCAGTTGCATTTGCAGGTTGAATTCAGCTAATATTCATTATTGCAATTATGAAAAACATAAATACAATACTAATAATACTATTTAACTTTAGCTCATTAATTGTTCATTCGCAAACAACTATTCCTATCACTAAAAGCATGTTGGATAAATCTATCAAGATGCCGCTGTCTGAGTTAGTTGATAGCGTAACATTTATTAAGCTTGAAACAAAAGCAGAGTGCTTTTTACCCTCAAATTTCGGAATTAGATTTACTAAGGATTTTATTTTTTGTGATAACAAAGTTTTTCAATGGAACGGAAGATGGAAACTAAATATTGGGCAGAGAGGTAGAGGTCCATATGAAGAAGTGGATGGGGTTACTAATGTGACATCTAAGGATGGTAAATTTTATTCGAAAAGCTATAAGTTAATTGAATATGACGCTACTGGCAAGCCTACAAAAAAAGTGAAAAACTTGTGGAGTGAGAATAGAGATCGCAATGCAGTTGGCAGCTCGCTTGCTAATGCTAATGCTAATATTATTCCATTGAGAAATTATCTATTTTTGTCTGCTGCGGATGCTGTTTACTTTGTCAATCCAGAAAATTTTCAAATAGTAAATCGTCGTATTGTCGTTAATAATAAAGCTACATTGGATGTAGTCAGGAACAATAGCCCTGGGAATACAACTAGTTATCGTGATAATTTTCTGTATTGTAATAGGTTTAACGATACTGTTTTTTATGTAAAAGATATGATTTTACAACCAATGTGGGTGATTAATGTTGGAAAAGATATAAAACTACCAATGGAGGCTTATGAAAAAATAGTTGATTATATGAATGACTGGGCAAGTGGAGGAACGAGAATTGATGAAGTAAGGAGTGGCAAAGTTAGTATTAGTAATGTTTATGAAACTAATAATTATTTATTCATTAGAGCATTAAGATTCGCAACGTCAGATAGGAAAATATCTAATTACTACATTTGTTACAATAAGAAGATGAAAACATCGAAAGTCATTAATTCTAAAGATTTTGTGGATGATATTTTGGGATTGGGAGTTTATAGTTTGCAAATCTACGATGAAAAAATCTTTCAGACTCTGTGGCCTCACGAAATCTTCGATATAATTGATAAAAAGAAAAAAGCCGGCGAAAAGATTCACCCAAAACTCGAAGCCTTATCAAGACAGATAAACGAAGGGGATAATCCCGTAATCTTTGTAGCGCACCTGAAAAAATAAATATTATGGATTCATACGCATTCCTATCAACATCGTCGGGCAATAGATACCTCTATAATGCCAAACATTTATCAATGATAAATGTGCATCCTGCCATAGAATTTATTCACAAATTGCACAAAAATAATGATTCAGACTCGTTGAATTCAATGGTGCAAGCAGAATATCCATACCTTACGGAAGAAGAGGTAGATACTTATATTGCGAAATATGATTATCTGCTCAACTTAGGTTTTTTTGAGGATATGGATATTGGCAGTACATTATCGGGTAAGGTTACGACACAAACCGTAGAAAATCAGTTAAACAATCTGGATCATATAGTTTTTCAAGTAACAAGCGACTGTAATTTTAGTTGCAAGTATTGTTGCTTTGGTGAAATGTATGATGACGACAAAACTCAGATTCGCCATTATATGACCATCGAAAAGGTGAAGCAAACTTTTGCATATTTCATACCAAGGTGGAGAGCAAATAAAAAAAACAACTCGTCTCCACGCATTGTCAGTGTCGGTTTCTACGGCGGAGAACCTCTGCTAAATATCTCACTCATAAAAGAGACAATAGAGTACTGTAAAGAGTTAGAGGTTGAACTTAGTCTTCAATTTGTGTACAGTATGACTACGAATGGGATGTTACTGGACAGATATATGGATTATATTGTCGAAAACAACTTTTCACTCTTATGTAGCTTGGACGGAGACAGAAAAGCAGATAGTTTGAGGGTAAATAAGAGAGGTGAAGCAACTTTCGACAAAGTATTTACCAATATCAGAAGATTAAAACGAGAGTATCCTGAATATTTCAAAGAGAAAGTAAATTTTAGCTCGGTATTAAATCACAATGCAACTGTTGAGGAGGTAAATAGATTTATTATGGATGAATTTGATAAAGCTCCACTTATTTCACCAATATCGGAGGTAGGACTGAAAAAAGAAAAATTTGAGGAATTTACTAATATCACGAATGAATACAGAGAGACAATGGAGGTGATTATTGCTCGAAAAGAGCAGTCAGGACGAGTAAAAACCTTAGGAGGCTTCTTCTATTACAATCTCAACAACGCATTCAAACACTACTCAGAACTACTCCACCACACAAAGCGTTCGGAAAAGAAAATCCCCACCGGTACCTGCTTGCCATTTTATAAAAAAATGTACATAACGGCAGATAATAAAATTTTTGCCTGCGAAAGAATTGAGTCTAAATATGTCTTAGGCACATTAGACGATGCTATCCACTTAGACTCCGAGGCAATCGCAGCCGAATATAACAAATATCTCGACTTTGTGAAAGAGCAATGTATGGAGTGTTACTTAGCTGACACTTGCAGCGAATGTATTTTCCAATTCCCAATCAACAAAGAGGGAATGCCGATGTGTAAATACCGGTACAGTAAAGATATGTATCAGCAACACTTAAGCGCAATGTTCGAATTGCTCGAAACAAACCCCGAGATTTTTGAGATAGCTAATAAAATGGTTTTTGCATAATGAAAAAATATTGGTTACTATTAGAATCATACGTATTTCTTTGGAGCAACGAAAAAGAGATACTCATATACAACCACCTCTCCGGTCAAGGTTACCTATACAGAAACTCTGCCGAGTTGAACCCTATCGTCGAACAACTCAAAGATAAATCCAATCTATATTGCACCACAATATGCGAGGAGGATTTGAAGAAAAAAACAATCGGGGACTTTATCGCCGACTTGCGAAAAAATTTTTGTGGAGATATATTCGACACAGAGTTTTTTCCCAAAAAACCGGTTGTGATTATTCCCGAATTAACTGTCAATGAGGAGACCTACCTCAAAACCGAAACAGTAAAACGAGATGTAAACCGCGGCGTGAATGCTATGTCCAATCTGCTCGAATGCACCATACACCTCACCGAAAACTGTTCGCTGAAATGCCCCGATTGCAATTCAGTCAATAAACAACTGACTTGGTGCTGCTCCGAGGGTAACAAAGTAATGACAATGCAACAAGTCGCCTCAATTCTCGAGCAACTTCAAACCGCATCAGTCCATTTAGTAAACTTTATTGGAGGAGATGTTTTCTCATACCCTCATTTCGACGAACTAATGAGCGAATTAGAGAAATATCATTTCAATAAAAAATTCTACATAGACCACAGGTTAATAAGCAAACACATCAATAAAATTAATCAAATAAGCAAGTTAGGATTAAATTTAGTTGTATTGGTTAATGCCATTGACACTCAAATAGATGATTCTATATTGAGTGAGTTAGAAAACCTCTCGGGTGTTAGTGTGGTATTTCTAATATCAAAACCGGAGGAATATCAAGTTGCAGAGGAGATAACTACTAAACACAATCTGAACTCAAAAATAATACCATTCTTCAATAGCACAAATATTGACTTCTTCGAGGAGTATGTTTTTCAGGATTTAACAGATATTCTCGATACCAAATGGGGGCGGAGTGAACTCTTCTCCAATATGGTGATAAATTCCAATAACTTTGGCAAACTTACAATACTTCCCTCAGGCGATTCCTACGCCAACTTTAACCATAGTAACATAGGAAATATTTTTACTCAAACAATAGATGATATGGTTAATAACGAAATGAGTTCCGGCAAAGTTTGGCGTAATACGAGAGATTCGGTCAAACCGTGTAAAGATTGTATCTGCAAGTACCTATGTCCGCCTATTTCTAATTACGAATACGTAACGCAAAGATACAATTTTTGTAAATTACCTAAGCAATAAGTATATGTCCACGTTGAACAAAAAAACTAATATACTAATATTCAATGATGCTATCTCCTGTGCAGCATCTTTTGGCATAGGAACTTATGTCTCTATTTTACGCGAAATTTTTGAAAACACACCCTATAACCTATATATTATTACCCGTCGAGACATTGAAGAGTGTACGCGTAGCTATAATGATAACTGTTACTTTATTGATTATCCTTCAGGGGATAATGATGATAGTATTATAAAAATGCTTTCTCTCTATATTGATAATTTCGGTGAATCTATTTGTGTTCTGAACTTTTACTCTCAATTTGAATTAACGAAAGCAATCAAACAAATTAATCCCGATATTAAAGTTATTGGTATCATTCATTATCTATCTTGGGTATGGCAAACTAATGGTAATGAGATGATATTCAAAGAAAAAATAAGTAGCGGAAGATTGCAAGATAAGAATAAAGATATTGTAGCGGCATTTGATGATGAAAAAGATAAAATTCACTTATTGGATAGAGTGGTTGCACTTTCGGATGACTCTTTTTCAATATTAAAATCTACCTATCAAGTAGATTCCAATAAGCTGGCAATAATTCCTAATGGTCTAAACGATAAATACCTATCTCTCTGCAAAGAAGATATTAAGAGGGATTTACTCGTCAATGAGCACGAAAAGATTATTCTATTTGTTGGGCGTATTGATGCGATGAAAGGTGTTGATATGTTAGTACTTGCATTCAATAAGGTTCTTCAAGCGGTTGATAATTGCAGGCTTGTTATTGTTGGAGAGGGTAATTTTTCATTAGTCTCTCCTTTTATCAATGGAGCAGCGTCAAAAATTACTTTTACGGGAAGTATCCCAAGAGTTCAGGTTGAAAAGTGGTATCAAATTGCAGATATTGGCATCCTTCCAACTCTGTCGGAAGAGTGCAGTTTTGTGGGAATCGAAATGATGATGCACGGATTATCGGTTATTTCAACAAATGGTAGAGGCGTTCGCAATATGTTTGAGGATATGGAGAATAGCTTAACTGTGGATTGCCAAAATGGGAGAATGATATTTGAGCAGGAATTATGCGAAGCCATCATTAAGCTACTCAATGATAAATCATTGTCCGCTATGCTTGGAGAAAAAGCAAGAAAATATTACCTTGATAATTATAAATTAAAGTTGATGAAACAAAGATATTTATCACTACTTGAAGAGATAAAAGAGTAGAGTATGAAATTCCCTCACTACTTCCAGTTAGACTCTATGGATTGCGGCGCGACTTGCTTACGTATGGTTGCGCGGTTCTATGGCAAGGGTTATCCGGCGGCATTTTTTCGGGAGCGGTGCCATACCACTCGCGAGGGGGTGTCGATGCTTGGTATTTCGGATGCGGCGGAGGGTGTAGGGTTTCGCACTATGGGGGTTAAGATCTCTTTTGAGCAGCTCTGCAATGAGGTGAATCTGCCCTGCATCGTCCACTGGAATCAAAACCACTTTGCGGTGGTCTACAACATCAAGCGCGGTAAGATTTACATTGCCGACCCTGCGGCGGGACTTCTCTGCTACGACAAGGAGCGGTTTTTGAAGAGTTGGTTATCTACCTCCTCCGAGGGCAGCGAATTGACCCTCACTCAGGGCACGGCACTGCTGTTGGAGCCAACTCCAAGGTTCTACGAGGAGGAGACTCCGGATGAGAGTAGGCTCCACTTCGGACATCTGCTGCGCTATCTCACGCCATATAAACGCTATATCATTCAGCTGTTTCTGGGTCTGCTTACGGGTAGCCTTATAAGCCTGATTTTTCCGTTTCTGACGCAGTCAGTGGTGGATACGGGTATCGGTAATAACGACATCAATATCGTTATAGCGATTCTTATTGCGCAGGTTATGCTGACACTGGGACAGACGGCTAACGACCTGATTAAGAGCTGGCTGATGCTGCATATCACCACCCGCATCAGCATATCTTTGATTTCGGACTTCTTGGGTAAGTTGATGCGGTTGCCGATAGCCTTTTTCGATTCAAAGATGGTAGGCGATATTATGCAGCGCATCGGCGACCACAGCCGTATCCAGTCGTTTCTGACAGGTTCGATAATCAGCATTGCCGTTGCGGCAATTACTTTTGTGATATACTCGGGTGTTATGGCGAGCTACAACCTGCCGATTCTGGGGGTGTTTGTCTTGGGTAGTGCTTTGTATGTGGGTTGGATTTTGATATTTTTGAAGCGTCGCCGCAAGTTGGACTATATGCGTTTTCAGGAGGCGGCAGCCAACCAGAGCAACATCGTTCAGTTGATAAACGGTATGCAGGACATTAAGCTCAACAACTGCGAGAAGCAGAAGCGTTGGGTGTGGGAGGGTATCCAAGCGAAGCTCTATAAAATCAGCATCAAGGGTCTCACCCTGCAACAGACCCAGCAGGTGGGAGGTCTCTTTATCGACCAAAGCAAAAACGTCTTTATCTCCTTTTTGGCTGCTACGGCTGTGATTAACGGCGATATGACCTTGGGTATGATGATGGCGATGCAGTATATCATCGGGCAGTTGAATGCTCCGTTGTCTCAGTTTATCGGCTTTGTTCAGGAGAGTCAGGATGCAAAAATAAGTTTGGAGCGTCTGAACGAAATCCACAGCAAGGATGATGAAGAGCCGGCATCGAAGAGTAAAATCCGTGAGATTCCCACGGGTGAAGATATAGTTTTGAGGAACGTTGTTTTTCAATACGAGGGTCCCAACTCCGAAAAGGTTTTGAATGATGTCTCTCTAAATATCGAAGCGGGCAAGGTTACGGCGATTGTGGGCACGAGCGGCAGCGGTAAGACGACACTGCTAAAGCTGTTGCTTGGGTTTTATGAGCCTGCTTCGGGAGAGGTTTTGTTAGGTTCAGTGCCTCTGAAAATGGGTAGTGTTGCGAATTAGCTGAATTATGTTTATCTTTGAGGTATAAAACTCGGAGAAAATGAGACACGTAAAAGTAGTTAGCTGCCCATTTTGCGGTAGCGAAGATTTACAGAAGAATGGACATAGCCCCAATGGCACTCAAAGGTGGAAATGTAAGACTTGCGGGAAGTTTTTTCAGCTATCTTTTAAGAACAAAGGGCGGCTGCCAGACGTAAAAAGGACGATAATCACAATGATCACCAATGGGAGTGGAATACGTGATACAGCAAGAGTTTTAGGGATAAGTCCTCACACGGTAATAGGTGAGGTTAAAAAAAACTCCAAGCGAAATTAACCCCTATTTATTCGACAAGGTTGAGGCAGGCTTACTCAGGGAGCTTGATGTTGAAATAGCTTATAATGTTGAAATGGACGAATTTTGGAGTTTTGTAGGCAACAAGAAAAATCGTCGTTGGACTTGGTACGCCATCGACCGCAGCAGCGGATTAGTAGTAGCTTGGCAGAACGGCAAGCGTGATAACGAAACCTGTAAAAAGTTGCTTGATAAAATGAAATGTTTCCCAATAAATAGGTATTTTACTGATGATTGGGCGTCTTATTCAAGTCTGTTACCTGCGGACAAACACGTTATCAGTAAGGCTTACACTTGGAAAATTGAGCGATTGAATTTAACATTTAGAACGCACCTGAAAAGGCTCTGCCGAAAGACAATTTGTTTCTCAAAAAGCGAGCAAGTGCACGACAAACTGATAGGAATATACATTGAAAAAAACCTCTACCAAAGAACACCATAAATATACCAAATCAGCTATTTTGAAACATTACCTGAAAATGTACAGCGACACTGTTTGGCGGGGTCATTGTGCTGCGGTGATGCAGGAGGGTTATATCTTTTCGGACACTATTGCGGGCAATATCGGGGTGATGGACGAGGTTCCCGATATGAAGCGGGTGAACAAGGCAGTGGATATTGCCAACATCCGTGAGTTTATCGAGTCGTTGCCACTACGTTACAACACGAAGATAGGTTCGGACGGACACGGGCTGAGCACGGGTCAGAAGCAGCGTTTGCTGATAGCTCGTGCGGCGTATAAGGAGGCGGAGTATATAATGTTCGACGAGGCTACCAATTCGTTGGATGCCAACAATGAGCGTGTGATAATGGATAAGTTGCAGGGTTTCTTTCGGGGGAAGACTGTTGTTGTTGTGGCGCATAGGTTGAGCACTGTTCGTAGTGCGGACAAGATAGTAGTTTTGGAGGGCGGTGAGGTTGTTGAGCAGGGGACTCATCAGGAGCTTGTTGCGAGCAGGGGGGCTTATTATGAGCTGGTGAGGAATCAGTTAGAATTAGGAAACTAAGGTCGGTGCCCGACTCCCAATCATTATATATTATGCCATCAGACAATAGAGAATACAGCCCCCAGAGCACCGAAATCTTCGGCAAGATGCCCCATTGGATAATCCGCTGGGGTATGAGTGTGATATTCCTGATATTCGCCGGACTCATCGCCGGCAGCTACCTGCTCAAATACCCCCAAATCGTAGTTGCCCCAATAACCATAACCACAATCAACCCACCAACAGACCTTATCGCCAAAACTACGGGACGCATCGACACAATCTTTGCAAAAGAGGGAGCAACCGTCCATCAGGACGAAGTGGTGGCTATGCTCCAAAACAGTGCCCAATATCCCGATGTAAACAAAGTTCTGGAACATATCGAAAACTTCGACCCCTCTGCCGACAACTCGTGGATAGAACAAAACTACTCTATGGGTGAATTGCAAAGCCCCTTCTCGGAGTTCCGCACCCAATATCTCAACTACCAACACTATATCAAGGCGGACAATATCGGCAAAAAGAGACGACTATTGGAGAGACAGACCGAGCAGTATAAAACATATCTCCGCCAACTCACCTCGCAGCGAGGGTTGATAAAGAGAGATTACGAATATACGCTAATCAACTTCAGGCGGGATTCGGCACTATATGCCGACCGGGTAATCTCCTCTTTGGAGTATGAACGTAGCGCGCAAGCAAAGCTCCAAAAAGAAAATGCACTGGCAAGCTACGAAGCTTCGCTTACCACGACGGAGCTTACCGTGATGCAGATGGAGCAACAACTCTTGGAGCTCGACCTGCAATACGATAACGAAACGACAACCTACAAAAACCAAATCAACGAGAGCCGCACACGCCTCTTGGCACAAATCCGCCAGTGGCAACAAAACTACCTGCTCATCTCGCCGATAGTGGGGCGATTGTCCTTTGCGAAGTTCTGGAGCAGCAACCAACACATCCAAGCGGGCGAGAAGTTGGCAACAATCATCCCGGCAGACTCCTCCGAGGTTGTGGGTATAATGGAAGTGCCCTCGGCGGGCTTCGGACGGGTGGCGGTGGGTCAGACGGTGAATGTGAAGTTGAATGGCTTTCCATACTTTGAGTACGGGTTATTGAAAGGTGTGGTAAACCGCATCTCGTCAGTTCCCGAGAAGGATGGCTATATCGTGGAGGTAACTTTTCCGCAGGGGCTGCAATCGACCTACAAAGAGCAGCTCCAACTCATCCAACGGATGGATGGCACGGGCGATATTATAACCCGCGACCAAAGACTGATTCAAAGATTTATTCAGCCGCTTAGGGCGTTTTTTGATAGATAACAATGAAGATAGAATTTACCCGCGAACAACGAATCACTAACGCCTTGATACTGCACTCTACCGCGGTGGAGGATTGCGGACTGCTGCACGGCAAAATGGGCATTGCTCTCTACTTTCACCATTTGGCACGCAGTAGCGGCAATGCTGTTTTTGCAGAGTTTGCCTCAGAGCTTATTGATAATGTAACCGAGTCGCTGCACGCCGATATGCCCTTGGAGTTTGCGAGCGGTATAACGGGCATAGGTTGGGCGGTTGAGCATCTGATACAAAACGGATTTGTAGAAGCCGATGCCGATGATATTCTCGAGGAGTTCGATGCAAAAGTTACAAATACCCTTATCCACTCGGACAACAACATCGAGACCCTGCTTTCGATAGGGCACTACTATATCTCTCGGCTTCGTTATCGAGCCAATGACGAAGAGAACCTTACCGCCTTGGATTTGAAATACAACACCATTCTCTTTATCGACGAATTGGAGAGAAAGATTAATCCCGATAACCCCTCGGCAGATGTTCTCTACCTGCTTGATGAACTGCATAAACTCAGCGTTTTCAACTATAAAGTCGAAAAAATCAGAGCGAAGATTCCGCCTGCGGAGTATGATTTTCTTGTTCCGTTTGTTCCTCGGCTTACTTTGGCGGAGGTTGAAACGTTGCTCGACTCTTCGGACGTAAAATCGAAGTACGCGGGGTATGATATGAGCTCAATTCCCGAGTCGGAGCGTTGGGGAGTTAAAAACGGTATAGCGGGGATAGGGTTGCAAAAAATAATTAACGACAATGACTTACGCTGACCTAACAATCGTAATCCCCGTGCGCATAGATTCGGCAGAGCGGCTGCGAAATCTGAATTTTGTTACGGATAGCCTATCAAAACTTGATGGTATAGAGATTGTCATATTAGAGGCTGACAAGCACTCTAAAATAGAGCATATAGACAATGTTCGGCGCATCTTTGTGGAAGATTACAACCCTCTCTTTTACCACACTAAATATGTGAATCTTCTGTGCAGTATGGTGCGCAGACAGTTTATCGGCGTTTGGGATTGCGATGTGATAGTTCCCAAGAGACAGATTGATGAAGCTATTACGGCTCTTCGCAAAGGTAAGGCAGATATGTTCTATCCTTTTGACGGACGCTGCTACAATGTTAGCAATAATGTTTTGGAAGAGTATATCTCGACATCGGATGAGAGTATTCTAACCTCGGGCAGTGATAGGTTGTCGTGTATATATGGTAAGCACACTTGCGGAGGTGCTTTTCTTGCGAATCGCAATGCCTTTATTGAGGCGGGAGGTGATAACGAGCAATTCACAGGCTGGGGAGCAGAGGATTTGGAACGTTACAAGAGATGGGAAATCAGAGGTTATAGGGTTCATCGCACTGAAGGTGCAATTTACCATCTCGACCACATTCGCGGGGCTAATAGTCGTTATTATAGTGCTGAATTGAAACGTTCAACTTTGCAGGCTCTACTTGAAAGCTGCCGTGAGCCTGGTGAGTTTTCGGATATATACATTCCTGTCTTCATCTTCAATCTTCCCCAAAGAGACGAACGCCGAGAACATATTATTTCGCAATTCGCACTACGCCCAGAGTTTGAACCTATACTCATTGATGCTTGTATTCATCCCATAGGTGCGGTTGGTTTGTGGCATAGCATAGTTAAAGCTGTAATGCAGGCAAAAAAGCGCGGGGACGATGTAATAATACTATGTGAGGACGACCATATTTTCACCGAGAATTATTCTGCGATTAGCTTTATCAGAAATATCGTTGAAGCAGCCGAACAAGGGTGCGACATATTGATGGGGGGTGTCGGTGGCTTCGGGACAGCTGTTCCCGTTGCCTATTCGCGCTATTGGGTTGATTGGTTTTGGTGTACTCAGTTTGTGGTGGTTTACGCACACTCTTTTGATAAGATTCTCGAATACGATTTCAAGGATACGGATACGGCAGATGGAGTGTTATCTGCATTATTCACTCGCAAATTAACCCTCTATCCCTTTATCTCTCGCCAGCAAGATTTCGGATATTCAGACATTACTCTTAACAACAACCGCGAAAATGAGATGAGCCGCCTCTTCAATAATGCAACAATGAGGTTGTCAGTAATTGATAGTGTTAGTAAAGCGTACAGAATATGATTAAAGTGTATGCCACCTGTTTTTGGCAAGACGATGCCTCGCTCTTGGAGACAATACGCTGTTATGGTTTTGGCAGTACGGTGTGGAAAAACATAGAATTCATCAATGGCGATGATTTTGATGTGGTGGTGGTATTGACTGCGCCTTGGCATCAGTGCCGCAATTTCAATCCATCGGATGCAATATGTTTTTTGACCGAGCCTCCATCATCGCATCACCATCGTAATTGTGCAGATGTTGTATGTCAGATGTATTTGCCATTGCCTTGGTGGATAGATTATCCAAACAAAAACGAGGTAATAAAGGTCGGAGTTTTTGGAAATAAAACAAAGTTAGCATCATCAGTAACAAGTGAATTGGTATATTTGGATGGACATCGCAAAAGATTGACGTTTTTGGCTGCATTTGACAGTTTGGTTGCCGAAGGTTTGGATATTTACGGCAAACAATATACTGGTAGTGTGTTTGCACAAATGGGCAATTATCGTGGTGAGCTTAAAATCAAATACGATGGTATAATACCGTATGAATATCATATTAACTGTGAGAATTCTTTTCTCAACGGATATTTCACCGAAAAACTGCTTGACGCTGTTGTCGGAGAATCATATTGTTTTTATGATGGTTGCAGTAACGTTGAACAATATATTGACCATCGCGCATTCACCCGTATAGATGTAATGCGAATCGAGGAATCCATCGAAACAATTATTAATTGTATTAATGAGGGATACTATCAGAAGCAACTACCATTTATCTTGCGAGAGAAACGAAGAATCTTGTACTTTCTGAACCCTTTGAATATAATCTGGGCGCAACTTAACGAATATGACACAGCACGATATTTCCTAATTAACTAACCTCATTTGCGGTATATATGGAATCTCCAAATCTGAAACATTACTCTGACCTAACCATCGTAATCCCCGTTCGCATAGATTCGGCAGAGCGGCTGCGAAATCTGAATTTTGTGCTGAACCGGTTGCGAGAGCTTGAAGGTTTGAAAATTATAGTTCTTGAAGCCGATATAGTTCCCAAGACAGATAACTACGAAGGTGTACGTAAAGTCTTTGTCGAGGATTGCAACCCTCTTTTCCACCGAACAAAGTATATCAATATTTTGAATAGCTTGGCAGATACCAAGCTTCTCGGTGTCTGGGATTCGGATGTGATTGTTCCTTTGGAGCAGTTTGATGACGCTTTGGAGCTGCTCAGAAGTAATAGTGCTGATATGGTCTATCCCTACGATGGTCGGTTTTACAACGTCCACGGCTCGTTGCTTGACGAGTTTTTGCAGAACAGAGACGAGAAGATTCTAACCGAGAATAGAGATAATCACCTTTTAGTCTTTGGACACCACTCCTGCGGCGGAGCGTTTATGGTCAGAAGAGAAGCCTACACACAAGCCGGCGGAGAGAACGAACGTTTCATAGCTTGGGCACCGGAGGATTTGGAGCGTTATAAACGGTGGGAGGTTCTCAGTTGCAGAGTCCTGCGCACTCAAGGGGCAATTTATCATCTTTGGCATCCAATAGGCGAGAATAGCAGGTACTTCAACAGTCAAATCAAAAAAGATGCTCTGAAAACTTTACTTGAAATATGCCGTGTAAAATGAAAAAGATTGCTTTTATACCCCTTCGGGCTCAAAGTAAAGGGATTGAAGGGAAAAACACCAAAGCGTTACGAGGTAAGCCTCTGTTTTGTTGGATACTTGATACGGTCATATCTTGCTCGGAGTTTGACGAGATATGGGTGGCGACCGATTGCGATTGTGTACGTTCTATTCTTGGGAATAGCTACCCAAATGTATCTCTCTTTGACCGAAGTAGTGAAAGTGCGACAGACCTATCGCCTACGATAGATGTTGTTATGGAATTTTTATCGACTAAGTCATACGCCGGGGGCGACTGGTTTGTCCTATTTCAAGCAACATCGCCATTTACAAGACAAGAGGAGATTAAAAAATTGTGTGCTGTTATTGGGCAAACAGACAAGGTGTCTGTTGTCGCCTGTTACCGTTCAAAGCGTTTTAGGTGGAGTAGTGAAGGTGTGCCGTTAGACTATTCGTGGAGTAACAAACCTCGTCGTCAAGATTACGAAGGGGTGTTGCTTGAAGCCGGAGCATTCTATGCCTCCAAAATATCGTCAATCGAACAATCAAAGCAACTTATAACATCACCGGCGGAAGTTGTAGAGATAAGCGAAACGACAGCTTTAGATATCGACAATCTCATTGACTTTGCAATGGCTGAAACATTTATTGAATATGGATTATTATAGGGAATATCTTGATACGCTCGATGATATATTATCTGAGTTCGTTTCTCAAAAGGAACGATTTATGCTTCTCGGCAAAACATCCGCAAACAAGGCTGTTAAAAATACTCTGTGGTCTAAATTAATATTGGACGGAACACGTGAATATTATAACAAATGTAGAAAACAAGGAGTATCTGTTTCAGAACTAAAATCTGAAATATTATTATTGTTATCCCAAAAATACGGCATTGCCGATGACGATACAGCGAAATTAATTCATAATGACGACTTTACTAATTACGACTTTCTAAGGCAGTACAAAGGAACGATAGTTGTCTTTTGTATGAATGCACGACAAATAGACCTTTGGATACCGATTATATCACAAAATGATAGCTCCGTTTTAATGTTATGCAATTTCGATACCGAAAAATCCATTTTTGCTGACGGTAATTTCACGGTATTGGAACTTAGCTTTCTATCAGACAGATATATCCATAACAGCTATTTAGAGCGTTGTTTTACAGCGGTTTTTGAATATGCGAATCTTTTTACGATGCTGATAAATGTTTTGAAACCGCAACAAGTAATGGTAATGGAGGGGTGTCATTTTGAAACCGAGATACTTGCAGCAGTTTGTCGCCCACAATCCATCGAGACGGTATGTTATCAGCAAGGTTGGCCATCTGTGATGCACACACGTTTCAGAGATATGGGTTACGATAGATTCATCACTTGGGGAGAGGAATTTAATGAATTGTGGCGCAGATACAACCCTGCTGTAAAATTTGAAACGGGGTGCTATCCATATTCGATTTGTAAGTGCAAGATTGGCAATGCTGTAACCTTCTTTTTACAAGCTCCGATAATTATTTCGGACGATGATTATTTTGACCAACTACTTCAACTTGCCCGCTATATCGCAATTCAGCACTCTAATGTTATAGTTCTAATTAGAGAACATCCTGAGTATAGATTGCGTACAGAGCAAAAGCTAAAATTTGAGCAAATGAACAATGTCGAATTTGTATCGGATATTCCTTTATATGAGGTTTTTGAAAGAACACTGATTTCTGTCTCTATATTCTCCTCCACAATTATCGAAAGTCTTGTTCACAACTCTATTCCATTTGTTTTAGACCCGACAACAGACGGATGTTACTATCCTTTAGTCGATGATTGGGGAGTAGAGGTTCATTCTCTTGAAAGTGCAAAGGAAAAGTTGGCAGAGCTTATCAAGGATAAAACTTTACAGAACAAAATGTTTAGAGGGATAGAAAAATGGAGACCAGTATATTTTTATATTACTGACCGACAAAAAAAACTTTATAAGAAATAGGGGATAATTCCCCGGAAGTAGTAATTTTGCGATAGGAAACATCAACCACATACAAGTACGGCGACGGTATGACCCAGTAAATAATCTCTTTCTCACACGAAACCAAGTAAGCTCAATGTTCTTGTGCTAAGTTTGCAAGTTTAGTTAAACACGTAAGTTCCGGCAGTTGGTTGCTATTGGAGTTTGTAAAAGTAACGCCCGATTTTTGTTCGCAAAAGTATATGATATTTAATTATAATCCCACACTTTGTAGTGAAACCCCCACCGATTGTCATTTTGAAATTAGAAATTATCAAGCAGGAGTAGCCATTCATAACAGTAATATAAATGCGAATCACCTGATTTATTGTCGTTCAGGTCGTGCGCGTATAAACAGTACACTATTCCATAATGAGACCTTGTGCGCAGGAGAGATAATGTTCATCCCCCGCACGAGTGAATATAGTGGCGAGGCATTGAGTGATGTGTCGCTTTTTTTCCATACGTTCAATAATACGGTATGCAGTAGAAAATTGCATTCTATCGTTCCTTTACAGCCATAGACGTATAGATAATGAAATCTATCGTTGTAAACTCATCGCTCCCGACTCCGTGCGGGGGCTGATGAGCAGCGTGGAGTCCTACATTTGCGACGATAAATACGACCTTCCTATTTGGTTTTTGAAACACAAAGAGTTCGTATGGTGGTTTACTCGCTATTTTCATTCAGACCAACTCCGCTCATTTTTCCACCCTATGACCGACGAACAAGTACCATTCAAAAGTTTGGTACTTACGCATTATCGTAAAGCCGAATATACGGAAAAGTTGGCTGAGATGTGCGGTTACGGGCTGCATAATTTCCGCAAGTTGTTCAAGCAAGAGTTCGGAGTCTCTCCCTATAAATGGCTGATGATGAAAAAAGCTGAACATATCAAATACAGGTTATCTAAGACACACATAACATTCACTGATATTATTGACGAGTTTAATTTCTCGTCGAATGCCCACTTTACAACTTTCTGCAAACAGCATCTGGGAGGCACTCCCAGTAAGCTGCGCTTAATATTTCTGGAAAATCAAGAGGTCGAATCCAAGTGAATATCACAATGTGAAAATATTGTCAAAGGATATGTAAAAGCCAATAATTATGTTGTTCTTAACTTTGCACCGAAATTATTTTAGAGAAAATTAATGCAAAAAAAGTACACCACAATTATGCAGCAGGTGGATGCAAGGATGACAACCATCGACCTGAACGGGAGACAAATCATCAACGATTGCAAGGAGATGATTCACCTCTTGAAGGAGAAGCTAAGTGAAATTAAGCAGCATCTTTTGTCCCACCCTCTCGAAACGGAGTCGGACGAGGTGCAATTTTTCAAGTATTACAAGCCGACTTTGCTGGGTCGGCTACTCTATTTCTATAAGATTCTACGCATCGAGAGCCAACGCCCCGTGGATGAGAGCGAGTTGGACGAATACTATCAAAAACAGCAGGGGGAGCTGAAACGATTCTTTGACCGCCATCTGCCATTTTTCCAATACTACCGCAGCGGAGCTACGCATATGGATAGCCACTACTTCCTGCGGGGGCGGCAAGAGAGTGTAATTGATGTGGATGTATGCCCCTTTGACGACAACCCGGAGTTCTCCACAGGCTACGACCACCTTGTCGCCCGCATTATCTCTATGGAGATGCTATATGCCTTTCTCTCCCATCGCCGCACCTGCCTGCAAGGGGGCAATAGTGTCGCTTTGATGCAGGGTTCGTATCGTTGGACGGGTTCGATTATCGAATTGGCGGAGCTGATATACGGACTTGACGAGATGAAGTGCATCAACAACGGCGACACCTCCATCAATGAGCTTGCCGCCTTTGTCGGAGCTGTGCTCGGGGTGGATATTAAGGATTGTTACAGTGCCTATGTTGATATGAAGAGGCGTAAGGATGATAGCCGCACCTACTTTCTGGATAAGATGCGAGAGCGGCTCAATCAGCGAATGGAGCGGGACGAAGATAAGGAACGCAAGCGTAAGAAATAGAGAACGGGAGGCTGTCATCGCCTCCCGTTATCATATTATTCCCTATTCTGAATCAGGTGCGAAAGCTCAGGGTCATCAGCGATGCGTTGCAGCTCTTCGGCGACAATCTGCTTTACCTCCGCTTTGATGCGGTTGTAGTTCTCTTGAATCTGCTCCTTCATCCGGTCGTTGCCATCGGCATCGGTGAAATCCGTAATGATGGGGATTTTCTTGTAGGCGAACTCCTCTCGCTTCACCTTGTCGGCATCCACGACAATCTCGCAGTGGAAAATCTTCTGCTCGATGCGTTCCGTGAAGTTATCCGACACCGAGCCGACAAACATACCCTGTGTCAAGCCCGAAATCTTGCTCGGCGGAATCAGGCTATCCATCTGGGTATTGATGGATGTGGACTTATCTTGGCGGTTGATGGTGATGGATTGGCGTTTCTGCAACACCTTGCCGAAACGCTCGGATAGGTTCTTGGCGGTTTCGCCTACCACTTGTCCGGAGAAGATATTGCCAACGGTGTTCATCACGACTTTGGCTTCCTTGTCGCCATAGTCACGCACCAACTGGCTGAAATCTTGAAAGCCCAGACAGACGGCAACCTTGTTGGAACGTGCCGTGGCGATAAGATTATCCAACCCCTTGAAATAGATGGTTGGCAACTCATCAATGATAACCGAACTTTTCAACTGCCCTTTCTTATTAATCAGCTTCACGATACGGGAGTTATACAGCCCGAGAGCCGCCCCATAGATATTCTGGCGGTCGGGATTATTGCCCACGCACAGTATCTTAGGCTCTTCGGGGTTGTTAATATCGAGGGTAAATTCGCTGTCGGACATCACCCAATAGAGTTGCGGCGAAATCATACGGGATAGCGGAATTTTCGCCGATGCTATCTGCCCTTGGAGCTGCTCGGCAGCTCCGCCCAACCACGCATCCATAAAGGGAGAAAGGTAGTTTTCGAGGTCGGGATAAGAGGTCAAAATCGGGAAAATATCCTCGTAACGACGGTTCAGAAACTCAATGGCGTGCGGAAAAGTGCAATATTTTCCGTTTTCATAGATTTTCAAATACCATATAATACTGGCAAACAGAATGATAGGAGATTCGACGAAGAAATCGCCCTGCTTCTGTACCCACGTCTTATTGAGGTTGAGCATTATGGTGTAAGCCGATTCGTAAGCATCGGTAATATCCTCCATAAAATCGGGATGTATGGGGTTGCAACGGTGTGAGCGGCGTGGGTCGTCAAAGTTAATCACGTAGAACTTCGGCTTGACCTTGTACCCATCTAAATTATTGACAAGATGGTTGTAGGCAATCATCGACAGGTCGGGAAACTTGAAATCGTAAACGTATTGCGAGTAGCCCTTTTCAATCTGCTGTTTGATGAAAGAGTTTACCACTGCATAAGATTTTCCACTGCCCGGAGTGCCCAACACAATGCTGGCACGAAACGGATTGACCACGTTAATCCAGCCGTTGTTCCACCTCTTTTTATAGTAGAAACGTGTAGGCAGGTTGATGGAAAATTCATTCTCAAGCAACCTTGTCTCCTGCATAAACGACTCGTTCTCCATATTGAACGGGTCGTCCATCATATTATTTTTCAAAAGGCGGCTCATATAGAGTCCCGACATCAATAGGCAGATATAGCCCACCGTCATTGAAAACAGGTAGAGAGCCGTATTTGCCTCTGCCCCCAGCGGCAGGGCAAGTACCCACCAATTAAGGAAAAAGAAGACAAAGCCAACGCACATAAACGTCCATATCTTTGTCCACGTGATTTTCTCCTCCTTCACCCCCGACGTACCCAGACAGGATAGTGCGAGTAGCAATACGGCGGCAAGTTTGGTGTAAACAATGCTGCCGAACAGCCCTGCGCTGCGGTGGAAATTCATCAGAATCTTATCTACCACACCGATATTTACACCCCATAGTTTAATTGCTTCGTAGCAATACCAATAGATGTTGATAACTACAAATAGGATACTTACGGCTCGTAAGAAATCCATAATCTTGGCTAACGCCCTTAAATCGTCCTCTTGTTGTGACATAATAATTGATTTTTAAGTTGTTAAATTTTCATTCCTTTTCTCTTCTTCTTTTTGCGTTGCATCTGACGACGGAACGCCTCCTCTTCGGGGTCTGTCCCATCGGGGAGCAACGATAGGTTGTCGAACAACCCTCCCGTTGGCGAATCGTTCTCGCTCTGTTTCTCAAATAGCTCTCGTTGCTCAGGTGCTTCGCCTTGCGGAGTATAGGCGGGCTTGTCGGCATATTGAGCCTCTTTTCGCTCTACCCACTGTTCCAGTGCATTTGCCGAAAGCTCTTTGCCCATTCGTGAGCCATTGAGCACGCACCCTGTGTTGTGGTCGATAAATGTTACTCCGTAAATCCGCCCTGTGTCCGTCTCACGCAACACCACATCAATACCTTTGGCTTTGAGGTTGGTGATTAGCTCCTGCTTGCCCGAAGATTTGCCCATAGCGGCAAACACTTTCCCTTTGGTGTACTTGCCCAAATCTTTGCTTTCAATCTCCGTTTTGGAGCTACTGCACCGCTTATCGAAAGCATCACATCCGGCATACTTGCCAAAAAGGGAGGCTTTGAGCGGATTGCCAACCTTGTTGCCTTTCTCGTCTAATGCCGAGTAGACAAAGCCCCGATACTCCCTACCGCTGACCTTGCCTCGTGTCTCCTCGACGGTGATGTTATAGAGCGATAGCAAGGCACGATATTCACCGAGCGTCTGAAAACGGTAGTTGCCCGAAATGCTTTTGAGTACATTGCCCACCTGCCGTTTCACATTGCCCTCGGCTGGGTTCACCTTGTGCAACGCCCCCAGCTCCATCCGTTGCCGACGGCTACCCGACGGACGCAAGTTGTACTGCTTTTCCAGAGCCTCGGTCGCCCGTTTGCTGCGGCGGTGGATGTAGTCGTTATTGAGCCGCTTGCCATCTTTGCCCACACGGACGGAGACGATATGCAGGTGCTGGCGGTCGATGTCCTCGTGCTTAAAAACAACAAAGGGCTGCTCGCCATAACCGATTTTCTCCATATACTCACGGGCGATGTCTGCCAGTTCGGTATCGGTCAGTTTATCGTCCGGATGCGGATTTAGCGAGATGTGCATCACGTGTTTTTCTGTTCGCATACGCTCGGGCAGATACCGCTCGAAGTCCGCCATCGCACGAGCGATGTCCACCGTTCCCGTACCGTTATCGAAGATTTTATTTGAGGTAAGGAGTTTGCCTTCTCCCTCGTTTACCTTCTCTCCGTTGTAGGATAACGCTCCGTAGAGGCTGCTGCCTACATTGATTTTTGCGACCATTGCTGTTCAAATTTCTGTGTCAAGACTAACACTTCACGGCTCACGACAACCAATTCCCGTGTGATTTCCTCCAACTTATAGAGCAGTGCCAACGCCTTTTTCTCCGAAAATCGGCTCTTTAACTCTTTCACAACTTGGTTGTAATTAACTCCGATGCGACGAAATTGTGCGTGCAAATCGGAGAGTTTAGCGTAGTATTCGGGTGTGGAGTTATCCACTTTTATCACCTTGAACACCTCACCAAAGACCCGTGCTTTGATAAAAACCGCCTTGGCATACTCTCCCGATTGCTCGTACATCGTGAGGAAACGGGCGTGTTCCTCATCATCAAAACGCACCATCACGCAGTGCGTCTTGGGGTTCAACTTCGGGACTCGTCCCGTTCTCTTCTGTTTTTCTCTCATTTTAACTGTGGATTTTGCATAAATTCTGTCGTCACTCAGCAAACCGAGCAAGCTCGTTTGCCTTCGCTCCTAAGAATTTTGTGGTTTCGCCACATAAGCCACCGCTTAACGCCTACCGCAGGTATGAAATTGTCATAATCTCAAATTTTGAGCATACCAACAGAGATGAGTATCTTTGCCTATTGATTAACTAACACTATGTTCAATGGAAGAGATACTATTTACCCCCTACATTGGGGTTGGTTGCGGGATTGATGTCCATAAGGATTTGATAGTTGCAACCATTCAACGAGGCAACGAAGTTGTCGGCACAAAGGAGTTTGACGGTTTTACCGTTTCCTTGGAATCTTTGCGTGATTGGTGCAAAGATGCGGGTGTCACTCATATTGCGATGGAGAGCACCGGTATTTATTGGAAGCCTGTGTTCAATATTTTGGAGGATGATTTTGAGGTTATTTTGGTTAATGCTCGGCACGTAAAGAATGTGCCTGGTCATAAGACCGACAAGAAGGATAGCAAATGGTTGAGCAAATTATTGGTAAGCGGACTACTCAAAGGTAGCTTTATCCCTCCACGCGACATAAGAGATTTACGAGATTTAGTTCGCTACAAGAAGAAGTTAGTAGCTCATAGTGCATCAGAGAAGAATCGTATAATCAAGATATTGGAGGATTGCAATATCAAGTTATCAAGTGTATTGAGTGATGTTGATGGAGCCGTTGGTCGCAATATCATCAGTGCATTGATAGATGGAGAGAGTGATGTAAATCAATTAATGCGGTTTTATCACGGCAAGATAAAGACACCTCGTAGTGAGTTTGTCAAAGCTTTGCAGGGTAAGGTTAGCGATCATCATCGTTTTATGTTGCAGTTTCATCGAGATGTGATAGCTAATGATGATGCTATGTTGGAGCGGTTGGATGCAGAAATAGCCAAGGCTGTTTCTGATTATGAAGTTGAATTGGAGCTATTGGAGACCATACCGGGTGTTGGGCGAGATAGTGCCATTGGTATTATAAGCGAGATAGGTGTTGATATGGAACGATTTCCTGATGAGAACCATTTAAGTTCTTATTGTGGTGTAAGTCCGGGCAATAATGAGAGTGCCGGTAAAAAAAAAGTACAAAGACCATAAAGGGTAATAGCCATATTACTTCGATATTGGTAGAGTGTGGGTGGGGGGCGACACGTAAGAAGGATTGCTATTTGAAGCGAAAGTATGAGAGTTTGGTAGGCAGACGAGGTAAGAAGCGAGCACTTGTAGCCATTGGGCATAAAATTATTGTAGCCGCATACTTCATTTTGTTGAACAAACAACCATATCGTGAGCCTGAGTTACACGACAAAAATCCTCGCAAGCAGAAGAAGCAGATACGGAACTATTTGAATCGTTTATCGGCATTAGGTGTTGATGTTAGTGTATTTTTATGAAATGGGCTGCATCTCACCAAGCTACATTTTTTATTTCGTTTTAAGCAAGCATTATATTTAAGGCAACAACATAGGTCGCATTTTTTCTGAGACTTCCCTTAGAAGAGCTTGAGTATGAAATTGACCTATGTCCAAAGAGATTTGGGCACAAAATTAAGAACCAACAGGTGTTACCACTGCCTTTATAGGCACGGAGTACGAAGATGAAAATTTAATCTCTTAATTATACCTTAAATAGCTATTATACAAATTAATACAAAAATATACACAGATGAAAAAGGGCTTTCCGACTTCGGAGGGTCGCCACGGCGACACCGAGTTATTTACGAGTTCCGAGTAAATAACCCAGCCCTCTGCAAGAGCAAGGTGCGATGGGAGTAACCCATTGCCTTTTGAGTAACTCAAAAGACACCTTGCTATGTTCCGATGAACATAAAAATCCGTCAGGGGGACGGATTGGAGAGAGCTTATCTCAACGGTGCGGCGAACATCATCGGTGAGCCTTGTTGCTTGGGTGCAAAGTTAGGGGGTTTATAGAGCTGATTTTGAGATGCGAAAGAGCCAGTAGCTTCCATTCCAACGCCACAAGCTGCCACGAGGGCTAAAAGGGATACAACTGCTCATTATTCATTGTTTATTTGTCGAAGAATTGGTTGTCATAGCCGGATGAATATTGGAATAATCGAACATAAGACCGTTTCGATATTTATTGCGGCAACGCAAAAACCAACCTAATTATACAATGACCGGTACGACTTAAAACTGATTGTCGAATGATCGCTTTTAACAAACAGCACAACATCACTCTGTTGTTCTATCGCAACATTGGTCAGTATAAAGATTGGAGTATATAGCAGAATAAATATTTCACTATGTACCCAAATTGGAAAACTAATCTTGGTAAAAACAGATAAAAAAACGATTGTATCACTAATAAAACAAATGTAAAAATGAACGAACCAATTTATGTAGCTTTCTCCACCCAGAAAGGTGGAGCAGGCAAAACAACTTTAACGGTGCTTGCCGCCAGTTATCTCCACTATGTTAAAGGCTACAATGTAGCAGTAGTAGATTGCGACTTTCCGCAGTACAGCATAAAAGATATGCGAGAGCGGGATTTAGCATCAGTAACAAACGATGACCATTACAAAATGATGGCTTATGAACAATTTACGCGTCTGCAAAAGAAGGCTTACATCGTTGTTGAAAGCCGCCCTGAAGATGCTGCCGACACAGCTATCCGACTAATCAATTCGGGACAGCCTCTTGATTTTATCTTCTTCGACCTGCCCGGTACGATTAACAATGCCAGTGTTGTCAATACGATTGCTACGATGGACTACATATTCTGTCCCATTATTGCGGATCGTGTGGTGATATAATACTCCCCCAAAATAGGACAGCAGTTTAAGCTATAATTTGGTTATCTTTGGTCTCATAAAAAATGAGACAAACTATGAGGAAAAAGATTTCGGCAGAGACCAAAGCGGCAGTAGCCTTGGAAGCTATCAAGGGCTTGAAGACAGTCAATGAGATTGCTTCGATTTATGAAGTTCATCCGACGCAGGTTGGGGTATGGAAGAAGCAGTTCAAGGAGGGAGCGACCGCCATTTTCTCGACTGACAAGGAGCGTAAAGTCAAGTCTGATGAGCAGGTAGAGAACAATCTTTATCGCAAGATTGGTCAGCTTGAGATAGAGAACGAGTTCTTAAAAAAAAAGTGGGAGCTACTCAAATCCCGTTAGCCGAGCGTAGAGAGATGGTAGAAAAGAATCATCCTCGGCTGAGTTTAGTTCAGCAGTGCATATTGCTAAACATTTGCCGCAGTGGCATATACTATGCGAGCAAAGGAAGAGCAAGTGCAGATGAGCTTGCTGTTAAAGCAGAGATAGACCGCACCTATACCAAAATGCCTTTCTATGGTGTCGAGCGGATGACTGAACACTTGCGAAAGAAGGGTTTTACGATAAGCCCTAAGCGAGTGCGTCGTTACTTTCGGGATATGTGCATCAGTGCTATCTACCCCAAGCCTAACACCACGTGGCATAATAAGGAGCATAAGATATACCCCTATCTATTGCGAGGATTAACTATTGACAGGGTAAATCAGGTTTGGAGTACCGACATCACCTATATCCCAATGAATGGAGGTTATATGTACCTGTGCGCCATCATTGATTGGCATTCGCGCTTTGTGTTGGCTTGGGGGATAAGCAATACTCACGATAGCGAGTTCTGCCAAGAGTTGCTCAAAGAGGCTATTGCCAGATACGGCAAGCCGGAGATATTCAACACCGACCAAGGGAGTGAGTTCACGGCCAAGGAGTTCGTTAAGATACTTGAAGAAAATGAGATACAGATAAGTATGGACGGTAAAGGTAGGGCTTTGGATAATATTTTTGTCGAAAGGTTGTGGCGCAGCGTAAAATATGAGTATATTTACCTGTCGAACCCCGGCAGCGGCAAAGAGTTATATGATGGCTTGACTGACTATTTTCGTCTTTACAACACCGAAAGGCTACATCAATCGCTTGAATACAAGACTCCGAGTGAGGTCTATATGACGGCGGCATAGAAAAAGTTTGTTTCATTTCGTTGCCCTTAAGGGCAACGAAATGAAACAAACACTAAAACAACAACTAACAATAACCCGAGAGCAAAGAAACAAATACTATCTTAAGCAGATACAAAAACTGTCCGAATAGAGGGAAGTATTATACCCAAGCTTATTACCTTATCTCCAACAATATAACGCGGAATACGGGCAACAAGGTAACTCTTATATTGCCACAAATCCAAGTGTCGCCACTCTCGAACTGAACGATAGTCATAGATAGGATAACTTACACCATCAATAATTACCAATTCATTGTTATAAACAAGCTCAATACGAACTTCCTCGTTTTGCTCGTCGATGTCTACACTGCCTATCGACCAATCACTACTCCTAGGCAATAATAATTTACTCAATACTTCGGTTGCTGTCATTCGGCAAAGATAACTATTCTCACACGAAATCCTGTAGAACCTTTTTGTAAATAAGGGTAGCCGTGCAACGCAATATGAATCGTACGGTTTAAATGATTTTATAGTTAATGAAAACGAAAGAAAAATCACATTTGCGAAGCACCCACTTCTATTTTTCTTTTGCCTTATAGACAGCTTAGAGCCACTAAAGTTAAGCAGTGGCGATATAGATATCTTATCCGAAATATCAATTGCAAGCAATTTTAAAAACAGTATTGAATTACAAGTACAAGAGCAGTATATTAAAGAAATAGAGCGTAAAATAAAATGGTTAGCTAATATCAATCAGAATAACACAAAGCTAACTATAACAATTAAATAACTGCATAATGCAACGCATAATAATAAACCTCAACATC
Organism: Mucinivorans hirudinis; assembly: GCA_000723505.1. Taxonomy (GTDB): domain Bacteria; phylum Bacteroidota; class Bacteroidia; order Bacteroidales; family Rikenellaceae; genus Mucinivorans; species Mucinivorans hirudinis. The sequence continues at coordinate 283,062 of HG934468.1, read as the reverse complement.
GACAAAACCAAAGCGACTTCGATGGACAAGTTTAATAAGCTGTAAACTTAGCATTAGTGCATTTAGCGAAAAATAAGCATAAAACATAGCGCAAGTAATCATAAATTGATTACCTTTGCTATATAATTTGCACGATGAGTATGACAATTAGAGAATGGATAAAGAATAAAGAGATTGCAGGGACTTCACATTTTAGTATTGATGAGGTTCAGCACACCTTTGAAAACACTCCTGAGCAACAGATTAAAAATGAACTTTATCGACTAAGTTCACAGGGTGTCATTACATCGATTTATCGAGGGTTTTATGTGATTATTCCTGTGCAGTATGCTGCAAAAGGAGTAATTCCTCCATTATACTACATCGATCAGTTGATGAGTAACATTGGAAAACCTTACTATGTCTCACTACTCAATGCAGCGGAATTATTGGGCTGTGCTCATCAACGACCACAGCGATTTTATGTAACTACCATTCAGCCATACGCAACCACATCAAAGAGTAAAAACGCTACTCTATATTGGGTTTATCGCAAAGATATACCGGAGAGCTTTTTACTTACTAAAAATTCGGAGACCGGAACTATCCGATACTCTAATGCCGAACTTACAGCAGTAGATATTTTGCAATATTCCTCACATATCGGGGGATTGTCGAGAGCTTCAACGCTGTTGTATGAACTTACAGAGATAACAAACTTTGAAAATAAAATTGAAGAATTACTTCAGTTCACCACTACTGCAACACTACAACGCTTAGGGTATATTTTGGACGATATTTTAGAGGAGTCAGAGCAAGCAGATGTGATATACAAGCAACTCATAGCCTTAAACAAGAGAATGGTCTATGTGCCACTATCTAATCAGGCAGAAGAGAGTGGAGAGAAAAATAAAAAATGGAAAATAGATATTAACATCGAAATAGAGGTAGATGACGTATGATAAATAGAGCAGCAATAACACAGTGGCGTACGCAAGTACCTTGGAATACGAATGAGCAAGTAGAGCAAGATCTAATAATTTGTCGAGCACTGGTCGCTATATTTAGCGATGAGTTTTTAGCAAGTGAGTTGGCTTTTCGTGGTGGAACGGCTTTGCATAAGCTATATCTATCGCCACAGCCGCGATATAGCGAAGATATTGACCTTGTACAGATAAACGCCGGACCAATCAAACCGATTATGCAGCGTTTGGGTGAGGTGCTCGATTTTTTACCCAACAAAGTGACCAAAGTAAAAAAGCACAACAACACGATGGTATTCAGAATGGAGTCGGAAATTCCACCTATTGTGCCTATTCGTTTAAAAGTTGAGATAAACTGCAAGGAACATTTTACAGAACTGGGGCTTGTGAAAATACCTTTTGAAGTTAATAGTAGTTGGTTTACTGGCAGTTGCGAGATAACAACCTATGAGCTTGACGAATTGCTTGGAACTAAACTGCGTGCATTATATCAACGCAAGAAAGGGCGAGATTTATTCGATATGCACAAAGCTATGTCGCATACTATTAATCCCGATAGAATAATACAGTGCTATAATCGATATATGGATTTTGTTGTGGATGCACCTCCGACATATAAGCAATTCATTCAAAATATGGAGGACAAAATGGAAGATCCTGATTTTATTGGAGATATTCAAGGGTTATTACGTGCAGAAGAACAGTTTGATAAAGCCAAAGCATTGGAGGCTTATGAGCAAGTAAAAGAGATATTTATAGAGAGGCTAAAAAAGTAATGTAACTATGAGCCAAATAACAGAATTTTTACCGCAACTTCAGCAGCTCAGGACGGTATACACCGATTTTATTGAGCTTGACGAGATGGATTTCGACGCCTTCCGCAAGGCGGTGGATTTTTATTATACACACCGTGATGTTGGGCAGTTCGAGAAGATGATGCTCGATATGCTCTTTGAAAAGGACAAGCAGACATTGGCAATAGTTTTGTCAAGCCTAAAGAATGAACTCGATAAAATTCTGGAAATATATTACGAAAGTGATGCTGTATTTGATGGAGCAGAGCCAGAATGTATTAGCAACAATATCGAGATGAGCCATCACAGTGAGATAGAAGAACTTATCCCGAAGATAAATAGTTGTGGGGCTGAGTTTTGCGAGTATGCAGCAATGGTAAATCAAGATGTAGATCGTCCCGAAGGCTTGAGCGATGATGATGCTTGGAATAAGTACGAGTCAGCACTTGCACAACATCAATCTATTACGGAACAACTCTATACCGTCTATCAAAAGCATAAAGAGTGTGATGCGATTGCAAAAAGATACCACTTTAATCCATTTGCAAGCCTATGCGACCTATTGGAGACCTTCCAAGAGATTGTCGAAAAATACCTGCCCACTGAAATAAAAACAGTTACGCCAACTGTTGCACCAGTCGCCCCAACTGCTCCGTCAGTAGGATATTTCGATATGGGGCTTGTTTCGGCTATTCATAAACTTTGTAACGACCAGCAGTTTGAAGCGATTTCAGAACTCGATTTGTATGCTACGCTGAATAATCAAGCCACATTGGCTGTGCTGAAAATCAAGTCGGGTGAGAAGACACGAATATGCTATTTAATTCACTGCCTTAGCGAAAAAATTAAAGGAGCAGACAAAGCTGTGTGGCGTGTCGAGATGCTTCGCAAATTGGAAATATCCGAAAGTTACTACAGTTCTAAATATCGTGAGCCTGTATCTGATATTCCGAGTCTCAAGTCGAAACAGTTTGCCATTGAATTGAAATTAATCTTAACCCAACTTCAACGTAATATGTATGCAAATCCTCTGTTCTTTAAGCCTTACCTGTTTTTGGCTTTCTGCGTGGGTACTACAGATTTTTCAATTCGGAGGTGGTGGTGCAGTTTTGATTGTGTGTCGTCTAAATGGTATGGGGTTGTATCCGAGCGTTCGATATAGTTCCGAGGCGGCATCTGTTGGGTCTGAACAGATACGTAGTTCTATTTGTTCTCCGAGTGCGTTTTCTGCTTTGGTGGTGATAGCCTTTTGGGTGGATAGGATGCGTTTTAATTCAGCCCAGTAATGGGTTATGCCTTGTAACTTTAGTTTGTGTCGAAGCGTGTTTACAATCCAGTATGATAGGAGTCCGAAGAATAGATGGGCATCGGAGTTGTCATCTGTCTGATGGTAGATGGGGCGCAATTCCAGGTCTGTTTTGAGTTGCCGGTTTGATGTCTCTATCTCTCTAATCAAGTTATAGTAGTCCCACGTAGTTCGCTCGTCAAGGGTGGCTACGTTGGTGCGCAGGAAGTATGTACCAAAGCCTTGCTCAGCCTGGTCTTGGCTGATTTTGATTTGCCATCTGCCTCATCATAACTTGCTCGTGCGGAATCAATCTTGCCGCTATCCTTTATCTGACTCCAAAACTTCTCGATGTATCCACGAACCTTTTCACTGTACTCTCCTCTGGGATCGGCAGTAAACATCGCCTGCTGAGCTGGGATATACGCACTCTGCTCTATCATATAGGTCAGACCGCGGCAATCTGCACAATCTCATCGCTGCACAAATCGGGAAGATAGCCCGGAGTCAACATTACACGGGTATGCACACGTCCTATAACGTCACGGAAGGACTCCTTGATTTTATAATAAGGGAGTTCCCTGCCGTGCTCGGCGCTCAAGCGTATGTTCGATGTGAAGTACATGCCCGCTAAGGTACAACATAAAATTTACTCCCGTGGGTATTACAAAGCACTTCACCAAATAAGCATCTTCTGAAAATCAACTCAATAGTATGAAATCACCCCCATTTTTGAGCAAAAAAACACCGAAAAAACTTTTTGGCGTTGAAGTTGGGTTAGGTGTTCCGCCCAAAATTTGCCCTTTACACCGCAAAATATAAAATAAATTTTGATAATTAAAAAAACAGTTGTATATTTGCAATAATAAAAATATAACTATTATGAGGAGAGAACTAAAAACAAACGAGCTTACGCGTGCCGAGTTAGAGATTATGCAGGCTATTTGGGAGCTTGGCGAATGTTTTCTTGGAGAGATTACCGAGGCTATTGCCGAGCCCAAGCCTGCCTATAATACGGTGGCATCGACACTCAAGGTGTTGGTTAACAAAGGATATGTGGGCTACAGGGTGTGGAACAAGTCACATCAATACTTTGCCGTTTTACGAAAAGATGATTATCGTGCCACCACTCTGCGCCACACTCTCGGCCGCTTTTTTGACAACTCGCCCGCACAATTGGTCGCTTTTCTGAATGATAGCGGAACGCTTACAAACAAGGAATATGAGGATTTGAGAGAGATTGCACGTCAAATTGTAGAATCTAAAAAATAGTAATACAATGTTTTCATTAGGCTTTTTCGTGGATCTTCAGATTTCGCTCATTGTGCTTTGGGCAATTTACTATTTTGCGATTCACAATAGAGTGAGAACTGCTGTTGCTCGCACGATAATCTTGTTGATAGTTCCCTTCTCGCTTGCTATCTCCCTTACGAAAATTCCGCTGCAAACCGTGAAAGAATATGTCGAACTGCCCGTTGATGCGCCCTCAGCCGGGGTGCAGGATTTCCCCGCAGTAGTCAGTAGCTTTGAAGGTGACGCGATGCAGGATGTCGGAGTCTTCTATGTTATTGATAAACAGGGATTGAACGCTCAATGGCTCTATGCGGTCGGAGTTGTCGTGATGATTTTGTGGCTGTTGGTCGGGCTTTTTTCGATTTTCTCGACGATACTTTTTACAAAAATCGAAAAGATATTTGGACACAGCGTTATCTTTCTTCGTAAGAGGGCAGCTGCCTATTCGTTTTTCAATTATATATTTATTAACAGCTCATTACGAAGTTCTCCGTCACTTCGTCTGGTTATACTCCACGAGGCGGCACATTCTAAATACTGCCACTCGGTCGATTTAAGTATAATGCTTCTCTGTCGTGCACTACTTTGGTTTAACCCTGTCGTGTGGCATTTGACAGTTCTGCTCAAAAGAGTGCACGAATATCAAGTTGATAACTCAATCGTGCGCAGCGGCGCATCAATTAAAGAATATCTTAACCTACTGATAGAGGCGGATTACAGTCGCGTACCCCCGTTTGTCCATTCGTTTAGCTACTCGGTAACAAAAAAAAGACTACTGATGATTACAAACACCTTTCCAAAACGCTCGGCGTTAAGAGCGCTATTGGTTCTACCGGCACTTTCGTTGCTGACTTTCGCCTTTGCGGTGACAACAGAAATTAACACGGTTTTTCTTCCCAAGGAGGAAACGGCTGCCGTAGCCGCTCCCCAATCAAACGAAACTCCTAAAATTGCAGAAAAAACGGAACAAATCGCCAAAGAGAAAAAACGAGAGTCCGCCGTGATTGAACGAAAATATTTTACAGTACTAAATTCGGAACAGCAAATTCCGGTAATTTTCGCCTCTGACAATTCTAATTTTGAAAAATTATTCAAAAACATAACCGGCAAAGAGATGAATCGCCAGCTATTGGTATCACTCTCTCCGTCGCGTATCGGACAGATAAAATTACTAACCTCTGCTCAAGCCAAGAAGATAGCCAATGTTGATGGCCAAGCTATCTATATAACACTTCGGGATGAAGATGATAGAGACCCGCAGGGCGCTTTTGGTCGTATCTTGGAAATTGGAGGGGAGAGCTATCGTGCCAGGGTTGGTGAGATATTGAAAGAGGCAAAACCGACTGTTATTCTGGAAAAGAGTAATGGAGATTTTTATCCTGCTCGCTACCCGCTATCAACAGCTCACCAAACACTTCCAATGACTGTGAACAAGGAGTTAATCAAGAATATTAATACAATATCTGCCGCAAAAGCTGTCGCAAAATATGGTATTGCCGGAATTAATGGTGCTACGATTATTAGCCTGAAACCTTTTGAGGGTGCACTCAACAAAGTGTTGCCGACTAATACTTCGCTCAGCGAGGAAGACCAGCTTTTTAGTTTTGTCGATAGATTGGACTGCTATATTCTGAAGCCGGAACAGATTCGTGAATACAAAGGCGTGCCTGACTTTAGAGGTGTTGTAAGCCTTCGTAACACCGACACTGAGGCAATCGTTACAGTGGCGCTCCCCATCTCGTGGGATGCCCAATGGCACGCACCTAATGCCACAGAAACCATCTTGTTAGACCCATCCACCGGCGATCGATATCACTATCGTCGTATGGAGGGAGTGCCAAACAATAAGGTGTTGATAATAAAAGGAATGAATGGCAAAATTGTAGAGATGGACTATGTATTCCCACGTTTGAAAGATGGTGTGGAGCAAGTGATTCTAACTCACCTCAAGGCTGAGAATTACGAATATCCTCTCAATCGGGCAATTACCAGAGACTATGTCATTGATGTGCAGAAGTTTCTAAACAGACCACAACCGAATGAATACCGTTAAAAATTGCGGACGTTATTAAGACTTCCATCGAACAAGCGAGTTGATTTCGTGGCACTTTACTGCTAATTTTAATCAATCACCCCATATTTTTATGACGAATTTATTGCACAATACTATCTTGTAAATTTATTTAAGGGGGGGGGGGGGCTTCTAAAATTACAAAACAACCAACGGCTAATTTTTAGAAGATCCTGTACTTCATTGATAAATATCGCAATCAGCACCCGTGTCAAGTGCAGGATAGAGTATTGGAAAATAAGTGGGGTGTCTATTAATGATAAGCACTTTTCAGCTCCAATTTACGCAAAATATTTTGAGCAAACAATGTTTTGCCGCGAAATTACTCGTTGATTTTACTGCGAAAACATTGTTTGTCACATATTTGAGAAATTGGACTCTACCGCCATAGAGTAAGGCAAACTCAATTCTGCTAGCGTGGTTTTAATAAAGTAAAGATGCTAGTAACCAGTTTTTTACATAACTTTCATATGAGTTGCCTCTGAAATACTGTTTCTTCGCTTTTCGTAGTTTCACTTTTTTATGTTATCTTTGTACAATAAAATGTATATGATGAAAAAAATTATTACCATTGTCATTGCTTTCTTTACCGTTATAGCGGTACAAGGGGCTAAAACACCCAAGTATGTGTTTCTTTTCATAGGTGACGGTATGGGTTTTACACAAGTCGCTCTTGCCGAAGCAGCCCTTGCGGCGCGCGATGGTAAAATAGGCTTTGAAAAGTTGAATTTCACACAATTTCCATACTCGGGAATGGTGACCACACAAGCAGCCAATCGCCTAACGACCTGCTCGGCGGCAGCAGGTACAGCGCTGGCAACGGGAAACAAAACATCAATAAATACCATCTCGATGAATGCCGACCGCACCCAAAAGATGGAGACTATTGCTGAAAAAGTAAAGGCGCGCGGATATAAAGTCGGTGTGGTGACCTCGGTGAGTATCGACCACGCAACTCCTGCCGCATTCTATGCCCACGAACCTGACCGCAATATGTACTACGAGATAGCGGGTTGGATGCCCACAACGGGTTTCGACCTTTACGCAGGTGCTGGTATGTTGAAACCTAAGGGCGAAAAAAATCGTTATGATGAGCTGCTGGCAGGTGGGTATGAGATAATGAAGGGTTTAGGTACGGATTTGAAGGGAGCTAAAATGTATTGGGAACAGGCTGAGGGTAAAAATCCGGCAAATCTTCCGCTTGCTATCGACTCTAAAGAGGATGATTTGACGCTGACAGATATGACCGAAAGAGCCATCAACTTCTTGATGAATAAGAGAGGTTTCTTCATTATGATAGAGGGCGGACAGATAGACTGGGCGGCACACGCAAACGACGCTGCGTCTATTGTGCACGAAGTCAAGGATATGGATAATGCTATTGCAAAGGCTTTGGAGTTTTATCATAGATATCCGAACGAGACGCTAATCATTGTTACTGCTGACCACGAGACGGGCGGACTAACATTGGGACTCAACTCAATGGGCTACGACACGAATTTGTCGCTACTTTTTAGTCAGAAATCATCTCGTGCAGAGCTTGTTACGCTTTTGGAGCAGTGCGAGGATTGGCAGGCGGCGCGTAAAGTTTTGACCGACTATATGGGTTTCTGGAATAGTGTTAAGGTGTCATCGCGCGATGAGTTGGAGCTGTTGGTTGCATTTGAGAAGAGTAAGAAGAATTGCGCTAATGCGGCTGTCGATATGTTGGCTTCAAAAGCGGGTGTAGGCTTCACCACAGGTTCGCACACACCGGCTTATGTACCCGTGTTTGCTATTGGTGTTGGTGCTGAGCGGTTTAGTGGTAAGATTGATAATACGGATATACCGCGGAAGATTGACACGTTGATGAAACCATAGGCGTGTAGAGAGTTCATTATTAATTAAGGGGGCTTGTGAAAATTCCAAAATAACCGATGGCTAATTTTTAGAAGTCCCCATTTCACATAGGGCGGATGGAGATATTTTTTGCAATAGTAGGTGCAGTTGCTGCAACCTTTTTCATCTTCCTTTACCTGAAGAAGTGCAAGCAGAATGCTGAGTTGGCTGCGGATCTCACTCAAGAGCGACTCAACTCGGCAATTCTCGCCGAGAGGGTGGCTATGAATGTTCAGAGACAGCGCGATATGGATAACGAGCGGACTGAACTTTTGGCTCTGTTCAATAGCGAGCGAGGGCAGATGAGCGAGCAGTTTTCGGCAAAGTTCAATGTATTGGCAAACGAGATTTTGGAGAACAAGTCGCGGGCGATGAGTATGCAAAATAACGACTCTTTGAGCGCTTTGCTCAAACCATTCGGCGAACAGATAGACAAATTTCGTGAGCGTATCGAGCAGGAGTCTAAACAACGATTTGCGCTTCAAATGGAGGTTAAGCGATTGGCTGAATTGAATTTACAGATGAGTCGCGAGGCGAATAATTTAACTGCGGCACTCAAGGGCAACTCAAAGGCGCAGGGTGATTGGGGTGAGATGATTCTTGAGACACTGCTCGAAAATTCGGGTCTTACGCGTGATGTTCATTTTCAAGCCCAACACTCTCTCAAGGATGGTAACGGGCGCACGGTTCGCCCCGACGTGATTCTCTTTTTACCTGAAGGCAAGCAGGTTGTCATCGACTCAAAGGTTTCTCTTGTTAACTATGTCACCTATTGCGAGAATCAGGATGCCAAGGAGCTATCACTGCACCTTGCCTCCATTAGAAATCATATTAACTCACTGAGTCAGAAATCATATCAAAAACTTGTAGCCTCGCCCGACTTTACAATAATGTTTATTCCCAACGAGCCGGCATTTCTTCTCGCACTGCAGAACGACAACGATTTGTGGTACGATGCATATTCTAAGGGGGTGATAATGAGTAGCCCGACAAATCTTTTTGCTATTCTTAGGATTGTGGACGACCTCTGGAAACGCGATTCGCAGAGCAAAAACGCGCTCGAAATAGCACGGCAGGGTGGCGAACTCTACGACAAATTCGTAGGCTTTGTAGATACCATTTCCGAACTTGGTAAGTCCATAAAAAAGAGCGAGGAGCTATATGAAAAGAGTTACTCGCAACTAAATTCTGGTGCGGGTAATCTAGTTCGCAGAGCCGAGAGATTGCGTCAGATGGGTATAAAAAATTCCAAGAAGTTGCCACAGCAATTAACCGATAATTATGAAGATAGCTAGTTTGGATTTGGGTGAGCGTCCGCTGTTGCTTGCGCCTATGGAGGATGTGACAGACCAGTCGTTTAGACTAATTTGTAGGGAGTTTGGGGCGGATATGGTCTATACGGAGTTTATTAATGCCGATGCGCTGATACGAGATGCCGCAAAGTCGGTAGCCAAACTTGCCATCGACCCGGCGGAGAGACCGATAGGAGTTCAGATATACGGAAGTGAAATTGAGCCTATGGTAGAGGCTGCTTTGATAGCTCAGAGTGCCTCCCCTGAATTGATTGATATTAACTTTGGATGTCCCGTTAAGAAAATTGCCGGGCGTGGTGCAGGGTCGGGAATGATGCGAGATGTGGCGAAGATGGTGGAGATGACGCGTAGGATAGTAGAGAGTGTCAAATTGCCGGTGACGGTGAAAACTCGCCTGGGATGGGACGAGGAGAACAAGAATATAGAAGAGATTGCTCTGCGCTTGCAGGATGTTGGTATACAGGCGCTCACAATTCACGGAAGGACGCGGGCACAGATGTACAGAGGCGAGGCAGATTGGACGCTAATAGGAAAAGTCAAAAATAATCCTCTAATTAAAATTCCCATTATCGGCAATGGAGATATTACCGGTGGGGAGCGGGCGTCCGAGGTTTTCGATAGATATGGTGTTGATGGTGTGATGATTGGCAGAGCAACATTCGGACGTCCTTGGGTTTTTCGCGAGGTCAAGCACTTCTTAGAGAATGGAATTAAAATGGCTCAACCATCTGTCAGGGAACGTGTTGAGCTTGCCAAGAGGCATTTGGATGTTTCTGTGAGCTATAAAGGTGAGCGAGTGGGGGTGTTGGAGCTTCGCCGGCACTTGAGTTGCTATTTCAAATCTCTGCCCAACTTCAAGGAGACTCGTTTGAGATTGGTCACCGAGCCTACCGCCGAAGGTGTTCGCAATATCTTAGAACAAATCACGGAGCGATGGGGAGATTATGATATGAGCCATACACCACCGCCATATATATATGACGGCTTATAAAAATTCCAAAATAACACAGCGGCTAATTTCTAGAAGCCTCCATATGAGTTACCTCCGTGCCGAGATGTTATCTTTCTGAAGGTTATGCAAACCAGATAGATGCAATCACAAGGGTTGCATATACTATGCTTGCGATGCCGTTTGTTGTGCCGAATGCGAGATTTACGCGGCTCAAATCGGTGGGTTTTACGATTAGGTGCTGATAGAGCAGTAATATGCCGAATGCCACTACGCCACTCCATAACAAAGGTCTGTTTGCTTGATATTGATCTATCATCAACCCTGCGGCAGCGATGGCGGAACAGAGCGTTAAAAAATGTAGTGCGCCACTGACAATGAGTCCATTTCCGATGCCAATCTTTGACGGAATAGAGAATAGTCCGGCGGAGCTATCAAACTCCACGTCCTGCAGGGCGAAGATGATGTCGAAACCCGCAACCCAAGTGAGCACCACAAAAGAGTAGAGTATAGAAAGGAGGGTAAGAGTGCCTGTTGCTGCTATGTATGCCGCTGAGGGAGCAATAGCCAGCCCCAACCCAAGTACCAAGTGACATAGCGAGGTAAACCGCTTCATATAACTATATCCCAAAATCACCGCCAATGCCACGGGCGAAAGAATCAGAGTTAGTGTGTTGAAAGTAGCTGCCACAGCAATAAAGCCTACCGAGCAAATCACCACAAACAGACGAGCCGCTGCAACCGATATTTTTCCTGCCGGAATCTCCCGTGTTGCCGTACGTGGGTTTGCGGCATCAAAACGCCTGTCTACAACCCTGTTGAAAGCCATTGCCGCCGAGCGTGCCAACACCATACAAGCAATAACGCCCACCAGTATCTGCCACGAAAATCCACCATCTCGTACCCCCATTGCGTAACCAATCAGAGCAAAGGGCATTGCAAATATTGTATGTGAGAATTTGATTAATGACAGGTATCTCTTCATCTGGAATTTTTGTATCTATCGGGACTTTCTTGATATTCAATGCTTTTGTCTATACTTTTTGCCGAATGGCTTTGCCAATACAAAGCCAATGTGCGCAGTCACGGTGCGGAAAAATCCGTATTTGGCAACCATAATTCTCCAACGTTCTCGTAGGCTGGCGTAGCGATTGGCAGTTGAGATGCCACCTTCGGCAAATTCGGATAATATCAGATGGGTATTCTCAATGGTACGAGCGCGCTCCAAACATTCTATGACCCACTCAATATCCGCCGCATAGCGATACTCCAAATTATATAGCGGTGCAATCTCTCGCCGCACGATAAACGATTGGTGACAAACCACCATTCCGCTCACAAGCGAACGCCAAGTAAGGTGTTCCGGTAACCGCTTACTTCGCAGTCCAAGGTGGCAACCCTCCATATCCGTTATGAGCGTCTCTCCGAAATAGATGTCTTTATCCTCTAATTGGGGCATTTGGTGAATCCTATCCCCCGCATTCACAAACCAGATATACTTACCATTCGCAGCCTCAATCCCCTTATTCATAGCATCATAGAGCCCATTATCGCGCTCGCTCACCCAATAATCGGGCGCGTATCGCTCGATAACTTCTCGAGTGCCGTCCGTGGAGCCGCCGTCTATTACGATGCTCTCAATTTCCGGGGTTTTCAGGGCGTAAATGTTAGCGAGTGTCCTTTCTAACTCCGCCGCCGCATTCCATACTACTGTTATTATGGATAACTTTTTTTGAGTCATACCACAAATGTAATTCGATTTTGTAGATATTCAAAAAAATATTAACTTTACTACGTAAAAATAGGTATTGTATGGCTACTTTTGAAGTTTTGGGCGGATGTCCGATGAAAGGTGAAATTACTCCGCAAGGTGCTAAAAATGAGGCGCTGCAGATTCTCTGCGCTGTTCTGTTAACGCCTGAAAAGGTTACGATTCATAATATTCCCGATATTGTTGATGTGATGCAGCTTATAGAGTTGCTCGGCAAAATGGGTGTGGAGACCGAGAAGGTGGGGGAGGGTAGTTACTCGTTCCGAGCGGTTGATGTGGATGTTGATTATATGTTCAGTCCTGAATTTTCGCGGGCGGCGAGTCGCCTACGCGGGTCGGTGATGATGCTCGGACCGATGTTGGCTCGTTTTGGTAGGGCTGCGATGCCCAAGCCCGGTGGTGATAAGATTGGTCGTAGGCGGCTGGATACTCATATTATTGGTTTCCAAAATCTTGGGGCGAGGTATGAGCCAAATGAGGATAATTCGTTGAACGTTCTCGCTGCGCCAGATGGTGGTTTGCAGGGTGGGTATATGCTCTTGGACGAAGCATCTGTTACGGGAACGGCAAACATTGTTATGGCAGCCGTGATGGCGCGAGGTAAAACGGTGATTTACAACGCAGCGTGCGAACCGTATTTGCAACAGCTCTGCAAAATGTTGGTGCGTATGGGGGCGAATATCACGGGTATAGCCTCAAACCTTCTTACTATTGAAGGGGTCGATTATCTTGGCGGTACCACACACACGATGTTGCCCGATATGATTGAAGTGGGTAGCTTTATCGGAATGGCAGCAATGACTCGTTCCGAGATTACCATCAAGGATGTTTCGTTCGACAATCTTGGAATCATACCCACCCAATTCAATCGTATGGGTATTCATTTTGAGCAGCGGGGTGACGATATTTACATCCCCTGCCACGACAATTACGAGATAGAGAGTTTTCTCGATGGCTCGATTATGACCATTGCAGATGCCCCTTGGCCCGGACTTACTCCCGATTTACTCTCTGTATTTCTTGTGGTTGCCACACAGGCAAAGGGTTCGGTGTTGATTCACCAAAAGATGTTCGAGAGTCGTTTGTTCTTTGTTGATAAACTAATTGATATGGGAGCGCAAATTATTCTATGCGACCCTCACCGTGCGACAGTCATCGGACACAACCACCAGGTGCAGCTTCGAGGTACGCGGATGACCTCACCCGATATTCGAGCCGGCGTTGCACTGCTGATTGCTGCAATGAGTGCGCAGGGTAGGAGCGTGATTCAGAATGTGGAGCAGATAGACCGTGGCTACCAAAATATTGACGGGCGATTGAATGCTTTGGGTGCGAATATAAAGAGAATAGAGTAGATGCCGTCCGACTATTTCCGTTTCAAGCAGTTCGAGATTGAGCAGCGTCAGAGTGCTATGCGTGTGGGCACGGACGGTGTTCTGCTTGGGGCGTGGGCAGATGTGAGGGGAGATGAGCAGCGGGTTTTAGATGTCGGATGCGGTACGGGACTCTTGGCGTTGATGGTGGCGCAGCGTAATTCTAAAGTGGTGGTGGATGCCATTGAAATTGAGCCACTTGCCGCACAGGAGGCAGCCTTGAATGCTAGGCGTTCGCGATGGAACGAAAGAATTTTTGTGCGCGAAATCTCCTTGCAGGAGTATGCCGCAACGAGTGAAAAGAGATATTGCTTGATTATTTCCAATCCGCCTTTTTTCCTTAACTCCTCTCATAATATGCAACTTACGCGCACTGCTGCACGCCACGCCGCACTCTTGCCATATTCGGATTTGGTGGACGGAGTTATCTCTTTGTTAAAACCTGAGGGGCGTTTTTGTGCAATATTTCCATACAGTGAGGCAGGGATTTTTATGGCTAAGGCAGCGCGTGAGGGTCTCTATTGTAATAAAAAGTTGAATATCACCCCTATCGCCGGGCGTTCCGTGAAGCGCATCGCAGCAGAGTTTTCGTTTGCCAAAACCGAATTACTGGAAGAGAATCTCACCATAGAAACCACCAATCCCCGCGAATACAGTCGCGAGTACAGAGAGCTTACCTCACCATTTTACTTACGATTCTAAGAGACTAATTTGCTATGATTAAAGCTATTGCCACGCATCGTACGATTCGTGCATTTTCGGAACGAAAAATTGATAATAACATTCTCGATGAAATATTGGTTGCCGCCTCTCGTGCTTCGACAACGGGTGGGATGCAGCTCTATTCGATGGTGGTAACCCAGAGCGATCAGGGTAAGGAACTGCTTTCTCCCTGCCATTTCAATCAACCTTGCGTTCGGCAGGCTGGGGCTGTGGTGACCTTTTGTGCGGACGTGAATCGTTTCACGCAGTGGTGTTTGCAGCGAGGGGCAGAGCCTGATTATCACAACTTTATGTGGTGGGTCAATGCTGCGATTGATGCTCTGTTAGCGTCCGAAAACTTTGCATTAGAGGCTGAAAATCAAGGTCTTGGCATAGTATACCTCGGCACGACAACCTACACAGCACGGCGCATTATAGAAATCTTGGAGTTGCCGCGCGGAGTTGTGCCCGTGACGACAGTTGCGGTTGGCTATCCATCAGTCAATCCGCCTCTTACGCCGCGTCTGCCGATGGAGGCAGTGGTGCAGTATGAGAGGTATACGCCATTCACCTCCGAAAAAATAGATGAATTGTATTCTGAAATGGAAAATTCAGATTTCACCAAAAAGTTATTAGATGAAAATGGTCTGGAAAATCTTGCGAAAATTTTCACAGAGCGAAGATACAAGGGTGAGGATAGCTTGAAATTCTCGAAAGAGTATTTTGAGGTGCTTGCCCAGCAGGGATTTATAGAGTTTTAATGCTGAGTTAATATATGTGCCTTATTATCATAAATTTGATATATTGTTATGAGCTATTTTGAATTAGCAAAGAAGATGATGCCACGGATAGTTGAGTGGCGGAGATATATACACCAAAATGCCGAACTATCCTTTGAAGAGTATAACACTCAGGCTTTTGTGGCTGCAGTATTGGACGAGTACGCCATCCCGTATGTTAAGGTTGCCGGCACGGGACTATTAGCAAAATTGACGGGAGATAAACCCGAAAATCCGATTGTTCTGCGCGCAGATATGGACGCGCTCCCAATTCACGAGAGGAACAACTTGCCGTATGCCTGCAAGTCCGGAAAAATGCACGCTTGCGGACACGATATTCATACAACGTCGCTCTTAGCGGCGTTGATATTGCTTAAAATTAATGGTTACAAGGGTACTATTTGGGGGCTTTTCCAGCCGGGCGAGGAGATGCATCCGGGTGGTGCTTCAATAGTTCTAAAAGAGGGGGTTTTTGATGGTTTAGAGCCGAGATGCTTTGTCGGTCAGCACGTTTCACCCGAACTGCCGGTCGGGGTCTTTGGCTTTCGCGGAGGTACGTTTATGGCTTCCACAGACGAAATTCACATCACGATGCGCGGACGCGGCGGGCACGCGGCTATGCCTCACCTTCTCAAAGACCCTGTGGTGGCGAGTGCGGCGATGGTACTTGCGATGCAGACCATCGTTTCGCGTAATAACAATGCCCTCACTCCCGCGGTTTTGTCCTTTGGAAGAGTTATTGCAGATGGGGCTACTAATATTATACCCGATGAGGTATATATAGAGGGGACTTTACGCACTATGAGTGAGGAATTTAGAGCGCAAGCTCACAAACGTGTAGAGGAGATTGCCAAGAATACGGCGTTATCATACGATGTTGATGCGGATGTTGAGATAAAGACTGGTTATCCAAGTGTTTACAACAACCCCGAACTTACGAAGAGAGCCATAGCAGTTTGCCTCGAAGAATTTGGTGGTGAGGCAGTCGTAAATATTCCGATGAGAATGACGGCGGAGGATTTTGGCTTCTACGCGGCTCGATATCCGTCACTATTTTATAGACTTGGGGTTGGGGAGTCCGCGCCGTTGCATAATGCGGAGTTTGTGGCCGATGAGGGGTGTTTGGCTTACGGCGCGGCATTTATGGCTGAGTTGGCAGAAAAGTTGTGATTTTCCAGGGAGGATATCCCCCCTCCCAGAAAAATTACCTACCTCACACCTAACTCTCTCTCAGCCTCCTCTTTGTCGTCGAAATGGTGACGTATGCCGTCAATCTCCTGATATGTTTCGTGTCCTTTGCCGGCTATGAGGATGATGTCACCCGGGGATGCTAGCGTGATTGCTGTGCGGATAGCCTCGCGCCTATCGTTGATTACCAGCGAGCGACGCACCTCCGTGCAGTCTAAACCCTCACGCATCTGTCGCAAAATATCGTCGGGGCTTTCCGTGCGCGGATTGTCGGTAGTTAGAATAGTCATATTGCTCATATTTACCGCTATACGCGCCATCAAAGGGCGTTTTGTTGCGTCGCGGTCTCCGCCGCAGCCCACAACAGTGTAGACACGCGCACCACCCTTGAGCTCGCCAATGGTTTCGAGTACATTTTGTAGTGCGTCCGGTGTATGGGCATAGTCTATAATTGCCAACTTTCCATCTCGCCCGCGGACGCACTCAAACCTGCCGGCTACTGGTTGTAGTGTTGATAGAGTGATCATAACCTGCTCTCTATCAGCCCCAAGTTCCATTGCAGCGCCATATATTGCCGCAAGGTTATAGGCGTTGAATCTGCCGATGAACTGAACCCAAAGCTCGCTATTGTTTAGTGATATCAGTGTGCCGTCTAGGTGACTCTCTCGTATGAGGCAGTGGTAGTGGGCAATGGTTCTCAGCGAGTAGCTTCGGCGGCGTGCGCGGCAATTTTGTAGCATCACCTCCCCGTTCTTGTCGTCTAAGTTAGTCAGTGCAAAGGCTTTGGGTGGTAGATTGTCGAAAAATGCCTTCTTAGCATCGCGGTAGGCGAGAAATGTGCCGTGGTAGTCTAAGTGGTCGTGGGTGAGGTTGGTGAATATGCCGCCCTCAAATTCGATGCCTTTGATTCGATTTTGAACAACGCTGTGGGAACTCACCTCCATAAAACAATATTCGCAACCACACTCGACCATTTCACTTAGCAAGACATTTATTTGTAGTGCGTCAGGTGTTGTGTGTGATGCCGGTATTTCGCGTTTGTCGATTTTGTACACAACCGTAGATAGTAGTCCGCAACGATATCCCAACTTCTCGAATAGGTCGTGCAGCAAGGTGGCGATTGTTGTTTTGCCATTTGTGCCGGTAACGCCCACGAGTTTGATTTTAGCGGATGGGTCTGAGTAGAACACTTTTGCAGCTAGGGCAAGAGCCACCGAGCAGTCGGCAACCCTCACATAGCACAGCTCGTTGTGCATTGACTCGGGCAACTTCTCGCAAAAGATGAGGTTTGCGCCTCTTTGGATTGCATTTTCGATATAGTTGTGCCCATCGGTGTGTGTGCCGCGAAGGGCAAAGAATGCCGTATGATTGCCCACTTTACGCGAGTCGAAAGCTAAGGAGTCAATCGTAGCGGGCGCGGAGCCGATTACTTCTAAGGGCTCGCTTGCGGCTATAATTTTGTGAACCATCTTTTAATAAAAGGGGGCACAACTTCTTGTGCCCCTGCCGGAAATATTTCGAGAAAATATTATTTGCTTAGGTTTGTAACAGCGGTTTTTGCTGCAGCTACGTTTTTGCCGGCAGTCACTTTTTTGTAGGCTTCTGTAGCTTTTGCTTTGTCGCCCTTTGCTTCATATGCCACGCCCAATATGAAGTAAGCGTCCGATTTCAACTCAGGACTTGACTGCGCCTCAGCCGACATAGCACCGCGCTCGATAACTACGTCATACTTTTTGAGGTTGTTAGCCAGCTGAATAACAAGCATATTCGATTGAGGCTCGTTGGGCGAAATTCCTGCTAAGGTATCTGCCAACGCAACAGCTTTTTCCAAATTTTGCTCTTTGCCGGCTTCAGCCAAAGCTTCCAAAACAAAGCCTGTCGCATCTGCTGCTGCCTCTTTAGCTGCGGCAGCGTACTTCGAGTTCGCTGCTCCTATTTCAATGATACCTTTGTATATTTCTAAAGATTTATTCAAGTTGCCTGTCTTTGCGTAAGATTTCGCGGTGTATCCCGCAAGGGTAATGTTTCCCGGATCTTGTTCGTAACCTTTGCTGAAAGATTCAAGAGCCTTTTCAAATTGGTCTCCATTAAAAGCCTCGATACCCATAGCCATATAAACAGTTGATATTGCTCGTGATGCACCTGCCTTGACCTGTGCATTACCCCATAGATCCGCCAACTCTTCAGCCTTACTCAATGCGACAACTGCATCATCGTATTTTTTGTTTTTTGCATCATTCGAACCCTTAGCCATATATAATTTAGGTAGCCAATTGTGCGTCTCCGCAAGGATTTCCGTACCATCTTCCCCGAGATCAATAGCAAGATTCATAGCCTCTTCCATAAGTTTAATAGCGTTGTTCAAATCGCCACCCTGCGCCTTAGCCATAGCTTGATTGTACTTTTCGCCGGCTTCTTCCACAGTTTGAGCAGAAGCCACTACAGTGAATAGGGTCGCAACTAAGGTAATCAATACAACTTTTACTCTTTTCATAATTTTATCGGTTTTGATATTATTTATTTTCCACAACAAAGGTGTACATTTTTTACTGAAATTCAAAATTTTTTTCTGAGCTCCCGAAAAAATAGTTTCATAAGCGCGGCACATTCTTCCTCCAAAATGCCGCTTTGAACAGTTGTCTTTGGGTGCAGCAAATTGGGGGATATTGTTCTATAGCCGCGTTTTGTGTCTGACGCACCATAGACCAACTCGCCCAAATGCGCATTATACATTGCGGCGGCACACATAGGGCAGGGTTCGAGTGTTACGTACATCGTGCAATCACCCAAATATTTACCTCCAAGGGCGTTAGCCGCCGCCGTGATTGCTTGCATTTCGGCGTGTGCTGTGGGGTCGTTCAGGGTCTCAACCATATTATGTGCCCGTGCGATAATCCGCCCTCGGCACGCCACAACAGCCCCCACGGGCACTTCGCCACGCGCTAAAGCCCTCTGTGCTTCCACTATTGCTTCTCTAATCATCCGCCTATTTCTAAGATAGTACCGCAACCGCCGATCCTATCAGGTTGGCATTGCTCGTGAGTGGAATATCCACATTAATATCCTCGTAGCCCATACCTCGAAGGATGGTGCGTAGGGTGTCGTGCACGACACTCTTATAGTCGAAGTCCTTGTAAACAGCTTTGCTCCAGAACATTGTCCCTTCGGCAAGCAACATAATGTTTCGTGTGTTGGCATTGACTTTTGCAAGGTTAGATACCAAGCCCGCGATGGAGGCTGCTACTAATTTTGCCGAACGGACATTGATTTGATATGCAACCTCCACCTGCTCGGAGGTATATTCGGTTGGGTTGTTGATGATAAAGTTAAGGTCTTTGCCCGATAGTGTCGGCTCGAAGCCGGCTTCGGGAAAAACCTCCAAAAATACTCGTCCGATATACATTCCCGATATTGCTTTCTCGAACCGTTGTGCTCCCGGTTTCTCGGATTTAGCATCTACCGCATTATCATATTTGGTCAAGTGGGGCGGATTGAAGTTGCCCGACTCGAGATTAACCGGCGTTTCGCCCTTCCAGCTCTTTACGTTCTTTATCTTTGATATATGGGATGAGGGGTAGATGGTTGCCATATTTGTCCCCGTGCCCACGATAAGACCTATGTAAGCATCCTTGTGGGGAGTGGATAGACCGGCGAAAAGGGTTGCTATCGTGTCGTTGATAACTACCACTTTACTGTAACGTTTCGGATTTTTCTCGTTCAGATAGTCGAGTAGGGTCTGACCTATGGGCTTGCCTATCATCCCATCTATATTCACCCCCTTTGTCCACTCTATTAGTTCTGCATCTCCATTCATTGTAGACTCTGACGGATACGAGAAGCAGTAACCGATGCTTGCATTGTCTGCAATATCGAGTTTATCGGCGACATTGGAAATATCCTCGAAGAGGTCTTCGCGCGTGTAGCGCGGCTCTTTCATATGTTCAAAATTTTTCTTAAAGTCCTCTAAAACATCCGTATGCTCTCCGATTCGGACTTTTGCGGCGCGGAAATTTGTACCCCCCAGGTCGAAAGCTACAGCCTCTCCCTCGAGTGCATTTTTGCAGGGCTTAACGTAAGTGGGGATACATTTTATTTCTGTGCCGTTTACAGTTAAACCCCTGTAAATCTTGGCATCAAGGTCGTTGGCAATCTCAATTAATTGCTCGGTGGTGAGTTCAAATTCGTTCTTCATTGACTTTATTTTCGTTATTAGTTTATGCTCAAAGGAGTTCGCACTCCTAAATTTTCTTTTATCAATATCGTTCCGCAACCTTAGCAACTATATGAAATTGGCTTTAGGGGACTTCTAAAAATTAAACAAAAATGTGGAGGTTTCTTTTTTCGATGATATTTTTAATTTCTTTTACACATCTTTGGATTTGATTATCAAAGCCGTATCCCGATACTGTCTTTGGATTATCAAATCCAAAGCTGCGCAAAATAGATCAAAAATCTCAATCGATTAATTTTTAGAAGTCCCCTTTATATTGCGCCTCTTGAGCCTCATATTTTCACCTTATTTCTAAAGTTTCCTAACGGGTCTTCTGAAAGGTGGTGCCGCATCATAGCTCAACTCTCTCAGTTGTCATTGCTGCGAAGGCTGCAATGACATTCAGCAAGTTTGAAACACTACCAAAAGTTCTATGGCGGACCGCAGTCCCTAACAAAGTTATAAATAATATTTGGAAAAAGAGGTTTTTCTCTAATTTTTATTTGATATGAATCTATTTTTGATATATTATTTTTGTAGCTTTGTGGCACTTTTCACTATGGTTAACAAATGAATAATCAGCAAAAAGCATTTTTATGCGCCGCCGGTGTGGTGTTATGTTGGTCTACTGTGGCAACGGCGTTCAAGATAGCATTGGCTGAGATGAGCTATGCAAAATTATTGCTTCTAGCATCATTTACTGCGCTGATAATCTTTCTGATAGATGTGATAAGAAAAAATAGTTTTCGACAGATTACACGAAAGAACGCAGGGAAATTTGCGGCGCTGGGTCTGCTGAATCCCTTTTTGTACTATTTGGTTCTTTTCAAAGCCTACTCCTTGTTGCCGGCTCAGGTGGCTCAGCCGCTCAACTATTTGTGGCAGATTGTACTCTTGCTGCTTTCGATTCCGCTACTGGGCACGAAAGTTTCTAAAAAGCAGATAGTTTGGTTTGTAGTGTGTTTTGTGGGGATTGTATTTATTTCGTTGCAAGGCTCTTTGACAGGGTTTGCAGAAAGTTCTATTTTCGGCATAATTCTTGCACTAAGCAGTGCATTTATATGGGCTTTGTACTGGATTTTCAACAACAAAACCGAACCACAAACAGATTCGAGCCTAAAACTTTTTGTGGCTTTTGCATTCGGTTTTTTATTTTTGTTGGCATATTGTGCACTCTTCGATGATTTGCAACTGCCTTCCATAAAAGGGGTTACATCGGCGGTATATGTTGGCGTATTTGAGATGGGCATCACCTTTATACTATGGGCGCGAGCTTTGGCGTTATCCACTAATAGGGCGGCGGTAATTTCGCTCACCTACCTTTCGCCGGTACTTTCATTGGTGTTGATATTTTTCGTATTAGGTGAAATTTTATATTGGACAACATTAGTGGGATTTGGACTGATAATATTAGGAACGATAAAAGTAAATAAAAATGGGACAAATAATTAGCGTACGCGCGAGGGAGATAATGGACTCGCGCGGTAACCCTACCTTAGAGGTGGAGGTTATAACAAGTAGCGGTGCTTTCGGGCGGGCGGCGGTGCCGAGTGGTGCAAGCACAGGCGAAAATGAGGCTTTGGAGCTTCGCGATGGCGACAAGGGACGCTTCGGCGGCAAGGGTGTGCTACGGGCTGTTCAGAATGTTAATGACATCATTGCCAAGGAGATTACGGGTATGATGGCTACCGACCAAGTGGGTATCGACCGTGCTATGCTCGCTCTGGACGGCACTCCGACAAAGAGCAATCTCGGTGCAAATGCCATACTTGGCGTTTCGCTGGCGGTGGCTAAGGCGGCGGCAAACCTGCTTGGATTGCCACTTTACAGATACATCGGCGGGGTGAATGCCAAAACGCTTCCCGTGCCTATGATGAACATTATCAATGGCGGTTCACACTCGGACGCTCCGATTGCCTTTCAGGAGTTTATGATTCGCCCCATTGGTGCCACCACTTTTTCTGAGGCTATCCAAATGGGTGCCGAAGTTTTTCATTCTCTTAAAAAAGAGCTGCATTCACGCGCATTGAGCACGGCTGTGGGCGATGAAGGCGGTTTCGCGCCGGAACTTGCCGGAGGTACGGAGGATGCACTTGAGACTATCATCAAAGCTATCACGGCAGCGGGTTACGAGCCGGGCAAGCAAATCACAATCGGTTTGGATTGTGCCGCGTCGGAATTTTATAAGGATGGAGTTTATGATTACTCGAAATTCGAGGGTGCGAACGGTAAAAAGCGCTCATCGGCAGAGCAGGTAGAGTATCTGGCTGAGCTAATCGCGAACTATCCTATTGACTCAATCGAGGATGGTATGGGCGAGAACGACTGGGACGGATGGAGAGCTTTGACCGAAAAAATAGGTGATAAGTGCCAGTTGGTGGGCGATGATTTGTTTGTGACTAACGTTGAGTTCCTTCGCAAGGGCATTGAGAAGGGTTGCGCAAATTCGATTTTGATTAAGGTAAACCAAATCGGGACTTTCACCGAGACGCTGGATGCCATTGAGATGGCTCATCGTGCAGGCTACACAACGGTAACTTCTCACCGCTCGGGCGAGACAGAGGATACCACCATTGCCGATATTGCTGTTGCCACAAACTCGGGACAGATCAAGACCGGTTCTATGAGCCGTTCCGACCGTATGGCTAAATACAACCAACTGCTGCGTATCGAAGAGGAGTTGGGCGAGAGTGCGGTTTACGGTGTGGAGGCTGTGAGACCGCGATAGAATTTTTTATTGAGACGGTGCCTTGGCACCGTCTCAATAAAAAATTTGTTAATCAACGCTTTTTTCACTATTTTTGTGAGATAAATACTTTCACGAAAATTATGAAAAAATATAAACGCCACTTAGTTACCTCGGCTCTGCCCTATGCCAACGGACCGGTGCACATTGGACATTTGGCAGGGGTTTACGTTCCCTCGGATATTTATGTTCGCTATTTGCGATTGAAAGGCGAAGACGTTATCAGCATCTGCGGCTCGGATGAGCACGGTGTGCCCATAACGATAAAGGCTCGTAAAGAGGGTGTTACACCCCAACAGGTGGTAGATCGTTATCATAATATTATCAAAAACGCCTTTGCGGGACTTGGCATAAGTTTCGATATTTATTCGCGCACAACCTCCCCGACACACCGTCAGACGGCATCCGATTTTTTCCTGAAACTATACAACGACGGAGAGTTCATAGAGCAAACCACCGAACAGTATTTCGACCCTGAAGCTCAACAATTCCTTGCAGACCGCTATATTACAGGCACTTGCCCCAAATGTGGCGCAGAGGGTGCTTATGGCGACCAGTGCGAAAAGTGTGGTTCAACTCTCTCTGCAACAGAGCTTATCAACCCCAAGTCGACTATCAGCGGCGCAACTCCCGTTCTTAAGGAGACCAAGCACTGGTTTTTGCCACTGGATAAGCACGAACCGTTTTTGAAGGAGTGGATTCTGGAAGGGCATAAGGATTGGAAATCAAATGTTTACGGGCAGTGCAAGAGTTGGTTGGACGGCGGGTTGCTACCGCGGGCAGTGAGTCGCGATTTGGATTGGGGTATACCCGTTCCCGTAGCCGGCGCAGAGGGCAAGGTTCTATATGTATGGTTCGATGCACCAATCGGTTACATATCGGCAACGAAGGATTTAACGCCCGACTGGGAGAAATATTGGAAGGACGAGCAGACAAAGATGGTGCACTTTATCGGCAAAGATAATATTGTGTTCCATTGCATTGTCTTTCCCGCAATGTTGCGTGCACACGGCGGGTATATTCTGCCCGAAAATGTGCCTGCAAATGAGTTTCTTAACTTGGAAAATGATAAGATTTCGACCTCGCGCAACTGGGCTGTTTGGCTGCACGAATATCTGGAGGAGTTTCCCGGTAAGCAGGACGTTTTACGCTATGTATTGTGTGCCAATGCCCCCGAAACCAAGGATAACGACTTCACGTGGCGCGATTTCCAAGCGCGCAACAACTCAGAGTTGGTAGCTATCTACGGAAATTTTATAAATCGCGCTTTGGTGCTGACCTCTAAATACTTCGACAATAAAGTGCCGCTTGCAACTGCTCCGACCGATTATGACAGAGAGGTTTTGGCGGAACTTCCTAAAATCAAGACGGAGATTGAGCGAAATATCGAGACCTATAAATTCCGCGAGGCGTTGAAGGAGGTGATGAATATTGCCCGCTTGGGTAACAAATATTTGGCAGACACCGAGCCTTGGAAGGTGTACAAGACCGACCCCGAACGCACAGCCGCAATCTTGAATGTGTCGCTGCAAATTGCTGCCAATATGGCTATTGCTTGCGAGCCATTTATGCCGTTTACGGCTGCTAAACTTCTGAAAATGTTGAATAAAACCGGCTTTAATTGGGAGGAGATAGGCAGTGCTTCACTACTGGAGGCGGGACACGAGCTGGGGGTGGCAGAGTTGCTGTTTGAAAAGATTGAGGATTCTGTTGTCGAAGCTCAACTCGCTAAATTAGAGGCAACCAAGCAGGCAAACGAGGCGGCTAACGCAGAACTTGCCCCCGCAAAAGATACTGTGCAGTTTGACGACTACGGGAAAATGGACATCCGCGTGGCTAAGGTTTTGGAGGCAGAGAGAGTTCCTAAAACCCAAAAGTTGCTCAAACTCATCATCGATACGGGCTTGGATAGACGCACAATCGTCTCCGGCATTGCGGAATATTACTCGCCCGAGGATATGGTGGGTCGACAGATTTTGGTGCTGGCTAACCTTGCGCCGCGCGTGATTAAGGGCATCGAGTCGCAAGGTATGATTCTGATGGCGGCTGACCCCACGGGTAGGCTTACACTGGCGGTTGCTGATGCACCCGTTGGCTCAACTATTGGTTAAAAAATACACATAAAATAATGAAAAGCAATCAATTAATAGGGCTATACATAGCCATTGGTTTGGTAGTTGTCGGCTTCTGTATAAACAGTGCCGTGAAGAATTTCAAAATGTTGGATAGAACGGTTGTCGTTAAGGGTCTCTCAGAGATTGAAACTCCTGCCGACCGCGTAATTTGGCCTATATCCTATATGGAGGTTGGTAATGACCTGCAACAAATTTTCTCGCAAATCGAGCAAAAGAACAACCATATAATCAAGTTCTTGACAGATAATGGCATTAAAAAAGAGGATATAACCCTCTCCTCTCCCGTGGTGCAAGACCGCCAAGCGGAGATGTACTCACCGGGAAATGCTCCGTATCGTTACAACACAACTAATGTTATAACCGTCAGTAGCGAAAATGTTGAGTTGGTGCGCGAGTTAATTTCCAAGCAGGTTCAACTACTCAAACAGAACATTGCGTTGGTATCAAATTGGCAATTCCAGACAAAATATCAATTTACAAAGCTCAACGACATCAAACCAAGGATGATTGAAGAGGCTACCAAAAATGCCCGTGCCTCTGCCGAAAAGTTCGCTGAGGATTCTCAAAGCAAGCTTGGTAAAATTAAAACTGCGTCTCAGGGACAACTCACAATATTGGATAGAGATGAGAACACACAAGATATCAAAATTTTGCGCGTGGTAACGACAATCGAATATTTTTTGGAAGATTAATTTGAGTTGGCTCATCAGGCGAAAATATCGGTGCGCAACCCAATGGCGGTTGTGATTATGGTAGACCAGTCGGGTTCGATGTGGGAGACCATAGCGTGGCGTGATGGATGGAAACCCAAGTGTATAGCTGTTGCGGAGATAATCAACAACTTGTTGGAGGAGTTTGTAGCTCGCTCTCGCTGCGAGAGCGGATATAAACACTATTATGATATAATGGTAGTGGGCTATTCGGGTGCGGGTGTGCAGTCGCTGCTGGCGGACTCGAATAGCTATTTTGTCTCGCCTGAAAAGTTAGTGGGCATAGTAAAAGAGACGCAAAACGTTCAAAGACAAAGATTAATGCCCGATGGAAAGGTTGCCGTAACCAACGTATTGCAGCGAGTTTGGGTGGAGGCAACCGCGCACGGCAGAACTCCGATGCGTGCGGCTTTCAGCAGGGTGTATGGCGAGATAAAAGATTGGTGTGGTGAGCATTACGATTCGTTTCCGCCGCTTATCATCAACATCTCGGATGGCGAAGCGACCGACTCGACAGAGAGGGAGTTGGTGGAGGTTGTTGCGCAGATAAAAACTTTGCAAACGTCTGATGGTGAGCCAATTCTGATGAATATTCATTTGAGTGGCAGCTCCGAGAGTTCAATCATTTTTCCTGAAAACGAAAGTGAGTTGCCCGAGGACAAGTACGCCCATCTATTATACTCCATATCGAGCAAAATGCCTGACTGTTTTGCGCGAGAAATTGCCATACATTTCGACCACCCTATTGTTGGCGAATACCGTGGTATGGCTTTTAATGCCTCGATGTCCGACCTCGTAAAATTCATAAATATTGGCAGCACAACAGTATATAAATTATAGGTGAAAAATGCGGCGAAAAATATTTTCGCTACCTCATTTTACGCGATTTCTCACTTTTTATTTTTCACTGAAACAATGCGCTTTCCTTCGATTAACAATTATATTGAGGCAGTTATGAACCTCCACAGCAGATTGCTCACCTTGTCGGACATTAGAACGGTGTTCGACAAGGAGGGGTATCCGCTATTCTATTCATCTAAAGGGGTGGTAACATTTATGGTTGAGTGTAGTGGTAAAGTTGCTGCTTTGAAGTGTTTTACCTCTGTAAAGGGGTATGAGCGAACGAGTTGTCTCGCAGCAGCCGGCATTATTCACGGCTCTGTTGTGGAGAGTGAACTTTTGGTCTTTGACGACCACCAATCGGGGGATTATTACCCTATTTTCCTAGAGTTTGATAATGAGCGTGTTGCAGATGAGGCTGCTATATATAATGAGGGGTTGATTCCTTTTGAGAGTGGTGGGCTTTGGGGGTATAAGGAGAAGGAGACTGGCGAGGTGGTGATCGAGGCTATGTACGACCGTGTGGAGGAGTTTGAAGAGGGGCGTGCAGTTGTGGTTCGAAAGGGTCTGAGCGGGCTGAGTAAACCGGACGGTAAATTGGTGATTAATACTATTTTTGACGAAATTTCGTGGGATGGCTCGGCGATTGCCTACTGCAACAAAAAGGGAAAGTGGGGCTGTTTCGACCGCAGTGGGCGTGAAATTGTAGGTTGCAGATATGATTGGATGGGCGAATTTTCTGATGGATTACTGCTGGTGCGCAGTGGTGGCAAGTATGGATATGTTGATTTGCAGGGTGTTGAAGCTATTACGCCCGCATACGAAAATGCAACTTCTTTCGACGAGAGCGGTTTTGCGCGGGTACGTCTGGCGGGCAAGGATTTAGTAATAAATACAAAAGGAGAGGTGCAATGAATATAGCATATATCGTTCCGTCACTTGCGGCAAAGGGGCCGGTTTTAGTTGTCTATGAGTTGGTTAAGGTTATGATGGAGAATGATCATCTGTGCACGGTCTTCTATTTCGACGAGAAACCTCCGCTCGATTTTCCGTGCACGACTGTGAAAATTCAGGCAAATCAAGCCATTGATTTCGTGCAGTTTGACGTTGTTCACAGCCACGGAATGCGTCCCGATAAGTACGTGAGCAGATTTAGAGAGCATAGCGGACGAGTGAAGTATATGTCTACCGTGCATCCATTTGTCTTTCAGGATTTTAGGTATCAATACAATTGGTTTGTCGCTCAAGTCTTCGGACGGTTGTGGATGCGCAGCCTTGGGAAATTAGACCGCGTCATTACGTTGAGCAAGACCGCCAAGGAGTATTACAAACAGTGGATTACTCCCGCAAAACTGACCTATGCCTACAATACTCGCACGGTAGATTATACGAAAAAGATTACAAATGATGAACTTGTGACACTGCAAAAGTTTAAGGGAGAGGCAACTCTCATTGGTGTTAATGCTGTGTTATCCACAGTGAAAGGTATTGATATATTGATAGATGCGTTGGCTGAGTTGCCCAACCACAAGTTGTATATTGTTGGTGACGGGCGCTCGCGCGAGGAGCTGGAAAAGCAGGCGCGCAAGGTGGGAGTTTACGATAGATGTTTTTTTGCGGGTACGCAACCCGAAGCGTATCGGTATCTGCCTCACTATGATATTTTTGCGATGCCGAGTCGTAGCGAGGGATTTCCATTGTCACTCTTAGAGGCGGCTTGTTACGGAAAAGCCTGCGTAGTGTCTGATATTGAGATTTTCCGCGAAATAGTGACTAAAGGCACTGAGGTAGAGATGTTTGAGTTGGACACAGAAAATTCGATAGTGGGAGCGATAGGGGATGCGATGTTAAATCGCGATGTTCTCTCGCGAAATATTTATGCGCTATATTTAGAAAAATACTCACCTAGAGCCTTTTATGATAGGCATATAAAAATTTATGATGGAGAAATTTAGCGTTCTAATCTCTGTATATCATCGCGAAAAAAAGGAATACCTGCGGGAGGCACTACGTAGTGTTTTTGAACAGACAATAGAGCCTGATGAGGTGGTTTTGGTCAAAGATGGCGCGCTAACGGCGGAACTCGACGAGGTGGTTGATGAGTTTGAGTCAAAGTATAAATCCTTAAAGGTGCTGTCATTACCTGAAAACGTGGGGCTTGGTATGGCTCTTAACGAGGGGTTGAAAGTGTGCCAATACGACCTGGTGGCGCGGATGGATAGTGATGACATTTCGATGCCACAACGCTTTGAACTGCAATTAAAAGCATTTGCCGAGAACCCGGAACTGTCGATTGTGGGCGGTTGGATAAGCGAATTTGAAGACGACCCAGCCGAAATAGTATCAGAACGCCGAGCGCCGGAAACAGATGACCAGCTCAAAAAATACTTCCGAAAGAAGACACCAGTGAACCACGTGACCGTTATGTTCCGTCGTGGCAGGGTTTTAGAAGCAGGAGGTTATCAGCACTTTTACCTATTGGAAGATTATTGGCTTTGGGGTCGAATGATTGCCTGTGGAGCAACACTTTACAATGTCCAACAAAGGCTGGTCAACGTTCGTGGTGGCGTTTCTATGGCTACTCGCCGCGGGGGATGGAGGTATGCTAAAGGGGAGGTTTGCTTGATGTATCGGTTTTATAAAATGGGGGTTATCCGTTTCGTTGATATGTTGAGGAATATAGCGGTGCGTTTTCCTGTGAGGATTATGCCCTCCGCTATCCGAGCACTGATATACTCTAAATTGCTGAGAAAGAAAATAGAGGGAGACTCCGGATTTCGCCACAAAAAGGCAAGTGAGAAAAATATCCCTCCCGCTTTATAGTTTTTAACTCGACACCCCAAACTAGGAACTCATTTGTCGGTAAGACTTGCAAATAAGTTCCTAGTTTGGGGTGTTGGGTTAATAAGGGTATTACTCGGATAATATCTCGAGAATCTTAATCGCCGCATCCGTAACAGGTGTACCGGGTCCGAAGATTGCCGCTGCACCTGCATCATACAATGCCGCGTAGTCCTGAGCAGGGATAACACCACCCACAACCACCACGATGTCCGGGCGACCCAATTTCTCAAGCTCCGCAACGATTTGTGGAACAAGTGTTTTGTGTCCCGCCGCGAGCGAGGATACGCCTACTACGTGTACGTCATTTTCAACTGCTTGTTTAGCAGCCTCCTCCGGAGTTTGGAACAGAGGTCCCATATCCACGTCAAAGCCTATATCGGCATAGCCGGTTGAAACAACTTTTGCACCGCGGTCGTGTCCATCCTGACCCAACTTGGCAATCATAATACGAGGTTGGCGACCCTCCTTCTTTGCAAACGCCTCTGCCAAGCCTTTCGCCTGAGCAAACTTTTCGTTATCTTTCACAGTTGATGAATAAACGCCTGAAATTGTACGGATTGTAGCTCTATAACGCCCCACGATAATTTCGCAGGCATCAGATATTTCACCCAGAGAAGCGCGAACCTTGGCAGCCTCCACAGCCAACTCCAATAGGTTACCTTCGCCCGTCTCAACGCACTTGGTAATTGCCGCCAGTGCCACTTTAACAGCTGCCTCGTCGCGGTTCGCCCGAAGCTCTTTCAGACGCTCTATTTGCGAAAGGCGTACAGCCGTGTTGTCTACGTCCAAAATATCGATTGGGTCTTCCTTTTCCAAACGATATTTATTCAGACCGACAATAGTCTGCTCACCCGAGTCAATCTTAGCCTGAGTGCGGGCTGCCGCCTCTTCGATACGCATCTTTGGTACGCCCGTTTCGATTGCTGCTGCCATACCGCCGAGCGACTCAACCTCTTCAATCAAAGCCCACGCCTTGTGTGCAATTTCGTTGGTCAGAGTCTCCACATAGTAAGAACCTGCCCAAGGGTCTACTGCTTTGCAAATATTAGTCTCCTCTTGGATATAGATTTGGGTGTTACGAGCAATACGTGCCGAAAAGTCTGTTGGCAGAGCGATAGCTTCGTCCAAGGCGTTGGTGTGGAGCGACTGAGTGTGTCCCAGAGCCGATGCCATAGCCTCGATAGCGGTGCGGGCAACGTTGTTGAATGGGTCTTGTTCGGTGAGCGACCAACCCGAAGTTTGCGAGTGGGTACGCAATGCTAACGACTTTTCGGATTTAGGGTTAAATTGTTTAACAATCTTTGCCCACAAAAGACGTGCCGCACGCATCTTGGCAATCTCCATAAAGTGGTTCATACCAATCGCCCAGAAGAAGGACAAACGTGGAGCAAATGAGTCGATAGACATACCTGCATTTGTGCCTGCTCTCAAATATTCCAGACCATCCGCCAATGTATATGCCAACTCGATATCGCAGGTTGCACCCGCCTCCTGCATATGGTAGCCCGAGATTGAGATAGAGTTGAACTTAGGCATATTCTTTGAAGTGTATGCAAAAATATCTGCGATAATCTTCATCGAGAATTTTGGAGGGTAGATATAGGTGTTACGCACCATAAACTCCTTCAAAATATCGTTCTGAATAGTACCTGAAAGTTGGTCGAGTGATGCTCCTTGCTCCATACCTGCAACGATATAGAATGCCAAAACGGGAAGTACCGCTCCGTTCATAGTCATCGAAACAGACATTTGGTTCAGCGGAATACCGTCGAATAGCACCTTCATATCCTCCACCGAGCAGATGGATACCCCCGCCTTACCAACGTCGCCCACAACGCGTGGGTGGTCTGCATCGTAACCGCGGTGAGTAGCCAAGTCAAAAGCCACGGAAAGACCCTTTTGTCCCGAAGCCAAGTTGCGCTTGTAGAACGCATTAGACTCGGCAGCAGTCGAGAAACCGGCATACTGACGCACTGTCCACGGACGCATAACATACATCGTGGAGTAGGGTCCGCGAAGGAATGGGGCAACACCTGCTGCATAATTCAGGTGCTCCATACCGTTCAAATCCTCTGCCGAGTATGTTCCTTTAACGGGAATCAATTCCGGCGACATCCAAACCTCTTTTTCGCAAGGGGTTTTTGAAGAGCAACAGCAACTGCCTGTCGCCTCTCCTTTATAATTTATTTCTGAAAAATTTGCTCTCATTATTTCTTTGTATTTTTAATTGCGATCTTGACCTACAATCTTACACATAGAATTCCGCGTAAATTGCATCGCAAGCCGCAACGACATCTACGGCTTTTTTTTAGATTCCTAATTCGGTCTGGTATGCTTTTAGAGTTTCCAAAACATTATCCTTTACCGAGATAAAGTGCTTGATTCCGGCTGCCTCTAACTCCGCTCGGCAGGCAGGGGCACCCGCTACAACCACGATAGCCTTACCCTTCAACAGGTTGTAAGCCTCCACAGCCAATGTAGCATAGTCGTCGTCCGCGGCACAAACAACCACAATCTCAGCCTTAGCCTCCAAAGCCGCCGCGGCACCCTGCGCAACACTATTGAAATATGTGTTATCCTGAACGCGGATACCTGCGCAAGCAAAGAAATTGCAAGAGAATTGAGCGCGTGCGCGAGCGAATGCCAAAGCACCGCAAGTGAGCATAAATGCCTTAGGCTCTTTTGCCGCCTTGTCTGTTTTGAAGCGAAGCGCCTCGAACTCCATTGCGCCGCGATAGGTACGCAAAGGTTTGAACGCTGTCTCAGTTCCGCCACAACCACACGTGCCCTGACCCGTGCAACGAGTAACATCCTGAGCCGTTACAGCCTTGTCTGCCACTTCATTAAAATTTGGATATTGGTTTGTGCCAAGCAGGGTTTCGCGGCGTGTAGCTATGCTCTTGTCGCGAGCGTCGGACGTTGCCTTGATTATATCTTGTATGAAACCCTCTTGCAATGAGGCGCAGTAGCCGCCCTTATCTTCAACTTTCTTGAAAAGTTCCCAAGCTGCCTCGGCAATTTTTGCAGTAAGCGTCTCAATATAGTATGAGCCTGCCGATGGGTCGACTACTTGGTCTAAATGAGATTCCTCTTTCAGAAGGAGTTGCGCGTTGCGAGCTATGCGGGTCGAGAATTCGGTCGGAGACTCGAAGCAGTGGTCAAAAGGAAGAACCTCGATAGAGTCTACCCCCGCAATGGCTGCCGACATAGCCTCTGTAGTTCCGCGCAGCATATTTACATATGGGTCGTAAACGGTCATATTCCACTCAGAGGTAACCGTATGTACGCGCATTTTTGAAGCGCAACTTGTCTGTGGGTTATATTGCTTAACAATGTTCGCCCACAACATACGAGCTGCGCGGAATTTTGCAATCTCCATAAAGTAGTTGGAACTGATTGCCATCGTGAACTTCATCGAGCAAGCGGCTTGGTCTACACTCAAACCCATACCAATTAAAGCTGCCAAGTATTCGTGTCCCATAGCAAGGCTAAATGCCAACTCCTGAACCGCATTTGCACCCGCCGCATTAAACAGCACGCCACCAACACCAACAATACGAATTTTGCTCTCGCCCTTGGCTTTTATAAGCTCGACAAGTTTGTTGAAGCAGTTGCAACTTTCGCCGCAACCTTTGCAGTATCCACCTTTCTTGGTAGCCTTTTTCAGAGGGTCGATGTCGAACGTGGCGCGTACGCCTTCGGCGGCATAATTCTCGATAAATAGCGTTGCAACGTTTTTAACTCCGCAGCCGCTAAATGCTACCTCTACTGCTTTGAGTTCTATCCCGTTCAAGAGCACATCGAGGTCAGCCTTTGAGAACTCTTTGTCGCCCACAACAAAGCCAATCGAATCTACTCCACGCATAAGCACATCGAGGGCTTGTTTGTTTGCCTCCTTTGGGCAATCTACCTTAATTGTCTGACGCACAAACCAATCATTGCGCATTTTCGCTCCGTTCACATAGGGAAACTCACCGGCTTTGCCCCCGATATGTTTGAGACCCGCAAGGTCTTCTGCCCTGTAAAATGGCTCTACCGCGAAGCCTTCGAGCGTTTTCCATACGAGTTTTTTCTCGTAGTCAGCCCCTTTAAGGTCGGCTGTGATGACCTCTTTCCACTTTTGGGTGGATACGGGTGGAAATTCCGCCATCAGTTGTTTTTTCTCTGCCATAATGATTCGACTTTTATTTATGTTAGATTTTTTTGAAATTTCAATAATCCCACAAAAATAGGAATTTTTTCTCTATATAGTAACAATAGCTCGTTAAAAATTTTTGGCTTCTGTCACCCTGCGCTTGTCTTGGGGTCGCTTTGCCCTTGAATATCAGATAGCTATTTCGACTGAGACCTAGCGGCGGTGTGGGTAATGATTAAGGTGTATTATGCTTAATATCAGAACGTTAGGGGAATTTTTAACGAACTATTGCAATGTTTTATCAACAAAAACTTGCAGGATAGAGTAATACGTGTTGCACATTGTCAATGAGAGACTTTTGGATGCAAGTTCGTTTCAATAAATACCTGATGAGACTAAAAATGAGTAAATCCGTCGAAACTCCTTTCGGTCGGAATATCGTGCTCACACCATACTATCTTACATATATTAGAGGAGGTTATCTCACCTATTTGTCGGTATTTCGCAAATTCCGCATCGGGCGCGGCACAAAAAAGTAAGCAGTAATCCTCACCTCCGGTTAGAGCCAACTCCATAGCGTTCAAGCCACTGTTTAACAGAGTATTGCTTATCGGAATTTTAGATAATTCTATCTTAGCTCCCACATTTGATGCCTCCAATATATGTCTTATATCGGAGGCTAGACCGTCCGAAATATCCATCATTGCTGTAACATTCTTATTAACACTGAGTTCCAGTCCCTCGGCGATATGTGGGCGAGGTAGATTGTGAGCTTTTATAAGTTCTTTGTTAGGTCTGTTTTGTAGAATAGATTGCAACCCCCCTGCCGAATCTCCAAGCGTGGAGGTGACATATATTTTATCGCCGGCTTTTGCCCCCTTGCGTAGCTTAATATTCTCGTTATCAACCGTGCCAATCGCCGTAACGTTGATTGTGATTTTCTCCGTAGATTTAGTTGTGTCTCCCCCGAGCAGCGCGACATTGTGTGCACGATAGCCTGCAAAAAAACCTTCGCACCACTCAATCGAAATATCGCTTGGTAACGAGATGCTTAGGAAAGTGGAGTGGGGCAGTGCCCCCATTGCGGCAATGTCGCTTAGATTTACGGCTAATGATTTGTATCCAAGCTCATAAGATGTAATTCTGTCTCTCAGAAAGTGCACATCCTCAACGAGCATATCGGTTGTGACGACCAGTGATTTATCCTTCCCTATGGGTATTATGGCGCAATCGTCGCCTATGCCGCTGCATTCGTGCGGAATAAGTTCGGCAAAATTTTTCGCAATGGTTGCGATGAGTCCAAACTCTCCTATTTCAGATAATTGTGTCATTAACTAATTCTTTTGTTGCTAAATAAGGGTCGGCTGCCGAACAAATCGCGCTAACAACAGCCACCGAGTCAGCCCCCGCTTTAATAACTTGACGGATGTTGCTTTTGTTGATTCCGCCTATTGCAACTATCCTACAATCAACCACTTCTCGTAGTTCGCTCACCCCTTTTAGTCCGAGGGCGGGTGCAGTGTCGATTTTGGTTGGCGTTGCAAAGACGGGGCTTGCTCCTATATAGTCCACACCCCAACTGCGTGCTTTGCGAGCCTGCTCGATATTTTCAATCGACAAGCCTATTATTGCACTTTGACCCAGCAATTTACGAGCATCTTTGAACGAAATATCGCTCTGTCCGATATGCAACCCCTCCGCGCCGATAATTTGTGCAATATCAGCACGGTCGTTGATAATCAGCGGAACATTGTATTCGAGGGTGATGGAGTGAATTGCCCTCCCTAGCTCCACAAATTCGCGCGAAGTAATCTCCTTTTCACGTAGTTGCACCATTCCGACCCCACCCCGCAAAGCCGCCGCAACAATATTAACCAATGACCGCCCCAAACTCAAAGCACTATCAGTTACTAAATATATCATTTGTGAAAAGGGAGCTTTGAAAGAGCAATTTCATACTCTTCGATGACTTGATTAAAAACATCCTGCACCGTCTGAATCGACCTTATAATAGAGGTTATTTGCCCAATCTCCAACTCTCCCTCGTTCAAATCACCTTCAAAAATACCCAACTTAGTGCGCTTGAAGCCAATTATTTCCAGCAATTCTTCAGCAGAGGCGCCTCGCGATTCCGCCTCTGCGATTCGCTTATAAAAGTCATTTTTAATCAAACGTACGGGGGTTAATTTTTTCAACGCCAACATTGTATCTCCTTCGCCAAGGGTGATGCAGAGCTTCTTGAAATTTTCGTGTGCCGACGACTCCTCGGATAATGCAAAGCGCGTGCCCATCTGCACCCCCTCAGCCCCTAGAGCAAATGCTGCCAAAACGGCATCACCCGTGGCAATGCCACCCGCTGCTATCACCGGAATAGACACAGCACGAGCCACTTGTGGCGTGAGTACCATTGTGGTAAGCTCCTCTTTGCCATTGTGCCCCCCTGCCTCGAACCCTTCGCAAACGACCGCATCAACTCCGGCACACTCAGCCTTCAAAGCAAATTTTACCGAGGCAACCACGTGCGCAACTTTACACCCGCTCTCTTTCAATCTTTTAGTATACAGCGCAGGATTACCTCCCGACGAGAAAACTACCCTTACCTCCTGATTTTCAATCACTTCTATCATCTTCTCAGCCAACGGATTAAATAACGGAAGATTTACGCCAAAAGGTATTTCTCCCAATGCTTTACGACATTTAACAATGTGTTCTTCAAGCAATTCAGGCGTCATAGAACCCGCGCCAATCAAACCCAACCCGCCGGCACGCGAGACTGCCTCTGCCAATCGCCACCCGCTGCACCAAACCATACCACCCGATATTATCGGATAGTTAATGCCAAATAAATCACAAATTTTTGTTTTCATTTCACGCAATTTTTTGACGAAGTTATGAGTTTTTTTTCTAATTTTGTACAATGAATAGAATGAAAGTTGCGGTCATTGCCGGTTTGGATTCCTCGGAAGCGGAGATTTCGATGAAAAGTGCTACGCAGGTTTTTGAGGCGTTGAATAGGGAAATGTTTGAACCATACTTTATTACGCTTAAAGAGTCACTCTTCCGAACAATAGATGGTGTTGAAATTGATAAAAACTTCTTTGGTTTTATTGACCAGCAGGGAGAGGTCAAAAAGTTTGATTACGCACTGATTGTGGTGCACGGAGCACCTGGTGAAAATGGAGTTTTGCAGGGCTATTTTGAGATGATGGGCGTGCCTTATTCCGGTTGTTCGGTGGAGGTTTCGGCACTCACATTCAATAAATCTTTGTGCAAAAAAGTGGTTCAATTTGTTGCAAATGTGAATCTTGCAAAAGAGATTACTATCAGGCGAGGGGAGACAGTGAACGTGGAAAGGATTATCGAAGAACTTGGATTGCCGCTCTTTGTAAAACCAAATGCGAGTGGAAGCAGTTGTGGGGTTACCAAGGTCAAAGAGTCCGAGCAATTGGTTGCTGCTGTTGAAATGGCGCTAAAGGAGAGCGAGGTGGCTCTGTTAGAGGAGTTTATCGAGGGCACGGAAGTTAGTCAAGGGGTTATGATAGTGGGTGGTGATGAGTGGGTGTTGCCTGCAACTGAGCTAGTTAGTAAGAATGAGTTTTTCGATTACCAAGCCAAATATACGGATGGCTTTACCCAAGAGATTACTCCTGCACGTATACCCGAAAGCGTAGCAAAAATTTTGAATCATACGACTTTAGATATTTATAAAACACTTGGTTGTCGAGGAATTGTACGGATTGACTACATTATTAAGAAGGGAAAACCATATTTTATAGAGGTGAACACTACGCCGGGTATGAGCCGTAATAGCATCGTTCCTCAGCAGTGGAATCAAGTAGGACTTACTATGGAAGAGGCATTTACATTGTTGTTGAGAGACGAAAGAGAGATGAAATAAACCCCAATAAACTATGAGCAACTACAAATTAAAGAGCGATGGAGGTCTCAAACGCGGAGCCGAACCCATCGACATCATTACTCGTTTTGAACGTATTCCCACACACATTGCCGAAACTTCAGAAGAGGGTGCGCGCCACGTTGCACGCCAAATTGCAGAAATAATTCGAGATAGGTCTATGCAAGGTCTGCATTGTAACCTTGCCCTCTCCTCGGGAAAATCACCGGTAGGAGTTTATCGCGAGCTAGTCCGAATGCATAATGAAGAGTCGCTGAGTTTCAAAAATGTAGAGATATTTACGGTCTTTGAATTTTATCCGGTAGGCGAGAGTGAGCACCAGAGCCATACTCATACGCTGAAAGAAGAGTTCCTGATGCAGGTGGATATACCGCTCGAAAATATACATATACTCAATGGTAAAGTTGCTTCTAATGATGTAACTACATATTGCCGCAACTACGAAACTATGATTCGCAAGAAGGGTGGCATTGATGCTCTGTTACTTGGTTTCGGAGATGAGGGTCAAATTGCTCTGAATGAGTCTGGTACATATCCGAATACCCGTACGCGCGTTGTTGCCTTAAGCAATAAGTCGCGTAAATATGCAAGTTCGATGTTCTATGGCGTGGAAAACACTCCCACCAAAGCACTTACAATGGGTATTGGTACTATACTTTCTGCTCGTAAAGTCTTTGTTGTAGGTTGGGGCGAAAATAAGTCGATTGCATTTGCTAAAGTTATCGAAGGTAACATAGATAGTGCTGTTCCGGGAAGTTATCTTCAAGAACATAACAATATCGAAATTACCATTGATGAGGATGCTGCGTCACTACTCACACGTGTTAATACACCTTGGCTGGTCGGTACTTGTATCTGGACAAACCGCTTCATCCGCAAAGCTGTTCTGTGGCTTTGTCAACAGGTTGGAAAACCAATCCTGAAACTCACCTATCAGGACTATATAGACCACTATCTCGGTCAGATGATTGACGACACTGGCAGTACCTATGATAAGATTAACATTCAGGTGTTTAATGATTTACAGCATACTATTTCTGGTTGGCCAGGTGGTAAACCAAATGGCGATGACACGACACGTCCCGCACGTTCGTCCCCCTATCCAAAGCGTGTTGTGATCTTCTCACCTCACCCCGACGATGATGTTATTTCGATGGGCGGTACATTTCTGCGTCTAGCCGACCAAGGGCACGATGTGCACGTTGCTTATCAGACTTCCGGTAATATTGCTGTGCACGATGATGTTGTTATTCAGATAGTTGACTCCGCTCGCGAGTGCGGTTTCGAGGATAGATATGGTGAGATTTGCGAGCTCGTTGCCTCTAAGAAAAAGGGGCAGGCAGAACCATTCGCTCTTCGTCAACTCAAGGGCTCGATTCGCCGTGCTGAGGCAAAGGCTGCGTGCCGCCATTTCGGCATTAACGACCGAACCAATGTTCACTTTCTCAATCTCCCTTTCTATGAGACAGGTTCTGTGAAGAAGGGCGCTGTTGGTCAGGCAGATATTGATATTGTCGTAGATTTACTTCGTAGGGTTCAGCCTCACCAAATTTATGCTGCAGGCGACCTCTCAGACCCACACGGAACTCACCGTGTCTGCATCGAGGCGGTTTTGGCTGCACTAAAACAGATTATTGAGGATGGTGACGAGTGGTTGAATGATTGTGTAATGTGGTTATATAGAGGTGCTTGGCAGGAGTGGGATTTGGATATGGTTGATATGGCAGTGCCACTTTCGCCCGACGAGGTTATCAAAAAACGCCACGCAATCTACCGCCACCTTTCGCAGAAGGATATCGTTCCTTTCCCGGGCGATGACAAACGCGAGTTTTGGCAGCGTGCCGAAGACCGCACCCAAGCCACGGCTCAGCTCTACGATAAGCTCGGTATGGCAGAATATCAGGCGATTGAAGTGTTTGTTAAGTATGATGTTTATCATCAATAATTAGTATTATGTAGGTTGAAGAGTTGAGAAGTTGAGATGTTGAGTCACAGTAAATGATTCGGCAATTCAACTTCTCGAACTCACAACGTCTCAACATCCAAATTAAATTAGGAATGAAAGTAGTAGTAAAAATATGTACCGGCACGATGTGCTATGTAATGGGTGGTTCTGAATTGCAGCTCTTGGATGAGTACTTGCCTGATGAACTCAAAGATAAAGTTGAGATTTGCGGGGCAACCTGCCTCGACTTTTGTAATCAGGAGGGGCACGGTAAGGCTCCGTTTGTCTTGGTGGGAGAAAAGTTGGTTACGGCAGCAACTATCTCCAAGGTGATTGAGGAGATAGAGAATCAGTGTTAAGTTATTAATTTGAAGTGTTTAATGCGATTTATGAACGACAATTACTTACCTGCTAAAAATTGATTCTAATGGCTGTTACGAATAATACGATGATTCTCAAGCGCGAACTTATGACCCGAATACTCAAGGAGTTGAGCAAAGGGGAAGGGGTGTTGCGTGATAATATAGACAGGATACCGTATATAATGCGTCCGCGCGATGGGGAACATTCACGCTGTTGCATCTACAAGGACCGAGCTGTGCTCAAATACAGGGCGATGAGCATTCTCGGATTCAGTGTAGATGAGGAGGTGGACGAGATGACAACTCTCGCTGAATATACGGATATGGCTTTTGCGCGCGAGAAGGTTGCACGCGAACCGCTCTCGGTTATGACCGAGGCTTGCTCGGCTTGTGTGAAGACTAACTATGTGGTTACCAATATGTGTCGTGGCTGCGTGGGGCGTGCCTGTATGATGAGCTGCAACAAGGGGGCGATTAATTTTGAGAATGGGCAAGCGCACATCGACCACTCCAAGTGTGTGAATTGCGGGCTGTGTCAGAAGAGCTGCCCTTTCCACGCAATTATCTACATACCTGTGCCTTGCGAGGAGGAGTGCCCGGTTGGAGCAATCAGCAAGGACGAGCGCGGGAAGGAGCATATCGACCCAACGAAATGTATCTATTGCGGACGTTGCATATCGGCGTGTCCGTTTGGTGCGGTGATGGAGCGTTCCCATATCATTGATATTCACAAAGCTATAAATAGTTCGCGTAAGGTTATTGCAATTGTTGCGCCGGCTATAGCAGGGCAGTTCAAGTCCCCGCTGCAAAATATTTTGGCAGCCATCGGTCGATTAGGCTTCGATGAGGTTGTGGAAGTAGCGAAGGGCGCGGATGTTACAACGCGCAACGAGGCGGCAGAGTTTATTGAGAAGATGGAGAAAGGCGAGCCGTTTATGACCACTTCGTGTTGCCCGTCGTACTATATGTTGGCAGCAAGGCATCTGCCTGAGATTAAGCCTTTTGTCTCACACACGCGCAGCCCGATGGTTTACGCGGCTCAGATTGTTAAAGAGGAGAATCCTGACGCGGCGGTTGTCTTTGTAGGTCCTTGCTTGGCAAAGCGTTATGAAGGATATCACGACCCCAATATTGATTATGTGCTCAGTTTCGAGGAGGTGGGAACGATGTTTGTGGCTGCGGGCGTAAATCCTATGGAAGAGTCTGATATGGCGTTAGATGCAACTATCAACCCTACTTCTCGCGGCTATGCCGCTTCGGCGGGTGTGATGAACGCGGTGGCGGTGGAAGTTGGAGGTAGGGCGGAGATTCGTCCCATTGTCATTGATGGCATAACTAAGCAAACTATCCGAGACTTGCGTGGCTATGCCAAAAGTTGCCCCGGTAATATGGTGGAGGTTATGGCTTGCGAGGGAGGATGTGTGAACGGATGCAATGTAATTGCTAATCCGAAGATTGCGACACGGCAGGTGAAAGAGTACGCAAAATAGCTGTGGGTTGATATTTTTCGGTGCATCGCCCGGTGGTGTAGCACCTTTTTTTGTGTAAAATGAAGTTAATGGGACTTAGATTAATATGTTTGTCGTTAGTGCTATGTTCGACTGCGGCGGTGGCTCAACAATCGAAGTATGCCTCTGC
The DNA here is from genome assembly GCA_000723505.1 of Mucinivorans hirudinis. GTDB lineage: Bacteria > Bacteroidota > Bacteroidia > Bacteroidales > Rikenellaceae > Mucinivorans > Mucinivorans hirudinis. Next base: position 241,223 of record HG934468.1, on the reverse strand, counting down.
TGTGGATTTTCCGATAGTCCTTGCCGGTAATGTGGGTGAGCTTCGCACGGATGCTTTCCACGCCGGAATTGACATTAAGGCGGCTAAGGGGATTGGCTCGCCCGTCTTTGCTATAGCTGACGGCTATGTTTCGCGAGTAGGCGTAAGTCCCTGGGGTTATGGTAATTCGATATATGTGACACATCGTGACGGTGCGGTTTCGGTATATGGACACTTAGACAGATTCAATAAAAAAATAGGTGATTGGGTTCGTAATCAGCAATATGCTAAAAAATCTTTTGCTGTCGATTTATATCCGCAGGCAGAGCAATTTCCCGTAAAACGCGGTGAGCAGATAGCTTATCTCGGGAATTCGGGTTCGTCGGCGGGTCCGCACCTCCACTTGGAGATTCGCGACCCGCGCACGGGTTTTCCTCAAAACATAATTGCAAAGGGATATTATGAGGTTGCGGATGAGGTGAAACCCACCATCAAGTCGATAAAACTATATGAGATAGAGGTTGTTGATGGTGTAGAGCAACATTTTTTGAAGCATTCGTCTGCCCCCGCCCCAGATTTGGTCTTCACGTTGCGTGGTAGAGGGTATTTGGCGTATGAAGTGGTGGATTATAAGAGTGGTGCGGGTAATACGATGGGTATATACTCGCTAACGCAAAGTGTTGATGGAGAGCAGAATTTCGGATTTGCGTTGGACTTTGTCGATTACGGCAAGCAGCGGTTTATGAACACTTTTGTGAAGTATGACGACCACAGAGCCACAAAATTAGACGTTATCCGTGCGTATGTTTCGCCAAATAACCGCCTTGCAATATATAACAAGGTGATAGACAGGGGTGTATTGCGTGCTACTGATATGCCGCTCGCGGTTCGTACGGCAATCAGAGATGATGGGGGGAATGAGCAGATTGTGCAGTTTAAAATTGTGAGGGACACCTCTACGGCGACACGACCCAAAGCGTTTGGAGAGGTGGTGCGTTGGAATAGCGAATTTAATTATTTGATTGGTAATCTGTCTGTTAATATTCCACGTGAGGCGTTGTATGATGACGATTTCATTGTTTGCGAGGAAGTGTCGGAGGGTGTGTATCAAATAGGGTCAGACAAAATTCCGCTGCATAGAGCAATGACACTCGTACTGGCTGTGCCCCCCCACGACAAGAGCGATAAAATGGGTTTTGTGAATGAGAAAAATGGTTGGATAGGAGGTAGTTATAAGGATGGACGGCTGACCGCAACCACCAACAGATTTGGCGCATTCAAAACATCATTGGACACCATTGCGCCTCGCATAACGGCTGTGGATTTAGCTCAAAAGAGTGCCGTATTGCGTTTCAAAATCACTGATAATCTCTCGGGTATAGATAAGTATCATCTCACCGTGAACGGTAAGTGGGAATTGGCAGAGTATGATGCCAAGTCCAATTTGCTAACGCATAAGATAAAACGCAATCAAACGCCTATCAGCTACGATATAGTGCTGACGGTCACGGATGCAAAAAACAATAAATCAACATTTAAGCGAACTGTAAAATGGTAGTCGAGATTTGTGCAAATTCGGTGCGGAGTTGTATTGAGGCAGAGCGGGGTGGGGCAGTGCGCGTTGAGCTTTGCGCGGCAATTCCCGAGGGTGGGACTACGCCGAGTTGGGGTGAGATGGTTGTTGCGCGACGCGCTATCTCCATTGATATGAATGTGATTATACGTCCGCGTGCCGGCGACTTCCTCTATTCCGATTTGGAGTTTGAGGCGATGGTTGCCGACATTGACGCAGCTCGCCGTGCGGGTGTCAACGGCGTGGTGTTCGGGTGTTTGACAGCTGAGGGTGATGTTGATATAGAGCGAAATAGGGAGTTAATGGCAGCCGCCGAGGGTCTTTCCGTAACTTTCCACCGCGCGTTTGATGTTTGCCGCGAACCTATGATTGCTTTGGAGCAGATTATCGCCCTTGGATTCGATAGGATTTTGACCTCGGGACAAGAGCCTAATGCTATGGAAGGTGCCGGGCTAATTGCTCGTTTGGTTGAGCAAGCGGGTGATAGGATAATTATTATGCCCGGTTGCGGAATAAATGAGGGTAATATTGCTGAAATTAAGTTAATTACAGGTGCGCGGGAATTTCATTTTTCGGCACGTGAGCCTCTTGCGGGTGGGATGATCTATCGTAATGAACGCGTTTCGATGGGTGGGGCGGTGGTTGTGGACGAGTTTGTGCGAGATGTGACTTCGGCAAGACGAGTTTCTTCGACCATAGTAGCATCTGGTAGGCATTAATTCGGTTTCGAACAATAAGGATTTTATACAATCCTTTTGCTTAATTTCAGTAAATATTTTGCAATCTCAAATTCATTGAGTAATTTTACTCAAAGCATTGATTAAAACAACATTAATCAATGAGTAATGTATAAAAGAGAATATTTTCAGGCGATTGTAGACAGAGTCACTAGCGACACCGAGGGTTATAACAAGGGGAGTGGTATGTTTTTTCACACACGTTTGCAAGGTGAACCCTAAGAGTGTGGGTCAAGTATAAATCTTTTTTCAACAACAAGAATTTCAGCTTAACCCTATATTGTCTGCGAACGCTAAAAAAAGGTGTCCCGCGTGTTGCGAGCCACCTTTCCTTTTTTTGAATAACACTCAACACTATTTTGCTGAGTACTTACGCTCCTTGATACGAGCTTTCTTACCTGTCAAATCACGCAAGTAGAAGATACGTGCACGACGAACTACACCGCGTTTGTTCACTTCGATTTTTTGAATCGTCGGAGAAAGAACCGGAAAAATACGTTCAACACCTACGTTGTCAGACATTTTGCGGATAGTGAAAGTTTCGGTTGCACCGCTACCGCGACGCTGGATAACCACACCGCGGAAGTTCTGCATACGCTCTTTGTTGCCCTCGCGGATACGGATGGTAACAGTAATTGTGTCCCCTGCTTTGAACTGGGGAATCTCCTTCTCAACAGCAAAAGCCTGCTGAGCAATTTTAATCAGATTGTTCATATCTGTCTCTATTGTAAAATTGTAGTACGGAATATTACGACCATAGAACTGGTAGGCGGGGAGATAACCACATAATTATGCGATTGCCGCCATTTGTTTAGTAAGAGATTCCTGTACTTTAGCGGGTGCAAAGGTAATAATTTCACTTTGATTTACAAATATTATTTACAATTTTCTGCACGAAATAGAGTTAGATTTTTTTAATCCTGCCACTTTTATTAACTTTGCACCCTAAGAAAATCCATACAATGAAAATTAATGTAACAGAAAAAATTTACTGGATGGGGGTCAATGACCGCCGGAAACACTTATTTGAAAACATTTGGCCCTTGCCAAACGGCGTATCCTACAACTCTTACCTTATAAAGGACGAGAAGACGGCACTGGTGGATACGGTGGAGATGGGGGCGGATTCAGGGTACATCGGTTGGATTGAGATGTTGCTCGAAGGTCGGGAGTTGGACTATCTGATAGTGAACCATATGGAGCTTGATCACGCCGGCGAAATTGGGGCAATAGTGCGTCGCTATCCGAATGTGCAAATCATAGGTAATAGCAAGACATTCAAGATATTAGAAGGGTACTACGGCATTACTGATAACCTCCTAGAGGTGTGTGACGGCGCCGAACTCGAGTTGGGACACCATAAACTCAAATTCGTCTTTACGCCGTGGGTACATTGGCCTGAAACTATGATGACTTACGACCTTACAGAAAAGGTGCTCTTCTCTGCCGATGCTTTTGGTACATTTGGTACGTTGGATGGGGCAATTTTCGATGATGAGATTGATTTTGAGGTATATCGTGAAGAGATGCGTCGTTACTATTCCAACATCGTGGGTAAGTTCAGTAATATGGTACAGAAGGCTTTGGCGAAGCTTTGCGAGCTGGAGGTCAAATATTTATGCCCGCTGCACGGTCCAATTTGGAGAAATAACCCCTCTCGAGTTATTGAGCTCTATGACCGCTGGTCACGCTATCAAGCTCGCGATGGTGTGGTTATTATCTACGCCTCTATGTATGGCAACAATGCCCGCACGGCAGACTATATAGCTCGCAAATTGGCACAACACGGCATCAAACAGATTAAGATCCACGATGTGAGCAAGACTCATATATCATATTTGATTTCAGATATATGGAAGTACAGGGGCGTAATTCTGGGCTCGTGTGCCTACAACACCAATATGTTCCCGCTGATAGAGAGTCTTACGCGTGAGTTGGAACATATCGGGGTGAAAAACAAATATTTGGGCTTATTTGGTTCGTATAGTTGGAACGGTGGTGGTGTGCGCAACCTCACTGCTTTTGCCGAGGCTATCGGTTGGGAGCAGGTGGCACCGGCGGCTGACATTTTCGGCACGCCAACGCCGGAAAAATTGGAGGCTTGCGATGCCATAGCATTAGCGATGGCTGAACGACTGAAAGGTTAGGGGGAGGGCTTTGAAAATTCCAAAATAATCAACGACTAATCTTAAAAAGTCCTACTTAAGAAAACAAAAAAGAGGAGCGGTGAAAGCCGCTCCTCTTTTTCTATACCAGCGCCAAATTAAGAACATCATCCAAGTTGGCAACATAGTGAAAGTTAAGTCCCGTCACGTATTCCTCCTTAATATCCTTAATATCTTTGAGGTTCTCCTTAGATAGCAATATATCAGTTACTCCGGCGCGCTTGGCTGCCAAAATCTTTTCTTTTACACCGCCCACAGGCAATACCTTGCCACGCAGAGTTGTTTCACCGGTCATCGCGATTTTGCTGCGTACTTTGCGACCGGTAAAGACAGAGGCTATTGCAGTTACCATCGTTATACCCGCCGAAGGACCATCCTTTGGAATCGCCCCTTCGGGCACGTGAATGTGAATATCGTTCTTTTCAAACATCTCACTGTCAATGCCCAGTTTGTCGGCATTTGCCCTCACCCAACCCAAGGCGATAGAGGCAGACTCTTTCATCACCTCGCCAAGATTACCCGTGATTATCACGTTACCTTTACCCTTGTTCAAACTCGATTCCACATAGAGTATCTCGCCTCCAACTTCCGTCCAAGCCAAGCCCGTAACCACACCTACTACAGCCTTATCCTCCTGCATATCTTTGCGATAGCGCGGTACACCAAGGATTTTTTCAAGCTCATCAATCTTAATATCAGCCTTGTACGTCTCCTCCATTCCAATCTGCTTGGCACGGTAGCGCGTGATTTTTGCAATCAACTTATCCAAAGCCCGTACACCCGATTCGCGAGTATACTCTCCAATAATCTTTTCAAGTGCCTTTTTGCTGATTTTGAGCTGCGATTTCTTAACACCGTGTGCCTCTAATTGCTTTGGTATCAAGTGGTGAGTGGCAATCTCGACCTTCTCTTCCAATAGGTAGCCACTCACGTTTATCATCTCCATACGGTCTTTAAGAGCCGTGGAAATGGTACTAATATTGTTAGCCGTGGCGATGAAGAGCACTTGTGAAAGGTCGTAATCGACATCCAAATAGTTGTCGTGGAAGGTGCTGTTTTGTTCGGGGTCGAGCACCTCTAAAAGTGCCGAGGAGGGGTCTCCGTGGTTGCTGGAGTTCACTTTATCAATTTCGTCCAGTATAATTACCGGGTTTGATGATGCCGCACGACGAATTGTCTGGATAATGCGCCCGGGCATAGCCCCCACATAGGTTTTACGGTGTCCGCGAATCTCTGCCTCGTCGTGCATACCGCCCAGCGAAATGCGCCCGAATTTTCTGCCAAGTGACTCAGCCACAGATTTTCCTAATGAAGTTTTGCCCACCCCCGGTGCTCCATATAGACAGATGATGGGGGATTTCAAATCACCTTTTAGCTTCAAAACCGCCAGGTGTTCCAAAATCCGTTCCTTCACATCATCGAGTCCGAAGTGGTCTTTGTCCAACTGTTTTTTGGCACGAATCAAATCGAGATTATCCTTTGTTGTCTCGCCCCAAGGAAGCTCCAACATCAACTGCAAATAATTGAGTTGCACCGAATAATCAGACATAGATGGGTGCATACGGTCCAACTTGTTAATCTCTTTTTCAAAGAGTTCACCCACGCTTGTGCTCCATTTCTTCTCCTTTGCCTTTTCGCGCATCTGTGCAAGGTCGCCCCCTGTGGAGCGTTCGCCCAGCTCTTCCTGAATCGTGCGCATCTGCTGATGGAGGTAATACTCGCGCTGCTGTTGGTCTATATCCTCCTTGACTTTGCTCTGGATCTCGTTTTTAAGTTCGATAAGTTGCTGATGCTGAATTAATATCTCCAACAACTTACGTGCACGTGCCACCAAACCGGGAGCCTCCAGAAGTGCCTGACGGTCAGCATCGGGCAAATCAATATTGGAACTTATGAAGTTGATAAGTCCGCGACGGCTGTCTATATTTTTGATTGCAAAAGTCGCCTCTTGCGGAATAGTGCCTGAAATCTCTATAATTTTGAGAGCCACATCCTTAACCGAGTCCAAAAGCGCATCCAACTCAACGCTGCCACGCTTGGGCATCGTGTCCTTGAGTATGGTTATTGCAGCCTTGTAGTATGGATCTGAGGAGATAAACTCCTTTATTTCAAATTTTTCCAGACCATTGAGGATAACCGTCAGATTGCCGTTGGGCATCTCCAAAACTTTAAGTATGCGCGCAGCAGTTCCAACCTTATATAAATCCTCCGGACCGGGATTTTCCACCGACTGCTCCCGTTGCAGAACCGCCCCGAGCAGTCCGCCGCCAGCATCAATTTCACGAACCAAACGCATTGATTTATCGCGACCTACGGTGATTGGAGTAATCGAACCGGGGAAAAGTACCGAGCTACGCAAAGTCAGTATTGGCAACACCTCGGGGGTGGTGCTTATTGACTGTGTATCGTCGTCGTCTGCCGAAAGGATTGGTATAATCTGGTGTCTTCCGTCGATAGTGTCCGAAATGTTTTCTAATGTTTCAAAAAAGGTCATATCTTATATTGAATAGTGAATCAAACAACAAAAGTAGTTATTTTTTAAGAAAAATTTGCTACTTTTGTCGATTACTAACGCAAAAATCGTGCAAATTATTTCAACACTGACAAAATGACAGAAATAGCAGCAAAGTATGACCCCGCCTCGTGCGAGCAGAAGTGGTACAAATATTGGCTCGACAACAACTTTTTCCATAGCGAGCCTGACCAGAGAACGCCCTATACCATAGTTATCCCGCCGCCTAATGTTACGGGTGTACTCCATATGGGACATATGCTCAACAATACAATTCAGGATGTTCTGGTGCGTCGCGCGCGGATGCGGGGCTTCAACGCTTGCTGGGTGCCGGGAACAGACCACGCCTCGATTGCCACTGAAGCAAAAGTGGTGCAAAAACTTGCTGCTGAAGGAATTTCAAAGAGCGAACTCACACGAGAGCGATTCCTCGAACACGCCTGGGAGTGGAAGGAGAAGCACGGGGGCATTATACTGGAGCAACTAAAAAAACTTGGTGCTTCGTGCGACTGGGAGCGGACAAAATTCACTATGGATAGGGAGCTTTCCGACTCTGTTATCAAGGTTTTCGTAGACCTATACAATAAAGGCAAAATATATCGCGGGGTGCGGATGGTGAATTGGGACCCGGCTGCTCTCACGGCACTCTCGGACGAAGAGGTTATCTACCAAGAGCAGCAAGGAAAGCTCTACTATCTTCGCTATATGATTGATGGAGAGGAAGGTTACGCCGTAGTGGCGACTACTCGTCCCGAGACCATTATGGGCGATACTGCAATGTGCATCAACTCGGCAGACCCCAAAAATGAACATCTGCGCGGCAAACGTGTGATTGTCCCCGGCGTTGGCAGGTCTGTGCCTGTGATTGAGGACGAATATGTTGATATTGAGTTTGGTACAGGTTGTTTGAAGGTTACTCCGGCGCACGACGTGAACGACTATATGTTGGGCGAAAAATATGGCTTGGAGTCTATTGATATTTTCAATGATAACGGTACGCTCAACGACCACGGCGGACGCTATGCGGGTATGGATAGGTTCGAGGTGCGCAGGCGGATTGTGGAGGATTTGGCGGCGGCTGGGCTTATCGAAAAGGTTGAGGATTATGTAAATAAGGTGGGAACTTCCGAGAGGAGCGGCGCAGTTATCGAGCCTAAACTTTCGATGCAGTGGTTTCTGAGTATGGAGGAGTTGTCCGAACCTGCCTTACGTGCAGTTATGGATGATGCTATAAAGCTTTATCCATCAAAGTTTAAGAATACTTATCGTCACTGGATGGAGAACATCAAAGATTGGTGCATCTCTCGTCAGTTGTGGTGGGGGCAGCAGATTCCCGCTTATTACCTGCCGCAGGGTGGATATGTGGTTGCCACGACGGCAGAGGAGGCATTGAAGCTCGCACAAGAGAAGGATGCTTCGCTCACTATGAGTGACTTGCGTCAAGACCCCGATGTGCTGGACACTTGGTTCTCATCGTGGCTTTGGCCTATTTCGGTTTTTGACGGAATAAATAATCCGGAAAATCGCGACATTCAATACTATTACCCTACTAATGACCTTGTTACTGGACCGGATATTCTTTTTTTCTGGGTGGCGCGTATGATTATTGCCGGCTATGAATATCGCGGTGAAATGCCGTTCAAGAATGTCTATCTGACAGGTATCGTTCGCGATAAACTGCGTCGCAAGATGAGTAAGTCGCTGGGCAACTCTCCCGACCCGCTGGATTTGATTGCGCAGTATGGTGCTGATTCTATGCGCGTTGCGATGCTGCTTTGCTCCTCGGCAGGCAATGATATTCTCTTTGACGACAGTCTTGTTGAGCAGGGGCGCAATTTTGGCAACAAGATTTGGAACACGTTCCGACTCCTGAAAATGTGGGATGTTGCGGATATTGAGCAACCCGAAAGTTCACGTTTGGCTGTGGAATGGTTTGATGTTCTGCTTACTAAGACACTAGCAGAGATTGAGGAGGATTTCGAGCAGTACCGTATTTCGGATGCGTTGATGAAACTATACAAACTCTTCTGGGACGATTTTTCGGCAAACTACCTTGAGATTATAAAACCTATTTATGGCTGCCCAATTGACACTGTCACCCTGTCAGCTACTCTGGGTTACTACGAGCAACTTTTGCAGCAACTGCACCCCTATATGCCGTTTATTACGGAAGAGATTTGGCAGCTCATCGCTCCGCGCAAGTTGGGTGAGAGCATTATGGTAACAACCATTTCCGCACCCCGATTCCCGATTCCCGATTCCCGGCTCAAGATTGTGGAAAAATGCGAGATTGCAATGCAGGTTGTCACAAACGTGCGTAACGTGCGGGCGCAGAAAAATATTGCTCAAAAAGAGTCATTGAAACTTTTAGCGATAGGTGAAGTTGATTTCGAGTGCGTTATCAAAAAGTTGGCAAATATTTCAGCAATAGAACAAACTGTCGAGAAACCTGTTAATGCAGCTTCATTCATTGTCAAAGCTACCGAATATTTTGTTCCCTTGGAGGGTATGATTGATAAAGAAGCCGAGATAGAACGTCTTACCAAGGATTTGAACTATGCGCAAGGTTTTCTGGAAAACGTAATGAAAAAGTTATCAAACGAGCGATTTGTTCAAAATGCACCGGCAAAAGTGCTCGAAACAGAGTATGCAAAGCGTGCAGATGCTGAAGCCAAAATTGCGGCTTTACAGATGCAGTTACGGGCGTTATTAGGATAAATTGAGGACTACTCATCTAATCATCGGTTGCCTGTAAGTCTAACTTTACAGGCAACTTTTTTTTCAAAAATTAAGTGAACTTACAAGGAACTGTTTAAATTTTCTAATTGCTGATTTCACCGCGTGTATTCTTATAAACAGCTAATTATTAGTTATTTATATTTTGTTACTGTGCCGATTTTCGTTCTTAAAATCGGGCATCCTGCCGCCGCCCACGGTCTGTGGGCGCACAATGGGCGTATACTCATCGCTGTTGGTATGCTCGAAATTAGATTATGACAATTTCATATTAATTATTATCTTTGTCGGGTCTGGCACCCCAACTGACCCCGCGAACTCGTTTGCGGGGTGGCTGGAAGTACGGAAAAATAGAATCAAATATAATACTATCAACGAAATAACGCTGCTGAACGATGAAACGAATCATCTTAACATTGACACTTTTGCTGCTCTGCGGCAATCTCTACGCTCAGTTCGACAAATTTTTCTTTCAAAAAACTCTCCGTTTGGATTTCTACCACTGCGGTACGGCAACCGAGCAGGAGTACTTTTTCAAAGAGCTAATAGAAGAGCCGCATTGGGCTGGAAACGAGAAGAATCTTATCGACACCAAAGAGCACGGTAACCAGATGGTTAAACTCTTTGATGCGGCGAGCGGAGAGCTAATATACTCGCAGGGTTACTGCACCATTTTCAACGAATGGCAGACAACACTCGAGGCACAAAAAATCAAAAAATGTTATCCCGAAGCAGTTATTATGCCTTTCCCGAAGAATCCGGCAAGAGTGGAAATTTACGCAAGAAATGCTAAGAATGAATTTGTTAAGGAGTTTGAATATGAGGTGAACCCTTCGAGTTACTGGATTCGAAAATCTGTGCCGAACGATATAACTTTCGATGTGGTCTACAATGGCGCGCCCAAACACAAAGTCGACATTGTTTTGCTGGCTGAGGGTTACACCTCACAGGAAAAATTTGAGGAGGATGCCAAACGTTTTGCCGAAGAGTTAGTTCGCTTTGAACCATTCAAAAGTCGTGCCAAGGATTTTAATATCAGGGGCGTATATCGCACAACTGGTGAGCACGGAGTTTCGTTGCCGGGCGAAAACCTGTGGAAGCAGACCGCACTCCAATCCCACTACTACACGTTCGATTCGGAGCGTTATTTGATTGTGGACGATTTCCAGCGAGTGCGTGATATGGCAGCCAATGTGCCCTATGATGTGGTCTATATACTATCAGACTCGAAGAAATATGGTGGCGGAGGTATCTATAACTTCTACGGCATCAGTGCCGCAGGCGACCCTGAACTGGCGGGAGAGGTCTATGTTCACGAATTTGGGCACCTCTTCGCTGGTTTGGGTGATGAGTATGTGGGTACTACGGGTTATGACGGATTCTACAAAACCGATGTCGAACCATGGGAAGAGAACCTCACTACCTTGGTTGATTTCGACAAAAAGTTCTGGAAAAAGATGCTTCCCGCAGGTACGAAAATTCCAACGGAGGATGTCGATAAAAACGAGAAGGTACTGGGTGTTTACGAGGGTGGCGGATACCAGAATAAGGGCATATATCGCCCGTGGCGCAACTGTATTATGCGCGACTTGCGCAAGTCGGAGGGCTTTTGCCCTGTCTGCATTCGAGCGCTTGAGGAGGTAATGAATCGGTTTACTAAGTAGTGTGGGAGGACGGAAGAGTTCAGGGGAGCTCTATACCCTAGTTTTGACGAAAATGCTAATTATTGCTGCCACCGAAAAGGAGATTGCAACCTGCCGCCATATGGTAGATTGTGAGTTTGTTGTGAGCGGTATGGGTGCTTCAAATACGGCTATTTCTCTGTGCCGAGCCGTTGAAAAGTATAGTCCTAACTTTATTTTGCAAATCGGTATTGCCGGCGCAATCGACAAAAGTTTGGCGTTGGGCGAGGCTGTATTTGTGATTTCAGACTATCAGGCAGACTTGGGCGCCTGGCGTAGCGAGGGTGTTTTCGTCTCCTTTGCGACCCCTAAAATTGAAGTAACCAACAACACTCCGTTCAGAAGCGTTACGGCACGAAGTGTCACAACAGCCTGCTCACCAATCGTTAATGATGGTTCTCAGATTGAGAGTATGGAGGGGGCGGCTTTTTTTCAGGCGGCACAAAGCTACAACATAAAATTCGCCCAGATTAGAGCGATCAGCAACTATATGGATACACCACGCTGTGAGTGGCAAATAGAGAAAGCCCTTGCAGCACTGTCCGATGCGGTGCCTAAATTTTGGGAAACCAAATGAGTTAGCTCTGACATTGGTGCTAATTACCAAAGAAATGAAGATGATGTTATTTATTGGGGAAAATGGTTAAATTAGCCCCTTAAAAATGGAGGACACCCCCACCCTGAGGTTCTGCCTCAAAACAGTATATGGCATTCTGCGCCTATAGCTCCAAAACAAAACCCTCCCCCAAAGGGATACCCTTTTTAGGACGTATATAATGAGATATTTGTTACAATTTTGATTAGTAACGTGTTAGTTGAATTTAGAAGTATGATTTACAGCATTTTTAGTTGAAGCACCCTAAACTTATGTAGGGGATTATGAAGTCTAATTCAGACCACTTAATACCAACTAATATGGACTTCTAAATTCAACTAACATGTTTACTATTAACATCAAGGGGCGACAAAACCCCAAAGACTTACAGTCAGTCAAGTTGGAAATGGTTTTCTTTCAGACCAACTATGCAAGGGTATCAAAGGTATTAAATATTACCGGACAGAGTTTATATTACACTCCCTTAGTCATCAAGCATCGGGCAGAGCGCCCCACACTCCGCACAGCCCTCAATGGACGACAGACGACCATCGCTCCCAAACAACATCCACATCGTAACGATAAAACCTCCCGAAGAGCCAAAACCAACGGCTAAGGGGTTTTAAGTTGTAATACATATCCATAACATCTCTTATCATGGTTCTACTGGTTTTCGTGTGGGCGAAGTTTGAGGTTTGCATTGAAGAATAATATTGCGGTTCTGAAGTTCTCAAATTTATGGTATCCTCTGCCTATTCTTTTTATCTCTTCGATAGAGCTGTTTAACCTCTCTGCCCTTGCATTACTTGAGCTGGTTAGTATCGCATTTACAATTCCGTATTTACCATTTCATTGTTATAGACAAGCTCAATACGAACTTCCTCGTTTTGCTCGTCGATGTCTACACTGCCTATCGACCAATCACTACTCCTAGGCAATAATAATTTACTCAATACTTCGGTTGCTGTCATTCGGCAAAGATAACTATTCTCACACGAAATCCTGTAGAACCCTTATCATTATATAAGAGATGTTATGGATTGAAATTATTCCAAGCCAAGTTTTTGCTTCCAACAATCAATGTCGTCAGAAGGAACAGCCAACCACAATAGTTTCTTCGGTCTGGAGCAAGCAACACAGATAATGCGAATTTCTTCTTCGTTTTTTTCTTTTTTGTATGCACACCTTGGTGTTGATATTTTAATTATTGCCTTTATAAACAATGCGCTAACAGATTCCTCTGAATAGTCCAAGATGGTGATTTATTGATTTTTAGCAGTTCAAACAAGTCTATTTAATAATCGATTGCAAAAGCGACTTCATATTTACCGCCTCTCCAATTATTCCCGCAACAGCATCTATCGAAACGCGCTCCTGTGTCATTGAGTCGCGGTGGCGAATTGTAACGGTTTTGTCTTCAAGAGATTGGTGGTCTATTGTAATGCAGAAAGGCGTGCCAATAGCATCCTGGCGGCGATAGCGTTTACCGATTGAGTCCTTTTCATCGTACTGACAGTTGTGTTCAAACTTCAAGTCATTGATAATCGCACGCGCCATTTCAGGCAGCCCATCTTTCTTAACTAACGGAAGTACAGCCACTTTAACCGGCGCAATCGGCGCGGGAATAGCCAAAACAGTCCGCTCCTCGCCATTTTCGAGTTTTTCTTCTTTCAACGAAGCAGACATTACTTGCAAAAACATACGATCCACGCCGATTGAGGTCTCAACCACAAATGGCACATAGCTTTCACCCTTCTCAGTATCGAAATATTGAATCTTTTTGCCGGAGAATTTTTGGTGGTTACCCAAGTCGAAGTCTGTGCGTGAGTGTATACCCTCCACCTCTTTGAAGCCGAACGGAAACTCATATTCAATATCGCACGCCGCATTTGCATAGTGTGCTAATTTCGCATGATTGTGGAACTTATAGTGCTGTTCACCAAAGCCCAACGCCTGATGCCAACGCATACGGAACTGTTTCCAATGCTCATACCACTCCAACTCCGTTCCGGGCGCAATGAAAAACTGCATCTCCATCTGTTCGAACTCCTTCATACGGAAAATGAACTGTCGCGCCACAATTTCATTGCGGAATGCCTTGCCAATCTGCGCGATACCGAATGGAATTTTCATACGCCCGCTCTTTTGCACATTCAGAAAGTTCACAAAAATGCCCTGTGCCGTCTCGGGACGGAGGTAGATTGTCGAAGCCGCCTCAGCCGAAGCCCCCATCTTAGTCTCGAACATCAGATTGAACTGACGAACATCTGTCCAATTGCGCGTGCCCGAGATTGGGCATACAATTTCCAAATCGACAATTATCTGCTTAACCCCATCCAAGTCATTATCTGTAAGGGATTTAGCCATTCTTTCTGTCGTTTCGTCAATCCTTTGTTGTAGCTCCAAAACACGTCCGTTTGTCGCTCTAAACTGCTCCTCGCTGAAAGATTCGCCGAAACGTTTTGCCGCTTTTTCAACCTCTTTTACGATTTTCTCCTCCTGCTTTGCAATCCACTCTTCGATGAGCACATCTGCACGATAGCGTTTCTTGCTATCGCGATTGTCGATAAGAGGGTCGTTGAACGCTCCCACGTGCCCCGATGCCTCCCACGTACGCGGGTGCATAAATATCGCCGCATCAATGCCCACAATATTGTCATTGAGCTTGGTCATTGCGTCCCACCAATACCTTTTGATATTGTTTTTAAGCTCTACCCCCAACTGCCCGTAGTCATAGACAGCCGCCAGACCATCGTAAATTTCACTGCTCGGAAAGATAAAACCATACTCCTTACAATGCGAAATCAACTTTTTGAATAGTTCCTCTTGTGTCATATTTTTATTGTTATTACTTCGTCTCAAAACCACTGAGATTCCCACTCTTCCCACCTCACAAAATTATAAATATTTCCGTAAATCAATACCTTGGCTCATAAATTTTTCGCAATTTCCTCCGTGATGGATAATCTCCCTCACAGCCGAAGAAGATATGGCTGCAAATTCCGGAGCAGTTAGCAATATAATTGTTTCTATTTCAGGATTCAGCATTCGATTAATTGCCTCAATATTACTTTCGTACTCAAAATCCTTACCTCCCCGCACTCCCCTGAGTATATTGTTGATTGATAGTTGCCTACATAGGGTTGCTGTCAATCCTGAATAGCGAACTACTTCTATTCTACCATCATTCGCAAAAACCTCCTCAATCAAACCCACCTTAGCATCAGTGGTTAGCAGTGATTTTTTATCAATATTTTCTCCGACAGCAATGATTATTTTGTCAAAAATAGCCATCCCTCTGCGCACGATATCTTCGTGTGCGCGGGTAAAGGGGTCGAAAGAACCGGGAAAGATAGCCTGTTTCATTTTTCAGATTTCACTTTATATATAACCCTGCCTCCTGCTAAAATCAATAAAATCAATGAAGTAGCGTATGCAATAATGTGAATTGTAGTGTTCTCGAATAGATACTCTTCCAGCTGATTGGTGTCCGAAAATAGCATAAAGAGTAAATAGGTAAACCCATTGTTAATAAAGTGAATAGCTATTACGGTGTTAAGCGAACCGGTCAAGTAGTAAATCGAACCGAGAATCAAACCGACGCCTGCAGCATTTAGTGCCTGCTGAGGCACGATGTGCATTGCCCCAAAGATTACCGCCCCAAAAATTATCCCTTTTATAACTCCAAAGTGAGCAATTAAATTCGTCTGTATCACCCCTCTAAACAAAAACTCCTCGAAAATGGGCGCCACCGCCACCGCCACCAACATCGCCCAAAAACCGTAGTTCATATATTTATCCAAAACGTCCAAATAAACATCAGGGATGAACTCTTCCAAGGGGCTTATTACTATATTTATAGCCAAAATCAACACAAACCCTGCCACAATTAACCGTGGGTTGAGTTTGCGAATCTCGATTTTTAGTGAGGGTACGGATATGTGTGTAACTCGGCTGATTGCGAAGGTGTATATTGTAGTCAAAAGCGCAGATGAAGAGTAACTTATAAAGGCAACAACCCCATTACTAAGCTCAGCAAAATAGCGAGCTATCAACCAGCTTACAGCCATATTTGCCGTCATAAACAGCAAAATTATTGAAATCAGCGCGATACTATTTAATAAACTCTGTTTCATATATAGGAATATCAGGGTAGCGTTTTTTTAGGAAGCAGAGCGTATCATCTGCGATTATTTTGTTGGCATCAGGCGGAAAGTGGTTGTAAACAAGCGCACTGATAGCAATATTCCTTGCCTTGCAGACCTCCATCGTGAGCAGTGTGTGGTTTATGCTCCCCAACCTGGGCGAGGTCACAATAATTACATTCAACTTATTGTCAGTAATATAATCGGCTGTCAAGTAATTCTCCGTTATCGGCACAAGCAGTCCGCCCGCACCTTCAATCAAAACAATGTCATACTTTTGAGCAAGTATTTTTGTCCATTCTTTGATTTTATTGAGGTCTATTTCTCTATTTTCGAGCCTTGCTGCAAGGTGAGGCGAAGCCGGAAATTTGAATATCTGAGGCGATGTAGCGCCCTGAATATCAACATCTTGAAGCGGCAAGCCCATTATTCGGCGGTGAGTCAGCACATCTTCGGAGATTGTATCCGAACAACCTGTCTGTATAAACTTCTGGGTAATAACACTTTTGCCGCTTTCAATGTTTTTTTTTGCCAAAATAGCCGTTGCATAACTCTTGCCGGCATCCGTGTCGATTCCCGTAACAAAATATATTCCTTTTTCTAACATTTTTTTGCCACAATTATAATAGGATGGAAGGTCAAGGTAGCAGGCTGCGGGTAATTAGCAATGAATTTTTCTAGTTCGCATCTGGTCCATTTAGCCTTGTGCAACGCATTAACTCCAGTAGCTTTAATGTGTTGCAAAACTTCCATAGGAGTTTCAAAATCCATCTGTTCTTGCCAATCTTCGCAAATCAAAACCTCAAACCCGACGCTCTTAAAAACGTTTTCTAACTCCTCTTTCGAGTAGTAATCCAGCTGCTCGCCCAACTCCCTGAAGTTCTTTTTTCCGAAAGTCGAAACAGCAATTATTCCACAGTCATTCAACGCATTATAAGATTTTATAATAAACTCGGGCAAATCGTCAAACCACTGCACGGTGGAGGCAGAGGCAATCAAATCAATTTTGGCAGGTAGCGGCACAGCCTCCCCATCTCCTTTAATAAAAGTAACATCACTCGGGAGAAAGATTTCGCTCTTATCCGTTATATCATTAGCAATCAACTGAACATTCGGATAACGCTCGAGCAGTTTATATGTCAAAAAACCGCTTCCTGCTCCTATTTCATAAGCATTTCGCGCTTCTAAATCCGAAGGTATAAGTTCTGCAAGTCGCTCAGCTATGCTTCGTTGCACAACTGCCATTGTATGGTAACGGCTTAGCGCCTTTGCAAAACGCCTTTCAATTAAATCTTTGTCCCTCATATTCCAATAAAATGCGGTGCGTTTTGCCTATAATCTACCTCCGTATTATTGCTATTCCAGTACTTTAGTTGCTTTTCAGGCGGAAAAATTAAATCTCGCCCACCAACAACTGCCTTGCTCCATTTTATGGACACTTTGTATGGATTTTGAAAATATTTTTGCAATGCCCGCAATTCATCAATGCACTCATTTTCCGGACGTCTAATTTTCACTGTTTCTCTCATCCCGAAACACATCCGCTGCTCAAATTTAGAGATGTTTATATTATTGACTGTCAATTCAAAAATCTTTTTTTGAATGCCAAATTCATCATCAACAGGCAGCGGTGTGCCATTTACGGCAACTGCACTTGCAAAATCCATTTCGGGCAAAATCTGCTCTGCCGCCCAAACTCCATACGACCACGCAATCAAATGAATTTCAGGGTAGTTGCCCAACGTATCCAAACTTCTTATCTCGCGAAAATCGTAAATGCAAACAATATCAAAATCTTTTCGTAACTCAACCACACTTGCCACCATAGTAGGGTCAGCAGCCCAACCCAACACCACTACTAAAAGTTTATCATTGCCATTTTTTACTATCCAATCAATCTGCATAACTCCTTTATTTGCTCTGTACTATGAGTTGCACTTAAAGAAAATCTCAACCTTGATGTTCCGGCAGGCACGGTCGGTTGGCGAATTGCCGTTGCCCAAAAACCTCTCTCTTGCAACCACTTAGCTTTTGCAAGCGTATCTTCATTAAAACCAATAATATAAGGAATAATTTGAGACTCACCTCCCATCAGCGAAATCAACTCAAAAAGATGTTCTCTTCGCGCCTGCAAATCCCCCATTTTCTCTAACACAAATAACGACCATTTTAGCGAAATAGGGGGCAATGCAGTAGAGTAGATAAGAGTACGCATTTTATTAATTAACAACTCTTTAATCTGATAAGAACAAGCAACGTATCCACCCTGCGAACAAAACGCCTTTCCCATTGTTCCAACCAAATAATCTACCCGCAAGCCCTCCACCGCCGCCGACATACCGCAACCATTCCTTCCAAATACCCCAACAGCGTGAGCCTCGTCCAGATAGAACTCAAAATCGTACTTTTTCTGCAACGCCGCAATCTCGCGCAAAGGCGCAATGTCGCCATCCATACTAAACACACTTTCGGTTGCAACAATAATTCTTTCGGCATCAGCTTTTTGCAGGATGCATTCAAGATGTTCAATATCATTATGCCGAAACCTCTCCAAACGCGCCGACGATAGACGTACTCCGTCAATTAGGCTTGCGTGCATAAATTTATCGCAGACAATCAAATCCTTATTTGTCGTAATTGCCGGCAATACACCACTATTCAACAAAAAACCTGAACCGACAACCAGCGCAGTTTCAAAGCCGTGGAACTGAGCAATCTCACCTTCTAGAATCATATAATCCAATGAGTTACCCGTCATTAATCGAGAACTGGGATTGCTCATCAAAAACTCATCAAAGTCTACCTTTTCAAAAAACTCTTTCTGTAACTCACTATCACTCAATCCTAAATAATCATTTGAGGAGAGGTTGACATATTTCTCTCCTCCCACCTCAATAAAAGCTCCATAAACTCTCACATCACGCAATTTGCGCAATGACCCGCCTCTTCCAAGCTCCGCTAATATTTCTGCATCTCTAAGCAACTACTCGACTTTCAATAACTCCTTTGCAAGCGCTTCGTCTTCCGTCCTAACTATCAGACTAACAGGTGCTACCATAGGCATATTTGGGTAAAGCCCCGCCCACGTCTCGCCATTAATTTCAGAGTCAATACCATTAGACTCCAAAAGACCTCTGTCAATATACGCCTCAGTTACAGAGCTATACTCCTTTACTACAACTGTTTCCATTATTTCAACGATTTAACCATTACCGCTTTTATGGTGTGCATACGATTTTCCGCCTGGTCGAAAACTATAGAAGCTTCGCTCTCAAACACTTCGTCCGTAACCTCCATCTCGGCAATGCCGAATTTTTTTAAAATTTCCTGTCCAACTTTGGTCTCTAAGTCGTGGAATGCCGGCAGGCAGTGCAAAAATTTGCAGTTTGGGTTGCCTGTTAGTTCCATTGCACGCTTATTCACCTGATATGGAGTAAGTTCCGCTAGGCGCTCTGCCCACACCTCCTCAGGCTCACCCATCGAAACCCACACATCGGTATATAAGAAATCTGCCCCCTTTACAGCCTCTGCAACATCCTCTGTTATAGTCATTTTAGCTCCATCTGAACGCAATCTATCCACTACTTCCGAGCGGGGAAAGTATTTAGCAGGAGCCGCCGCCGAATATTCAATGCCGACCTTGGCACAACCTACCATCAACGACATTGCCACGTTATTATCCGCCGTACCCAAAAAGCATACTTTTAGGTGTTTACCTGTTTTGGAATGCTCTATAATTGTCAAGTAGTCAGCAAGAAATTGTGTTGGGTGACTTTCATTTGTTAGACCGTTCCAAACAGGAACGCCTGCATACCTTGCCAATTCTTCAACAATTTCCTGTCCAAAACCGCGATACTCTATGCCATCGTACATCCTTCCTAGCACGCGCGCTGTGTCGCGAATCGACTCTTTCTTACCGATTTGTGAGCCGCTACTACCTATATATGTTACCCGTGCCCCTTGGTCGAACGCTGCCACCTCAAATGCACAACGGGTTCTGGTTGAGTCTTTTTCGAAAAGTAAAGCTATATTTTTTCCGCGAAGCTGTTGAACTTCACAACCCTCCTTTTTATCACTTTTCAGCTTTGCCGCTAGTGCTACCAACTCTTCAATATGCTCGCGAGAAAGCGAAGATATATTTAGCAAATGTCTCATTTTCTATATATTGTAAGATTTTGTCCAACTTTCACATTTGTATTTCGCAACTTATTCCAGGACTGAATTTCAGCAACTTTCACTTTGTAGCTTGATGCAATTTTGCCAAGGGTATCGCCTTTTTTGACCTTGTAGGTAACCTTTGTCCCTGTTGTCGAACCGCGAGAGGCTGAAGAGCCAACAGAGCGACCCTCACGTGGCAGAGCGGCGTCATTCAAATTACTTATATTAAGATATTTAGCAAGAAAGAGAGTGTCCTTGGCATAAATGTCACTCTCTCGTTCAATGAAAGAAGTAACGGCAGATTGAGGCAGAGTAAGCGAATACACACTGCCCTTAGCAGGGACAATATCAATACGATACTGAGGATTGAGCGCGCGAATCAGCTCTATGGGGATATTAAGCGTGGTTGAAATTTGGTCGAAGTGTAACATTCTGTCAATCATCAAAGTATCTACAGCCATTGGATGGTCTAACGCTTGTGCCGGCGAGAAACCGTGCGCCTTATGGAATGTATACGCATATGTGGCGGCGATGAACGAAGGGACGTAATTACGGGTTTCTCTAGGCAAGTAATTATATATTTCCCAATAAGTTGTGGCATTGGGGACACGCTTTAACGCTTTGTTCACATTACCCGGTCCGCAGTTGTAGGCGGCAATTACCAACGTCCAGTCGCCATACATTCTATATAAATCTTTGAGGAATTTACAAGCCGCCTCCGTGGACTTTATAGGGTCGCAACGTTCATCAACAAACGAATTGACTTCCAAGCCATAAGACTTACCGGTGCCGGTCATAAACTGCCACAATCCCACAGCTGCCGCACTGCTTTTCGCTTTAGGTATCAGTGCAGACTCAATCACCGGCAACATTTTCAATTCCATCGGCAAATTATGTCTATAAAGCGCCTCCTCGAAAAGTGGAAAATAATATTGTGCCCGCCCAAGAATATTTTCTATAAAATTACGGCGAGTATATACGTTGATGTATGTTTTAACTATTTGGTTAAAAGGTAGCTGTATCTCGGTTGCCATCATCTTCAACCTCTTTTCGTAGGTGTCGTCCGCCAGCGCACCACTCAAATCGACTTCATTGGGGTCGATGTCGATAAATTCGTTGTAGAAGCGGTCGAAGGCTTCTGTTGATTGATTGGTTCTCAGCTCATAGAGAAGAGAATCATACCCCTGTGAACTATCTTGAAGACGCAACATTCCCCAATTACGTTTTGACCCGGTCTGAGCCCAAACGCCAAATGTCGTCAATAATAGCAAGAAGATATATAACCTTTTCATTGTCAGAATGTTATTTTTAGTGAAAGTCCCGCTCCTGTCGGCACATTATTTGCCCAATGCACTCGATTGTTAATCACCGTGGGTTCGACGCGTATACTCAAATCAGGGGAGACATCCCAGTTTTTTAAGGTTGCAATTACGTGAGTATCAACAACGCTGAGAAGATATGCTCCAATCAAGCAGATGATACCAAAGTCGCGGTTGCGGCGATAGGAGTTTCTCGCATTTTGCAACATATCAGCCGAATACCTACCATTAAACTCATCCACCGTATTAGGGTCCCCGTCCGTGAGCGCATCATAAGCCTTTGCGAAACGTTCATAACTTCGGTTGTTATAATCCACAACACTGCCCAGTACGATAAAACCGCCGTAGTAAATAGGTAGCCTCCAATAAGTTCTAGTATAGACAAATCCTGCGCCGGGAAAAGTGAGCGCAAGCGTGGTGGCTTTGCGTATGTGGTCTGTTTTTCCGCGATAGTTGAAGGCGGCATCGGTAAGTTGATAGAGATAGGAGGCTACAGCCATTGAGAATAGCACGGTGCGCACCGTACCCTCGTTATCCATTTTGCTCTTTGCCCTATCCTGAAGAGCTTGCGGCAGCCTCAAATCAACACTTCGCTCCCAATCACTCTTATACTTGCTGTAATTGTTTGACGAAATGAGAGAGCCGGCAGTAAATCCGCCTATGGCAGCATAAAATACGGGGACTTTCCAATATTGACGATTATAAATCTGCCCCACACCGGGAATGAGCGAAAGTAGCGTGAATCGACCTTGACTGAGAGTATCTTGCGTCAAATTGAATTTACGCTTGTCTCTGTTTAATTCGGTTTTTATTTTCGGTAAAATTGTGGAGGCAAGGTGTGATTTATCCAAAAGCAATGAATCTCTTTTTCGGGTAAGAGAATCGGCAAGATACAAGGAATCAACAAGCAACAGCGAGTCGCGTTTGAGAGTGGAATCAGTCGCCGTAATAACTTTTTTCCGTCCCGCCTCGTAGCGCACCGTTCGTTGTTGAGCACAAGCAATACTCGCTACCAACAAAAATATCGTCAAATATACAAAACGCATTATTTCAAATTATTGATTATTCGCTCTATATCGCTGTCTGAATTAAAGTTAATGATGATTTTCCCCCTGCCACGGGCGTTTCTTTTTATTGTAACCTTTTCGCCAGCAACCACTTTCAGTTTCTCGGTAAGCTCTGTAAAAAGAGGCGGGAGTTCGACTTTCTCGACTGTTTTAGTTGGCTTATCCTCGTGCATTTTCTGGATAACATCCTCTATCTGACGAACTGAAAGAGCCTTTTCAATGGTGGTTTTGAGTAGTTTAAGTTGCTCTTCTACCTCGGTCAAACTGAGAAGTGCGCGAGCGTGCCCCATTGATATAACATTTTCGTTGAGAGCTAATTGCACTTCAATGGGCGATTTTAGCAGGCGTAGGTAGTTAGCCACAGTCGAACGCTTTTTACCCACTCTGTCTGCAAGTTGTTCTTGCGTGAGTGCGCACTCCTCCACCAGGCGTTGCATTGTTACGGCAATCTCCATTGGGCTAAGTTCTTCGCGTTGAATGTTTTCCACTAAAGCCATCTCTAGCAGTTGCCCATCATCCTTTACTGTACGAATGTAGGCGGGAATCGTCTTCAAACCAGCTTGGATGGAAGCGCGAAAGCGTCGTTCTCCACTGATAATAAAATACTTATCAGGCTCAATTTCCTTTACTGTGATAGGTTGAATCACGCCCAAACGTTCTATCGAACGGCACAACTCGTCGAGGGATTCGTTATCGAAAATTTTGCGCGGTTGCTCTTGGTTGACGACAATTTTCTCAAGTTCAATCTCGGTTCCACCGCCACCCGCCTTCATAGTCTTGCGCGCGGCATTACTTACGTTTTCGATATCGAAAATGGCGTTGAGACCCTTTCCCAGCCCTGTTGTTTTGCTCATTGACTGCTTTTTAGTTTGATTAATACTTTCCTCTGCCTCCGACCTTTTCTTATAAACTCATCGATGTGCGCACCAGCACATTTCGTTGGTATCCGAAATTATCTTTGATAGTGAAAATAAAGAGGTTATTTGTTGGGCGATTCTCTATTGTGTTGTCGTTACTAAAGGCAAATGTAACTATTTTAGCAATGTCGTCACCCTGCTTGAAGTTTATGATAATCTCTTCATTTTCATTTAATTTTGTGTAACTAGTATTGCCCTGTTCCATATATTCCATTCGCGAGTTTCGCGCAAAGGTTCCACGTAGTTTCTTGAAACTTACCTTGAAACTATTACTTACTTGTGCCGAAGTAAGATTAAGTTCCATATATGCGGTACGTGCATTCCACGTCAGATTGTTGAAATGTTTGTAGTCACCAAAGGCAAACTTGGGCATACCCGAATAGAATACTGCCTCGCTCTTTCGCGCTTTGAAATCCTTGTCATCACCCTTATTTATGACCACTTGATAATTGCAATCAACTGCTTTTGTCAATTCGATAGGCACTTTGTATTCTCGTGCTTGCCCTTCAATCTCTGCTAAAACTGAGATGTAGGGCAACTTTTTACCCATTTTTCCAAGTATAGGTATATCGAGTTCATTTGTGGGAGTAACCTTTGCGTCATAATATTCATCCTCCAGAGTACGAGTAGACGGAAACAGCGGAATTGTGCCCGCGCAATCCTTCGCCTGCAAAGATACAACGCTACCATTGACACCATCTGCAAGCGACACTTTAGCCTTGATTTGGGATGCCAAACGCTCTATCAAATAGTAGAACGAGGAGTCTTTGGACAGATAAAAATTGTCGTGAGCAACCATTATATCTTTATCTATGGCATCAGAGTTATTGATGGCATATTGGAGCTCGAACAACTTATCTTTTGACGTTTCACCAATCTTTTTACCCCAGTTTCCCACAATAAAGACATCGTAGTTACCATTGGCGACCTTACCGGAGTAGAAATCTTCTTGCGAAGAGAAGAGGTGATAAGTCTTTGCGTAACTATTATTAACCAGTATGACATTCAAGTCTTTGAATGTAGAATCTATTTCTTGACCACTCTTATCGAGATAGTAGAGTTTAATCCCCAATTTTGTATTTTCGGGCAAAACAGTAGGTTCTGTATCCGTACCCCCTTCGCCACCTGTTTCCGTATTATCGACTCCGCGACAACAAGAGGATAATGTTATGATTAGGACCAGTGGAATAAATAGTAACTTCTTCATTATTTTAATTCTTTGATAAAAATTCTTTTGCAAGGTTCAAATAGTTTATAGCCCCTGTACTCTGGGCATCGTAGAGCAGAGCCGGTTTACCGAAACTCGGTGACTCACTCAGGCGTGTATTGCGTTGTATCAAGGTAGAGAATACCAATTCCGGGAAGTGTCCTCTAACCTCGCCTACAACCTGGTTTGCAAGTCTCAGGCGCGAATCGTACATAGTAAAGAGGAAACCTTCGATTTGCAGATTCGGATTGAGCCCACCCTTGACCATCTTAATCGTGTTTAGCAGTTTGCCCAGCCCCTCCAGCGCAAAGTACTCACACTGAACGGGAATCAGTACGCTGTCTGCTGCCGTGAGGGCATTGAGTGTGATGAGCCCAAGTGAGGGAGAGCAATCTATAAAGATAAAATCATATTCGTTCCTTATCTCTTCGATTGCCATTTTGAGCCTAAATTGCCCATCCTCCACCGAAAGTAACTCTGCCTCGGCACCCACTAAATTGATATTGGAGGGCACTAAGCTGAGAGTGGGTATATCGTTGCTGGTTTGTACGGTCTCGCTAATTGCTATTTCGCCGATAAGGACACCATATATATTATTTTCCGACATATCGAAACCCAGACCCGATGTGGCATTAGCCTGCGGGTCGGCATCCACCACCAGCACACGCTTCTCCATTGCCGCCAAAGAAGCCGCCAGATTGATGGACGTTGTGGTTTTACCGACCCCACCCTTCTGATTAGCAAGAGCAATAATCTTTCCCATAGTTTTTTGTAATTATATACAAAGAGCAAAGATAGTATTTTTTTTTTGATTCGTTAAATTTTCGTTGGAGTAAAAAGTTTTTCAACCGGTTCAACAAACGTAACTAGGGTGGTTTTTAGTTCTTTTTTTGGATAATAATTGGTTGCAATCACAAAAAATGGTGTAACTTTGCGCTATGGAATTAAATGACGTTAAGAAACGTTTAGGTATAATTGGCAATACTCCGGCACTCAATAATGCGCTGGAGGTCGCCTTGCGTGTGGCTGCCACCGATTTGAGTGTGTTAATCACCGGCGAGAGCGGTGTAGGTAAAGAGTTCTTCCCTCAAATTATCCACCAATATTCGCCTCGTAAACACAATACTTATATTGCCGTAAACTGCGGAGCCATACCTGAGGGCACGATAGACAGCGAACTTTTCGGACACGAAAAGGGGTCGTTTACGGGCGCTCACGAGGCACGCAAGGGCTATTTTGAAGTGGCGGACGGTGGTACTATTTTTTTGGACGAGGTGGCAGAATTGCCTCTGACAACCCAAGTCAGATTATTACGCGTATTGCAAACCGGCGAGTTTATCCGCGTTGGGTCGAGCGTATCTAAGAAAACTAATGTTCGGGTGGTTGCTGCCACAAATGTAAACCTACATACGGCTATCGAGAGCGGACGTTTCCGCGAAGATTTGTACTATCGTCTCAATACCGTGCCTATTTTTGTTCCTCCACTCAGAGAGCGCAAAGGTGATATATATATGCTATTCAGAAAGTTTGCTTCGGATATTGCCACACAGTATCGTATGCCGACAATTTCACTCACGCCCGAGGCTCGTCTAATGCTAGAAAACTACTCGTGGAGCGGAAACATCCGCCAGCTCAAGAATGTAGCAGAGCAAATTTCCGCAATTGAGCAGCAGAGAGACATTACTCCCGATGTGTTGAGGAAATATCTACCGGACTACAATCCTACAACCTTACCGATTTTGGTGGGTAGAGGAGCGTCAGTTTCGGATAACAGCGAGCGTGACATACTATATAAATTGTTGTTCGATTTACGGGGTGAGGTGAGCGAGCTCAAGGCGATGATTCGGGCTATGGGGTTACGTGAGGATGGGGGCGGACATAAACACATTGACCGAACAAAATATATTGACGCTGAGGATTATGTGGAGGATGTGCAGGAGGCGAACGATGATTTTGGTTCAGGAATTGACACCAAACCTGCCACCACAAAAGAAGAGTCTCTGCGCCGACAAATTATGGCTGCCTTAGCCAAACACGAAGGTAACCGCCGTGCCGCTGCTGCCGAGCTATTTGTCTCGGAAAGAACTCTTTATCGGAAGATTAAGGAGTTGGGGATTGAGTAGGCACAAACGACTTTAGAGGACTTCTGAAAATTTCTAAATAACAACTGAATGTTTCTCGGAACAAACTCAGGATAAATTTTCAGAGACCTTGTTAAATCTTTGATTATCAATGCTGATGTGGTTGGGAGAGGTGCTAATTCAACTAGTAAAGCCAAATGCTATCCGATATTTGGTGGTGTTGCATCATAGCTGAACTCTCTCTATTTGGATTTTTGACAACTCTTTCACTCAATTTCAGCGTTATGCCCACCAAATAAAAATCCTCATATAAGTCTATTATACTGCGGTTTTTATTGCGCGTCAAGCCTTGAACTTATTCAAAATTATCCAAATTATTCAATGCTGAGTTAATATTTTTCCTACATAATTTGTAGAAATGAAATAAAAATAGATAACTTTGTACCCTCAATTGAAGTAGTATCTAATAGTACTTATATCCGAGTGAAAAACGATTGCCCCCAAATCTGTAGTCTGGAGGGTATTTGTATATAACCATATACTGAAAAACATTTTAACGTGTACGATTTTTTTGCGAATTTTAATCTTTTTTGCCCTATTATTAGCTTTTTATTAGTCAAAACAACCTTTTTCTAAGTATATGAATATAATTATGGAACGAAAATGGGGAGTCGACAAACGGCTGCCCCCCCTTATGGCTACTGTGGATGTGAGAGCGTCCGCAATACGATTCACAAACAACTATCCCTTTAGTATCTATGCCAAAAAGTGCCTGTTTGTTGCAATAGACAATACATCGGCTTGTGGTTTTGTGCCGGTTAGGGTTGCCTGTGTAGGCATTTTAAGTAGAAGTAGGGAAGGATAATTATTGCAATAATTATCCTTCCCTACTTAATATCCATAATTCGAGATAGATGATTAAAAGATATGATTATAAAGAAACCAAACGTATATGAACTGCTTCAGGGGCGATTGAAAATCATTTTTTCACACTTTGACAATGTGTACGTCTCCTTTTCCGGCGGCAAAGACAGTGGAGTGTTGCTCAATATGTGCATTGACTATATTCGTCAAAACGATATTAATATAAAACTGGGAGTATTTCATATGGATTATGAAGCCCAGTATAATTTCACCACCCAATACGTAGATAGAACCTTCCAACAGAACCAGGACATTCTCGAGATATACAGGATTTGTGTACCATTCAAAGTCCCCACCTGTGCCTCGATGTTTCAACTTCATTGGCGACCCTGGGAGGAGAGTATGAGAGAGAGCTGGGTTAGAGAGTTGCCCGAGAAGTGTTATACTGCAAAAGATTTTGAGTTCTTCGATGAACAGATGTGGGACTACGATTTTCAGTGCCGTTTCGGACTGTGGTTACACCAAATTAAAAACGCCAAACGCACCTGCTGCTTGGTGGGTATCCGTACCCAGGAGAGTTTCAATCGTTGGAGAGCCATCCATTCCGAAAACTTCAATAAAAAACGTTTTCAAAAGTATAAATGGACACACAAAACGTGGGATGACGTATACAATGCCTATCCGATATTCGACTGGCTAACGGCAGACGTGTGGACGGCAAACGGTAAATTCGGCTACGACTACAATCGCCTGTATGACCTCTACTATAAGGCAGGCGTTGGTATTGAAAAGCAGCGCGTGGCAAGTCCGTTTATCTCGCAAGCACGAGAGAGTCTGCGTCTATACCGAGTCATCGACCCCGATATGTGGGGCAGAATGATAGGCAGGGTAAACGGTGTCAATTTTTCGGGTATGTACGGCAATAGCCGAGCCGTGGGTTGGCACTCGGCGAAGTTGCCTGCCGGATATACATGGGAGAGCTATATGCACTTTCTACTCTCCACGCTTCCGGATGCAACCAGACGTAATTATTTGGAAAAACTCTCTGTAAGTATCCAGTTCTGGCGCAACAAGGGGGGCGCACTTTCCGATGCTACTATCGAGAAGTTACAGAAAGCGGGCATAGCGATGTTGCCTGTCAAATCCCCTTACCAAACATTCAAAACAGCTATAAGGATGGAGTACCTTGATGATATTGATATAGAGGAGTTCAAAGATATACCCACTTTCAAACGAGTATGTATATGTATCTTAAAAAATGACCACGCTTGCAAATATATGGGTTTTGCGCCGAGTAAATCTGAGAGGGAACGACGAGATAGAGTTATATCAAAATATATAGGAATATATTGATATGGAACAATATATAAGTCCCGCCTACAATGTAAAGGCTGTGCCCTTCGAGAAGATAAGGGCAAACAACTACAATCCGAATGTGGTTGCTCCTCCGGAGATGAAACTACTCGAGTTATCCATTTGGGAGGATGGTTATACGATGCCCTGTGTCTGCTATTATATCTTGGAGGAGGATGTTTATGAGTTGGTGGATGGTTTCCATAGATATACCGTGATGAAAACCTCGAAGCGGATATATCAGCGAGAGAATGGTTTGCTACCGGTTGTGGTTATCGAGAAAGATATTTCCAACCGTATGGCATCCACCATTCGCCACAATAGGGCAAGGGGTTCGCATAATCTGGAGCTAATGTGCGATATAGTCTCGGAACTGACCAATGCCGGGATGAGCGACCAGTGGATAATGAAACATATCGGAATGGACAAGGACGAACTTCTCAGACTTAAACAAATATCGGGATTGGCAGAACTCTTTGCCGAGAATGATTTTTCTATTCCCTAAGATGAATTTATTAACTCGGCATTAAAAAATTTGGATTTTTTAATGCCGAGTTAATACTAAGAATCTGTTTAAGTTTTATTTTTGGAAGGCAATAGCCGCCCACCCATCGCGAGTTTTTGTTTGCAAGCGATTCAACCCCAATTCTACAGCGCGTTCTTCGATGGAGGGAACATCTGTTTCCAAAATGCCGCTCACAAATAGGTTTCCCTGATTGCGCATAGATTCAACGTAAATAGGCATATCATTCAATAGGATATTTCTGTTGATATTTGCCAGTACCACATCGAAGCGTTTGTCAATATGCGAGGCATTGCCCAGAATTGGGCATACGACCGTCTGTACACCATTCAATACAATGTTTTCCAGACAGTTTTCATAAGCCCATTCGTCAATGTCAATCGCGTCTACAACCGCCGCGCCGCGCTGCGCCGCCAATATTGCCAAAATTCCTGTGCCCGAACCCATATCCAAAACCTGCATTCCGTCAAAGTGGTAGTCGAGTATAAACTCTACCATAAGGTGAGTGGTGGGGTGATGACCGGTTCCGAACGACATTTTGGGCGTGATAATTATCTCGTGTTCAACCTCCCGAGGCTCGTGGAATGTGGCGCGAATATAACATTGCGAGCCGACCTCAATCGGCGAAAAGTTGGACTCCCACTCCGCATTCCAATTCTGCTGCTCTATAACCTTGCGTGTGAAGGTGAAATTCTCTAATAATTCAGAGATTAGCTCAATGTTCTCCTCTTTTTCAAGAGTATAGCAGCTTATTGATTCCTCAATAAAATCATACTCTGAAAAGCTGTCGAAGCCGACTCCGGAGAGTTCAGCAACCAGAATATCAGCCTGCTCTTCGTTTATATTGTTGATTATGTACTCTATATAGTTCATAATTCTGCCTTGAATGCTGCAATGGTTCTGTCGCAATCCTCCTTAGTGATATTCAGAGCAGGCAGCAGACGAATAATGGTTTTACCTGCCGTACCCACAAAAATTTTATGTGTGTACAGCAACTTATCACGCAGCCACTTGTAATCCTCGTTAAGCTCAATGCCAATCATTAACCCCTTGCCGCGTACCTCTTTTATATTTTGCAACTTACTTAATTCACCAATAAGGTATTCCCCCATTTGGGCAGCATTTTTCACCATATCCTTCGCGAGCATCTCTTCGGCTACCGCAATACCTGCTGTGCAGGCTAAATGGTTGCCTCCGAATGTCGTACCCAACATTCCGTATTTGGGTTTCAAATCTGGCGAAATCAGCAATCCCGCCAAAGGGAAGCCATTGCCGATGCCCTTTGCCATTGTATAGATATCTGCCTTGATGCCTGCTGAGTCGTGTGCAAAGTAGTTGCCCGTGCGCCCGCAACCGTCCTGCACACCATCGGCAATAAATTTTGCACCGTATACATCACATAATGTGCGAATTGTCTTGAGAAATTCATTGTTTGCGATGCGTATTCCGCCGACTCCTTGGATTGCCTCGGTGATGACTGCCGCAACCTCTGTTCCGCACTCTGCAAATAATGCCTTTAATGCTTCTATGTTATTGAAAGGCAGGAATATAACATTGCTAGTTTCATTTGCCGGAGCAACAATCGCAGCATTGTCCGTAGCCGCCACTGCAAGCGAGGTGCGTCCGTGGAAAGAGCCGCGAAAGGCTACTATTTTTTTGCGCCCAGTGGCAAAGGAAGCCAGTTTCATAGCATTTTCGTTTGCTTCCGCACCGCTGTTGCACAAGAATAGTTGATAATCATCCTTGCCGGTGAGTTTGCCTAGCAGGTCTGCCAATTCTTTTTGTTGAGGAATTATTACGGAGTTTGAGTAAAAACCTATCTTCGCAAGCTGTTCGTTCAGGCGTTTCACATAGTGCTCATTGGTGTGTCCTATTGATATAACTGCGTGCCCGCCATACATATCCAAATATTCGACACCGTTTTTATCATAGACCCTAGACCCGCAGGCGCGAGCTATCTCTATATCATACAGAGGATAAACATCAAATAGTTTCATAAAGTGAAAATTTACAAGCCGCAAATATAATAAAACTATTCGACAATACGTTCAATGATTTTCATTTCTGCGGAGTCGAGTGCAATAACGGTCGGAATGAACAGGCTGTCAGGTTTATGGCTCGCGGCGTTGAGGTTATCCAAGGTTACCGCTCGTATACCGCTCTCGAAAGCCTGGTGTATTTTTTTACTAAGGCTGATTCTATTGTCTTCTATTAAAGTAATATAAGAAGGTACTTTGCCATCTCTGTACTGAGCCTTGCCGATGCGATAATCCCAGTTGTCCGGAGTGCCGAAAATATCCACTCCGAGTCTGAATGGTACCGGGGATTTGAGCACCGAAATATGGTAGCGGAACGAGAGGTCTAGATTCTGCACTCCGCTTACAGCCGTTCGATAGCGATCTACTTCCAGTACAAAGGGGTACATCTCTATTTTCTTGTCACGAACCAGCATCGCCACCGATATGTGGTCTATAATATTGCGTTTTTTATTTTTGAAATATAGCATCTTAGCAATCTTAGCAAACGTTTCGCCGTCAATTAACACCAATTTATCGCCATTCAGGCTTAGTGCCGCACTCAGCGTCTCGCTCCTGATGTTCATCGCCGTATCCAACGCCGCCGTAGCCGCCATCTGGCAATCTATCACCCCCTCCAATGAGCGCAACATCGGATATAGCGAGTCTATCTCGGGCATCATCTTTATGAAATTATCTACCCTTATTTTTCTCAAATCAACGTCCACCCCGAACATAATATCGTTTTTGGATCGCGTGGCATATATGCCCGAGAGGGTCATATCCCCCGAGTTGGTTTCTGCCAAGAGATATACAATTTGCATTGTCCGATTGCGCATACGGAGTTCGCACTTCAAATCTTCCAAAATTAGCGTGCGAATTTCGCCATAACCGGCGGCAAATTTCAAGGCGACTTCCACGTTTGCGGGGACGATAACGAGAGCATTATCAATGTTATTAACCTGTGCTTGCGTCTCAATTTTTTCTTGCAACTGCTTGTCGCTCTCCCGTCCTGTGAAAAGGTCCTGCTCTGCTATTGTCGCTCCCTTTGTTAGGGCAATTATTATCTCATTGAAATTGAGTGTGTCAGCGCTTATTTCGGCATCCACCACCAGCTTGCCTCTGCCTAGAAGCGAACTTCTGATATTCGATATTTTACCCTTGACAGTTGCGTCACTGTGTCCGAACCTTACAGTGGCATTACGCAGCTGAATTTCGTCTTGATTTGATGTCAAGTCAATGTCGCTTATGGAAGTTTCGATGGGCAGATATGGCGTCACGGTTCTTACTCTGCGTGCACGCAATTCACCTCTAATCTGATAGTCGGTTATGAAGCTGTTTTTTGCGATGGCAATATCTATGTCTCTCCCGGCAAGTTCGTCCCTCTCTTGCGAGTTGCGCCTTATTGCGGCGGCGTGTGCCGAAAGCGAGTCGCGTGTGATGTCCGGATATATTTTTTGGAGAGAGTCCAGTCGCCTTTCTCTTCTTTCAACAATTTGTTTGTCAGCCAATCGAGGGAAAAACTCGTACCTTGCCTTAGCCTCCGATACCGTCACCCGATTCACGCCCTTACGGAACATAAACCCGTCGGCGTCTACATTGAGATTGAGGTTAGGCATAGTTGGTTGATTTTTGTAGGGCACTATCGATGCCGCAGCATTGATGTTGCGTGCACCTATAATTGTGGAGTCGGCGGTGATAAATCTGAAAGTACGTGCCTCAATTGTTCCGTTCATCGGGTGTACCATCGTGCTGTCCCCATCGAAAGCTGAGGCATCAGAGCGCATCGAAACTCGAGCCTTGCCTGCGTAGATTGTGAACATCTTGCCATACTTCACCAACGCGGTATCGGCATTTAACGAGACTCTTACGATCCGTTTGCCGATTCCGATGAGTGAGTCGCGCGTGGTTGCCGACGAGCCTGCCGATAGTCGCAGAGCATTGGCACTGAGGTAGAAATCGTGCTGTGGAATCAATACCCTCAGACTGTCCCCGGTGAGCCGTAATCGCAGATCGCACCGGTCTATATCTCTGATGTTTAGGTGCGAAAGCCTGAAATTTCCCCGTAAGTCATACTCTGCCACTCCGTTCGCGCTTGCTATTTTTTGAAAACTGCCCAACTCTTTTATTTTGGAAAAATCCACTCTTCCGCGTACTCCCCCCACGAATCTCGGATTACTTAATACGTTCCATAGCTCGAACTTGCCATTTAGTTCTAATGAGCGCATTGTCAGATTTATGGTGTCCACACGAGCACCAGTCGAATCGGCGTTATTGGGGTCAAAACTAATATGTGAACTTAGAATCAACTTTTCTATCTTGGTTTTTATCTGCTTGATGTAGAGCGAGCCTGAGGATACTTCGAGATTGAGCTTCACAGTGGGTAGCACAGACAACTGTTTTGAAAACTTTCCACGGATTTTGATATCAAAGCCGGCGCGAAGGTCGGTTGTAAAGCTGTAAGATGCCGGCACAAACGGAGCTAGGTTTTCTAAGTCGAACGGCGATACGATGATTTTCATATCGGAAGCAATTGTGTCCCCGCCAACATTCAGAGTGCCGTCTATTGTGATTGGCACAGTTGCCAAGCTGACTTGTAACGATTTGAAAAAGAGTTTTCTATCCAATACGGAGTCAATACCGCAGATACCGTGAAGCTCCAAAGGTATAGGTTTATCGAAGGCATCGGTTGTGGTTTGAGATACAATATCGAGGTTTAACTCTCCTCGCTGTGCCATCTTCAAGTCAAAGGTGTCGAACCGCTGGCTCAGATTGAAACTTGCAGCCTGAATATCATACTTCAGCCCACGTGCCGATGCTTGTGAGGTGTATATTTCCGATACATCGGCAGCGATTTTTCCACTCCACGTAAACTGCTCGAAATCCGCCTTGATAGAGAGCGTGTCGCGGAGGTCGTGAAACCTGAGTCTACATCCCTTTGTAAAATCTACCTTGCTGATATGTAGGTTTATATTTGTCGAAGAAGTGTCGTTACTATCGCCAAAAATGTCATAATTTGCCCTGCCCAACGAGTCAATCACTACATTGATATCACAATCTTTTATTGCAATGTGTCTGATTGTGATATTCCCCTTGATGAGTGTAAAGAGGTTGGTTGCTGTTTTGAGCTGACCGATGTAAGCGAGTGTGTCCCTGCTTGTTTCGTTGCGAGGAATTATTGATAATTTGTCTACCTTGATGGCTATCAGCGGAAAATCTTCCCACACGTTCAAGTGGACTGTGTCGAATCTCACGTCAGCCTCCAGATATCGCGATGCGTAGTGGTTGATAATGGGGGTGAGTCGTTCGGGAGTAAGTAGATATGATAGTAGAGCAAAAGCCATTACTATCAATCCTGCCAAAGAGAGCAGTGCAAGAATCGAGATTTTTATGATTTTCTTTGCCATACCTGAGTGGTAATACTCTTTTGTAAAAGTATGAATTAGCTTGAATTTAGTGCAATATCTTTTATTGTTATCACGCTTTCTCCGTGTGGTAACCGCTCGTTCTTGGACACTTGGCGCGGGGGCTGAAAAAATAGGATTCAATTACTTGGAGACCCTGCGGCAAGTTCGTAGTGATAGCGCGGGATGTGACCCTGAATATCACTGTATTAATCAACTTTTCAATTAACTATTGTGTCTACTAACTACAAACATACAAAAAAGATGCCACATTTCTCAATGTAGCATCTTTATTAAAAAAAAAGTATTTTTTACTTCTTTTTTTCTTCCTCAACTGCAACAACTTCGGCTTCTGCGATTTCAGCGGCAGCTTGAGCCATTTCGTCAGCGAATTTTTGTGCAACAGCTTGAATCTTAGTGCCATATGCAGCAGAAGCATCGGTGATGCGTTTTTCGTCCTCGGCAGCGATTTGGATATCTTTACCTTCATCGCCAACTGCAGTAATTTCTGCTGTATATGCTTCGTTTAATGCTTGTAGATCAGCCATATTAGTGACTGAATCAATCTTTACTGTGTAGCGCTCAATGATTGCTACTTGTTTGTCAGCAAATTTAGCTGAGCTGTTGCCACACGCCACCATAACTACCACAGCGGCAAATGCAACGATTGCGAGTAATGTTTTTTTCATCTTTTTTGAAAATTTTTTATTGTTTTGACCCCGCAAAGGTAAGTGATTTTTTTGTTCTACAAAATTTTTTTTACTAAAATCCTACAGGTTTTAGTTTCAATCCGCAACTTTCGTCCAATGAGAACATTATGTTCATATTTTGCACCGCCTGTCCGCTCGCACCCTTCAGTAGATTATCTATTGCTGTTACAATGAGTAAGTTATCCCCTTCCTTCTCCAAAGAAATTATTGCCTTGTTGGTATTTACAACTTGTTTTAGATTTATGTTTTTTGCTGATAACCAAGTGAATGGGTGAGTTTCGTAAAAATTTTCGTAAATGCTTCGTGCCTGCTCGATAGTGCCATTGAATTTGGTGTAGACGCCGGCAAGGATTCCGCGCGTGAAATCCCCCCGATAGGGGATGAAGTTGACGTTGTGGCTATACTCCTGATTGTTGGTTATCATCTGATTAACCTCTTTGAGGTGTTGGTGGGTGAATGCCTTGTAGACCGAAAAGTTGTTTGCGCGCCACGAAAAGTGGCTAGTTGGACTGAGCGACTGACCGGCGCCGGTCGAGCCAGTGGTAGCCGAAATATGAACGTCATCATTCAATAAACCGCTGGCTGCCAATGGTAAGAGAGCTAGTTGCAAACAGGTGGCAAAACATCCGGGGTTTGCAACGTTTCGGGCACTCCGAATTTGCTCGCGGTTCATTTCGGGCAGCCCATAGATAAATTCGCGCTCGCCCATTGTGGTGTTTGGCGCGATACGGAAATCTTGGCTGAGGTCTATTATACGAGTTTGTGATGAAATAGTGTTGTTTTCCAAAAATTTACGTGCGTCGCCGTGTCCCACGCACAGAAACATTGCGTCCACTTCCGGAAGCTCAGCTATGGGTGCATCCGTGAATTTTTGAGTCGTATCACCCAGTAGGTCTGTGTGCACATCATACACGTAATTTCCGCCGTTGGAATTGCTGTGGATGTACTCTATTTTAACCTCTGGGTGGTTGATTAAGATGCGTGTAGCCTCGCCACCCGTGTAACCGGCTCCGCCAATTATGCCTACCTTTATCATAGTTTTTTTTAGAAAATTTCGGCTAAATTACAAATTTTCATTAACTTTGGCAAATGGTAGCGAACTCTTTTTTGGGTGATTGCGCCCGTGAACTTTGGGGACACTATGGTGAAGATATTGTAAATCTGCACCTTGTCTTCCCTGGGCATCGTGCTCGCCTGTTTTTTTCCGAGGCGTTGGGGCGGTTGATTGAGCGTCCGCTGTGGCAACCGCATTTTTTGTCTATGGATGAGCTTATCTGGCAGATGAGCGGGATGCATCGTGCCGACAATCTGCGTCTTGTGGCTGAGTTATACACCATTTACAGCAGGTTTCATCCCGAAACTTTTGAGCGCTTCTACTCGCGCGGAGTGATGCTCTTGCAGGATTTCGATACCATCGACAAATATTTACTTCCCGCCCGCAAACTCTTTGTCAATATCGCTGATTTGAAAGATATTGAGCAATTTTTTGCGGATGACTCTGCCGAACTGGAGCTCGTCAAGAACTTCTGGCGCAACTTCTCAAAGGGTAAGACCCCCTCGCGCGAGCAGCAAGAGTTTTTGAAGGTGTGGCACTCATTGGCTGATATTTACGAGCTCTTTAACGAGCGTTTGGAGGAACTTGGTGTTGCGTATGCGGGCAGAGCCTATCGCCGCGCGGCGGAGAGTGTCTTAGCGGATGATGGTGAAACATACTGTTTTATAGGTTTTAACGCCCTTAACAACTGTGAGC
The DNA here is from genome assembly GCA_000723505.1 of Mucinivorans hirudinis. GTDB lineage: Bacteria > Bacteroidota > Bacteroidia > Bacteroidales > Rikenellaceae > Mucinivorans > Mucinivorans hirudinis. The sequence continues at coordinate 203,731 of HG934468.1, read as the reverse complement.
AAAAGATACTTAAAAAACTTTCCGACCGAGGTAGAGCTCTCTTTTTGTGGGACTTTTCATCGCTGTACATAGAGGATAATAATCAGGAGGCAGGCAGATTTTTAAGGCGTAATTTGCGGCGATTTCCTCAGGCTTTTTCAGTTGACTGCGACTACAACAAAAATTTAGAGGTTGAGGTTATCAGCTCTCCGACGGATGTTTTGCAGTGTAAAGCGTTATCTGTAAGGTTGGAGGAGATTTTTGCGCGGCAAGGCTTTGTTGATAAGGAGAGTGCTGTAGTGCTCACTGACGAGTCGTTGCTACCGCAGGTGCTGACCTCTATTCCCGAGTGTGTCGAGCGTATCAACGTAACGATGGGCTACGCCTTGACCAATACGCTTGTTTACAATTATATAGAACGACTCATAGGCTTGCAGCAACGTCGCCGCACAGGTGAGTTCTACTTCAAAGATGTTATCGGGCTGCTCAATCACCCCTATGTAAAAGAGAAGAGCGGAGTAGTTAGTGATGGTATAATCAATGCTATAACCAAAAAGCAGCAAGTGTATGTCCCTGTTCAAAACCTTGCAGATTTCGCGCCTATTTTTACGCCTGCTTCATACTTAGGTGATTACATATTAAGCGCCCTGAGCTACATTTCCGCAACAGTGGATTGTGAGCGGCGCGAGTTCACCTTTACTGCAATGCGAGAGGTGGCGCGGCTTAATGAGACCATAAAAAATTGTTCGATACCCATTACTAGTACTATATATGTATCTTTGTTGCGCAAAACACTTGCAGCAACTCGCATTCCCTACACCGGCGAACCGCTCGGAGGCTTACAGATATTAGGTATATTGGAGACGCGCAATTTGGATTTTCGCAATGTTATCCTGCTCTCGGCTGACGATGACAACTTTCCGGGAAACCGCTCTCCGAACACCTACATACCTTACAATTTAAGACAAGGATACGGGCTACCGACCACGGCGGATGCGGAGGCGATGTATGCCTACTACTTCTACCGTTTGTTGCCTCGGGCGCAGACTCTTACGATGCTATATACCTCTGCGGCAAGCGAAAGGAGCACAGGAGAGCGGAGCCGCTATATTTACCAGTTGGAGTATGAGTCGGCGTTTGACATTCGTCGCCGCGAAATTGCAATTTCAATAGGTAAACCTCAGAACCAGGTGATTCGGATAGAGAAGGGTAGTGCAATAGTGGAAAAACTTCAGCAGATGCGATTTGCCCCATCGGCGTTAAATAGGTATATTTGCTGCCCTTTAAAATTTTATTTTGCAGACGTTGAGCGTATAAGAGTGTCCGATACGGTTGAACAGGAGTTTACTCCTCTTGCTTTGGGTAATGCTCTACACCGTGTTATGGAGCTCCTTTACGAGCCGATTGTGGGACGTGCAAATCCTCAAAGGATGATTGCGGCAATTACGGCGGAGCGGGTGGAGGAGGTCATTGAGGGGGTTATTCGAGAGCAAAGAGTTGCGCAAAGTGCAATCTCTCAGATAGGATGCGACACGTTGCGAAGGTATGTGAAGAGTATGTTGAGATATGATGCAAAGAGAGAGGACACTTACATAGTGGAGCGTTTGGAGGAGAGGATAGAGGGTGAGATTTGCGGTTTACGACTCTTTGGTACAGCCGACAGGTTGGACCGCACAGAAAATGGCACGATTATTGTGGTGGACTACAAGAGTGGGCAGGGCGATAGTGCAGATTTTAAGAGCGTTGAAGAGCTTTTTGATAGTAGGAAGGGTAAAAAGGCTATTTTTCAGATGCTTATATATTCCCTTATTATTCGTCATACGGAGGGTGTTGATGTGCAGCCTGCTCTCTACATTGGTAAGTCAATGGGGCGCAAGGATTTCAGTGGAACGTTAAGTGTTAAGATTGACGATGGCTTTTTGGAAGATTTTCAAAGGCATCTTCTAGCCCTTGCCCAGGAGATTTTTAATGAGAATATACCCTTTGAGCAGTGCGAAAATAGAGCAATTTGCGAATATTGTGACTATCGCCAAATTTGTAATTTTTAGGACTAGGCGCAGGAGTATCCTACTGCCTGAAATGAGTGAGAAACACAATTAAAAATCATATGAAAATAAAACTATTACTGGCTCTTTCCGTGGCACTGCTTGTGAGCAGTTGCTGGAAGAAGGACAATGTACGAACGTTTGTTCGTCCTGTTCAGGTGGGAGAGGTTCAATCTCTTGCAAGTTATCAGAAGGATTTTGTGGGGGTGGTCACTGCCTCCGAATACACGAACTTAGCTTTTCGCGTAGGCGGTCAGATTACTAAGGTCTATGTCAATGACGGAACAAATGTTAGCAAGGGGCAGGTACTTGCAGAACTCGACCCTTCGGATGTCGAACTCCAATTGGCTGCCGACAAGTCTAACTTTCAGACTCGCAAGTCTATACTCGAGCGTAGCGAGCGTCTGTTGGAACGTGGTGCGATTTCGGTACAGGAGGTAGAGATTGCACGTGCAAACCTTCAATCGGCAAAATCGGCATATGAATATTCTCAAAATCAATTCGCATACACTAAGTTACGTTCTCCTTTTTCGGGTTCTGTCGAGAAGAAGTATGTGGAGCAGTATCAGAGGGTAAATGCCGGTGAAAAGATTTTCAAGATAATTAACCCCAATCTACTGGAGGTGAGTTTTACGTTGCCCGAGAGCGATGCCAACTTTGTGATGGCTAAGGGGTTGATATTTATAGAGTTTGAGAACTATCCGGGCGAGAAATTCTCAGCTAAGGTCAAGGAGATGGTCGATGCTTCGGTTGGTGGTGCCGGCATTCCCGTAACTATCTCAATTACTGATAAGCAGTTCTCGCCATCAAAATATCTTGTCAAGGCGGGCTTTGCGTGCCGCGTGTCGGTGGTGATTGAAAATCAGGATTCTATCCGTGATTACGTTACGGTTCCCGTGACTGCGATTTTTGCCGATAGCGACAGCGCAACAAAAAAGTATGTGTGGGTTTATGATGCTCAAAATTCGACTGTTATCAAACGCGAAGTTGTTACTGCCGGACTCACCGGCACCAATGCTGTTGTGATTCGTTCGGGCGTTACTGCCGGCGAAAGAGTGGTGACGGCAGGTGTTTATCAACTGATTGATAACCAAAAAGTAAAATTGATTCAGTGATAAGTGGTTAGCTATGTTATATTGGAAGCTAATTACTAAAATCTGACCACCAAAAACTCATAACAATATGAACATTCCTAAATTTGCGCTAGATAACTCTAAACTTGTATATTTCTTCCTGATAATGATGCTCATAGGGGGCATATTCAGCTTCGGGAAGTTGGGCAAAAAAGAGGATGCGCCATTTGTGATTAAATCAGTGGTGCTCATAACACAATATCCGGGAGCGACGCCCGCCGAGGTTGAAAAACTCATTACCGAGCCCATAGAGCGTGAGGTTCAGTCGCTTGCGGGTGTGGACAAAATCCGTTCCGAGTCTACTTTCGGTATGTCTAAAATCACGGTAGAGCTCGACCCGGCGACCCCTCCGGGGGTGATTCCCCAAAAGTGGGATGAGATGCGCCGCAAGGTTCTAAACATTCAACCTCGCCTGCCGCAGGGTTGCTCTTCGATTATCGTTAATGACGACTTCGGCGATGTTTTCGGCATATATTATGCCTTGGTTGCCGACCAAGGATATTCGTGGGACGAGATGCGCCGATATGCTCAAATGATAAAGACGGAGCTCGTTACCGTTCCGGGTGTGCAGAAAGTCTCTCTCTTTGGCGAGCAGACAGAGGTTGTAAATATCTTCATTACAACCTCTACCTTGGCTAACCTAGGTATCGACCCTAACCAAATTGTGCAGATTATCTCCTCTCAAAATCAACTTGTGAATACAGGTACTTTGCAGACGGGGGAAGTTAATTTGACGGTGGTTGCCTCCGGTACGTATGCCAATTTGCAAGATATTCGAGACCAGGTTATTACCAACTCCGAGGGGGTGCAGTTGAGTATAGGTGACTTTGCGGTTGTCGAAAAAGGATATTTAGACCCGCCAAACAATATAATGAAAGTCAATGGTAAACGTGCCATAGGCGTTGGTGTGGCTAGTTTGGAGAGCGTGGACGTGGTCAAGACAGGCGAGTTGGTGGATGCGAAAATCAAGAGCTTTATGCCTCTGATTCCGGTGGGTATGGAGTTAGAACCGCTGTACTTGGAGAATGTGATTGCCGCAGAGGCTAATAACGGCTTTATTATCAATCTTATAGAGTCGATTGCAATTGTTATTCTGATTATTATGTTGGTGATGGGACTGCGCAGTGGTGTGCTTATAGGCTCTTCGCTCCTTTTCTCTATTGGTGGCACAATGTTGCTGATGCTCTTTATGGGCGTTGGTTTGAACCGTACGTCACTTGCCGGCTTCATAATTGCAATGGGTATGTTGGTTGATAATGCCATCGTGGTGACCGACAATGCACAAGTGATGATCAAACGCGGCGTTCCCAAGCGCAAAGCGTTGATTGATGCGGCTATACAGCCTCAGTGGGGGTTGCTGGGAGCTACATTTATCGCCATTGTTTCGTTCTTGCCGCTCTACTTGGCGCCATCGGCTGTAGCAGAAATTGTAAAGCCACTCTTTATAGTACTAGCCCTTTCGTTGGGATTAAGTTGGATTTTGGCACTTACCCAAACGCCGCTATTCGGCAGTTTTATGCTCAAAGACCCCAAAGCAGGCATTGTCGATAAAGACCCATATGATAAGCCTATATATAATCGGTTTGCAAGATTTCTTGCTAAGTTGATTCGTTTCCGATGGCTCACCATCGGGAGTGTTTTAGCACTATTTGCGGTTGCAATGTGGGTGATGAGCATTGCTCCGAGCAGTTTCTTTCCCAATTTGGATAAGCCCTATTTTCGTGCCGACTGTGTACTTCCCGACGGATATTCCATACATCAAATGGACAAGGAGATGAGCGAATTGTCCGATTGGTTGCAGGAGCAACCCGGCGTAAAGAATGTTTCGATTACCGTGGGAAGCACGCCACTACGCTACTACTTGGCTAGTACCTCGATAGGTCCTAAGCCCAACTGTGGTAACTTTCTTGTTGAGCTCGAAACATCCGACTCTACAGCCTCCATATGCGACCGTTTCTCAGCCTATGCCAAGGAGAATTATCCCAATATGTTGGTGCGTGCATCGCTCTTTAAGCTCTCCCCCGCGGTTGAGGCTGCAATAGAAATAGGCTTTATTGGCGAAAATCCCGACACTCTCGTAATGCTTGCCGAGAAGGCGAAAGCCCTTATGCGCGAGTGCGATATGGTTACGGACGTGCGTTCTGATTGGGGAAATAAGGTTGCGGTGGTTAATCCAGTCTACTCCCAAGAGAAGGGGCAACGGCTGGGTGTTACCCGCCAAACGGTTGCATCCTATACCAAACTTGCCACCAATGGTCTGACAATGGGAGACTTTCGCCAAGGCGACCAATTTATGCCTATCTTGCTCAAGGATGCCAATATAGATGAGTTCAACCTTGCCAATTTCGGATCGCTCCCCGTCTTCACACCGCGTGGGGGAGTGGTAGCATTAGACCAGGTTATAGACTCTATCTCAAATAGTTTTCAATACGGAATGTTAAAGCGCTATCAACGGCAACTAACCCTGCGCGCACAGTGTGACCCATTGATGGGTGCAAATACGGCAGCAGCTTACAGTCAGGTATATAACCACGTTTTCGACAGAATGGAAGCCGAACTGCCCAATGGTTACCAGATAAAGGTTTTTGGCGAGCAGGAGAGTCAAACAGAGTCCAACCAAGCTCTTGCGGCGAATATGCCTCTGACCTTCTTCTTGATTTTTGCTACATTGCTGTTGCTATTTAGAGTTTATCGTAAGCCACTTATTATCTTGCTGATGATTCCGTTGATATTTGTAGGGGTGGTGTTTGGTTTGGCAGTTTCGGGAAAAATGTTGGACTTCTTTGCAATACTCGGTCTGCTTGGTTTGGTGGGTATGAATATCAAGAATGCGGTGGTGTTGGTAGACCAGATTGATATTGAGATAGCTGGTGGGCTTGCACCGCTGCAAGCTGTAATCCAAGCAACCAAGTCGCGTATTGTACCCGTGGTTATGGCTTCGGGAACTACTATTCTCGGTATGTTGCCCCTGCTGCCCGATGCCCTCTTCGGTGGTATGGCTGCCGTGATAATGGGCGGTCTGTTTGTGGCTACCTTCCTCACTATTTTTGTGTTGCCGGTAACTTATTGTACGATAATGAGGATTAAGAATTAGCTATTCCGTGATTCACTAATAAATTGATTATGAAAAATATATTTTTATTACTCCTGTTAGTACCCATTGCGTTGCCTGCCCAGCAATCACTTACCATTGAGCAGTACCGCAATCGCGTGGTGGAGTACAGCAATAGCCTCAAAATGTCTTCTGAGAATTTGCGTGCCGCTCAGCATAACCGCGCCGCAGCTCACGCCGACCTACTTCCCTCACTTGCCGCCTCGGCTAACGGCAGCTACCAATTGGGTAACAGTTCACAAATGGCGGGAATGACCCTGAAGGATTACAGTTATACTGCCAATGCAACCCTGCAACAAGTTGTTTGGGGTGGTGGTGCTTTTTCGGCGCAATATTCGGCAGCCAAAACCAAGGAGCAGATTGCTACGGCGACGCTCCAGCAGAGCCTCGAAGCGGTGCTCTACTCGGCTGAAATTACCTATTGGGCTTTTGCTGCAGCAGCAGAGCAGTACTCAATATCAGAGAGGTATGTGGAGATAGTTGATGGACTCTATCAGATTGTCAATACTCGCTTCAAGGACGGATATGTGAGCAAAACTGATTTGCTGATGGTGCAAACGCGGCTCAACGAAGCTCAGATGCAACTTATATCCTCGCGCCAACTCTATCAAACCTCCCTTCAGAACCTCAATATTTTGGTTGGGAAGTATGAGGCTGTGAACTACATTGCAGCGGATTCGATAACCTCTGCTGTGCAGCTTCCGGCGCGGGTACAGTGGAGTAGTGTGTTGGATAACCGTCCGGAATATCAGATAGCTGCGCTCAATGTGGAGCTTCAGCACAGCAACGTCCGTCTTGCAGCATCTCCCTTTAACCCAACCTTTGTTGTGGGTTTGCAGGGTATTTACGGCACTCAGTCAATAAATATTGACGGCTCGACAAAGAGTTATGGGGTTGCTTTTGCTCAGCTTAACGTTCCCATTTTCAGCTGGGGTAAGCGTCGCCAAAGTGTCGGTGCGGCGCAGGCGGCAGTGCGCGCTATGGAGTATTCGATGAGCCAAACTTCAGACCAGATTTCGGGCGAGTTGTCGAATGCTTATATCACTGTCAATGAAACCACCAAGCAGCTTCAGGTTGCTTACGATAACTTGTCGGCAGCGTCGGATAATCTGTCGCTTAACACTTTTAGTTACTCCGAGGGGCGTTTGCCTATCATTGATGTGCTTCAGTCTCAACTGTCTTGGATACAGGCATATACCTCCTATTTGAATGCCAATTACCAGTTGAAGGTGGCAATATCTAATTGTCGCAAGGCAGCGGGTGAGATGCGTTTGTAGCGGGGCGGAAGATGCGGGCGTTGCATTTTTTTCGATAAAAAGTTTCGTTATTCTCATTTTTATTACTACCTTTGCCCCGCTTCTAATTAATATAAAGTATAATTAAATGAGCTACATTAATTCAGAGAAAAAGCAAGAGCTTTTTCAAACCTACGGGCAATCAGCAGTAGACACCGGATCGGCAGAAAGCCAAATCGCACTGTTCTCTTTCAGAATCAGCTCTTTGACCGAGCACCTGAAAAAAAACAAGCACGACTACAACACCCAACGCGCTCTTTTGAAACTCGTTGGTAAGCGCCGTAGCCTGCTCGACTATTTGAAGGAAAAAGACATTGAACGTTACCGCTCAATTATCAAAAAACTCGGTATCAGAAAATAGTTTTTCAAAATCAGATGCTTTCCGTTCAATGAACGGAAAGCATCTGTCTTATTGGGAGGGAGGTTCCCCGATATATTAACTCGGCATTAAACAATTTGGATAATTTTGAATAAATTCTGCGTCGTTCGGCAATTCAAACAAGTTTGATTGCTCTCTGCCTTGAATTGTGGACAGATATTTTATGCAAGTTGTTTAATGCCGAGTTAATATCACTTATATCGTAAACTTCACCCCAAAAAACATCATACGCGGGAAGTTGGGACCATATACGTAGCTGGCATCTTTTTTCACCCCCACGTCCAAATCTTTCTGATAGGCGTTCAAAATGTTCTTCATTCCGCCACTAAGCTCTAGTCCCATCTGGTCGGAGAGGCGGAATTTGTAGGCGATTCTGCATCCCAACTCCCAGAAATCAGGTGTGGAAACAACCCTATCCTCGGCAATATATCCCTCTCGGTGTTGTACATCCATTGTTCCGGTGTAGGTGGTGTTAAGGGATAGGGTGAGTGGAGTTACCGGATTGTAGTTTAGCGCAATGAACCCGTAGTTATCGGGCGAGCGAAACATCTTTTTATGAGCAGGGACATTAGTGTCATCCGACCATTTGAGAGGTTCTACATAAAGGCTTCTCTGGATTGTGTAACCTGCATCGAGGATTAGTTTGCGGGTAAAGCCTGCTCTGAACTCCAGGTTTACACCCGAAATTGTTGCACCTGGCGCGTTACGTCTCTCCATAATTTTATTGCCCTGACTATCTTCTCCCTTCTCCACCAAGGTGAAGACGTCATTCAAACGTGTATAGAAGCCCTCTGCCAAGAGGTTTAGCTCGACGTTACCAAATCTTTGGTAAAAATCTACCGAACCGCTCACACTCTTCGAGTACTCCGGACGTAGATTAGGGTCAATGGTAATGATGGAGACCTCTCCACCAACAGCGGCAACGTGTAAATCCTCCTCGTACGCTTGCGGAGCGCGATAACCGCTCGAATAGCTCGCTCGAAAGGCAATTATCTCCGAGGGGGTATAGCGCAAATTGGCACGTGGACTGATAATGGCATTTTTCACCATATTATGTTTGTCCACGCGCGCGCCGATAAGCAATCCCAGTTTCTCGTTCTTCCACTCATTCTGAGCGTAAAAACCGTAATTGGACGTAAACTGGTCTATTTTGCGGTTGTATCCCAACATTCTGTCCTGAAGGTTTGTTGTGGTATACTCGACACCGGTGGTCAGCTGGGCAGGCATAAAGAAGAGGCGTTCAAAATTGTAGGCATATTGCCCTCCGGCGACAACGGTCATATCCTCCGTTCTGCCGTAGGCTTTGGTGCTTTTATTGGTGCCGAAGTAACTCTGACGTTTAACGCTTTGGAGAGAAGAGTAGAGCGAAAGACGGTGGCGAGCGTCATTGCTGACCAAGTCATACTTGAGTCCACCACCATTAATTTTATGTCGCAACTGCTCAGCAATGTCGGCTTCGTGGGGTTCGTGGTCGAAGAGATTACCCCCTCGTCTGAACTCGCTTATATGGTGAAACTCTGCCGTAATACGCGAGTTGGACGAAATCTTGTGGAAGCCACGCAGGCCGATGGCTTCACTATTGAGCTTTGGAAGGTCAGAGAAACCGTCTCTGTTGCGGTCGTAAGAGTCTCTATCTCTCAGTAATCCATAGATGTAGACTCCGGTGCGGTAGTCGTCAGTGACCAAAGAGGCGTTTAGTGTTGTGTTTATGTCCGTTCCGCCCCCTTCGTATATTCCCGTATTGTTTGACAGGGTAACCGAGTTGCGCAGAGGTTCTTTTGTGATAATATTGACCACTCCGCCAATAGCGCTTGAGCCGAAGAGTGCCGAGCCACCGCCACGGATGACCTCCACCCGCTCAACCATACCTGCCGGTAGCTGTTCCAATCCATAGACAGTAGCCAAAGAGCTGAAAATGGGGCGACTGTCGAGCAGTATTTGAGAGTATTGTCCCCCTAATCCGTTGATGCGCAGTTGGGGTAGACCGCAATTATTACAAGTGGACTCCACGCGTAAGCCGGGTTGGAATTTTAGTACCTCGCCCACGGTGTTAGAGGCGGTCTTCTCGAAGAGTTTTTCGCCCGCAACATTCACTATCGTTGCCGACTCTCCTCGCTTGGATTCATTTCGAGAGCCGGTGACCACGACCTCGCCTACCTGCAAAACATCGGGGTGTAAAGAGAAATTGACCTCCACGCTCTTACCGCGAATTACCTCTACCTGCTCCTGCGTGCTTTTGTAACCGACAAATGATACCTCAACAGTATATTTGCCGGGTTGTATGTTTTTTATAAAAAAGTGTCCTGTTGCATCTGCAAATGAGCTGACTGTTGTGCCCTTAATTGTGATTGCGGCATATGGTATGTGCTCATTATTTTCTGCATCTATGACGTGACCGGTGATATGAGCGTCTGTTTTTTTCTTCTGTGCATTGGCTACATAACCAAATAGTAGTGCCGAAGTGAGCGCTACGTAAAAAATATATTTCATAATGATTTAAGGTTTGTTAATGATTGTCCTACAATAATTTAATAAACCACGGGAGGTGCTCGCGCAGGTATATTCTCCAGATGGGAGGCGGTGGGGAAGGACGTTTGCTCAATGGGCGTGTCTCTATTGACGTAAATTTGCGGAGGTGGCACCACCTCCCAAGCTGCGGTACAGCTCAAAAACTCCAAGAGAGATAATTGCGCAATAAGGGTGATATTCTCCTTGGTATGAGAGCCGTCAGGAGTCTGCTGATGCGACTTGTTGTGTATGTGGGAGTGTATTATAATTGTCCCACCATCAATAATATGCGCGTGCGGAAAGAGTGTTATAGAGGCGTAATACCCCAAGAAGAGCGCCGATAATGCCGCTCCAATACAATATTTAATTATGCACTCTTTTGTTCTCATACGCTATGTCTCAATAACGTTCTTTGTTTGCCTCTTAGTATCCTGCTCGCATCTATTTCACTGCTTATATATGCTCGAAGGCAAGAGTGAACACCGTTCCCTGTCCGCGACGAGAATCTACTGTAATGGTACACTTGTGGAGTTTTACTATCCTATCTACAAGTGCCATACCTATTCCGTGTCCCATCGAAAAGTTGCGATTTTCGCCCCTGTAAAATGGCTCAAACAGGTGCTCCATATCCTTGTCGGAGATACCTATTCCGGTGTCGGAAAAACGGACAAAAACCTTGCCCTTGGAGAATGAAATTTGCACTTTCGAGCTGCGATCGGATGAAAATTTACAGTTATTCTCAATGAGATTTACGAAAGCTGTGCGTAGCAGATATTCATTACCCGTTATTGTCACCATACTGTAATCGTCCGTGTCATTGCCGAAAATCAAATCGACATTATAGTCACCGTGTGCCTTCATAACCATAGCGCTTGCATCCAAGAGTACCTCATCCAATCTTACGGACGACATACTAATCTGTTTGGCATTATAGCTCGCCTTTGCCAGATCCATCAGTCCGGTTGATAGTTTCTCGATGCTGTGGGCATCAGCAAGGGCATTTTCTACCACCTTTTTATAATCTTCGTTCGAACGCTCCTTGTGTAGTGAAAGTTCGAGTTCGGCAATTAGAGCTGCCATCGGTGTACGTAACTCGTGAGATACGTTGCTGATGAACATCTTTTGAGCCTCAAAAGATTTTTCAAGGTGGTCAAGTGTGCCGTTAAAGGTCTCGGCAAGCTCTGCAATCTCATCGTTTTGATTATCTATTTCAACGCGTTTGCTTAGATTAGATGCCGTGATATCTTCGACTTGCTTAATGATTTTCGAGACCGGTTTCAGTACGCTACGTGCCATAAAGTAGCCGATAACAAATAGCAGTGTGAACGACAATACCCATATAATTAGTAGTTTAACATTAAGTATTGTGAGCATATCATAACCGGTTCGCGGGAAAAGCAGAGTTTCGAGCACAGCAAAAACAGCCACTACCAAGAGTGTTGTTGCAAAGAGATATCTGAGTGTTAATTTTGTGCCTATCTTCATTATTGTCATTTGTTTTTGAGAGATGTCTCGTACAGAGATCTTCGCATTTCAAAAAATCAGCTCAACCAATGGTACGAGCAGCGTGGTAACCAACCCCGCAACCCCAATGGCTAAACCGCTCAGAGCACCTTCGACCGCCCCCATCTCCATAGCGCGTGCCGTGCCGACGCCGTGTGCCGCCGTTCCCAGTGCCAACCCCTTGGCTATGGAGTCGGTTATGCCAATTTTGCGGAAAACGAATGGCGCAACAATGCCCCCGAAAATCCCGGTAAGTATCACAATGACAGCGGTAAGCGACACGATTCCGCCAGAGCGCTCGGCAATCTGAATGGCGATGGGTGTGGTTACGGACTTGGGTAGCAGGGATGCCTCGATGGAGAGCGGTACACCAAAGAGCCTCAATACGCCCATAACACTCACAATACCAACCAGCGAGCCGACTGTTATCGACGCCAATATCGAAGCAAGATTTGCTTTCAACGTCTCAATCTGCTTGTAGAGAGCCCACCCAAGGGCAACCACCGATGGCCCGAGCAGGAAATTAATAACCTGAGTAGCCTTTTTGAACTCTTCGTAGCTATAACCCATCACATTGAGCATCACAATAATCAAAGCCGAGGAGGTGATAAGCGGATGCAGCAATGGGAAGCTACTCTTGCGGAATAGCCACAGCGAGCCTAAATAGGCTAACAGCGTGAAGATAAATATAAAAATTGTGTGAAACATCACTTTTTCTTACCTAATTTTTGTTGTAACAACCCTACCGTAATTATCACTAAGACAGTACTTATAGCTGCCGAGAGTACTATTGCCCAGAAGTTAGAGGATATTGCCTCCCACACAACCATCACCCCCACTGCCGCCGGCAGGAAAAAAAGTATCATATATTTAATGAGCCACCCGGCAACACCCTCCACCTGATGCTCCTTGACCCACCCAAGCGCAAGTGCCGTAAACAAAAAAACCATTCCGAGTATCGAACCCGGAATGACACCTCCTATTAACATACTTGTTCCCAACCCAATGGCATAGAAATAGGCTATCCATAGTGTCTGAATCAAAAATTTCATTTCATCCTTTTTAAAGTGGCACACCACAGAAGGTTCGCTCAGGTACATCCCGTCGCCTTTTTATGGCCAAAATTTGCGGCACGCATACACTCGCAATCCCGATAATTTTTGAGTGCCCGTTGCCACACCGTTCGAAAGTTGAGGGTGACGATATTGCCCTGTCAGAAAGGTGTGCGTGTGCTTGCGCATACCCCCTAAATAGACCCCATATCTTATTGATTCGATTTATCGTCATCGCCTAATCTTAACTTTCAGACAAAAAATCTGCTCGAAAATAGTCTGGGGAAAATATGACAATGATTATTTTACACTTTTATGTCAGATTTTCGCACTGAAAATGCGAGTTTACTATGCACACGGCGACTAAAGATTTCTAACGAATATATAGTTAATACGAAATTTAGCACCCATTTGTTATATTACTGTGCCATAAAAGTGTAAGTAATTGTCCCTTTTTGTTTGTCGGGAGATGTCTGTGAAGCATTAAAGGTGGAAGCCTGAGCCGATTGCAGAGCCATACGCTGCGTGCAGTCATCGGGCGAACTTGTTGCGCTCACAACGCGTGCGTCTACGACCTTGCCGTTGCGGTTCACCGTGATTCCGATTACCACGCGTCCGCCATATTGGCAGGTGTAGGTGGGGCGGTGGAGGTAGACATCGTGCCTGCCGGGCAGGTCATACTCAATGGTAACCATACCGTCCACCTTCGCGCGCTCGTTTCCCTTTTCGTTGTCCTTATTTTTGTTATCTTGCTGTCGTTCGGTGCGGCGGTTGGTGCGCTCAATTTCGCGCATACCGTTTTCGTACTCCTGCCTTCCCTGAGCCAGCTCGCGATTCACACGCTCCGCCTCCTTGTATATCTCGGAGGCATCGCTCTTTTTGGAGTCCCTTAGCTCGGAATTTAGTTTCGAGTTGGCATCGCTTACCTTGTTCATCACCTTGGTAAACTCGGCATCATCGCGTTCTATTTTTTCTCTTTCCTCGGGCGTAATCTCGGGTTCGGGCTGTTGCTCCTGCTCGAACTCTATGGCAACCAAGTCAGTACTGGTTGTGTTTATCACGATTCGGTAGGACAAAAAGGCTATAGTCCCTACAAGGTATACGATGATTGTGGAGAGAACTCCTACTCTGTACCTGTATATCATACCGCCCCAATCCCCATTCGATTTGTTTTTGTCGAATGGTAACCGCATCGGTTTTTTTCTCTTTGGCTGTTCCATTTATATTGAGAATATTGTTCCGCAAAATTACCAATTATTTGTGAGATTCATCATCAATAGTTCGTTAAAAATTTTCCTTATTATATTTTGGCAATTCCGCTACCCGAAGTAACTTGACTGGAGCCAACAAAAATCAAGAATGCAGAATCTTATCGGCGTAGCTCAAAGTGAGAGAGTAAGGGATATTTTCGAACTCGGTGGCAAGGTCTGTGCTGTTTGGTAAACTAAATTTCACCGTTCGAGAATATTTTTCTACCTTTGTGGGCAATTTTTCGGGAAAATTCAGACCTTAAAGAGTGTGAAAGTTCTCATCTTTGAGAGCCTATTACTACCTAGTCAGTTGCTCATCAAGTAGCGAGATAGTAACTAAACCCTGTCCAATAATGACTTTTAAGTGGCTTTGGGTGGCGTTACGCTGTCTGCCGTTTTAACTACAAAACCTTACTAATCAAACTATATATGCCATTTTATCTTTTTGTCGATTATTATTACTGTTAATTTGTATAAAAATTTGATGATTCAAAAAAAATACATACATTTGTGATGTCAAATTAATATCATTTTAATATCACAAAAAAATATGAAAACAGACTCTACACTGAAAGAAAAACCCTATTCGGGAGCGAAAACTTCGGGCTTTTTGATGATTTTCCTTCAAATCATCATTTTGGCAGCAGCCATCTTTGCCATAGCCACACAACAAATTCCAATGATTGTTGCAGGAGTTGTTGTTTTAATTGTAAATCTCATTCTCATAGCCGGTTATATGCAGGTAGAGCCTAATGACACGCGGGTTTTGATTTTCTTTGGAAAATACGCAGGTACGGTCAAAGAGAATGGCTTCTTTTGGGTGAATCCGTTTTTCGTAAAGTCGAAACTGACACAACGTGCTCGAAACCTTGATGTTGAGCCTATCAAGGTGAACGACAAGGCGGGCAATCCCGTGATGATTGGTTTGGTGTTGGTTTGGCGGGTGAAGGATACTTACAAGGCGATGTTCGACGTTGATACTACAAGCAGTAAGTCGGGAGCGGCAACCGTTTCGCTCCAACAAATTCGGATGAATGCTCTGCAAAACTTTGTAGCGATTCAGAGCGACTCGGCGCTGCGCAACATAGCGGGCGAATATGCCTATGATAATAACGAGACGGGCGACGAAATAACTCTTCGTTCGGGTAGCGAGGAGGTTGCCGATAAGCTCGAAAACGAACTTAACAAACGGTTGGATATTGCCGGTATTGAGGTTGTTGAGGCACGTATCAACTACTTGGCTTATGCTCCCGAGATAGCCGCAGTTATGTTGCGTCGTCAGCAGGCGGCGGCTATAATTTCGGCACGTGAAAAGATTGTCGAGGGGGCGGTTTCGATGGTGCGAATGGCACTCGACAAGCTCCGCGAGGAGGCGATAGTGGAGTTGGACGAAGATAAAAAGGCGGCGATGGTGAGCAATCTATTGGTGGTTCTATGCTCCGACGAGCAGGCGCAACCGATTGTCAATACCGGAACTTTGCATCAATAATGGCTAAGGAGACAAAAAATTTTGTGCTGAGGTTGGATGCTCAGACGATGGAGGCTATTGAGAAGTGGGCAGAGGATGAGTTCCGCTCGGTCAATGGTCAGATTCTCTATATCCTCTGTGAAGCACTCAAAAAGAGTAAACGTTTACCAAAAACTAAGAATGAACCTACAAAAAGTAACACTTAAAGATATAGACAAGGTCAGCCTTGCAATTTTGCCGTGGGGGGCGATTGAGCCACACAATTATCACCTGCCCTATTATACGGATTGCATTCTTTCGCAGCGCGTTGCCTTGGAGGCTGTTTCGCTGACGGGACGTGCGGACGTGGCGGTATTTCCTCCGATTTTCCTCGGACAGCAAAACCCGGGACAGAGCGAATACCCCTGCTGCATCCATACCCGAACCGAAACGCAAAAACTTATATTAGAGGATTTTGTGCGTTCCCTAAGCCGACAAGGAATTAATAAACTACTGATTGTCAATGGGCACGGCGGTAACAGCTTTAAGGGGTTGGTGAGGGATTTAGCATTTGAGTACCCCGACTTTAAGATTTATATTGCCGACTGGTTTTCGATAGTTGGGCGAACCGGATATTTCGAGGAGGAGGGTGACCACGCTGACGAGCTGGAAACTTCGGTGCTGATGCACTATCACCCGGAATTGGTCGATTTGTCGGTAGCGGGTAGTGGTGAAGCAGAGTCTTTTGCTCAAAAATCGTTGAAAGAAAAAACTGCTTGGATTCCACGTAATTGGCGAGAAACTACTCAGGATACGGGTATTGGAAATCCACACAAGTCGACAGCCGAAAAGGGGGAGAGGTACTCCCGAGCAGTTATTTCAAAATTGGTACAATTAATAAATGAACTATAATTCACTCATCTGCAACCCTAGCTTGAGGCGGGGTAACAGGTAATAAATATTGTCGAAAAGTTATGTTAATCATTAATAATTTACACGCATCCGTAGAGGATAAAGAGATACTTCGCGGAGTTAATTTGAAGGTCAATGCCGGAGAGGTGCACGCGATAATGGGACCCAATGGGGCGGGCAAATCGACTTTGGCTTCGGTTTTGGCGGGAAAGGAGAAGTTGACGGTAACAGAGGGTGAGGTTAGCTTTAAGGGAGCTAACCTTCTTGATATGAGCATAGAAGCTCGAGCGGCAGCAGGGCTTTTCCTCGGTTTTCAATATCCTGTGGAGATTCCGGGGGTATCGATGGCGCAATTCCTGCGCACGGCTATCAACGAGCAACGTAAACGTCGTGGCGAAGAGCCAATCTCTGCCGGTGCTTTCTTAAAGTTGATGCGTGAGAAGGCGGAGATTGTCGAGCTGGGTGATAGACTGATAAATCGCTCAGTAAATGAGGGTTTTTCGGGTGGAGAGAAGAAGCGTAACGAGATTTTCCAGATGGCTATGCTTGCCCCTTCGCTTGCTGTTTTGGATGAAACCGATAGCGGCTTGGATATTGATGCTCTGCGCGTTGTAGCAACAGGCGTGCAAAAGCTCAAGAGTGCGGACAATGCCACTATAGTTATCACTCACTACAAGCGACTTTTGGATTACATCGTACCTGATTTCGTGCACGTGCTCTACAAGGGTCGAATAATTCACACTGCCGGCAGAGAGTTGGCGTTGGAGTTGGAGGAGAAGGGTTACGATTTTCTTATAAAAGAATATGGCAACGATGAATAGCGAGAGATACAAATATACGCCTGATATTGAGAAATTAATCGAATTTTCCGCAAACGGCATCGTAGAAAAATCAATAACCGCACAGGCAAGATTTTTCACCGAAACCGCTCACGGATATGATGTCTTCATTGGTAGAGCAGAGCAGGCTTGTGGTGTGATTACCATAGATTTGCATTATGGAGCGGCGAAGAGCTACACAGTTGTGAACCAAATCAAGGTGGATGTGACAGCCTCTGCAATGGTTGTGATTTTTCATCACAGTGGCACGGAGGTGAAAATTCGTGAACAGTTGAATATCGAAGTTGAAAACGGTGCAAAGCTCAAATTAGCTATCATTACCGACAGTCGTTCGTTGATTGTCTCCGATTTGTCGGCAGTGGTGAGTGGCGGCGGTTTTGCGGAAATTTCGGTCATTGATATCAGTAATCAGTGTGTGGTGCGAAATCAAACAATTCAACTCGCCGGGGATGGAGCGGAGTGTTCTATTAATGGACTATACCTGACAGACAACGGCGAACACGTCGATAATTACATAAAAATAAATCATCTAACCTCGCATACCACTAGTCGTCAATTTCTAAAAGGGGTGGTAGGCGGACATTCCACAGCTGCATTTACGGGACACATCTTCGTGGCTAAGGAGGCTTTTCAAACTTCGGCTAATCAGCAGAATCACAACATACTAATATCGGAAAAGGCGCGCATAAACAGCCGCCCGTGGTTGGAGATTTATAACGATGACGTAAAGTGCAGTCACGGAGCAACCGTTGGCAGATTGGATGCCGAGGTCATCTACTATATGCGTCAGCGGGGCATCTCTGCGGACGTTGCACGTCTATTGCAAATTGAGGGCTTTGCCGAAGATGTGGTTCGTTTGGATGAGTTTGGCGAGCTTCAAAACATTGTAAAACAAAAAATTGCATCAAGGCTAGCGCTCTAATCGTTCACATCGACCACGCATTGAGCTCATTGTAGCAACTTCTTCGGGGGCTTCCGAAAAACCCAAAATAACAAAGGAATATTCCTGTGAACAACCCCAAGATGGTGATTTACTAATTTTTTAGCCCCCCGTTAGTGACAAAAGTTCGTTAATAAACTTATTAACGAACTTTTGCAGTTTTAATTTGCTAAAAAAAATTATTTCCGTAATTTTATTTTGAAATCAGACGCTTAATTTTTATCTTTGGACTGTTGTAGAGACGGAGTGCCATCCATTTCTGCGTTACTGACGAATAAATTATTAGTAGATGAAGAAGATAATATTTACACTTTTATCCGTTGTGAGTCTCAGTGTCTCGGCGCAGGAGCGTATCTCGGTGAGCCACTCTTTGGAGGAGGTGATAGATTTGGCGATGGAGAATTCGATTGATGCGATGGTGGCGCGTCATTCGTTTTTGGGCAGTTATTGGCAGTATAGGACATACAGGGCGCAGTTTCTGCCCAAATTTTCTTTGGACGGGACATTACCTAGCTTCGACCGCTCGCTCGTCTCGCTCCAAGACCCCAACACGGGAGAGTATAAATATGTGCAGAACTATGCGATGCGCAACAGCCTTGGGCTGAATGTGATACAGAACATTGGGCTTACTGGCGGTACCGTTTCACTATCTTCGGGGTTGGATAGGTTAGACCAATACGCGCCCCAGCACGGTGTTTACTACAACTCATCGCCTATCAGCTTGATTCTCAATCAGCCTATCGGAGCATTCAACCGCCTCAAATGGGACAAGAAGATTGAGCCGGTGCGTTATGAATTGGCAAAGTTCAACTTCTTGGAGGCGCGCGAGAGCATTATAAACTATGCCGTAACCCTCTTTTTCAATCAGTTGGTGGCGCAACAGAATTTGGAGATGGCGCGGGTGAACCACGCCTCGACAGATACGCTCTTCAGGATCTCCAAACGCCGTTTTGAGCTTGGGGCGATAACCCACTCCGACCTATTGCAGCTCGAGCTACGCCTTCTGAACGAGGGCATTGCCATCAACGAAAATCAGCTCCAGCTAAACCTTGCGCAGGCGCGTCTGCGCTCATATCTGGGTTATAACGAGCGTGTTGATATTACTCTGAGAGTTCCCGAGGATGTGCCCGAGCTTAATATCAGCCTTGATTCGGCATATCGCCTGACGATGGATAACACCTCTTTTGCCTATCGGCAGAAGGTCAGCCGCCTCGAAGCCGAGAAGGCAGTGGCTCAGGCTAAGGCGGAGCACAATCCCCAATTTAACCTTTATGCCCGCTTCGGGTTGAATCAGGTGGCGAAGGATTTGGCGGGAGCTTATCGTAATCCGTTAGACCAAGAGACTGTGCGGCTGGGTATTAGCGTGCCTATTTTTGATGGTGGTGTATCGAAGGGCAGAGTGAAAATGTCGCTCTCGCAGCAGGATGTTGTGGAGGCTACCTTGGAGAAAGATGCTATCGACCGCCGACAGGATATATATTTGAAGGTTATGCAGTTCAACAATCAGGGTATGCAGTGTGGCATATCGCGCCGTGCGGACGAGGTATCGGCAGAGCGTTACCGCATCTCCACAGAGCAGTTCGCCGAAGGTAAGTTGAGCGTTCTGGAGCTGAACACGGCGCAATCCGAGCGAAATTCGGCACACAACCGTCTAATCACGGAGCTTCACAACTACTGGAGCTACTACTACTCCATTCAGCGAATGACCCTCTACGATTTTCTAAAGGAGCAGAATATCTCGGCGGAGTTTGATAAAATAACGGAATAGTAACTCGACTCTAATTTTGTAGGGTGCGAGGCTCGTCTTTGCCCAAACGCAGCGAAGGTAAATAATCTGCACCCTGTGGGTTACTCAGACTCCTCGCCGGCGGTGGGATGCCAAAGGCAGACCGCCGCGTGGGGCGGCGGCGGTCTGTACGATTTTCTGCGAAAATCGACCGGAACTAAACCCTATTAAGCAAGATGTTTTGATAAATAAACAGTTACCCGATATGAAACGACTACTAATTATCTGTTTAGCGGCGGTGGCGGCAGTGGGGTGCGATGGCGAGAAGAAGCAGGAGGCGACTGACAATAAGATTCAGCGCGCACAGGCTATCAACTACGTGGATACCATCCACCTGAGCCGTGGCATCTTCCGCTCGCAGCTCATCAGCAACGGCAAGCTCCGCGCCAAGCAGAAGAGCGATTTGCGATTTGCGGCGAGCGGCATTGTCGATAAACTCAACATCAAGAACGGCGGCACGGTTCGTGGCGGCGAGACTCTTGCCGCGGTGGAGAGTGGCGAGCAGAGCCTTAGGCTGAAGCAGGCGATGAGCCGGCTGGAAAAGGCGCGCATCGACCTTAGCGATGCCCTGCTCGGCTTTGGCTACACAAGCGGCGACACCACTGCCGTCAAGCCCGAGCACCTGCGCACGGCAAAGATACGTTCGGGTTACGAATCGGCGGTGGACGATGTTGCGGCAGCGCGTATGGCGCTCGAAAAGTGCACTTTGACAGCCCCTTTCGATGGCAAGATTGCCAACCTCAAAACCAAACTTTGGGAGAACCCCAAGGGCGACTTCTTCTGCACGGTGATTGACGATGGCTCCTTCGACATTGAGTTTGCGGTGTTGGAAAGTGAACTCAAAAACGTGCGCGAGGGGCAGCAGGTCAAGGTAGCAACTTTTACTGACCCACAAAACAGATACACGGGAACGGTCACTTCGATAAACCAGATGGTGGACGAGAAGGGGCAGATTATGGTTACGGCAAACATACCCAACCCGGGCGGGTTGTTAGACGGGATGAATGTGAAGGTCTATGTGGAGAGCTCCGTTGCGGGTAAGATGGTTGTGCCCAAGAGTGCGGTGCTTATTCGCGACAACCACGAGGTGTTGTTCCGTATGACCCCCGAGGGTAAGACCATATGGACGTATGTCTTGATAGAGGCAGCCAACAGCGACTCCTACGCGGTGGTGGCAAATACCGACCGCGGTGCCGACCTCTCGCCCGGCGATGCGATAATTGTGAGCGGCAATCTAAATCTTGCCGATAATGTTGAAGTGAGGGTGAAGTGAGGGTGAAGTGAGGGTGAAGTGAGGAGGATTTTAAGACAAGTAGGACTTTTTGGATAGATAGGTCAGTAGAAGAAACAATGATAAAAAAACTTATCACCCGCCCCATAGCCGTAACGATGTTTGCCATAGCCATCATCGTTTTGGGTTTTGTAGCCTCGTCGATGCTCCCTGTGGGGTTGATGCCCTCGGTGGACATACCCGAGATTACGGTTCGCATCAATGCTCCCGCCCTTTCGGCTCGCGAGCTTGCTGTCTCTGTTGTTCAACCTCTGAGAAGTCAGTTGATGCAGACCTCGCGCCTGCGCTCAATTCAGACTGAGGCTAAGGACGGCGGGGCGAATATCTCGTTGAAATTTGAGTACGGTGCGGACGTAGACTACCTATTTATAGATGTGAATGAGCGTATCGACAAGTCGATGAGCTATCTGCCAAAGAGCATAGAGCGCCCCTCGGTGGTGAAGGCTTCGGCTACGGATATACCTGCCTTCTACCTGAACATCAACGCCAAGGACGATGGCAACATCCTCGATTTGAGCACCTTTGCCCGCACGGTTATCGCCAAGCGGTTGGAGCAGTTGCCGCAGGTTGCCTTTGTGGATATTAGCGGCGAACAATTTCCGGAGCTGGTAATCGAGCTTAAGGATGATTTTCGGGATATTGAGCCGCAGATTATTGAGAGGGCGATTAATGCGAGCAATATCAATCTTGGCAACCTGACGGTCAGAGATGGTCAGTATCAGTATAATATCCGCTTCAGCACAAAGATTGTGGATAAGGTTGATATTGAACGCGTTGTTGTCAATCTCGATGGGCGACTCTTCCGCGTGGGTGAGTTGGCAAATGTTACTCTTCGAGCGCAGCGGGTGTCGGGAATGATTGAGGCGGACGGCAAAGAGGCTATCTCGATGGCTGTTATCAAGCAGTCCGATGCCAAGATGGGCGACTTGCAGAGCGAGATAGATAAGCTCGTAGGGCTTTTTGCGAAGGATTACCCCACCGTGGAGTTCTCCATAACGCGCGACCAGACCCAGCTGTTGGAGTACTCTATCGGCAACCTCAAACAGAACCTCATCCTTGGTGCTCTCTTGGCGGCATTTGTCCTCTTCCTCTTTATGCAGGATTTGCGCACGCCGCTGCTAGTAACCATCACCATACCGCTCTCGATGGTGGTTTCGCTCCTCTTATTCTTCGTTATGGGTATATCCATAAATATCATCTCGCTCTCGGGCTTGCTGCTGGGGCTTGGTATGATGGTGGATAACTCGATTATTGTTATCGACAACATCTCCCAGCGGTGGGAGCGGGGCGAGAGCCTTGCCGATGCCGTGGCGCGGGGAACTCAGGAGGTCTTTGCGCCGATGGTAAGTTCGGTGCTCACCACCTGCTCCATATTTATTCCGCTTATCTTCCTGAGCGGCATTGCGGGAGCTATGTTCTATGACCAAGCAATGGCGGTAACCATAGGGCTTGTCAGCTCGCTGATTGTGGCAATGACCATAATTCCTGTATATTATTACCTATTTTATAAGAAATCACTCGCACGTAAACCCAATAAGTTCCTCACTAAGATAAGTATAATAAACTATGAGGCTCTCTATGAAAAAGGGTTAAAATGGGTTTTTCGTCATCAGGCAATCACTTGGTCGATTGTTGTTCTTATGACTCTCGGTTCGGTGTTTGTCTATATGGCATTGGAGAAGCGGACGATACCGCCTATGGAGCGGGACGATATTCTGCTGAGCGTGAATTGGAACGAGCGCATCACCGCTGCTGAGAATGGGCGGCGCACGGCGGAGCTGGTGGCGGCGTTGGATAGCGTGGAGCACTACACGGCAATGGTCGGACAGCAGCGATTTATGTTGCCACACACACCTGAATTAGCAAAGAATGAGTCTATTATTTATGTAAAGAGTAACCATATTGACAGAGTTATTGAGCAGGCGCGCAGCTTTGTTGCCGCCAAATACCCCGATGCCGCCTTCTCCACAGCCGAGGCGGGCAACCTCTTCGATATGATTTTTGCCGAGACCGAGCCGATGCTGCTCACGCGCTTGCGCCCCACTTCGGGACGCTCGCCCGAGCCCGATAAGCTCAACCCTATTTTGAGCCAAATTTCGGCACGTCTGCCGGGGGTGGCTATCGAGCCTGTCGAGTGGCAGGAGCACGTAACCCTCTACATCAAACCCGAGCTGCTGAGCCTGCACAAGGTGGATTACAACCAGCTATACTACGTTTTGAAGTCGGCATTCAACGAAAACCGCCTCTTCGAGATTAACGAGGGGCAGTTTCGCCTGCCCGTGAAGATGGGTGAGGCGGAGCAGACCGTTCGGCAGATTCTCGACCAGAAGAGTGTGCGCAATGTGGAGAATGTGGAGATTCCGCTTCGTGTCTTGCTTGTGGAGAATCGCGAGCGCGACCTGCGGAGCATCATCTCGGGAGCCGAGGGCGATTTCTACCCGCTGCCGATGAACATAGATGCCAAGGATGTAATGGAAACTATGACGGCTGTGCGTGAGGTTGTCAATAAAAATACCGATTTCGAGGTTAGCTTCACCGGCAGCTTTTTCACCTCTCGCGAGACCACCGTGCAGCTCATCATCGTGCTCATCGTCTCGCTGCTGCTGCTCTACTTCATCCTTGCCGCACAGTTCGAGTCTCTGGTTCAGCCCCTTATTATCCTTTCGGAGATTGTTGTCGATATTTTCGGCGCGCTCTTCGTGTTGTGGATTTGCGGTTCGAGCATCAATATTATGTCGCTTATCGGTATTGTGGTGATGTGCGGTATCGTTATTAACGACTCCATCCTCAAGGTCGATACCATCAACCGTCTGCGTCGCGGTGGCTACTCGACACTACGTGCGGTGATGACGGGTGGTCGCCGCCGCCTCAAACCTATTATTATGACCTCGCTCACCACCATTTTAGCAATTGTCCCCTTCCTCTTTGCCGGAGGTATGGGCAATGACCTGCAACGCCCGCTATCCTTAGCTCTCATTGGAGGAATGGTGGTGGGAACTATCGTTTCGGTATTTTTTATTCCGCTGGCGTACTATTATTGCTATCGGAGGCGGTAGGGGCTATTAGGACTTGTAGGACTTGTAGGACTTGTAGGACTTGTAGGACTTGTAGGACTTATATGACTTGTAGGTCATTTGGGGATTTCCTTATGTATTAACTCGGCATTAAATAATTTTGCAGATATTTTATGCAAGTTCAAGGCTTGAGCTGCAATAAAAACCGCAGTATAATAGACATATATAGGGATTTTTATTGGGTGGGCATAACGCTGAAATTGCGCAAAAGAGTTATCAAAAATCCAAATTATTGAATGCCGAGTTAATATAATAACCCCGATTATCCTCCGCGAAACTCGGGGTTATTTTCTTTTACAGGTGAATCGCTTCGTTGTGAGCTGCCGCTGCCGCCTCCATAACAGCTTCTGCCATAGTAGGGTGGGGGTGGATGGTTTTTATCAAATCCACCGCACGAACGCCCATAGCCATTGCCAAAGTCGGCTCGGCTACTAATTCGGTAACATTCAATCCGATAAGGTGTGCTCCCAAAATAATATCTGTCTTAGAGTCAAAAATTAATTTCACTAAGCCGTCGCGATTGCCCGCGGCTGTTGCTTTGCCGGATGCGGTGTAGGGGAATTTGCCGATTCTTAACTCATAACCCTTCTCGAGGGCTTGTTTCTCGGTAAGTCCCACGCTCGAAACCTCTGGCGTTGTATAGATGCACGAAGGTATAATGTCGTAGTTTATTGGCTTGGGGTTGAGTCCCGCGATATGTTCGGCAGCGTGAATTGCTTCGGCTGAGGCAACGTGCGCCAAGGCGGGTGTTGCGATAACATCGCCGATAGCATAGATACCCCTGCGTGAGGTTTCGTAGTTTTCATTGACAACTATTTTGCCGCGCTCGGTGGCGATGCCCACCTCCTCCAAGCCGATATTCTCGATATTGGCAGATATACCCACAGCCGAGAGAACTACATCACAATCAATCGTTTGTTCGCCTTTCTTGCCTTGAATGTATACCCTGCAACCATCATCCGTTGTTTCAACCTTTGTGACGGCGGTGGAGGTCATTGTCGCGATTTTCGATTTGCGCAAAGCTCTATCCAAAAGTTTGCTAATCTCCTCATCTTCAAGCGGTGCTACATTCTCAGCATACTCAATAACGGTAACCTTTACCCCCAGAGTATTATAGAAAGTGGCAAACTCTACACCGATTGCGCCCGAGCCGATAACTACCATTGTAGCAGGCAGCTTTTTCAGAACAAGTGCCTGCTTAGAGGTGATAACACGTTCTCCGTCTACAGGAATAGAGGGTAGTTCGCGAGGACGTGCACCGGTTGCAATAATCACATTTTCAGCCTCGTATACCTCTGCGCCAACTTTCACTGTGCCCTGAGCCGTGATCGCGCCGCGACCGGTGATAACGGTGATATTATTCTTTTTCATCAGGTATTCCACCCCCTTGCTCATTGCGGCAGCAACGGCGCGGCTGCGCTCCACAATTTTTTCAAGATTGGTAGTAATGCTCTCTATCTCAATCCCATATTCTGACGCGTGCTTTGCATATTCCAACACTGTGGCACTTTTTAGGAGCGCCTTAGTTGGGATACAGCCCCAGTTTAGGCAGACACCCCCCAATTCGGCTGCCTCTACGATTGCCGTTTTTTTGCCGAGTTGGCTTGCGCGTATGGCAGCCGCATACCCACCGGGTCCGCTACCGATAACTATTACGTCGTACATTGTTTTATTTTTTGATTTCTAATTTGCGTTTGGGTTGCTCCGCCTCGTTTATATAGTCATCGCTTCGGTTGTAAATACCTGATATATTGAAAAAATAGCCCTTAATACGCGAGTCGGCACGATTGCGGATTTGAAGGTACTCAATATTTTTGGAAATGGTAATATTTTTGACCGTCTCTATATCCAAAACAGACAGCAGGTCGTTTGAATGATGCCGATAAATGACCCACCACGGCGATTTTTCGGACAATCCATCCCCCGTAGATTTAATAACTTCCACGATTTTTTCGAGCTTGAACATCATCTGCTCGGCTTTCTCGTTAAGACCCGCGTTTTGATATGCAAATGCTAAAACGTTAATATCTCGCAAATTAAATGGTTCTACTGAAAGTATCACCTTGGAGTAACGCTCAATCTTATCGAACACATCGGGCGGAAAGGTTGTGCGCGTGGCAAATAGCGAAGCAAGGCTATCTTTCTGAAGAGGCTCTATGAGTGGTTTGTAACTCTCCTGAAAGGTGTAGCCATAGTAAAGATGATAAAAGTCATTAACAGTCAGCGTTGTATCATTTGCAACATAGCGCTGCATCAACAACGGATAGTAATATTGAGAGGATGGATTTATAATCTCCTCTTCAATCTTGGCATAATCAGGCACGCGCTGCGCAAAACCACAGAGCGAAACACAAAATAAGGCTATTAGTAGTAAGTTTTTGATTTTCATCATTTAATGCTAAATATTAAATGCAGGTCACCTCTTCAATCCCATTTTTTCCAAGAGTGGTTCGACAGTAGGTTCTGCGCCCGCAAAGGCAACATACAATGTCATAGGGTGTTCGGTACCACCTTTTTCCAAAATATTTTTGCGGAACGATGTGGCAGTCGCCTTATCGAAGATGCCGTTCTTTTTGAACCGGTTGAAAGCATCCGCCTCCAACACCTCTGCCCACTTATAGCTATAATATCCCGCCGCGTAGCCTCCGGCGAAGATATGCCCAAAGGAGGGACTCATCATCGTGCCTTCGACAGTGGGCAGCACCTGTGCTTTACCGTTCGCACTCTTCTCGAATACCTCCACTGAGACCCCAACAGGCTCAGTTATAGAGTGCCAAGCCATATCGTTCAACCCGAAACTCAACTGACGCACGTTGGCGTAAGCCGCATTGTGGTTCTTTTTGTCGATAAGTTTTGCAATCAAATCCGCGGGCATATCTGCCCCTGTCTCATAATGTTTTGCGAACAGTTTTAAATATTCCTCTTCGGTTGCCCAGTTCTCCATAATCTGAGAGGGGAGCTCCACAAAGTCGCGGTAAACGCTTGTTCCTGTGAGTGATGCGTATTTGCCTTTGCCAAAGATGCCGTGCAAGCCGTGTCCGAACTCGTGTAGCATAGTCTCGAACTCATCGAAGCTCAGCAGAGATGGTTTTGTTGCGGTTGGTTTAGTGAAGTTATTAACCAACACAACGATAGGTCTCTCTTGAGCCGATGCCTCTCTAAAAGTGTTCATCCACGCACCGCTATTTTTGCCCGCGCGCGGGAAATAGTCGCAATAGAGGACAGAGAGGAAATCTCCATTCTCGTCGTAAACCTCATACGCCAGCACATCGGGATGGTAGACCGGAATATCCTTGTTTAGTTTGAAATTGATGCCATAGAGCTTGTTAGCCAACATAAACAATGCCTCTTCCGCTTTTTCCAATTGAAAATAGGGGCGAGTCATTTCATCGTTTACCGAATATTTTTCCGTCACATACTTATTATCGTAGTACGAAAAATCCCAAGGCATCAACTTGCCTGTAAAACCTTGCTTGGCAGCATACTGCTCAAGTGTTTTAACATCGCCTCGAGCGTAGTCGATAGACTTTTCCAGCAGTTCGGCAAGGAACGAGTTTACCTTTTCGGCAGATTGAGCCATACGATTCTCGAGCGCATAGTCGGCATAAGTTTTGTAGCCCAACAGATTGGCGAGCGACAAGCGCAACTCGGCAGTGCGCTTTACGATTTTTTGGTTATCCGTAGAGTCGCCCGTAGCGCATAACTTGCTCTTTGCCAGCCAAATCTGCTCTCTTAATGAACGGTCGTCCGCATACTTGAGAAACGGAACGTAGCTTGGATATTGAAGTGTAAAGAGATAGCCCTGCTTGCCCTTAGCCTGAGCCTCTGCCGCCGCAGCCTCCACCACATCCTCGGGCAGACCCGCCAACTTTGTAGTGTCTGTGATTATCAACTCGTAAGCGTTAGTTGCCCCAAGTTCGTTTTGGTCGAATTGAACGCTCAACAGAGATAGCTCTTTGCTGATTTCGCGATATTTATCTTTCTGCTCGGGGGTGAGGTTTGCGCCGCTGCGAACAAAACCCTTGTAGGTATCCTCCAGAAGCATCTTTTGCTCGTTGTCGAGCACAAGAGTACCGCGTTGCTCATAGACCTTCTTGATTCTCTCAAACAGTTTTTCGTTCAACGAAATGTCGTTAGAATAGTCGGTCAAAATCGGTGAAAGTTCAACTACAACTGCCTGAATTTCATCATTTGTCTCAGCCGAATTGAGGTTGAACAATACGCCCAGCGTACGCGAAAGCTCCTTGCCGTTGCCCTCCAAAGCCTCGATAGTGTTCTCGAAATTAGGCTCGGCTGCGTTGTTAATAATGGCATCAATGCCCTGCTTAGCCTGCTCAATTTGTGCTATAACCGCGGGTTTGAAATGTTCAACTTTTATTTGTGCGAAGGGTGGCGTTTGGTGCACGGTATTCCACTTTGCCTCCATTAGTGGATTTTTCGCCTGCTCGGTGCACGATGTTGCGATTGCTGCTGTCATAATCACTGCTGCTATTAGTGTTTTCATTATTTTATTAAATTATTGTATATTTCTCGGCAAACCCACGCATCAACAGCGGCATAATCCTGCTGAGCAGCGGTCAGATTTTGTGCTTCCCAGTTGCTTAGTCTCTGTGCCTTACTCACCTTTACCCCAAGCACTATTGCCGCCATTTTCCTCACGCTCAACTCCTCAATACCATACCGCCCAACGATACTCTGCAAATCTACGAACCCCGCCGGCTTGAACCGTTTGAGTTTTTGCAGCCCCTTTATATCATCACGTATTGCCGCTCCCACCTTGATAACGGAGGCGGATTGTACTATATTTTTTATTACGGGCGAAATCTCCACCAAATTTAGCCTCAGGAGCACAGCCGTATCGCCGGTAGATAGTTGCAGCAGAGACATACGATAAGAAAACCCTTTTTGAAACGATGGGCGTGTCTCGGTATCAAAGCCCAGAATCTGTTCACCCTCAAGCACTCGCTCTGCCTCAGCCAGACTCTCCTCGCTATCAACGACAATAATCCTACCCGCGAATTTCACCACGGGCAGTGCATTGACCTCTTCATTTGTTATAGTAGGCTGAAACATACAATCCGCAAATATACTAATTTTTTATTATCTTTGCACCACGAATTGAGTGAAAGATGAAAAACGAAAAATGAAAAAACGTTTTCACCCAACCATTTTTCACCCTATTTTTCACTTTTCATTTTACTCAAAAATATGGCTCTTCAATGTGGTATTGTCGGTCTTCCGAATGTCGGGAAATCGACCCTCTTCAACTCACTAAGCAACGCTAAGGCTCAGGCAGCCAACTTCCCTTTCTGTACAATCGACCCCAACGTGGGCGTAATTACCGTTCCCGATGAACGTTTGGTTCGCTTGGCGGCGATTGACAAACCCAAACGCATAATCCCAACCACTATCGAGATTGTCGATATTGCGGGCTTGGTAAAGGGCGCGAGCAAGGGCGAAGGGCTTGGAAATAAATTCCTTGGCAATATCCGTACGACGGATGCGATTATTCACGTGCTGCGCTGCTTCGACGACAGCAATGTTACACACGTGGACGGTTCGGTGAATCCGGTTCGCGACAAGGAGATTATTGATACGGAACTTCAACTCAAAGATTTAGAGACGGTTGAAAGTCGTATCGGCAAAGTGCAAAAGCAGGCGCAAACAGGCGGCGACAAGGTTGCCAAACGTTGGTATGACCTATTGGTGCAATATCGCGAGGCTCTGGTTCAGGGAAAGTCTGCACGCACGGTGGTGTTAGAAAATAAGGAGGATGAGAAGATGATGGCGGAGCTTTGCCTACTGACCAACAAACCGGTTCTCTATGTTTGTAATGTGGATGAGGCGAGTGCCGTAACGGGTAATGAATATACGGAGGCGGTGATGGAGGCGGTGAAGGACGAAAATGCTCAGGTGCTCGTGGTTGCTGCGGCGATTGAGGCGGACATTGCCGAGCTGGAGAGTTACGAGGAGCGGCAGATGTTCCTTGCTGATATAGGTTTAGAGGAGAGTGGTGTAAGTCGCTTGATACGTGCTGCTTATGCGCTACTTAACCTCGAAACATACTTTACGACGGGCGAGCAGGAGACACGTGCGTGGACGTATCCCAAGGGTACGAAAGCTCCGCAGGCGGCAGGGGTTATCCACTCAGATTTCGAGCGCGGCTTCATCCGTGCCGAGGTTATCAAATATGATGATTATATTGCACTTGGCTCGGAGTCGGCTTGTCGCGAGGCTGGTAAATTGAGTGTCGAGGGTAAGGAGTATGTGGTGCAGGATGGTGATATTATGCACTTTCGATTCAATGTTTAATTCAACGGGGGCTAAGGAGGCTTTTGCGGATAAAAATGTTTATAGCACAGCAGAAAAGAAAAGATAACATCGCCGAATATATCCTCTATCTGTGGCAGTTAGAGGATCTACTTCGTGCACTGGAGTTTTCGCCCGACAAGATTTATGCAACACTTGTTGCTTCGCAAACATCGCTGAGTGTGGAGCAGCGCGAGGTGGCTTTTGCTTGGTATATGGATATTGTTCAGCTTCTTGCATCCGAAGGGAAGCGCGATAAGGGGCACTTGGAACATACGGAACACCTAATGGGGGCGCTCAACGATTTGCACGAACACTTGCTGCAAGCTCCCATTGGCAAAAGGTATCGACAGACTTTTTCGAGGCTTGCCCCCGAGTTACGAAACCTCGGCGAAGGTAGTGATATTGAGCTGTGTTTTCGCGCGTTATACTCCGTTGTGTTGTGTCGCCTAAAGGGTGTGCAAAACAAGAAGCACGTCGAAGATGTGCTTGAGTTGATTTCTCCCGTCGTAGCTCTACTTGCCGACTACTACCACAAAATAGAGCGTGGCGAAATAGACCCATACCAAGAAGAGATTCCATAGGGGGCTGTACAACATTTTTGAAGATTTTTAATTGATTATTCTTCGGTGTTTCTATGATTATTGCCCTGATAATCAACGTGAAAGATAAGTGGATAGGATGTCAAAACAATATCTTCCATTTTGTTGGAATGATTTTCTTGACTCGATATAATACGTTGTTAGTCAAATATGATTCTTTTGAAAAACAACAATTATACTTAATCTGATGAAGATAAGTAATTTGTGTCGCAAAGTGAGAGCAATGTTTTCTAACACCCACTGCTATTATATAGGGAACGTTCGGGTGTTTTCGCCTGGAATATAATATTGGACTTATTAAGAAACCATTTTTCTAAAAATAGCCGTCCTGCCGATTAATCCGGCAGGACGACTATTTTTATATGTACAGGTTGGGACTGAAGAGTCGTTTGAGGCGAAAATACAGAATATGTACAACTAATTCCAATCATAACACAATCCGGTAGCCCCAAATCTGCCGGATAGGGATTTTACGGCTTCAGCCCCGGGAATGAAATGGGTTTCCGATATAACATATATTCCGAGAATAGGAGGTTTTGACTACTTCACAACCGTTATGGATATATTTGACCGTAAAATCATAGGGTGGAGTTTTAGTAGCGATATGACTGACGAAAACAGTACTGTTGCAGCATTAAAGATGGCTGTAAAACGCCGTAATGCCATCCTGATGGGTTGCTTTTTCATTCAGACACAGGCGTGCAATACACTGGCAGTAAGTCTGTCAAATTGCTAAAAGACAATATAATAACTCAAAGTATGTCAGATAAAGGTAATTGTTGGTACAACAAAAATCGTCGCCACTCGGCTCTTGGCAACCTTACCATTGATGAATTCTGGAGAAAATACAACTCCGAAATTGGAATAAATACACCTAAAACACAAAAACATTATTAACAAATTTCCCAACCTGATGTGCGGGTAGAGTTAGGTATTAAACTACTTTTTCAACTGATCTTATCCCGAACTCAGCTCAGTAGATCATCATCTCGCATATGGCTACGCAAACTCTTTGCCAAACTTCACTTTTTCTGACAATTTGGCATAATGTTTTTGATTTGCATTTCTCATAAATTTTTTGTTACTTTGCTAACCAAAATTTTTGTTATGAAAAGAATTTTATATGCTATAATTTTGATTGTCATCTCATTGCAATCTAAATCTCAAATCGACACTACTCGCACATTAGAACAAGTTGTTGTGCTTTCGTCCACAAAAGAGACCAACAGACTCGGAAAAATTCCAACTTCTGTAACCATTATTACCCCTTTGAATATTAGTCGGCTCGGGGTTGAAAGCATCAAGAATATCAGCTCTTTCGTTCCAAATCTCTATATTCCCGACTATGGCAGTAAGATGACTACGGCAATCTATCTGCGCGGTATCGGCACTCGCTCGAGCGGGCAGTCGGTGGGAATGTACCTCAATAATATACCAATGATGGACAAGAGCACGCTCGACTTCGAACTGATGGATATTCAGCGCATTGAGGTTCTTCGCGGAGCGCAAGGGACTCTCTATGGGCGTAATGCAATGAGCGGCATAATAAATATTTACACACTTTTGCCTCTTGATTATCAGGGCACTAAGATTGCTCTTGGGGCGGCGAATTATGATAGCTACTCGGCAAAATTTTCTAACTATTCGTTGATTTGCAAAAATACAGGCTTGGCAGTGATGGGTTATTATGATAAGTCGGCAGGATATTTTACCAATGTTTTTACTGGCAAACGTGCCGACCCCGAGGAGTCGGCAGGAGGTCGTTTGAAACTAGATAGTCGCCTGACAAACAATCTATTAATGAATTTTGAAACCTCATTCGACTTTACCAATCAAGGTGCCTTCGCGTATGGTCTCTATGACAAAGAGACAAAGAAGATTGCCGATGTAAACTATAATGATGAAGGGAGTTACCGCCGCGCGATGATGAATAACAGCCTGCGGTTCGAGTATAGCTCACCTCGCATTTTGTGGAGTTCGAGTACGGGTTATCAATATCTGAATGACGATATGAAGATGGACCAAGATTTTACAGCCAAATCTATCTTTACTATCAATCAGCGTCAGAATCAACACTCTTTTAATCAGGAATTCGCGGCGCGCTCAACCACCCTAGGCAGATATCAGTGGTCGGCAGGAGCATTTGGGTTCTACAACTTGATGCGCACCAATGGTGATGTCACCTTTTGCGAGGATGGCGTTCGCGAGATTCTGCAACCGGTCTTCGATAAGATGATGCCGCCGACAGTGCCCGTCAAAATTACCATTAACAACAAAGAGATTCCAAACCCCGGTTTTTATAAAACTCCCGCTTTCGGTGCAGCTATTTTCCACCAATCGACCTACAATTTCACCAACAGATTCTCCGTAACCGCAGGACTACGTTTGGACTACGAGAAACAATGGCTCTATTACAATACCTCGATGGCAATGAATACTACCATAACCTCGTCGTATATGCCACGCCCAATTCCGTTCGACATTGCCAAAACCCTTACGGGCAACCTCTCTCAGAGCTTTATTGAATTGTTGCCGAAAATCGCCGTCAAATATGAATGCACGGAGGATATTATGACCTATGCAACTGTTTCAAAGGGCTATAAAGCAGGTGGTTACAATATTCAAATGTTTTCAGAGGTGATTCAAGACAGCCTTAAAACTGTTCGACCACCCATTGGTGGCGCGCCTGCACCTAAGCCCAAAGAAGACCGCTTGAGCGAAACAGTCTCATACAAGCCCGAAACGAGTTGGAACTATGAAGCCGGTTTCCGTGCTAAGTTTGGTTTTTTGAAAGCCGATGTGGCACTATTTTATATGGATATTCGTGATTTACAGCTGACGCAGTTTGTGGACGGCGGCAGCGGACGCATCCTGAGCAATGCGGGACGTGGGCGTAGCTTTGGTGCCGATGTGTCACTAAACGCCTCTTTGACAGATAATTTGAGCGTTGATTTGAACTACGGATATGTAAACTCGAAATTTGTTGACTACAAAGCCGGTGTGAACAAAGAGGGTGTAGAGGTTGATTACAGCGGCAATTTTATCCCCTATACACCGGCGAATACCCTATCTTTGGGCGCATCATATTCAATCCCAACAGGTGGAAAATTTATAAAACAGATTTTGATTTCAGCAGATTATAGCGGCTACGGCAAGATTTATTGGACTGAGGCTAACGATATCACGCAGCCTTTTTACGGTTTGCTGGGTGGCAAAATCTCTCTGAGACATAGTCTTGCAAAGTTGGAGATTTGGGGTCGCAACCTCACAAATACCGAGTACGGCGCATTCTATTTCGAGAGCTTCGGTCGTTCATTTGTCCAAAAAGGGAAGCCGACAACTTTTGGGGTGAATCTTATTTTTAATTTGAATAGATAATATTATCTTTGTCGTTTGAAAAACGGAAAAATGGAACTCAATACACTCACGGCTGTTTCGCCCATAGACGGACGCTACCGCGCGGGCGGCGAACCACTGGCAAAGTATTTTTCGGAATTTGCTCTCATTAGATATAGAGTGCAGGTGGAGGTCGAATATTTTGCGGCTCTTACTCGTATCCCACTGCCGGGGCTCGAGAATTTTTCGCAAGACGCTTACTCTTCACTCAGGGCTATCTACGAAAACTTTTCGTTGGTGGATGCCCAGCGTGTGAAAACAATAGAAAAGACCACCAACCACGATGTTAAGGCAGTAGAATATTTTTTGAAAGAGAAGTTTGATGCCCTCGGTTTGCAAAGTCAGCGCGAGTTTATCCACTTCGGACTCACCTCGCAGGATATAAACAACACCGCTACGCCACTAAGCCTTAAAGAGGCGCTCAATGACGTTTATATACCTAAATTTGAGGCTATTATTTCCACTCTACGGGATTATGGAGTGGAGTGGAGCGGTGTTCCGATGCTGGCACGCACCCACGGGCAGCCCGCCTCGCCTACTGTTCTTGGCAAGGAGGTTATGGTTTTCGTTGAACGGTTACAGGCACAGTTAAAGCAGCTCAAAGCTGTCCCTTTCTCGGCAAAGTTTGGCGGAGCGACAGGCAATTTCAACGCTCATAATGTTGCCTATCCAGAGATTGATTGGGTGGCTTTTGCCAACGATTTTGTTGATGAAACCCTTGGTTTATGCCGTTCGCAACTTACTACCCAGATTGAACACTATGACAATTTGGCAGCAACGTTCGATGTACTCAAAAGAATTAATACGATTTTGATAGATTTTTCGCGAGACGTGTGGCAATATATTTCGATGGAATATTTCAAGCAGAAAATCAAGGAGGGAGAGGTTGGGAGTTCGGCTATGCCGCATAAAGTCAATCCGATAGACTTCGAGAATGCGGAGGGTAACTTTGGCATTGCCA
Organism: Mucinivorans hirudinis; assembly: GCA_000723505.1. GTDB lineage: Bacteria > Bacteroidota > Bacteroidia > Bacteroidales > Rikenellaceae > Mucinivorans > Mucinivorans hirudinis. The sequence goes on along the minus strand of HG934468.1, from coordinate 167,918 downwards.
ATGCCCTATACGAGCACCTTGCAGCCAAGTTACCCATATCGCGCCTGCAACGAGACCTCACAGACTCAACCGTTCTTCGCAACATAGGCGTACCTTTGGCACACTCTTTGATAGGGTTAAATTCATTGAGTCGCGGGCTCGGAAAATTGCTTATCAACCTATCTGCCATCGAGCAGGATTTGGAGGATAACTGGGCGGTTGTTGGCGAGGCTATTCAAACTGTTTTGAGAAGAGTTGGTTATGCCAACCCTTATGAAGCACTAAAAGCATTAACACGCACAAACAAAGCGATAACGGCAGAGACCATCGCACAATTTATTGCAGAGTTGGACGTTAGTGAAGATGTAAAGGAGCGGTTGAGAAAAATCACTCCGGCGAACTACGTAGGTATTAACTTAATTAAATAAAAATTATGGAAAAGTATAAATGCGATGTATGCGGATGGGTCTACGACCCTGCAGTCGGCTACGCCGATGGTGGCATTGAGCCGGGAACAGCTTTTGAGAATCTTCCCGAAGATTTTGAATGTCCACTTTGTGGCGTAGGCAAAGATGAATTTAGCAAGTGCTAATTGATTGTGATTTGTGATGATGTGATATGTGATTTTTTGAGAAAATCGATTTGGAGCGTTTATCACAAATCACATCATCACAAATCACAACAAAACTATGGAGATGTTTCTCAGCGTAATACTAACGATAGTCATAGGTTTTTGGTTGCTTGGCATAATAGGCAGGCTACTTCTTCGCTTTTGGGTTGGGCGGATGCAACGCCGAATGCAGCGGGGCGGTGGTGGAGTTGGTGGTGGAGCATTCAACTACGGTCCTTTCAAAGGATTTTATACCTCCTATGGCTCAGCAGGAACCTCGGCACAGAGCAAAGACAAACGAAAGGAGGGTGAAGTTACAGTTGAGACAACAGGACAAACCAAAAGTCATAACCACAAAGATATCGGCGATTATGTCGATTTCGAGGAGGTTAAATAGAGTTGGGGGCGGCATAGCCTCCAACTTTTTTTTGATGTGTAGCACTTTTTTATTACCTTTGTTTGTTGATAAAAACTTTAAACAATGACAAGAAGAATCTTAATTTTTGCCTTTTTCGTCCTGTTGGTGCAACTGTCTTTTGCTCAGTTGATTCGCAAACAGAATAACAATGATACCATTAGCGATGGCAAGCATTATGAGGCAACATTTTATACTTCGGAAGGGGTTTTTCGTGTGAAACTTCACAACGAAACGCCCATTCACCGCGACAACTTTGTGAAACTCGCTCGCAGCGATTTTTATAAAGGCATTATTTTTCACCGCGTTATCAAGGATTTTATGATTCAGGCGGGTGACCCGAGCTCGCGCGAGGGGTCAGAGGTGCGAACTTATGGCAATAATGACTCGGGATATAAGTTGCCGGCTGAGATTGTGCCCGAGTTTTTTCACAAGAAGGGTGTGCTGGCGGCAGCGCGTGAGGGCGATGATGGCAATCCTGAGCGCAAATCGAGCGGTTCTCAGTTCTATGTGGTTGTCGGAAACGTTTTTAGTGATAGTACGATGAACGAGATGCAGGGGAAGATGAAGCAACGTGGCGCGCGCGAGATGACGCCCGAGGTCGAAGCGGTCTACCGTAAAGCGGGTGGTACTCCCCAATTGGATGGATTGTATACGATTTTCGGTGAGGTTATAAGTGGACAAAATGTTGTGGATAAGATAAATGCGATACCGACTTATAAGAACGACCGCCCCAAAAAGGATGCCTATATTAAGTCAATAATAGTGGAAGTTGTCAAAGATTCTAAATGATATACCACCCACAGAAGGAATTAAATACGCAGGTTCGAAGTTAAAGATACTACCTGAGATTTTAGCAATTATCAATGGTTTAGAGATTAAGAAGGTTTTAGACGGTTTTTCAGGCACGACACGAGTTTCGCAGGCTTTTGCACGATTGGGATATGATACGACTTCGAATGATGTGGCTGTGTGGAGTAAGACATTTGCAACGGCATATCTGCTCAATAGAGAAGAGCCCGAATACTACAGTGAGCTTATCGGATATTTGAATAACGTGAAAGGTTTTCACGGTTGGCTATCAGAGAATTACGGAGGGTGCGCACGGGAGGACTGTAAGAGACCTTTTCAGCTGAAAAATTGCAGAAAGGCGGACGCAATCCGAATGGAGATAGAGAATTTGAAGTTGGATGAGGTTACTAGGGCTGTGGCGATGACGAGTTTAGTGCTCGCCCTCGACTCTGTGGACAGTACGCTGGGGCACTATGCTGCGTATTTGTCGGAGTGGTCGCCTCGCTCCTATAAGGATTTGGTTCTGAAGATTCCGAAATTGTTTGTGTCCGAGGGCGATAATTGCGTTTTGCAAAACGATATTTTTGATGTAATTGATAGGGATTGTTACGATTTGGCATATTTCGACCCTCCATATGGCTCGAACAACGAAAAGATGCCGCCGAGCAGGGTTCGTTATAACTCTTATTACCACATATGGAAGTCGCTAATTTTGAATGATAACCCGCCGCTTTTCGGTAAAGCAAATCGCAGGGAAGATTCGCGAGACGATGTGGCAGGGTCGGTTTTCGAGGAGTATAGGCGAGATGATCAGGGTGCTTTTATAGCGATAAAGTCTATCGGCAAGCTTCTGAGTGAGACAAAGGCAAGATACATATTGTTGTCGTATAGTTCGGGTGGCAGAGCCACAAAGGAGGAGCTGTATGATATTATAAATCAAACAGGTAAATTAGTTCGAGCCGTAGAGATTGACTATCGTCGCAATGCTATGAGTACGATGCGCTGGACGAATGAGTGGATAAACTCTGACGGGAAATATTGCGAATATCTTTTTTTATTAGAAAAAATATGATACAAAGAATTGAAAATCTATTGAAACATATCGAAGATTTTTCTTCGGACAATATAGCGAAAATCGAGGAGTTTCGCGTTCGGATGATGGGCAAGAAGGGTGAGATTACAACCCTTTTCGAGGATTTCAAGATTATTACCCCTGACGAGAAACGCGCAGTGGGACAGAAGATTAACGCACTCAAAAATGCTGCAACCGAGAAAATAGCGGCATTGAAAGAGTTTGTCGAAAATTCAGACCTTGCAGCGCGTGAGTGTGACGACTATACCCGACCGGCAAACTGTGAACCAGCCGGCACTCGCCATCCTATATCATTGGTGCGTAGCCAGATAATAGATATTTTTTCGCGAATCGGCTTTGCTGTGGCTGATGGGCCGGAGATAGAGGACGATTTCCACGTATTCACGGCGCTCAACTTTCCGCCCGAGCACCCTGCACGAGATATGCAGGATACTTTCTTTATTGAAAAAAATCCGGATATACTCCTCAGAACGCACACAAGTTCGATTCAGGTTCGGGTGATGCAGACTCAAAAACCGCCAATTAGAGTGGTTTGTCCGGGTCGCGTCTTCCGAAATGAGGCTATTTCCTACCGTGCGCACTGCATCTTTCATCAGGTGGAGGGGTTATATATTGATGAAAATGTGAACTTTGCAGATTTGAAACAGACCATTAAATATTTTGCCTCGGAGCTTTTTGGAGAGAAGACGCAAATCCGCCTTCGCCCATCGTATTTTCCATTTACCGAACCCTCGGCAGAGGTTGACGTTTCGTGTAACTTGTGCGCGGGTAAGGGGTGCAATGTATGTAAATACACGGGTTGGTTAGAGATTATGGGTGCGGGTATGGTAGACCCGAATGTACTTGAAATGTGTGGAATAGATAGCCAAAAATATAGCGGTTTTGCCTTTGGAATGGGGGTCGAACGTATCACGATGCTCAAGTACGGAGTTAAGGATTTGAGACTATACTTTGAGAATGATTTGCGCTTTTTAGAGCAGTTTAAGGCAATATATTAATGAGATTTTTTCGCAAAATATCGTTTCTTGTGGTTTCGCTTGCGTTAGTGATGTTGGTGGCGCATAGCCTGCTGCCCCACCACCACGGGCAGGGCGAAAGCATCGAGGCGTGCTGTGCGTTCCACCACAGCACCAGCGACTCTTTTGCTGCCGAGGAAAGTCACAACCACGGCGAATTTTGCGGTTTGTCTCATAATTTCACTCTCAATCAAGAAGATATATTCTTTGTTGCTCCCTGCGTCGTATTGGAGCGGTTTCTGTTATTGCAGGCAGTGAGAAAGGTTGAAGAAATCGGTTACGATGTCGGCGACGCTCCATTATTAAAATTCTTTGTTGCTCGCAGCAAGCCGTTGCGTGCCCCTCCTGTTGTTTTTTGTTAAGTAGAAATTTTTCTGAAACAAAAGACAACAATCAATGAAAAAAATATCATATCTTATTGTGGCTATGGCATTTGTCGTAGCCTGTGGTGAAGCAGACCCTCACGCGGGGCACAACCACGCGGCAGAATCCGCAGCCTCATCTTCGGGGCACAACCACCAAGGGGGAATCACACTTGAACCCGAGCAGGCAAAAGAACTTGGTGTTGAGTGGCAATCAGTTGAACCCAAGGAATTTACAGGGGTAATACGAACCGGAGGTACAATTATCTCGACTCCGTCACATGAGGCGGCAATCGTAGCCACCGCCTCGGGCATAGTAACTTTTGCTGGTAACCTTACTATTGGTTCAGCGGTAAATAGTGGTTCTAAAATTCTGTCAATCAGCTCATCAACCCTTACGGATGACAACCTTGCAGTTCGAATTGCGGACGCCGAAGCTATACTCCAAAAAGCTCAACGTGAGCATATGCGGATAAAGGATTTGTATGAAAAGCAACTCGCGACCGCGCAGCAAATTGAGGATGCCAATCTAAACCTCACAACTGCCGAACAGGCGTATAAAATGCTCGCTTCCAATACTAAGAATGGCGCAAAGGATATTGCGAGTACAATCGGCGGTTATATCACTTCGCTCAGCGTGATTAACGGCGGCTATGTAGAACAGGGTCAGGTTATTGCGACTGTTTCGAGCAGTCGTACGCTGATTCTGAAAGCCGAACTTCCTGCGCGCAATTTCAAAGAACTTGCTTTGATTAATTCAGCAAATTTCGCGCTCCCATACAGCGGCGAGGTCTACAATATTGCCGACTTGGGCGGAAAACTCCTCTCGAAAGGTTCGCTCACAAATGGTTCGACGCTTCCAATTCAGTTCGAGATTCAGAATCGAGCCTCACTGGTAAATGGCTCTGTGGTAGATGTTTTCCTGAAAACTGCTACCAAGCCCAATACCATTGTAATTCCCGTAACCTCAATTACCGAGGAGCAAGGGGCATTTTTTGTCTACCTAAAAACCTGCACCGACACATACGAAAAACGTCCGGTAAGGCTTGGAGCAAGTAATGGCATTGATATTGAGGTGGTTGATGGTGTTAAAAAGGATGATGTAGTGGTGACTCGCGGCGCATATTTTGTGCGCTTGGCATCGATGAGTACAGCAATTCCCGATGGCCACAATCATTAATTGTGATGTTGTGATTTGTGATTTGTGATTTGTGATTTGTGATGTTGTGGTTTTAGGACTTGTAGGACTTGTAGGTCGGTTCTAAAATCACAACATCACAAATCACAAATCACAACATCACAACATCACAACATCACAACATCACAACATCACAATAAAACAATGCTGAATAAAATAATTGAATTTTCATTAGACAATCGTTTTGTGATTGTCATTTTGTCGATTATGCTACTAATCGGCGGGACAATTACGGCATCGAGGATGGAGGTTGATGTCTTCCCTGACCTCACTGCCCCTACGGTTGTCGTTATGACCGAAGCTCCGTCGATGGCGACGGAGGAGGTTGAAAAGTTGGTTACATTCCCTCTGGAAACTGCCGTCAATGGTGCTACGGGCGTGCGACGCGTGCGCTCGAACACGATGACGGGTTTTTCTGTTGTTACTGTGGAATTTGACTGGGGTACTAATATTTACACGGCTCGTCAGATAGTTGCCGAAAAAATCTCGGGCGTTGCTCTCCCCTCCGGAGCTGAACAACCTGTGCTCGCTCCGCAAAGTTCACTGCTTGGTGAAGTGATGGTTGTGGGGCTAACGTCGGACTCAACCTCAATGGAGGAGCTTCGCACGATTGCAGATTGGTCTATCCGCCCGCGGCTACTCTCAACGGGTGGCGTGGCGCAGGTTACGGTTGTCGGGGGCGATATAAAGGAGTATCAAATTATTCTTAAAAGCAATGTTGTTAAGCAGTTAGGCATTACGCTGGATGAGATTCTCGCGGCTACTGCTTCGATGAACGACAACGCCACGGGTGGCATCATCAACGAGTGGGGCAACGAATATATCGTTCGCGGCTTGACCCGCACCACCGACACCAAGGCAATGGGGGAGACGGTCGTAAAACTCAATGACGACTTGTCGCCCATAACTCTTGCCGATATTGCCGATATTCAGATAGGTAGCAAGCTACCCAAGATGGGTGATGCCAGCGTTATGGGCAAGCAGGCTGTGCGCCTCTCCATTACTAAACAACCTGCTGTGGGGACAATCGAGCTTACCGAAAAGTTGGATAAAACCTTGGAGGATATCGCACGCACCCTGCCTGCCGATGTGAGGATGAATACCGAGATTTTTCGTCAAGCCAAGTTTATACAAAGTTCGATTGACAATATCAAATGGGCTTTGTTCGAGGGAGGTATCCTTGTTATTATCATCTTGATGGTCTTTCTGGGAAATGCTCGAACGACCATTATTTCGTTATTAGCCATTCCGTTATCTCTGCTCTTCTCGATAATAGTTCTGAAGATTTTCGGATTTTCACTCAATACGATGAGTTTGGGCGGTATGGCTATCGCCATTGGCTCGCTGGTGGACGATGCTATTATTGATGTGGAAAACGTCTTCAAGCGGCTGCGCGAGCGCAAGGGTGAGAATCCGTTGAAGGTGATTTATGATGCCTCTGTCGAAATTCGCTCCTCGATTTGGAATGCAACTCTTATTATTATGGTTACATTCCTGCCGCTATTTTTCCTTTCAGGGATGGAGGGGCGGATGCTTCAACCGCTCGGCATAGCCTTTATCGTGTCGCTGTTTGCCTCTATGGTTGTGGCAATCACGCTTACGCCCGTGCTCTCAAGCTACCTTTTGGTGAGGGGTGTTAGGAACGAAAAAGAGGTGGGCATTGTGCGTGGAATGAAGAGGATTTACGGACGGTCTCTCTCTTATTTGCTTGATAACCACAAGAAAATTGTTGTAATAACCACGGGTGCAATATTTGTATTGGCAGCAGTGGTGTTTATGACCCTCGGGCGCAATTTTTTACCACCTTTTAATGAGGGGTCTATGGCGATTTCAGTTTCGGCTCTGCCCGGTATTTCGTTGGAGGGTAGTCGCGATATCGCCACACTTGCCGAGAAAAAATTGATGGAATTGCCCGAGGTTGTCACAGTTTCGCGCAAGACAGGGCGCGCCGAAATGGACGAACACGCCCTTGGCACGGGAACGTCCGAAATTGATGTGCCCTTTGTGCTGAAAGATAGGAGCCGCGCCGCCTTTTTTGCTGATGTGCGCGAGCGGTTGGCTTCAATCAAGGGTATAGTCTTTGAGATTGGGCAGCCTATTTCACACCGCATCGACCTCCTGCTCTCGGGCACGCGGGCAAATATAGCAATCAAGATTTTCGGTGATAATCTTAGCGAGCTCTACCGTCTTGGCAACGAGATAAAAGAGGCAACAGAAGGGGTGGAAGGTTGGGTGGATGTTGTTGTGGAACAGCAGATTGAGCGCCCTGAACTTTTAGTAAAGCCAAACCGCACTCAACTTGCCGCGTGGGGTATCACCCCGGCGGGATTTAATGAGGCGATGCAGGTTGCGACCATCGGGCAGGTCGTGTCGCAGGTCTACGAAAATGGACGAACTTTTGATATAACCCTCAAAGAGAACACAATGACTCGCCAGGCACTGGAGAGTGTTTGGGTGGACGGAGCACGTGGCAAGGTGCAACTCGGTTCGATAGCAACGGTGGAGTCGGGTAGTGGTTTTAATACCATATCGCGCGAGAATGTGAGCCGCAAATTGGTGGTTTCGGGCAATGTCGAGGGGAGCGACCTGCGCTCGGTAGTAGGAGCTATCAGAGAGATTATTGCAGCTGATATTACGCTGCCCGAGGGTTATCACGTGGCGTTTGGCGGGCAGGCGGAGAGTGAGCAGGCGGCATCGCGAACGCTGTTATGGACTTCACTGTTTGCTATTTTGGTGGTATTTATGTTGCTCTATCGAGAGTTCAAAAAAATGTCGCTCACTCTGGTTGTGATGCTCAATTTACCGCTCGCGATAATTGGCGGCATATTTGCCGTGTGGGCTACCTCCGGAGTGATTTCGATTCCTTCAATCATTGGTTTCATCTCGTTGTTTGGCATTGCAACGCGTAACGGGATACTGTTGGTTTCTCGTTTTGAACATCTCAGGGGCGAAGGAGTGGCGATTGCAGATTGCATCAAGCGCGGGGCGGTGGATAGGATTAGCCCGATTGTGATGACGGCATTGACCTCCGGTTTGGCGTTGATTCCGTTGGCGTTGGGTGGCGAGTTGCCCGGCAATGAGATACAGAGTCCATTGGCTGTGGTGATTTTGGGCGGACTGCTCACCTCCACTTTGCTCAATCTTTTTGTTGTACCCGTGGCATACTTTTTGACAACTAACTATAATAAAGCGTAATTTGAGAATGAAAAAGATAGTAATATTGTCGTTAATTCTAATAGGGGCAACATCCTCGGCACAAGATTTTTATGCGAAAATCTACAACGCCGCCGCGCAATCCCTTGCGGGCAAAGCACTGCAAAAAGGCTTTACAGCCGACTCGCTCGCCCAAAGGCGCGGACTGAATCCCGATGACCCAGAACTCGGCGTGGATTTCCTCGTAAACGGAGGTGTGGAACTCCGCTTGGAACAGACCTTCGACTTTCCGACGGTCTATGCCAACCGCACAAAACTCTCGCGATTGGGCATCTCCCGCGCTGAAACAGAACTCAGCCAACGGGTGCGTGAATTGATGCTCGCAATCTCTGAGAGCTATATCAATGCGCTGTATAACAAAGAATTATACGAACTACTGGAGAGCCAACGCTCCTCGCTGGACGGTTACCAAAAAAGTATAAAGCAGCTTGTGGAGAGTGGCGAGATGACCGTAGTAAACCACTACACGGCAATGGATTTGTATATGAGCCGCGCCATTCTTGCCCAAAATGCCAAGAACGATTTGGAGAATTCTTTGGTAACACTCACCCGGTGGGGTGTGCAAATCGAGGATAGCGAAACGCCGCCAAACTTTGCGGCAATTCAACGCCAAAACTTTTTTGAAAGAGCCAAAGCAAATGATTATAACTTAGTTTTAGCTCGTGCCGACTCTATGATTGCCGCTCGCTCGCTCAGACTGAGCCGTAGCGAATGGATGCCCAAACTCAAGGCAGGTTATCGCCTCAATACAGAACCGGCAGCAAGCCCTTATGGCGGCATTGTGACCGGTATATCGATTCCGCTCTGGCAGAACAGGAATAATGTGAAGCATAGTAAGGCTTTGATTGAGAGTTCTAAAGCGCAGAAGGCAAACGTTCAAAAAGGCGTGGATGTCTACCTTGCCACCATTTGGAATGATTACGAGTACAGCAATGACGTTGTCGAAACCTTAGTCTCTACCTATAGCTATAAGGCGCTATCGGAAGACCTGAATACGCTAATCAAGCACCGTTCCATTACTATTGCCGATGCACTGTTGATGTTGCAACAGGGTTTTGATTTACAACTCTCACTGCTGGAAGCGCGCCGTAGGGCGACGCTCGCAAGAGCCGTTATAGAGATAATAACTATTTGAGATACTTCAAAATAGACTTTACAAAACCGGGACCTTCATAGATAAATCCCGAGTAGACCTGAACCAGAGATGCTCCGGCTGCGAGCATCTCTTTTGCGTCTTGCACGCTCATAATGCCGCCAACACCGATAATGGCAATCTTACCCCCCGTTTTTTGATGAATGTAGCGCACCATTTCGCGCGAACGTTCCGTGAGGGGCGCACCGCTCAAGCCGCCATTTGCTATGCGCTTAACATCGTCATCATCAGTGGCAAGTCCCCCACGAGAGGTGGTTGTATTGGTTGCCACAATGCCGTCTATTTTGGTTTGGCGAACCACCTCAATCATCGTATCAACCTGTTCGGTGGATAAATCAGGTGAAATCTTCAGCAAAATCGGACGGTATTGCTTTTGTCCCTTACGGAACTCTTTGAGAGGCATTAAAATATCAATGGTAGATTGTTTGCTTTGCAGGCTTGTGAGGTTCGCCACGTTGGGGCAGCTCACATTCACGACGAAATAATCGACATAGTCATAGAGCCCGCGAAAAAGTTTTAGGTAGTCCTCCGCAGCCTTTTCGTTGGGTGTAGTTGTGTTTTTACCGATGTTTCCGCCGATAATCAACTTGGGATTGCGGCTACGAAGGCGGCGTACTGCAGCCTTCAAACCCTCGTTATTGAACCCCATACGGTTGATGATAGCCTTATCTTTTGGCAGGCGGAACATTCGCGGCTTAGGGTTGCCGCTCTGAGCCTTGGGCGTTACCGTTCCAATCTCTACAAACCCGAATCCCATACACGATAACACGTCGTACACCTCAGCATTTTTGTCGAACCCCGCTGCAAGCCCGATGGGGTTTGGGAATTTCAGCCCAATAACCTCCCTTTCCAGCGATGACGACTTCACGCAGTGGCAACTCTTAATGAGAGCTTTGGCAAAAGGGATATAGCCCACAACCTTCATTCCGCCCACAATAATGTGGTGAATTGTCTCGGGCTGAAGTTTGAAAAACAACGGACGTATGACTGATTTGTACATTTTTCTATTTGAATAACAGGTGGTTGAACAGTAGATATGCCACCACGAGAGTTACGATAATATTAAAAATCTGTGCCGATAGAAATGCCCAGAGGGCGTTTTTGAACTCCTTATTAAAAATATCTTTGAAACGGGTCTCAAGCCCGATGCAAACAAAAGCGATTGAAAATAGTGCAGACTGTATATTCTTAGTACTCTTGCCTATAGCCTTAGCAGCATCGACATCCAACACGAAACTAAAGACCAGCGAAGCAATGAGAAAACCCAGAACAAATTTCGGAAAGCGCTCCCACAATTCACCCGCTGTTGAGCGGTCGCGGCGCGTTTTGCCCTTGTAAGTCCAGTAGAGCGAAATTGCCAACGCAGCAAATCCAAGTAACACATTTTGAGCCGATTTCACAATCACGGCATACTGTTCTCCCGTCTCCCCTAGTGCCGAGCCTGCCGCAACGACCGCTCCGGTAGTGTCAATGGTGCCGCCGAGCCAAGCCCCTCCAACCTCGGGTGTAAGTCCCATATAAACAGAGATATATGGCATCAAATACATCATTGGAATGGCGCAAACCAAAACCAACGAAATGACGTAGCTAAGTTTCTTGGAATCACCCTTTATTGCCCCCGCCGTGGCAATCGCAGCCGAGACTCCGCAGATGGAAACTGCCGAAGCCAACATTGTGCTCATCTCCCTGTCCACGCCCATTTTACGCGCAATCCAATATCCAAATCCCCAAACACTTAGTATCACAACCAACGCCTGTACCATACCCAAAGCTCCTGCCTGCATCACCTCGCCAAAAATAATGGTCGAACCCAACAGTACCAAACCTATCTTTACATAAAACTCACTGTAAACGGCTGATTTCAACCACTTAGGCGTTCCAACGGTATTACTTATCAAGAGACCTATGGCAACTGCAAAAAATACACTTTCCAATCCTGTTCGTTCTTTGATAAATGGGATTGATGCAATATAATTTGCCAGTAATGATAACGAAAAAATAGCGGCAAATGATACAATTATTTTTTTCAGAGAGCGTCCCAAAAATAGATTGGCAACAACCAATAGAGCCAACACAAGGATAAAAAATATGCCTATCTGTATCCAATTTGCTGTCGAAGCAAAACTCTTGGGGAGAGTAACCATAGGGCTACCCAATACCATTGCCGAAACCATAATCAGCAGACCAAGGATGGTCGCTACCCAATCTTCTGTTCTGATTTTTTTCACTTTTTATACGCTTTTTTTACTCTATCTAACTCGCGTTTATTGTCCTTGTCCTTGATATACTCCCTCTTGTCGAACGACTTACGTCCGCGCCCAAGCCCCACAAGCAGCTTTGCCAACCCCTTGTCGTTCACAAAAAGTTTCAGTCCCACAATGGTAATGCCCTTGTCCTGCACGGCTCGCTCAATCTTGCGAAGCTCTTTTTTTTGGAGTAGTAATTTGCGTTCGCGCTTGGGTGCGTGGTTGTTATACGTTCCCCAATCATACTCGGCAATGTTCATCCCCTGCACATACAACTCGCCCGAGTGGAACGCACAATAACAATCCACCAGTGAGGCTTTGTGCAGTCGAATCGACTTTATCTCCGTTCCTGTGAGCACAATACCGGCAACCCACGTCTCGAGTATTTCATAATCGAAACGAGCCTTTTTATTGACGATTGCTATCTCTTTGCGCTTTTCCATTTTTAAGAGTGCAAAGATAGGTATTTATTCGCGATTAGGCAAAAATTTCGGAATGCGAGAATTTGTAAAAAAAATGTAACTTTGCAAATATTTGCTTTTCGTTCCTCGGTAATGGTCAGACCCCTACATATTTTGCTGCTTTTGGCAGTGGCGATTATTGCCGTTATTTCCCCTTCGGTGGTGGGTCACTTTATTGTGCGAGAGCCTTTTGTGCGGCAAAAGAGTGTGATGCGAATCTCTTTTTCGGGCGATGCTATGCAGCACCTGCCTCAGATTGCGGCAGCACGCCTCTCTGCCGATGGGTTTGACTATTCTCGCAACTTTGCATATATGGATTCGGTGTGGCGGAGTGTGGACTTTGCGGTAATTAACTTTGAAACAACAATTTCCGACGATGGAAAATATAGTGGATACCCCTGCTTCAGCTCTCCTGCCGGGTTTGCCGATGCGCTTGCCGCGGCTGGAGTAAATGTTGCCGCCCTTGCCAATAACCATATATGCGACAGGGGGATACGCGGTTTGAAAAATACAACTGCTTATCTCAAAAAACTTGGTCTGAAGACCACTGGTGCGTGGGCGGATTCTGTACTGCGGAAAGAGATTTTAATGCTCGGCAAGGGGCGTCTGCGGGTCGCCTTGCTTAATTACACATATGGAACAAATGGGATGCCGGTTCCTCGTGGTGCGTGGGTCAATCACATTGATACGTTGTTGATTAAGCAAGATATTGAACGGGCGATGGTAGATAGTGCGGCAACTCACCTGATTGCCTTTATGCACTGGGGTGCGGAGTATCAACGTAAGCCCGACAAGGGACAGATTGAACTTGCCAAATGGTTGAGGAATAATGGTATAGATGTGGTGGTTGGTTCTCATCCTCACGTGGTGCAACCGGTGGATACTGCCCTGCGAGTAATTTATTCGCTCGGTAACTTTATATCCAACCAGCAGGACAAGTACACCGATACGGGGATGACCGTGGTTCTGACAGTTTATGAAGATAAAGATATTGAAATAGAGATGATTGCGCATTGGTGCGATAAGTTAGCAACGGGGCGAGAAAAATATCGAGTCCTCACGGCAAAAGATACGACATTGCTAACGGGCGACCACCTCCTCAGAATGCAACAATCACTCTCCCAAACTCCTTACTAAAAATTATGGAAAAAAAATATGCCGAAACTCCGCTGATGAAACAGTATTACTCAATCAAAGCTCAATATCCGGATGCTTTGTTGCTGTTTCGAGCGGGGGACTTTTATGAGACCTTTGGAGATGATGCCGAGATTGCAAGTCGCGTTTTGGGTATCACCCTCACCAAGCGGGCAAACGGTAGTGCAGCAACCGTTCCGCTTGCCGGTTTTCCCCACCACGCGGTGGATAATTATATGCCCAAGTTGGTAACGGCGGGTTATCGAGTGGCTATTTGCGAGCAGTTGGAAGACCCAAAGAAGGCTAAGGGGATAGTGAAACGGGGTGTGGTTGAGTTGGTTACGCCCGGTGTGTCGTATCACGATAATGTGCTTCAATATAAGGAGAACAGCTATCTTGCGGCAATTTCTTTTGGCAAGGGGGGTAGGGCAGGGGTCGCTATTTTGGACGTGTCCACAGGTGAGTTTTATGCCTCGGAAGGTAAGTTGGACTATATCGAAAAGTTGATTTCAAACTTCTCGCCAAAAGAGATAGTCTATAAACGCTCTGATAATGAACAGTATAAGGAGCTTTTTGGAGATAGGTATTTTACATATCGTTTGGATGATTGGGCTTTCAACGAGACTTCGGCGCGCGAGAAATTGGTAAAACAGCTTGATGTTCAGTCATTAAAAGGTTTTGGGGTTGAGTCGATGGTTTTGGCTGTCACGGCGGCCGGAGCGGTTCTCTATTATCTTGAATACACGGTACATACGGAGCTTGGGCACATAAATTCAATCTCGCGCTTGGATAGCGATAAATACGTCTGGGTGGACAGATATTCCATTCGCAACCTCGAGCTTTTTTATCCGCTTTCCGAGGGAGGAGTTTCGCTGACCGATGTTTTGGACAGAACTGCGTGCCCTATGGGTGCGCGGATGCTGCGTCGCTGGATTTCGTTGCCGCTTCGTGATGCACAGAAAATTGGCGAGCGACACGATGTGGTCTCGAAACTACTCAATAATATCGAACTACAAAATGCGTTGATAGATAATCTGACTGAAGTTGGTGATTTAGAGCGTATTATTGGTAAGGTGGCGGCTGGGCGTGTAAATCCGCGCGAGGTGGTGCAACTTGCAAAATCGCTTACTAATTCCGCCAATATCAAATCATTATGCTCTGAGATTGAGACGGCAAAACGTATTGCAGATTTGGGCGAAGTGGTGGAGCGCATCGGCAAGGTTGTTCTCCCCGAGCCCGCCCTGCAGCCGGGCAAGGGTTCGATAATTGCCTATGAGGTTGATAAAGAGCTTGATGAATTGCGCCGCATAAGTTCGCACGGCAAGGATTTCTTGTTGGAAATTCAGCAGCGAGAAATAGAGCGCACAGGCATCACATCCCTTAAAATTAGCTATAATTCTGTTTTTGGATACTATATTGAGGTTCGTAATGCGCACAAAGATAAAGTTCCTACGGAGTGGATTCGCAAGCAGACACTTGTTAATGCCGAACGTTATATCACTCAGGAGCTTAAAGATTATGAAGAGAAGATTCTCGGGGCAGAGGGGCGCATTACGGAGATTGAAGCACGAATTTTTGCGGAGCTTGTGGTATGGTTACAAGGCTCTGTGGCTCAGGCTAAACAGACTGCAAATGCTATTGCCGAGATTGATACTCTTTGCAGTTTTGCGCGCGTTGCCAAGGAGAATCGCTACTGTCGCCCCGTGATGAGTGACACGGATGTGATTGATATTAAGGATGGTCGCCATCCGGTTATCGAAACGCGGCTGCCCATAGGCGAACCATATATTCCGAATGATGTCTATTTAGATAGTCAGAATCAGCAGATTATAATTATTACAGGTCCCAATATGGCGGGTAAGTCGGCGTTGTTGCGTCAGACGGCTCTGATTGTATTGATGGCGCAGATAGGTTGCTATGTGCCTGCTCGAGAGGCGAACATCGGGGTTGTAGACCGGATTTTTACTAGAGTTGGTGCTTCGGACAACATTTCGCAGGGCGAATCTACCTTTATGGTGGAGATGTTGGAGTCGGCAAATATTCTCAATAATATTTCGGGTAGCTCGCTTGTGCTTTTGGATGAAATAGGCAGAGGTACAAGCACTTACGATGGCATTTCGATTGCGTGGGCAATGGTGGAGTATCTCCACTCGAAGCCCGCAGCGCGCACGATGTTTGCGACCCACTACCACGAACTTAACGAAATGGAAAATCAGTTTGAGCGCATTCGCAACTACAATGTTTCTGTTCGTGAGGTTGAAAAGCGGGTGATATTTTTGAGGAAATTGGTGCGCGGCGGCACGGAGCACTCCTTCGGTATCCACGTGGCAAAGATGGCAGGAATGCCTAACTCGGTGGTGGATAGGGCGAAACGCGTATTGGCGGAATTGGAAAAACAGCGCACCGGCAAGGTTGATGTTGCGATAGCCACAGAAAAGCCTATCCAACTGAGTTTTATTCAGCTGGAAGATCCTACTATTATGAGTATCAAAAAGCAGATTAAGGGGTTAGATGTCAATAATCTCACGCCGATTGAGGCACTTAATAAGCTGGACGAGATTAAAAAGATTTTGGGGTAGCAGCCCATTTTGTTACTTGTCGTAGAGTCCCCAAAGAGGCAATATTCTGATCTGATGTTCAGTTTTAATGAGACCAAGCCACAAGCGCGTAGCAAAACCCTCCAATGTTGAGAGCTCAAAAAAGGCTCTCCATTACATAAAACTACCCGAAACCATGGGCACACTGCAAATAAATTAACAAAAATCCCTTGACTTAACTAACTCAAAATTTGGTCTTAACAATGGGGAGGAGTATAGATCATTATGAAAAAACTGTTTATCATTATATTGTGTGTGATCTCTTTTTCTGCTCAAGGACAATCGTCTATGCAAGCACTAAAAGATAGAGATATACCGACAACTACCAGACTTGGTATTATGTATCAACGAATGACTCCAACGAATGAGGTAAGCACATTGGTACAACCAATAGCAAAGCATCCTGCTATGGAGCTTAACAACCCTAAGGCTTTAGATAGTGTAAGAAATCTTGTCGTGATGAGATGCGAAAGCATAGGTAAGGACTCACTAATGACTCATGAATTACTATATGTATTAAAGCCGTATCTGGATTGGATGCAATGGATTGACCCACATTTAAGAGTTGACAGCAACTATGCCTTTGAGGATGTTCGGGACACAAAGTCATTAAAATCATTTATCTCACAAATAAAGAGGTTGGGTGTAAGGTTTATGTTAATAAATGACACTTTGGTAGTTAATCGAAGCATTGATCCTCATATAGAGGTGGGAGATATGATTGTTAGAATAAATGATGCTGATGCTTCTCAGCTCCTTCATTATTCATATCACGATAGGTATCAAGTGCCAATGACACTATTGAAAAATTATAATGCACGGCATCTGACAAATAAATATACAATCACTCTCTTACGAAATGGTGAACAGCACACCGTTGATGCAACCACTTATAACGGAAATCAGACTTTTAAGCAGATGGTTATTAACGATCAGTTTAAAACTAAGCTTTATGAACAGGAGAAAGTTGGTTATTTGGAGATTGAGCAGTTTTATCCTAACAATAGTTATTTGATTAAGCATATAAAAACAACTATTAACGAATTTAAGAAAAACAATCATTATTAACCGACTAAAATCGGATTTTTGTTAATTATTTCTGCAATCGTTTAGTAATCAGCATGTATTTCCGCATAAATAGTCATTTCAAAATACCTACCCCCCTCAAAATAGTGCCATTTGTATCGTTGGGGCTCGGCTCGATGAGCAAAAATTAGCCCCTTTTCGCTTGTGATAAGTGCGTTTGCAGTTCTGAATCATCCAAAAAATATCCAGATAACTCGTCAAATGTATCCTCACCAACACCGCAACAGTCGAAAATGCTTTGTCAGTCTGCGTTTTGACTTTCAACACCGTCAAAAGTAGATGAGCAATGAGCGTTATCCATATCTGCGTCTTAATTCCATTCTCGGTCTCAGAGTAGAAAAAGTGTAGTTGAAAATTCTGCTTCAACTTCTTAAACAACAGCTCTATTTGCCAGCGGCACTTGTAGATAAAAGCCACATCCTCTGCACTGATTTGAAAGTTATTGGTGATAAAAACCAATATCCGACCCTTTTCATCACGATAAACAACTTTCCTTAAACAAACCTTCTTCTGCTCCTTATTATCCTTATAATTCAGATGAATGTGCTCCTCTGATATTACTCCAAACTCTTTGTCGTTCAGCACTTTCTCTGAAATAACCTCCTGTACCTCGTAAACAGCATTGCGTTTCAACCGTCCGACAAACCAAACTCCCTCTTCTGTCCAGCGGGCATATTGCCCATAGTCGTTGTACGCCTTGTCGAAACAAATCATACTCCCTGCTGTGAGGTTGAGCTTGCTCAGAAATTTCTTATCGTGCATTTTTGCCTCGCTTATATTGACGTGCTTGGCACAATCGGCGTGAGCGTCTATCATCATATGCACCTTCAATCCACCCTTCTTCTTACCATCTCCTTTGGGGTTACGACCTACCCCCTTCATTATGTCCGAAAATAGGCGAATAGTGGTAGAATCGAAGATGTAAAACTTCTCAAAATCCACCCCCTTAATTCGGCTGACCGACAAAAGTGGCGAGTAGTGGCTCAATAACTCAAAGTAGTAATCCCTGAACAAAACCTCATCTCTATCTCGCAAAGCATCGCCTATGGTGCTTTTGGCGGGCGATTTATCTAGCCCCAAATAGCTCAAC
Source organism: Mucinivorans hirudinis (assembly GCA_000723505.1). Lineage (GTDB taxonomy): Bacteria > Bacteroidota > Bacteroidia > Bacteroidales > Rikenellaceae > Mucinivorans > Mucinivorans hirudinis. The sequence goes on along the minus strand of HG934468.1, from coordinate 149,473 downwards.
TTGCCTTGCAAGCCCTGCATTGCTGCTGCAATCTCGCCCACAGAATCACACCTGCTAAAGACCCCAAAGAGCAAAGTTATCAACTGCTCCCACGAGCGAAATCGTTTGTAGTACCTATCCGATTTGTGACGGTGAACTAACAGGTCAAACTTCGCTCTTGGCAGAAAATCTACAATCTGTTTGAAAATCGGCTGACCGACTAAATTTTTATAACTATCTTTGCCCATAGTTGAATCTTGTATTGTTTGCACTTACAAAATTACAACTATCGGGGTAATTCTCTTCAAAGGGGATTACCCCTCTCTTTTTTTCTCAACTTTTTTGTCGGTCAGTAATGAAAAACAATATTACTTCTGTCATATTAGACCTCAGACGAAATCCTGGTGGTTACGGAGATAGATTTGATGAGATGTTATCAATATTTATTGATAAACCGTCAATCAAATACTTGAAAGGTCAAAGGCTGAGAGTGTCGCCGGAAACTATTGGAGATTATGATTTTCTAAACCAAGATATGATTGGTCAAGTAGTTGACATTCCAAAGGAATGTGTAATCTCTGAGGTAGAGCTAAATCCAAAACACTTCATAACTAGTATGAAATATTATGTGCTACAAAGCAAAGATACAGGGTCCGTAGCAGCCTCATTTTGCAATATTATGCATTACAATAATGCAGCAACTCTCGTTGGAGAACCATTGCTACATAGCGCACTCAAATATGGCGAAATAATCCCAGGATCACAGCTTGGTTCATCGACTATCTTTTTTGATGCTGTATCAACCACCGAATACAACGAATACACAAAAGCAATAGATGGAGTGTTATACCCAGATATTCATATACCTTATGTTGCAAGCGAGTATATGACCGGTAAAGATGCAGTGTTAGAAAAGTTATTGACAATCATTAAAAATAAGTAGACATTGAAGGCATTTCCTAGTTACACTCAATTAGATGCGATGGATTGTGTACCAACTTGTTTACGAAACATAGCACAATATTCTGGTCGCCACTATTCACTGCAAAATCTTCGTAAAAAATGTCATATTACTCGAGAAGGCGTATCATTATTAGGGATAAGTGATGCTGCTGAATTGATTGGTTTCCGCACAACAGGGGCTAAAGTAACATGGAGACAATTGCGTGATGAAGTACAGCTACCTTGTATTGCACATTGGAACCAACAACACTTTGTGGTAATTTATGAAATTAAAAACAACGTAGTTTATGTTTCCGATCCAGCAGCAGGCTTATTAGAATACGATGAAGCTGAGTTTAAAAAATCATGGCTTCAAAGTTATAAAGAGGTACGAAATAAAGAAATAGAACGTAAGGGTATAATTTTAATATTAGAACCTACTCCAACGGAGTATTCCCTAATGATACTTCTGAAAATCAACTCAATAGAATGAAATCACCCCCGTTTTTGAGCGAAAAATACCGAAAAAACTTCTCGGCGTTGAAGTTGGGCTAATAACTTACCCGATTGCGGAGTGCGTGGGTTATTGTCATTTCGTCCGCGTACTCTATCTCAGTGCCGAAGCCGATGCCACGTGATATGGCACTTATTTTTACACCTAACTGCTTGATTCGACGGGTTATATAATAAGATGTGGTTTCGCCCTCAATAGTGGAGGGGATGGCTAGAATAACCTCTTCGACCTCGTTTTTGGTGATGTTGTCTATGAGTAAGTCTATTTTCAAGTCCGAGGGCGAAACTCCCTGCATCGGAGAGATTACTCCGCCAAGCACGTGATAAAGACCGCCATATTGCCTTGTATTCTCGATAGTTATCAAATCGGCAACCTGCTCCACAACGCAAATCATCTTCTTGTCACGCCGCGTATCCTGACATATGGGACAAATCTCTGTATCCGAAATATTGTTGCAATATATACAACTCTTTACATCGCGGCGGAACTGATATATCGCACCTGCTAGTGCGTCCGCATCCTCCACCTCGCGCCGCAATAGATTGAGAGCCAACCGTAACGCCGAGCGTCGTCCGACACCCGGCAGCTTGGCAAATTCGCCTACGACGTTTTCTAGAAGTTTGGACATCTTTTCGTGAATCGTGAATTGTGAATCGGTTCACGAAAAATTAAATTTGCTCTATTGCCGTGGACATTATCCACCCTTTATTTCCGTCCTCCAACTGAATTTCGCTCCAGTGGTCAATGCTCTGCAACTTGCGCAGCTTCGTGCCCTCGTGAAGCAGGAACAGATCCTTGCCACTCACCGATGGCGAACTCTTCACGGGCGCAGCAGAATTCATTACAATAGCTTCATTATATGATGTTTGACGCGAATAATTGACCTGTGCGTATATGAGTGAGCCGATTGTGGCAACTGCGCCGATAAGGGCGGTGTAAAAACCGAATTTGCGGAGTGATAATCTATTGGAAATCAACCATAGCACTACAGATGAGAGAGTAATTGTAAGGAAAATAATGCTCAACATTGCCCAGCCATCCGTCCCTGTTATGCGCCCCAAGTATATGAACCACTGTTTGATGAAAAACTGTGGCACGGGCTCTATCTTGTCGATAGTGCGTGCTTGAGAGATAGCTAAGTTATGTGCAAAATCTTCGTTCGATGGGTTCAGGCGCAGTGCGCGATTATAGTTTAGAATAGCTTTGCCCAGATTGTTCGTCTTGAAATAGGCGTTACCAAGGTTATAATATAGCTCCGCCGAATGTTCGTCCGTGGACAAAATCTCCTCGTAGAGTAGAATTGCCTGCGTAAATTCATCTTCCATATAAGCCTTGTTTGCACGCTCCCAACGCTCCGTATTCTGTTGAGCGTTGAGCGAAACGAAAGCGAAAACTGCGATTGTGATATATAGTAATTTTTTCATTGTTTGTTGGAGTTATTGAACATTTGGGATAAGCGGGTCTATTTTGATTTTGCCGCGATTCACGATTTTCTGATTTCTAATTTTCCAATCAAATCCAATGCCTCTTCGTACACTTTGCTCATATCGACTGAGCCAGCGGGTGAGTATTGTGCCAACTCGCACTCGCCGATAAGGCTCAAAAACTCTTCGCCCTGTTCGCCATTGACCCCACGTCGCTCAAACTCGTCACGAAGACGCTCCTTGCTCAAATCCGACACCTGAATTGTCAGTTTATCACCCATATAGCCCCATAGTGCGCGTAACATCTCCTCAAAGAATTTTTCGTTCGCGCCGACTGTCATATAGGATTTTGCCTTTTTCAGACGGCGAATTGCAGTGCTATTTGCCTTCTTGGTCTTAGTTCGGGCAACGTCCGAACGGTTTTTAATTTGCTGTTTAAGTAGAACCAACATTCCGAAGAACACCAAGATTATCAATGCAAATGCAATAAAGAAAGTCACCGACCACAAGAAGAAATTATCCTTTTTCGTGAAGTTGGGCTTACCTGTGTAGATAAAGCGGACATCCTCCCCGAGCATCTTTAAATCCTCTTTGGTGACTCCCGAAACTATTGCTGCCGAGTTTGCTCCGGCACTGTTATCTCTGAGAACTTTTACTGAGAATTCATCACTCTTTATCGTGTTGTACTTACCCGTTGAGGGGTCGAAATAGACAAATTCTACGGCAGGAATTGTGTAGTCACCCTCGGCGCGAGCAATGAATGGAAACTCCCATTTACGCGTGCCGCTTGTGCCGCCTGCTGAGTTTGTAATCTGCTCACTCTGTTTTATTTCATATTTTTCAAAACCGTTGGGGAACTCTATTACAGGATTGTCAATCAACGGAAAATCACCCACACCCTTCAACTCTACATTGATAGAACCGCCAGAGTTGGCACTGATTTCATTCGTTGTAATCGAAGCGCTCATCGTAAATTTACCCACTGCGCCCGAGAAGCCAAGAGGCTGAGGAGCAGGCAAATCCTTTACCGTTATCTTCACGGGAGCAGTTGTGAGTTTGCGTTTTACGGTCTCCACCCGTCCGCTATCGAAAAACATATCGAACATCGACGAACCACTTGCCTGTGTAACAACCTGAACAAGAGCCGTAACATCGGTCTGCTCAATTTCCAACGTGCCGGTTCGCTGCGGGTATATCAACCATTGTGAAACAACCTGACTCTCATACAGTTTCCCATCCAAATTTTCTCGCGTAGGACGCTGATTATCCATCGTAAGTTCTTGTTTCCAGAAGCCGTTAAATGCCGGCATCTTAACACTCTCGAACCCCGATATTCCCACCTGAGTATATAATCTGAGTGTGGCAACCACTGCCTCACCCTTGTACACCGAACTTTTATTGACGCTCATTCTCAACTGAACGGCATCCTTGTCCACCGTGCCAGATTGGCGGCGTTGTTGTGCGTTGCCCTGATTTTGCGCCGCAAGGACATCTATTTGAGATGCTTTTGTCGAGTAATTTTTGCCATCCTCGGTGGTAACGGAAGATGCGCCAATTGCAATCTTCTTGGCATCGTCCAATGCCTGCACTGTGTATGTGTATGTTACTGTGCTGTAATCCTTACGGTTACCATTTACGATTTCGATATTTGTTCCTGTCGAAGTGATTGGTCCCGCCAACACATCGACACCCGTAATCGTGGGAGGGGTGAATCTTTGCGCTTTGGCATTTGTAAGTACAAACTCTATGCGAAAACGTTCGCCTTGAGCCACGGCATTTGGGGCACGAAGTTCGAAACTCACTTGTGCGTGTGCGACGGCAACGGCGAAAATAAGTATAAAATATAGTGCTATTTTTTTCATTATTTGAAGATAGATATTTTGCTGAGTATACGGTTTTTGCGGTCTAACATTATAAATTCGATAAGCAATATGAGCAGTGCGAGTGCCACCAAATAGTGGAACTGGTCGTTATACTCGGCAAAAGCAAGTGCATTGAACTCCTGCTTTTCCATAGCCTTAATTCGTTTCAATATTTCGTCAAGTCCGACGCTCTGGTTGGTTGCTCTCACATAAGTACCACCCGTGAGCACGGCAAGTTGTTGCAGGGTCTGTTCGTCCAGCTTCGAGACTACCATATTCCCCTCCTCGTCTTTCATCATCTCGCCGTTGATGGAAATAGGCGCACCCTCGGGCGTACCTATACCAACAGTGTAGATGATGATTCCGCTCTCCTTAGCCTGCTGTGCGGCAGCCACGGGGTCGTCGTCGTGGCTCTCGCCATCACTGATGATAACAAGAGCACGACTTTTGTTACTATTTTCTGAATATGAACGGGTTGCCAACTCTATTGCCTTTGCAATCGATGTGCCTTGCACGGGTACAATATCGGTGGATACCGAGTTAATAAAACCACGTGCCGAAACGTAGTCCGAGGTGATGGGCAATTGTATAAAAGCATCGCCAGCAAAGACAATCATCCCCACGCGGTCATCCTCAAGCTGCTCTACTAGGCGGCTCGCGGCATACTTGGTGCGCTCCAGACGATTAGGCTTAAAATCCTCTGCCAACATCGACTTACTAACGTCCACAGCCAGCATAATTTCGATGCCTTTGCGTTTGACCTCTCTTAGCTTCGCGCCAAACTGAGGTTGAGCCAATGCAACAACCATCAAGCCAACGACTATAAGCAGTAAAATAAACTTATTGCGTACCCGCTTGGGCGAAGCCTCGGGCATAAGTTGAGCAATAATGGCAAGGTCGCCAAATTTTGCGAGCCGTCTCTTTTGAGCACGGCGGTATACGACAAAAAGTACTATCAATGTTGGGATTAATAGTAGTGCATATAGGTAGTATGGTTCTGCGAAACGAAACATTTTGTTATTTTTCTTTTCATTATTAACCGACTAAAATCGGATTTTTGTTAATTATTTCTGCAATCGTTTAGTAATCAGCATGTATTTCCGCATAAATAGTCATTTCAAAATACCTACGCCCCCTCAAAATAGTGCCATTTGTATCGTTGGGGCTCGGCTCGATGAGCAAAAATTAGCCCCTTTTCGCTTGTGATAAGTGCGTTTGCAGTTCTGAATCATCCAAAAAATATCCAGATAACTCGTCAAATGTATCCTCACCAACACCGCAACAGTCGAAAATGCTTTGTCAGTCTGCGTTTTGACTTTCAACACCGTCAAAAGTAGATGAGCAATGAGCGTTATCCATATCTGCGTCTTAATTCCATTCTCGGTCTCAGAGTAGAAAAAGTGTAGTTGAAAATTCTGCTTCAACTTCTTAAACAACAGCTCTATTTGCCAGCGGCACTTGTAGATAAAAGCCACATCCTCTGCACTGATTTGAAAGTTATTGGTGATAAAAACCAATATCCGACCCTTTTCATCACGATAAACAACTTTCCTTAAACAAACCTTCTTCTGCTCCTTATTATCCTTGTAATTCAGATGAATGTGCTCCTCTGATATTACTCCAAACTCTTTGTCGTTCAGCACTTTCTCTGAAATAACCTCCTGTACCTCGTAAACAGCATTGCGTTTCAACCGTCCGACAAACCAAACTCCCTCTTCTGTCCAGCGGGCATATTGCCCATAGTCGTTGTACGCCTTGTCGAAACAAATCATACTCCCTGCTGTGAGGTTGAGCTTGCTCAGAAATTTCTTATCGTGCATTTTTGCCTCGCTTATATTGACGTGCTTGGCACAATCGGCGTGAGCGTCTATCATCATATGCACCTTCAATCCACCCTTCTTCTTACCATCTCCTTTGGGGTTACGACCTACCCCCTTCATTATGTCCGAAAATAGGCGAATAGTGGTAGAATCGAAGATGTAAAACTTCTCAAAATCCACCCCCTTAATTCGGCTGACCGACAAAAGTGGCGAGTAGTGGCTCAATAACTCAAAGTAGTAATCCCTGAACAAAACCTCATCTCTATCTCGCAAAGCATCGCCTATGGTGCTTTTGGCGGGCGATTTATCTAGCCCCAAATAGCTCAACTTGCCTTGCAAGCCCTGCATTGCTGCTGCAATCTCGCCCACAGAATCACACCTGCTAAAGACCCCAAAGAGCAAAGTTATCAACTGCTCCCACGAGCGAAATCGTTTGTAGTACCTATCCGATTTGTGGCGGTGAACTAACAGGTCAAACTTCGCTCTTGGCAGAAAATCTACAACCTGTTTGAAAATCGGCTGACCGACTAAATTTTTATAACTATCTTTGCCCATAGTTGAATCTTGTATTGTTTGCACTTACAAAATTACAACTATCGGGGTAATTCTCTTCAAAGGGGATTACCCCTCTCTTTTTTTCTCAACTTTTTTGTCGGTCAGTAATGTTTTTCTTTTAATGTCATTGGGGCGGAATCCCCAATAGCCCGCCCCACGCTTTTATACGGGGACAATAAAATATTATGGTATAGTCCTGAAAATAACGTAACGGCAAAGAATTTCTAGTACAAACAACACTAATGCCATTAGCAGATATAAATGGTACAGCTCCGTATATTTAGTAAAATTCTCGACCTCAATCTTTGCTTTTTCCAACTTATTAATTTCCGTATAAATTTCTGCCAACTTGGTATTATCCGTAGCTCTAAAATAGCGTCCGCCGGTCTTTTCGGAAATCTCTTCTAGCAGCTTTTCATCAATCTCCACCTTACCCATCTGGTAAACAACCTTACCCCAAGGGTCATACGCTGGATAGGGGGCAACTCCCTCTGAACCAACACCTATCGTGTAAACCCTCAGCCCATATTCGGCAGCAATGTCAGCGGCAGTTTTTGGGTCAATTTGCCCCGTGTTGTTCACCCCGTCGGTAAGCAAAATTATCACTTTACTCGGTGCTTTGCTCTCCTTGAGGCGGTTTACAGCTGTCGCCAAACCATTGCCAATCGCCGTACCATCATCTATCATACCACTCTTAATTTGGCTCAATAGGTTCACCAGACTAACGTGGTCGGTGGTCAGTGGCGACTGCGTAAATGCCTCACCTGCAAATACTACCAATCCTACTACGGTCAGTAGGACGTTCGATTATGAATTGTGAGGTTATCTTCTTGGCAGCCTCCATACGGTCGGGCTGGAAGTCGCGCGCAAGCATCGAACCGCTTATATCCAGTGCCATAACAATATCTATACCCTCGGCATTGGTATTGTTATAGTGTTCTGATGTTTGCGGACGTGCAATGACCACAATCATCAATGCCACCATAGAACACCTGAGTATGAATGGTATATGGCGCAGCCAATATTTAGCAGTGCGTCGTGCCGATGCAACCCCCTCTATTGAGGATATTTGCACCGCCGCCCGTCCCTGAAAGGTGCGAAAAATATAGTAACCAACCATCGGCACTATCACCAACAGTAGCCACAACATTCGCGGATTCTCAAAACGTAATATCTCCTGAAACATATTCTTGTGATTTGTGATACTGTGATTTGTGATATTTATTATAAAGTAAATTGCTGTATGGCAAATCACAGTATCACATATCACAAATCACAAAAAAATCTACCATTGTTTGCCCTGCTGCTTACCCACGACTTGGACTTTTTGTTCGTCTACCTTCTTCTTCGTGTTATCTTCGGCTGCCTGAATCGCCTTCAACATACGCTCAGCCTCGGACTTTTGTGGCGGTGGCTGCTGTTGATTCTGTTTGTCGTCTTTCTTATCCTGTTTGTCGTCCTGCTTGTCCTGATTTTGGTTCTGGTCTTGATTCTGGTCTTGGTTATTTTGGTCTTGATTTTGGTCTTGGTTCTGGTCTTGGTTTTTATCCTTATTCTCGTCTTCCTGTTTAAGTTTCTGAGCATAAGCCAAGTTGAACTTTGCCTGCACATCTGTAGGGTTGATTCTCAGTGCACTTTTATAGCTCTCTATCGACTCGTCTAACTTACGTAATTTCAAGAGATTATTGCCAAGATTGTAGAGTGCCTTCGATTGATTTTCGAGGTCTGAGCCATCCTGAGCCGTTTTTTGCAGAATCGAGATGGCATCCTCATACCGTCCCTGCTTGTAGAGGGCACCGGCAAGGTTGAAATTTGCCTCATACGAGTTTATGTTCTTCTCCAAAGCGCGCTTGTACTCCACCTCCGCCTCGGGGTATTTGCCCTTGTCGTAGAGCTTATTACCTGTGCGTACATCACTCCGCTCCTTCTGTGCAAAAGCAGCCAAAGGCAATAACAATAATATAATAGATAGATTACGCATCTTGTTCTGCCGGTGTTTCTGGATTAACGATAATAATTTTTGTCTGCTCAACGTAGTAATATGCAGTTTGATAACCCTCTTCGCACTCCTCAATAGTCGGTGTCCATTTAGCAAATTTTACCAGGTCAGCCAACGAGAATAGCTCTCTGAGTTTATTGATAAGTTTGTCATCATTAACCTCATCGAGTGATGCTATAATCTCGGGCGTGGTCATCTCCATTGCGCCAATTTCGTAGCGACTCTCTATGTATGTACGCAAAGTGTCGGTAACTCGAGAATAGTACTCTTTATATTTGCCCGCCTGTGGAAGTTTCTCGCTGTGAACTTTCATCAATTCTCGAATAGCCGTTATGTGTGGCGGTTCGTTTAGTTTAGCCGTAACCTCGCGCCTACGACTCTTCACAAATCTGATTACAAAGTATATAACCACCGCCAACAGCAGTGCCCCCGCCAAAGACCACAGCACAACATCCTTAATTTCAGCCCAAGTAATGGGAGTACCGAGAGGTTGTTTAATATCGGCAATCTGCATCTTAGTAGTATCAATATCAAACGTTTGCACAACAAGCTGCATCATACCCGCCGAGCGTACCGTGTCGTTCATCCCGCGCCCCTCGACTACAATGGGGAAGCCGGCAATCTGATATATTCCCGCATCGAACGAGGTGAGGGTATAGGTCAAACGAACCGTAACATTGCGTCCATCGCGGCTGATGGTATCAATGCGTGGCGTGCCGAGAATCTCAACCTTATCGGTGAGCACACCCTTCTCGAACTGAGGGATTTGAATTTCGGCAGCAATATCCTTTGCAATATCCACCTCCATAACCACCTGGTCGCCGAGCATAATGGTGTCGGTAACTAAACGGCTCTTTACCACCGGATGCTGTTGAGCCGCAACAAAGGAGCAGATTAGAGCAATAATTATGATTGATAATGACTTTTTCATATTAACGCATTTTGAATAGTCGCATCAGTGCAATAACATAGTCCTGGTCGGTGGCAACATTTACGCTATCAACACGGTTCTTTGTCAGTACATTGTCGATAACCGCACTCCTGTGTTGCCAATTTCTGTGATAATCCTCTCGCACACGACGCGAGGCGGTATCAACCCACTGTTTTTCACCGCTTTCAGCATCCTTTAACTCTATAATTCCCACGTTTGGCAACTCCGCCTCCCGCTCGTCATAGAGTCGCAATCCTACAACATCGTGCTTGGAGGCGGCAATTTTGAGTGCATCCTCGAAATTAGCCTTATCTGCCGTAACATCCATAAAATCGGATATTACAAATGCCGTGCACCTCTTCTTTATCACATTGGAGAAGAATTTGAGTGCCAAGCCCAAATCCGTGCCTGTGCTTTCAGGCTTGAAATCGACCAAGTCGCTGATAATGCGCAACACGTGCTGCTTACCCTTTTTCGGTGGCACATACTTTTCTATCTTGTCCGAGAAGAAGATGCAGCCAATTTTGTCGTTATTCTGCGCTGCCGAGAAGGCGAGTACAGCCGCCATTTCCGTTGCGAGGCTCTTTTTGAGCCTTTCGCGCGTGCCGAACATACGACTACCACTCACATCAACGAGCAACATCAGAGTAAGTTCTCGCTCCTCCTCAAAAACTTTGATATGGGGATTACTCGTTCGCGCGGTAACATTCCAGTCGATATCGCGAATATCATCACCCAAGCGATACTCCCGTACCTCGCTGAAAGCCATACCTCTCCCCTTGAAAGCCGAGTGGTACTTCCCCGCAAATATATCGTTAGACAGTCCGCGCGTCTTAATCTCGATCTTGCGGACTTTTTTTATGATATCTTCCTCCATAGTTGTGATTCGTGATTTGTGTTTTGTGATTTGTGATTTGTGATTTGTGATTTGTGATTTTTAGAGCTGACCTACAAGTCCTACAAGTCCTACAAGTCCTAAATCACGAATCACAAATCACGAATCACAAATCACAATTAAGGTACTTCAACCGTATTCAATATTTCGGTAATAATATCTTCAGTGGTGAGGTTCTCAGCCTCAGCCTCGTAGGTCAATCCGATACGGTGGCGCAGAACGTCATAGCAAACCGCACGCACATCCTCGGGGATGACATAACCGCGACGCTTGATAAAGGCATAAGCCTTGGATGCCTTAGCCAACGAAATCGAGGCACGTGGCGAACAGCCATAGCCAATCATCACAGCCAATTTTTCGAGACCATACTCCTTTGGCTCGCGCGTTGCGAATACAATATCAACAATATAACGCTCAATCTTCTCGTCCATATAGACCTGCTCCACCACCTCACGCGCCTTGATAATCTCCTCAGGCGTAATCACTTTGCTTGCACTGGGAAACTCCGCTCCCATCATATTCATACGGATGATTTGACGCTCCTCTGCCCGTGTCGGGTAACCGATTTTAACTTTCAACATAAAACGGTCTACCTGTGCCTCGGGCAGCGGATATGTACCCTCTTGCTCCAGCGGGTTTTGCGTTGCCATAACAAGGAAAGGCTGAGGCAGCTTGTAGGTCTGGTCGCCGATTGTAACCTGACGCTCCTGCATCGCCTCCAACAGTGCTGATTGCACTTTTGCCGGCGAGCGGTTGATTTCGTCTGCCAACACAAAGTTTGCGAAGATGGGACCCTTCTTTACAGAAAAATTTTCGTTCTTTTGGCTGTAAATCAACGTACCCGTCAGGTCGGCAGGTAGAAGGTCGGGGGTAAACTGGATGCGGCTGAACTTTGCGTCAATCGCCTGAGCCAGCGTATTGATAGCAAGGGTCTTTGCCAGCCCTGGCACACCCTCCAGCAGGATGTGTCCATTGCTTAGAAGCCCAATCATAAGGCTCTCCACCAAATGTTTCTGACCGACGATTACCTTGCCCATCTCCATTGCGAGAATATCGACAAATGCACTCTTTTGCTGAATCTTATCGTTCAGCTCCTTGATATTAGCGGTTGATTCCGACATTGTTATTATGACTTTTTGAGTTATGTATTTTACAACGTTCACAGGTAAAAGTTTATTGTATGTTTTCAACACAATTTTCTCACCCCAAACGGCGCGCAAAGATACAAATAATATTGAAATATTCTAGCTCCTCCCACAGACTTTGTCCTCATACTACAAAAGCGTGTGGGCAATGTTGTTGCTCCCGAAATTATAGTAAAGATAGTCTAAACAGGGCATAATCTTGGTGATAAGCAGTGCTGCGGGTGCTCCACGCCTAATTGCACCGTGGCTGTGGCTAAGCCCCATTGCGGCTGCCGAATTGAGCGTAGAGGCGGTTAGTGCCTCCGTAGGAAGCATTGATGCCTGTGTGCAAGCCAATGTGCCGACGAATTGCATATTTCCGCTCGGGGCGCTCCCCGGGTTGAAGTCAGAAGCTAAAGCCACAGCTAACCCTCGGTCAATCATCCCGCGGATGGGGGTGTAGGGGATGCCCAAAAAGAAGGAGGCGGCAGGCAGTGCCGTGGGCATAGTTTGTGGCGAGCGGGCAAAGGCTTCGAAAGCGGCTTGGTTCATCCTCTCTAAGTGGTCTGCCGAGAGACAACCCTTGGTGCAGGCAAGCTCCACACCTCCGATTGCTGCCAGCTCATTGGAGTGAATTTTACCCCTGATGCCATATTGAAGTGCCTTATCAAGAATGCGCTCCGTATCGGCAACCGTAAAGAAACCCTCGTCGCAAAAGACATCGACATAGTCGGCAATACCCTGAGCGGCAACCGAAGGTATTATATCTCTAATAATATAATCGACATACCCCTCTCTGTTACCCTGATATTCGCGTGGCACGGCGTGGGCGGCAAGCAGGGTGGTGCGAATTGTGAGGTCGGTGGACTCTCTGAGCCTTGCCGCCACGCGTAACATCTTTAGCTCATTCTCTAAATCAAGACCATATCCGCTCTTTATCTCAACAGCACCTGTGCCCGTTTGGCGAATTTCCGCCACGCGGCACAGTGCGTCGGCATATAACTCCTCTTCGCTCTTGGCACGGAGTGCATCTACGGAGTTGAGTATACCACCACCGCGACGCGCAATATCCTCATAGCTAAGGCCCTTGATTCGGTCTACCCACTCACTCGCACGAGGGGCTGCATAAATAAGGTGGGTGTGGCTGTCACAGAAAGCGGGGAGGAGATACCTGCCAGTTGCATCAAAGTCCTCACGCTCAAAGGGAAAGTTGTCCATTGAGCCAAAATCGTGCACAACACCCTCTTCGACAATCAGATAACCATTCTCTACGATTGGAATTTGTGCCATCTCCGCTCCGGCAACCCTCTCACAATCGGCTTGCCAACATCCGACAATCCCTTTTATGTTGGTTATAATCATAGCATTATGTTTTTTGTTCAAGGTATCAATCCGACCTCTATTTAAGTGGGGAAAAATAAAAACAGTTCCATTAAAAGTACCCCATTAAAAATGTACAATTAATTCTTTTTCACCACTTAATTATGGAATTAATGACCGCTTCTGTCCGCGAGGCAGTCTCGCCAAGCAGGTGTGCAATTTTCTGCACCGCCTCCAAATTTTCCGCTATCGCCTCACGCGCCATTGTCGCTGCCTGTTCAGAAATGTAACCGCTATTTTTCGCCTGATTCACCACCACGCATACAACCCTGTGAGGTTCAACCGAAAATGCTGACACGCGATATATCTGCTCTCCAATTTGCACCTGTTCGTCGGTGACATCCTTGTTCCACGCTAAGCAGCCGGAAATTAAAGGCGTAAATGTTATCAACTTCTCGAGGTCAGCCCCGCGCATACCTTGATTTGCACCGAAAATCAACTGCGCCTCTGCACCCAAAATATCGGCTATCTTACTGTTAGCCTCTATTATACGGAGGTTGTGATCCGCCAGCATCACTCCCGAAGGCATTTTGGAGAGCAGTGTCGTAAACTTCTTTTGCGCCAAATTACGGCTATACGACACGCACATTTCTTGCTCCGCTTTTCCTTTGACAATTGCCAGCGCAAAGTCACGGCAGCTGTCATAGCCGCACGCGCTGCAATTATAGTAGTCCGAGGGGCGAAATTTCCCAATGTTTTGAAGCGCCTGCTCAATTTGAGATTCGGCAACATTGCTTGAAACCATCTCTAAAACAGCATAATCTCCCCTCTCACTCACGCGCGGTAGAGAGTATCCACCGTGGTTATCATATTTTCGTATCCTCTGCTCTAGTTCCTTGATAACCAGAGGCACCCCATCCGTAGCACCCGTACTCTCCAAGCACCCGCCCGAGCAACTCCACAGCTCCGTAACCATTCTTTCGGGTAGCAGTGCCGCCTGTTCCAGCGTCTTTGTTGTTCGTTTGAATCCGCTGAGTATTATTCTGTTGAACATATTCTCGACCACAACCCCGCGACGATGGGTAGCTTTGTAGGGTTCAAAATGGTAGTTTTCGTTACCCGGGATAAAGTCGAATTCCACCCCCTCGTCCCACATCCACTGGCGTAGCTCACTGAAGGTAAGCACTGCATCAATCTCACCCTCATCAGCGTCCTGTGGCTTCATCGCCACACAAGGTGTGATATGCACCACCCTACAATCCGCACCAAACCATTGGCGCAACATCCTGCCGTGGAGTACGGCGGGGTGGGCAATGGGTGGCAGGTTTTCGACTAAGTGGGGGTAGTGCATCGTGACTAGTCGCACAACAACGGGGCATTCAATGCCAAAATATGATTTAGGTTCATTGTAGAGCTTCTGCACCAAGCACTCCTCGTAATATTCCGAGCCGAGCAACATTTCGCTTACATTTGTGAATCCCAATAGTTTAAGCGCCTCCACCATACGAAAATCCTCTATGCCCGCAAACTCCGAGTTCCACGACCAATGGAGCGAAACAGCCACCCGTTCATTGCGCTTGATAAGCCGCTTTACATACTCTACATCGTCCCTGAGCTCAATCATATCGTGCGGACACACCTCAAGGCACTCTCCGCAGCGGGTACATTCACTCTCACAAATCTTCGCCTCGTTCGCCCTGACTGAAATAGCCTTAATGTTGCACGCCTTCACGCATCTATAGCAATCCGAGCAATTATGCTCCGCAATATTGATTATACCTTTCATAGTTTTTATCGGGAATCTGGAGGAGGGGGGGCTAATTGACTAAAATATTTCTATCTTTGCTATCAAAGGTGGCAACAGTTATTTAATGCCGAGTTAATACTCACCAGAGGGCGGCAAGCATCACCTCCCAAGCAGGAGGTGGCAACTTCTACAGATTCCGCTTTACAAAATCAATAGCCTTGCGAATCAGGTGATTATGCGAGCTGCCCATTCCGTGGTCTTTGTCGGGATAAATTACCCACTCGAAATCTTTGCCCGCTTGCACAAAAGCCTCTACCATCTCATAAGAGTTCTGAATGTGGACATTATCATCTGCCGAGCCGTGTGCCAAGAGTAATTTGCCGCGGAGTTTGTCGGCAAAATTAATGGGGCTGTTGTTGTCATACCCTTGGGGATTGTCCTGTGGCAGACCGTTATAAACTTCGGTATATATTGTGTCGTAGTAGCGCCAATTCGTAACGGGAGCAACCGAAACTGCCACCGCAAAAATATCTGCCCCCTTCAAAATGCAGTTCAGCGCCATAAATCCGCCGAAGCTCCACCCATATATGCCGATACGTTTGCCATCGATATAGGATTGTTCGGCAAACCACTTAGCAGCAGCTATTTGGTCTTCGGTCTCGTACTTTCCCAACTCGCGATAGGTGCACTTGCGGAAATCCTCGCCACGGAAACCCGTTCCGCGTCCATCCACACACGCCACCAGATAGCCCTCCTTCAAGAGTGCCGCCTCCCAGCCCATTCCCCAGCGGTCGGCAACATTTTGCGAGCCGGGACCACTGTACTGAGTCATAAAGAGCGGGTATTTCTTGGCAGGGTCAAAATTCTTGGGTTTCAATATGTAACCATTCAAGACAACACCATTCACCGGAATTTTCACAAACTCCTTCACGGGCATATCCCACTCGCGCAGACTCTCGCTCAGGCGTGCATTATCCTCCAATACGCGAATCATACTTCCATTTGAGGTATGGAGCGTTACACGCGTCGGGGTCGTAGAGTTAGAAAAAGTGTTGATATAATATTTCTGTCCCTTGCTCATTGCCGTTGAGTATGTTCCATCTCGATTGGTGAGGCACTTGCGGCTACGGAAGCTATTGGGTTTGGTGAAATCGACTACGAATAAATCGCGTCTGAGGGGTGAAGTTTCTGTCGAGGTATAGTACAACTTGCCGTTTTTGAAGTCTACACCATCAATGGATGTAACCTCCCATTCGCCTTTGGTAATCTGGTGGAGCATCTTGCCCTTGTGGTCATATAGGTAGAGGTGCATCCAGCCGTCATTCTCATTTTGAACTATAAAGCGCTTGCCATCGGGCAGAAATGTTAATTTGCTGTCATCTATCCGTTCGATATAGCGTGGTGAACTTTCGTTGTAAATAACCGTAGAGGCGCCCGTGTTTGCATTGACAAAGAGCAGGCTGTAACGATTTTGGAGGCGATTGAGTCGGTGCACCGCCAATTCATCCTTTATGCCTGTCCATTGAATGCGCGGGATATATTGGTCTAACTCGGTTCCCAAATCGACATTAACGGTCTTACCACCCTCCAATCGGTAGACCTTAATCTGAACAATAGAGTTCTTTTCGCCCGCCTTGGGGTATTTGAAATCGAAATTGACGGGATAGAGATTGCCATTAAAAGTATTCATCGAATACTCCTTAACGCGGCTTTCGTCAAAGCGATAGAAGGCAATCGCATCCGAGGATGGCGACCACTCAAAGGCACGACTAAAGCCATACTCCTCCTCGTAGACCCAATCCGGAATTCCGTTAATCACCTCATTCTTACGCCCATCTCCCGTAATTTGCTTCTCTGTTCCACTTGCCAAATCCACCATAAACAAGTTGTTATCCCGCACAAAAGCCACTTTGCGACCATCTGGCGAAAGGGTAGCCTCCTGCTGCTTGCCTTTTTGTGATACCGGTTTCAAGCTTTTTTCGGTTCTGTCAAAGATATAAAAATTAGCCTTCGACGAGTGTCGATAGATACCCTCGCGCTCCGTCGCAAATAATATCTTGGATTCATCATCCGAGAATTGATAGTTGCTGAATCGTATGAGTGGATTGTAATCCGAGGTTTTGAATATGGTGTCAGCCACCTGTCCGTCCCAATAGCGCCAGCGTACAATCGTTCCGTTTCCGATTGTGGTATAATGCTCGCCATCGTTCATTCCGCGCAGCCCACTAACACCGCGCGCATAAAAACTTCCTCTGTTGATTGCCTCATAGTCGATTTGCTTTTGCTGTGCTACGGCAATAGTGGTTGCCGCGATTAGTAACATTAATGCTCTTTTCATATTTTTGTTGCTGTTTTTTGTGGGTGGGGTGTGTAGAGGTGATAATCATTTTTTATTTTTCACTCAAAAGCTCCGTCCTGCGCCACCTCCGCCGCCCGAGCCTCCGCCAAATCCGCCAAATCCGCCAAATCCACCAAAGCCGCCGCCTCTACCGCCGAAACCTCTGCCCGGTGGGAAAAGTATCGGAGGAATAAAGCCGCGCCCCGAACCGCCGCTATTGCCACTATCACCACCTCCACCTCTACGCGCTTTCGCTGAAATTACGATAAACAATATTATTATCAAAACAATCGGCAATAGCCCCATCAGAGCATCGCCCATATCTTCTTGTCTGTCACCCGTATATTCGCCACGCGTTGCCGCCATCAGAGCCTCAGCCCCACGCATTGCTGCCTTGTGGTAATCACCCTCTCGTAGCGCAGGAATCATCTCATTATCAATAATTCGCCCTGTTCTACTGTCGGGCAACACACCCTCCAGACCATATCCAACGGCGATATAGACCTCACCCTTGGTTTGGTTGCGCGGTTTGATGAGCATCACAACGCCATTATCCTTCTCTTTTTTTCCTACAGCCCAGTCGCGCAATAGCTTCAAGGCATAATCGGCGGGCGTGTAACCATCTAATGAATTCACGGTTACAACTGCAATTTCGTTGGATGTTGCCCTCTCGAATCGAAGCAAGGAGTCCTCCAATAGTGCCTTTTGCTGAGCCGTAAAGAGTCCTGCAAAGTCATTGACTAATGCGCGTGCCGGCTTGGGAACATCCTGAGAATGAGCGAGCAGAGCCGTCAGTAAAAGAAAAACTACAAAAAATCGTCTCATCACTCAACCCTTCCTTTAATCGTTATTGTGTTTTCGCCCTGTGAGGTTTTTACCCGTATCTTCTTGTAAAACACCCCTTTATCGCTTGGGTCATAGTTTATTTTGAGCAGTGTACTGTCGCCCGCCATCACAGGCTTTTTACTCCACTCAACCTTCGTACAGTTGCAATCAACATTTACCGCCATAATAACCATCGGCTTAATGCCCTTATTATATAGCATCACGCTCTGCTGCGAGCGTGGTTTCATCGGCACAACGCCAAAATCGACCACCTCGCGCGCAAGGCGTACATCCTGTGCCGCGGCTTGTGCAAAAACTAAGACTAGCAAGAAAATGAATTTTTTCATACCTTTGTTTTATCGATACCTTATTGTAAACTTGCTTAATTTATTGATATTTAGTAAAATAACTTTTATTGTCGCCCCATACTTGGCATCGGGTCTCAGTCGTAATAATATACTGATAATCAACTATGATGAGACCATACGTAGCTGTGCGGGGTTACAGGAACTAAAAAAAATAATGAACTATTGTTTTATGAAATGGACAAATTTACTAAAAAAATTAATATCCACGCCATCTTTTTCGCGCGAGGAGGATAAAAGTGCGGATTTGTTATATAATTTCCTAATCGCAGAGGGTGTTATGAACGTGTCGAGAGAGGGTAATAACGTGTGGGCATTCAATAGATTTTTCAATCCCGAGAAGCCCACGATTCTGCTCAACTCCCACCACGACACTGTCCGTCCTAACCCAGCCTACTCGCGCGACCCTTTCGAGCCCGCCGAGGAGGATGGTAAAATCTACGGTCTTGGTAGTAACGATGCAGGGGCAAGTGTTGTTGCGCTTGCGGCTGCTTTTTTACACTTTTACAATCAGGTAGATTTTCGATATAACCTCTGCTTGGCACTCACAGCCGAAGAGGAGGTTAGTGGTAGAGGCGGCATAGAGTCGTTGCTGCCGCTGCTGCCTGAGATTGATTTTGCGATAGTGGGCGAGCCTACACTTATGCAAATGGCTGTTGCAGAGCGCGGACTTATGGTTCTCGATTGTTTGGCTCGGGGGAAGGCGGGGCACGCGGCACGAGAGGAGGGGGAAAATTCTATTTACAAGGCATTGAAGGATATCGAGTGGTTCCGCAATTACAGATTTGCACGGGTGAGCCCTCTGTTTGGTGCTGTAAAAATGAGTGTTACAGTGATAGGAGCGGGTTCGCAACACAATGTTGTACCGGCGGAGTGCCGTTTCACAGTTGATGTACGCACCACGGAGTGTTATACCAACCAAGAGGTTTTGTCAATTATTCGCGAAAACGTTGATTGTGAGGTTTTAGCACGGAGTATGCGCTTGAAGCCATCTTCAATTTCACTTGACCATCCTTTGGTGAAGATAGGTTTGGAGATGGGTTTGAACTATTACGGTTCGCCGACAACCTCCGACCAAGCATTGCTTAGCTGTCCATCACTTAAAATGGGAGTTGGTGATTCGGCGCGCTCGCACACGGCGGATGAGTATGTTTATATCGAGGAGATTGCGAAGGGAATTGAGCAGTATAAAACAATGCTATATAAATTATTACAATGATAGAATTTCTCACACACGATGCAGACCTAATACGCATTGCAGAGTCCGTATCCTCCGGAACACGCTTGTCAAACGAGGATGCTTTGATACTTTTCGAGCGCGCGCCACTCGCACTACTCGGAATGTTGGCAACCGCCAAACGAGAACAAATCAACGGCAAAAGAGCATATTATAATAGGAATATCCATATTGAGCCCACCAATATTTGTCTGTTTCGTTGTAAATTTTGCTCTTACAGAAGATGCTCCCTCGATGAGCCTGGTGCGTGGTATGACTCATTGGAAGATATTTATAATCAGGCTGCTGTGTATCAACATAAAGGTATAACAGAAGTCCACATAGTTGGCGGAGTGCATCCGCTTCACACTCTTGTGGATTATATCGAAATAGTAAAAACCGTAAAGCGCGCCCTTCCAGAGGTTGTCGTAAAGGCTTATACGGCAGTGGAATTGAACTATATCATCCGTAAGGCGGGATTATCTCTTGAGGAGGGTCTCGTGCTATTGAAGGAGGCTGGTATGGGGGCGATTCCGGGCGGAGGTGCAGAGATTTTTGATACAGAGGTGCGTGCGCAGATCTGCGGTGAAAAATCATCCGCCGAAGAGTGGCTCGCAACCCATCGTGCCGCACATAAGATGGGCATAACCACCAATGCTACAATTTTATATGGGCACATCGAAACTTACCGTCATCGTATCGACCACCTCGCACGCCTGCGCGCTTTGCAGGACGAGACGGGTGGATTCTCGGCTTTTATACCTCTGAAATACAGGTCGGTAAATAATTCAATGTCTTCTCTTGGCGAGGTTTCTTTGCCTGAGGATATGAGAATGTTGGCTATTTCGCGACTTTATTTGGATAACTTTGATCATATTAAAGCTTATTGGGTTATGTTAGGCAAGGATGCTACTGAGCTTGCATTGGCATTTGGTGCTGACGATATTGACGGCACCATTGACGACACAACAAAAATATATTCTATGGCTGGTGTCGCCGACCAGAAACCAAGTATGACAACCTCTCAGATGCGCTCATTGATAGCACGTATGGGATACGTACCAATAGAACGCGACACATTTTACAGAGAAATTTTGTAATTTTTTGCAAAAAATTTTGAAATTCAAAATAAAGTTTCTACCTTTGCACTCGCAAAAGAGGATTCCGTAGCTCAGCAGGTAGAGCACAACACTTTTAATGTTGGGGTCCTGGGTTCGAGCCCCAGCGGGATCACAAAACGAGAAAAGAGGTAGTATTATAACTACCTCTTTTTGTGTGTTTTAGCTCTACATCTCTTTGAAACACAAAGTTTTGTAAGAGCTTTCGTGTCCTATCCCGTCCTACAATTTGCGGTTTTTGCTTTCGATAATAGGACGAAGCAGGACTCTGAGCCGTAAGTAAAATGTAACCTATCGAGAAAAACAATAGGACACACTTACCGCGGGGATTACGGAATATGCCGCCCGAAACATCACAATTCACTTGAATATCAACGAAAAGAGCTTTAGTTTTGTGGTAGATAACACGCTGCTGCAAAGTTATTTATAATGTATTGAAAAGTCCGATGACAAGTCCTGCTAAGTCCCATTGCAGGGGTGCAGGGTTCGGAATCCAATAGCTAACTTTGTAGCAGCAAAAAACTACAAAAGCTATGTCTGATAAAAGCACATTCAAAGTCTTATTTGTTGCCCACAAGGGCAAACTCAAACGCAATGGTCGAGCACCAATTTTGGCTCGCATAACCGTCAATGGTCAGATGACCCACATTACAACGCAGTGCGATGTCTTGCCCGAAAGATGGGTTGGCAAAGAGGGGCGAACAGTCGGCACAACCAAAGAGGACAAACTCATAAACTCAATGTTGCAGGAGTTTTACGCACTGATTTTCAACCAATACAACGAAATGTTTCGCCGGGGTGAGGTCATCACCTCCTCGAAACTCAAAAACTCTATAACCTCGAAAGATGAGCGGTGTATGAACCTCTTGGAGCTTTGCTACTTGCACAACGAGGATTACAAGAAACTTGTGGGCAAAGAGACAACCTACAAAACCTACTCCCGCTATATTCTCACCCGCAACCACTTAGCAGACTTTATCGTCTCCAAGTACACATCACGGAATATTATCCTTGCCGACATCTCCCCAAAGTTTGTGAGCGACTTCTATACCTTTGTCCGCAATAACGGCGACCACTCGAACAACTACTCAATTAAGTTTGTGCAGCGATTCAGAACGATTTACAATGTCGCCCTCAATAACGGATGGGTATCGACCGACCCTTTTGCCACCTTCAAATTCCACTTCGACAAGACCGAAAGAGGCTGCTTGACCCTCGAAGATGTCAAGACGATGCTGGGCAAAAAGATGCCCTCAGAGAGGTTAGAGGCTGTGCGAGATGTATTTGTCTTCAGCTGTTTCACCGGATTTGCTTATGTGGATGTCTGCAACTTGACGAAAGATTGCTTGGTAAGGGGCGATGACGGCAATTTATGGATTACCACAAAGCGACAAAAGACAAATGTGCCTGTCTATGTGCCACTTTTGGAGATTCCCCTTGCCATAATCGAAAAAAACGCTGCAAGTGCTAAGGGAGACAAACTTTTATCAATTCCCTCGAATCAAAAGGTTAATGATTACCTCAAAGAGATAGCCTCTATATGCGGTGTCAATCAGAAAGTTACATTCCATCTTGCCCGTCATACTTTCGCCTCTTCAATTCTACTCTCCAATGGTGTGCCCATCGAAACGGCACGGGTACTGCTCGGACACTCCAACATTCGCACTACGCAAATCTACACCCATATCTCCAAAAACCGCATCAGCAGTGAGATGGGTGAGCTTGCTAATCGCCTCACAAGCAAAGGCGTGCAGATGAGTTGCTAATAGGCAACAAAACAGCAAGAAAAAGCATCGAATCTCTTCGGTGCTTTTTTTCTGTTTTGCATCGTGCAAAGGCACTTGGTAGGTGGTGGTTCTACCTTTACAGCAAAAGTCGCTATGGCGACACCGAATAATTTTCAGGTAGAGAATGGCAAATTTTGGACTCAGATATTTTGCGGAGCTTAGGAGCAAGCACAAGGAGGTCTTTTGGCGAGTAGAGGTTGCCGAAAGGGGCTTTGTAGGTGCGGCTGAAGTGATGCACTTTGATGGCGGCACACCACTCTCGATTACTTGGGAGCGGCGTGGCGATGAGTTTTATATTCCCGTCAAAGGTTCGGAGGCTACTATCAACATTCTTTGCCTCGAAAACTTTCACTATATCAATCTCTTCACAGCCGACCCAAGAAAGTTTCGGGTTTCAATTTACAGGAATACCAAGCTCTATTGGCGAGGCTATGTCGTAGCTGACTTCTACTCTGAGAACTTTGCCAAGCCGCCATACACGGTTACCATCAAAGCTGTCGATGGTTTCAACCTCCTTTCAAACCTCCCCTTTCGCAAAGCTGATGGCTCGCCATTCTCAGGACGAAAGTCCCTTTGGGAGTTGATATATGAGTGCATCAACCTCTTGGAGTTGGATGTCTCCGTTGCCGACTGGATGGATTTGTTTGGTGAGAATATGGTTGAGACAGAATCGCCCCTCAGGCAGACTTTCGTTGAGATGACTAAGCTCTACTCGGTCCATGAGAACCCCACCTACCGAGATATACTCGAACTCTGCTTGAAACCTTTCGCTGCTCAGATTTTTCAAAGTAACGGTGCTCTGCATATCCGCAGGGCAATCTCGCCCTACAACGACACTCGCCCGCTAAGCTTCTACGAAGTCGGGGCTTTGTTCCCCATAGGTTGGCTCACGGCGGCAGATGGCAGAAGTTTGGTAACCCACATCGGCGAACCCATTATCACCGAAGCAACCCGTGAGAGAATCGAATCAATGTGGCGAGGGGAGATAATTATTGAAGATAGTTCGGTGCTTGACATTGTCCCCGCTCTTCGCAAAGTGGAGGTGAAAGTGGAGAACCGACTGCTCGACAATCTCTTCACACAAATGGGAGTGTTCAACTCCTCGAATTGGAGCAACCCGGCTTGGATTACTGTAATCGAACCAAACTCAATCAAATTTGCAGGGAAAGATACTCCCACCAACCAACTCTGCTCCTTCAACGGTTTTCCGATTGAGAGTTCGGCATACATCTCTACTTTGGAGTTTTCACTAAAAGCTCGTGCATACAAATATGTGATGGGGTTCGGCAGCTTGACTTTGCCAACAAAACCGATGAGGGCTATTTGGGGAGTAAGAATTACACCCTCATCTCAAACCCAAGCCCAAAATCAAGCCCAAACTCAGACTCAGGCTCAATGGCTTCAAGAGGACGGCAGCTGGCACACACGAGAGCATTACTTTGAAGAGAACTTTGAGAAAGAGCCGTGGGAGGCAGAGAAGAAGATAGAGATTCAGGGCTTTCCCATTGCGGGTAACTTTCAGATTACCTTCAAGCAGAACTTAGAGGCGTGGATTAACCACAACTCATTCGGAGATATTACATCCGAGTATGAAGAGTATTTTCTATTCGACAACCTTCGTCTCAATTTGGATTTGGGAGATGATTTTCAAGACTCGTTGAGCTACGAACTTCTTGTAAATCCTGCAAACAATGCAGATATGGTTATCACACTGCCCATTGCACACGTTGCCAATATCCCAAATGACTCATTGATTTACTCCTTGTACTTCACCGATAGCAGCGGCAAGCCAACAAGGATATGGCACTCAAAGGGGGCTAATGATTACGGTAGTTTGGTGGAGCATATTATCCGCTGTGCTCTTCGTTACAAACAGCTTGCGGGGAAGCGTATTGCAGGCGAGACCTTTACGGGTGTCCATCTTGATATGAACACCGTTCTGCAAGATGATAAATATCTGCTTGCGGGTTTCTATGTCAATTCCATAGACTTGGATTGCCTCAAAGACCAATTCGGCGTAGAGTTTATTGAGATGCCGGGACTACTCACCAAAGAGACCCCACCAGAAGGGGACGATTGTCTGACAGTTGCAAATCTCGACTTCTCAGTTATTGATTCATTGAAGTGCGGCAATCTATTGGTGATGCTTACCTCCACACACGACCTTTGGATTTACGACACAGCCTCAAAATCACTTAGGGAGTTGATGCAGCGCAGAGTTGGTTCAAAGATATTCCCTGCCGATGGTGCTTTTGTGGTTGTAGATGGAGTTTCGATAATGGTTGTTGATTATCGGGGAGTGGCTATTGAGAGGGTGGAGATGGAGTATAGCGGTTTGGCAACCTATCAGAATGGGAAGATTTACACCCTGCTTTCGTGGGCAGACTCCCGCACCGGTGGCATCCGCTCTCAGCTCAAAATACTCAACGAGAAACCAACACGGCGGATAACTCGCACCGTCTCCAATTCGACTATGATGGGAGGTGTAATGTCGTTGGTGAAGTCTCACAACGCAATAGCAATCAACACCGCAGAGAGTTGCTACCTCCACGACAGGCGAACCAATATCAACAACACAATCACCGAAGTCGCACTCGGCGGTGATGTAATATCATTCTCTGATTATTTCTTGTGCGAAAACAGCAACAACTCATTGAAGATTTATCGAAGAGATACATTGAATCTCAGCGACAAAACTCTTGTGAAGTCCATTTCGGGCAAGGCACTTTTTGCTGACCATACTTTGGGTGAAGTTGCTTACTCGCAGTTAAGTGGTAGTTTGTATGTCTGGCAATACAAAGATAACTCAATCAAAGCGATAAAGAACCTCGCAGGAGCTTCGAGGGCACTCAAAGGGCTATTCTACATCAACGGCGAACTCCATATCGTCAGAGACAACGCAATTTTCAAACACATAATATAATGGAGATAATCAGCTTAATACTCAATTTTTTGCTCGCCAGCGGACTTATCGGCACGCTGCTGTTTTTCAGGGCAAAACGCCGCCAAGAGAATGCTCAGGCAAGTGGAGCGGAGATTCACAACACCGAACAGGTGGTCAAAATCCAAGCCGAACACATCGGTCGCCTTGACGGGCGTGTCG
Source organism: Mucinivorans hirudinis (assembly GCA_000723505.1). Lineage (GTDB taxonomy): Bacteria > Bacteroidota > Bacteroidia > Bacteroidales > Rikenellaceae > Mucinivorans > Mucinivorans hirudinis. The sequence continues at coordinate 123,609 of HG934468.1, read as the reverse complement.
AAAAGTTGGAGGAGAAGGTCGATAAGTTAGAAATCATTATCGACAAAAAAGATTCGGAGCTTGACCGCCGACAGACCATTATCCGCCAAGCCTACAAATGCCCGACACCAAATGATCAGTGTCCTGTGCTGATTATGAGGGCAAGGCTCGATAAGCAAGTCAAAGAAAAACCATTTAACAACCAATAAAATGCGAGGACTCAGCAACAAAAACCCCGGCAACATTCGCATCTCCAAAGTCAAATACTTGGGAGAAATAACGCCCTCAAAGGATAAGGCGTTCAAACAATTCGAGTCGATGGCTTACGGCTATCGGGCGATGTTTGTCTTACTGGATAGCTACCGCCGCAACGGATACAAAACCCTGCGGCAGATGATTAACCGCTACGCTCCACCTGTGGAGAACCACACCGCCAACTATATCAAATTCGTAACCGAGAAGGCTCGTGTATTTGAGGATGTCGAAATAGACACCCAAGACCCTGCCGAGATGATACCCATCGTATCGGCAATGTCCCAAATGGAGAACGGAGTACCTGCCAACTACGAAGATGTCCGTCAAGGCTGGGAGCTATTCGTAAAACACAAGCCGTAATGAAAAATCTACTACTAATAATAATGGCAATCCTATGCAGTTGCTCGCCACTCAAACACGTCAAGCGGAGCGAGAAAATTGACTCGGTGGCGGTTGATAGGTCGGTCGCACAGCAGCACACCGAAAGCACCTATCGTGGCGAGGGTGTGCTAACGCAGACCGTTGTTGAGTTTTACCACCCGATGGAGGTTGAAGTGCCAATTGATAAACCCATTATCCCAACCACCACCGACCCTGTTAAACAACCCGTCAAACGAATAATAGTTACCAAAATCGAGGCAAAGGCTGAGGCTCAACAAATAAAAGATAGTACGGTGCAGAACAATATCGAAGTTGCCTTAACCAGAGAATCCGCTGAAAAAGTGGTTGAAAAACCTCCTGCGGCGGTGTCGTGGATTAAGTGGGCGGCAATCGCTCTCGGCATAATTCTACTCATCATTCTCGCAATAAAATTCTTATAATATGATACAGACCAAACCATTAGGCAAAACGCCGATAAGTTACTACGGCGGCAAGCAGACCTTGCTTAAACATATTCTGCCCCTAATCCCAAAACATACCCTTTTCACCGAGCCGTTTTGCGGTGGGTGTGCCGTGCTGTTTGCCAAAGAGCCTGCCGACTGCGAGGTTATCAACGACACCAACGCCGAGTTGATAAACTTCTACCGAGTAGCCAAAACGGACTACGAAGAGCTGAAAAAGCGAATTGACGGCACGCTGCACTCACGGGACGAGCACACCCACGCTCGCCACATCAATACCCATCCCCACTTCTACACCCCTGTCGAAAGGGCTTGGGCGGTATGGGCGTGTAGCAAGATGGGCTTCGCCTCGATGCTTGACGGCACATTCGGCTACGACCGCACCGGGACAACGGCTCTCAAACTCTTTAATGCAAGGGACAACTTCACCGAACAGCTCTGCAATCGCCTCAAACGAGTAACCATCGAAAACGAGGATGGCATCCGTGTTATTACCCGCTACGACTGTGAAACAGCATTCCACTTTGTAGACCCGCCATATATCGGCTCAGATTGCGGACACTATGCTGGCTCGTTCAACGATGAGGATTTTGCTCGACTTTTAGAAACCCTCTCCCAAGTCAAAGGCAGATTTATGCTGACGATGTTTCCGCACGCTCTTATACAAGAATATGCCAATCGCCACGGCTGGCATATTCACAAAATCGAGCGTACAATCTCCGCCAGCAAAACCAACCGTAGAAAGCAGGAGGAGTGGATTACAACCAATTATTAAAATGTATTTGGTTGATTACTATAAGAAAACGAAACCCCTACGATTGGAACAATTCCTCGTTTCTTTTCATCTTGCGACCATTGTACTTGATATGCTCTGCCATCAATTTGGTCTAACAAAATGAATGTCCACGAGTTTTGTGTCGGATATAATGTAAATCTTCCGATGATAGCATCTTTACCCTCTGCTAATATGGTTGGATTTAAGATACTTTCCATCCTATTTTTACCCTGAACATCGTATTGTAATTGAAATATCATTCCGTTACGAGTATTCAGTTTGAGAAAAGTCCACATATTAATCGTTGGAAAAAGTTTCCAAATAACATTGTCATAACTCTTTATATCTGATGGAACTTGAAAAGCCATTTTTAATGATTCAACAGCTTTTTTTGTTAACTCAGCAACCTCTGCATCGGTGGCTTCTTTTTGAGCAAATGATATAGTTGGCATTAATGCAACTATGAGTATAAGTGTAATTTTTTTCATGTTTAATAATTTTCTGCAAAAATAACAAAATAAATACATAGTACAATTGAACTTAACAAAATATTTAACTGCGATGCCTTGACAGATTTATGCCTGCTGTCCGATGAGTCGGTGGACTGTATCGTTACCTCTACTCCATTTGCGATTTACCCGCAGCGGATATTGAAACGCTACCCAGACTATGTAACGATATGTGCTAAAAGGTTCAGATGAACGAATTATTATGGCAGAAAGAACGGAATTAACTTGCACGTGTTGAATTAAGTAGCGTACTTCGCTGTATAATATAAAACACTCAAACAGAGCATAATATGAAAATCTACCACGTAGCAAACCTCGAAACTGGATACCGAGAAGAGTTTTATAGTCTCGCTGCCGCTAAGAAAGCGATGCGTGAGAACAATGCAACGGGCTCAATAACCAAAGTCTACTCCAACGGCGACTGGATTCCCTGCGGAGAGATAACCCTCAGCGGCACAAACAAGACCTTTATCGCCAATAGCGGACAAACAACAAAATCTTACAAATAAAACACTTACAAAAATGACAAGCGCAATATTAGGCTTTACAAATCCCGATGGGACGATAAAGTCGATAATTATCAATGCAGACGGCTACTCGGAGTACACGGGCAAAATCCTCTCGGAGCATTACAACACGCCCGAATTGGCAAGCCAACTGATTGACGGCGGCGATTTACCCTCGCTCAAGCCCACCCTCGAAACTTGCCAATACTATAAAAGCAGGGGTGAGGATTGGGAGAATATCAAGCCCGTTGTTTACCGCAACTTCGGCTGGTTTTTGAACAACAAGGAGAATGTAGATTTCCTCTACCTATACCAAGACGGCAAATGGCACTATAAAAATTAAGACGATGAGAACGAAAATAGAGAGATTTTTGGAACGATTTCCAACTGATGCCAAGACTTGGCACAATGCGACTGACGAAATCCGTGACCTTGCACGCACCACAAGAGAAATCCTTGAGGACTGCGAAAAAATAGTCTTCGAGCCGATTGACTTCAAGGCGATAAAAACCCCTGCCGAGTGGAACACTAAAGGTAGAGCCTACATCCTCGCCAACTTCGACCGAATGGACGACACCTCCAAAAGGATGTTCTACAACCGATTCCGTGAGTGGTTTGATAAATAACTCCTACCAATATGACAACCGAAACCAACAAAAAACCCTACTTCTTCAGAGAGAAGAACGGTACGATTACGTACTGTGACACGCAGGACGAGATGTTCGAGCTACTCCGCTCACCCAAAGGCAACAACTTCCGTGATATGGGCAAAACCGAATATCTCAACCTCTTAGAAGAATTCAAAGACCTTCATCAACGACCAAGATAACGCCAAGCGCCCTTCAACAAACAAGTTGAGCCGAAACTGCCCTGCCAAATTCAATCGGCAGGGCGGTCTTGTTTTATGCTACAATAGGTAATCAGAGCAAAGATTCCAACTCTTCAATCCTATCCCTAACCCAACTTCAACGCCAAAAAGTTTTTTCGGTGTTTTTTTGCTCAAAAACGGGGGTGATTTCATACTATTGAGTTGATTTTCAGAAGATGCTTATTTGGTGAAGTGCTTTGTAATACCCACGGGAGTAAATTTTATGTTGTACCTTAGCGGGCATGTACTTCACATCGAACATACGCTTGAGCCCCGAGCACGGCAGGGAACTCCCTTATTATAAAATCAAGGAGTCCTTCCGTGACGTTATAGGACGTGTGCATACCCGTGTAATGTTGACTCCGGGTTACCTTCCCGATTTGTGTAGCGATGAGATTGTGCAGATTCGCCGCGGTCTGACCTATATGATGGAGCAGAGTGCGTATATCCCAGCTCAGCAGGCGATGTTTACTGCCGATCCCAGAGGAGAGTACAGTGAAAAGGTTCGTGGATACATCGAGAAGTTTTGGAGTCAGATAAAGGGTAGCGGCAAGATTGATTCCGCACGGGCAAGTTATGATGAGGCAGAACGCAAAGCCCGCAAATTAATAGATGTCAACACAATACAGCATACAGATGCACGTGAGGCAGGTGCAGAGAATGTATGCCTTCAGGCGATACGCGAACTACAGCTCGACACATTTCTGCGACGCGAAGGATGGTCGGAGCGTAAGATAAATTCTACACTGGCATCCTTGATTATCCGGACTGTATATTCCCCATCGGAATGGGCGGCACTACGTATACTCGACGAGAATTCTGCCGCAATGGAGCTTCTGACGGGTCAGTTTGGCGACTGCCCGACTCAGCGCGAGGTATATGCGGCTGCTCCATCGCTTTATGCCTTGAAAGACAAGCTAGAGCGTCATCTGTGCTCTCGCACCGACTCGTTGTTTAATCTCACTAACCGGGTGATGCTCTTCGATTTGACCAACTTCTATTTCGAGGGTAGCAAGACAGGCTCAAAGAAGGCAAAGTTTGGTCGCTCGAAGGAGAAACGCTCAGACTGTCGCCTTCTTGTCCTCGCCTTGGCAATCAATACTGAAGGCTTTATCCGATACAGTTCAATCCTTGCCGGCAACACAGCCGACCCCGATTCACTACCGGCGATGGTGGAGGGCATTATCTCGAAGAATCCGGTCTCGACAAACCCCCAACAGAAAGTTATGGTGGTCATCGATGCAGGAATAGCCACGGAAGCCAATCTCGGATTGCTCAAAGAACGAGGATATAATTACCTTTGTGTCAGCAGAACCAAGCTCAAAGATTATACTCTCAAAGAGGAAGGTCGCTCTGTTACGGTATTTGATAGTCGCAAGCGTCCCATTACTATAGCCCAAGTCGAGCACCGGGAGGGAGGCGACTTCTACCTTCGCATTACCTCCCCCGCCAAAGCAATGACCGAACATTCCATGAACCAACAGTGGCGAGAGCGTTTCGAGCTTGAACTCACAAAGGCACGCAACGCTCTTACGGCAAAAGGAGGCACAAAGAGATACGACAAGGTGGTGGAGCGTGTTGGACGTGCACTCGGTAAATACCCCTCTGTATCCAAGTATTACCAAATAGACTACATCCGCTCGGGTGAGAATCCCGAACACATGTCAGATATCCGCTGGCAAATCAAAATCAGCCAAGAAGAGACTGAGCAACGCTTTGGCACATACTTCCTGCGCACCAACATAGCCACCCTTGACGAGCGAACTACGTGGGAGTACTATAACTTGATTAGAGAGATAGAGACATCAAACCGGCAACTCAAAACAGACCTGGAATTGCGCCCCATCTACCATCAGACAGATGACAACTCCGATGCCCATCTATTCTTCGGACTACTATCATACTGGATTGTAAACACAGTTCGACACAAACTAAAGTTACAAGGCATAACTCATTACTGGACTGAATTAAAGCGCATTCTATCCACCCAAAAGGCTATTACCACCAAAGCAGAAAACGCACTCGGAGAACAAATAGAACTACGCATCTGTTCGGACCCCACAGATGCCGCCTCGGAACTATATCGAATCCTCGGATACAACCCCATACCATTTAGACGACACACAATCAAAACTGCACCACCACCTCCGAATTGAAAAATCTGTAGTACCCACGCAGAAAGCCAAAAACAGATAAGGCTTAAAGAACAGAGGATTTGCATACATATTACGTTGAAGTTGGGCTAATTGATTGCCGTTCATCGTGGAGGGAGGCGATGTCGTATGGTGGTTCGGAGCCTGCAAGGGCAAATTCGTAAGATTTGATGACTTGATAGTCGGTGGCGGCGAGGTTGGCTTTGAGGCGAGTTATTTCGGCGGCGATGCGGTCGGGGCTATTATCAACAACCTCATAGTAGGCGACAATTTGGTGAGCCTCCTCTCGGTGGCGAAGCTCCAATGCCTCAAACTCCGACAGCTCCACTTCGGGGACAGGCTCTTCTACAAAGTATTTGAACCCATCGGCAACCATCAGGTTTATCAGTTCACGGTCTTCGCTATCTGCACAGGTGGTTATCAAAACACCGTTTTCAAGTTTGGCAAGTTGCATATAAATAAGGTATTACAAAGTCAAACAAAAGGTTATGAGACCCTTAGAAGAATTTGGAGATTAGAAATACGATAAAGGTGAATCCGCAATCATTGGGTGAAGCGTCATCGGATATCCACACATCGAAGTAGGAGGAGGTGCGAGCCATCGTGCAACCATAAGCCCCTGTATTGCCACTGTGGGGACCCTCGGCGAGAATAAATACTTGATAATCTGTCGCACCATTTAAGTATCCTGTGTTTGAGAATGAGACACGATACCGTCCATCGGATGTGCGACTTGAAGTCAGGTAGCCACCCATATACGAAATCACCCAACTGTTGAGCATCGACCCTGTTGCCGAAACACGCCCGGCTGCTGTTACTCCACACAGCACATTGTTGGAGCGGAACGCCGAAGCCGAGCCAGCGAGAAATATCCCCGCATTGGCAAAGATGGAGGTAAACTTATCCGTCCCGCTGGCAGTGCTTTGCGATGCCCCGATGTCGATATGCAACCCCGTCTTGTATTTGTTGCTGTAAGAGTTTGAATAGGTTTGAATTATGCTGTTTTGAGCAACGATTGCGGGTCCGAGTATGGGCACTTCAACCCCCGACCCCTCAGTGCCGTTTTGCAAAATGCCGTTGTTGATAGAGATATTCGATGCAGGGTGCTTGACGAGGATGCCCGACCCTTGCCCCATATAGATTGAGTCCGAAGTGGTCTTTATCTCAACAACAGGATAGGCTTGCACCCCGTCATAAAAGGCAAGGGCGTTATTGCCTTGGGTGATTTCAACCCTCTCACCTTGAGATTCTTCACTCCCAAATTTTCGATATAGGCAAGCTCTGCTAATAGCATTCCTGTTGCTACGCTCTCAAATTGGCTTCCGAATAGTTCCCAGTTCGAGGACGACCACGCCCCCGAAGCTCCGGAGCTACCCTTGTAGATGTAATAATTTGAGTTGTACTTTACGCACTCTCGGCGGTAAGTGTCGTTATAATATGGGGTTGTTGAAGAGAAGTTACCACGATAAAATAGGCTCTTGGCGGCGTTGGCAATAGCATCGTCATACTTCTCACTATCGGTCATATCGTAGCAGGTTACCGATGCCACATACCAAGTTACGGGAAAACTTCCCGTTGATAGGTAGTAGTGGTTGATTGAGCCGAATGTACCGATAGAGCCGCAACGGACTTTTATCAAGTACACCTCGTATCGACCGGTTCCAGCCATTGAAGTCAAATAATTAGTCGTTCCACCCGTGCCGTAAAGGTTGTGAGCCACGGCGAGGGTGTATCCCACCGGTATCTTTGCAACAATTCGGGTGAGCAATATTGCATCGGCACGAGAGGAGACCCCCTGCACAAAGCCTCCTACTCCGGGCGAAGCAGCACCTGTTACGGCTATCTGTAAGCAATAGGGAGATGTTGTCGGGCAGTCGGTCGGCTTGGATATTCGAGATAGCACAACAGTTCCACCGCCCGAATTATTGTAAACCTGACAGCTGTTCATTCCAACTCGAAACTCAGGGTCTCGAAAGAGCATCTTGCCTGTGATTGACTCACCCGCATCACCACCATCACCCTTTTCGCCATTCTTCCTAACCGGATTACTCCAATTTTGCAACAAAGCTCCCGCATTGGTTTTGATGGCAAAACTCTCCCAAAGATACTCGCCTGCGGAGAGTGTCTGTTGAGTCAAGCTCCAACCAGCAGGAGTGGCAGAGGATTGAGTTATCGCAGGCGAGGTGGTTGCAGATGTGTTCTTGGCATAACGAAACTCCGTATTTTTTGTATAGTCAGCAGCGTTAGGCTTCCAATCACTCATCACCTCGCCCTCCTCCAATTGATAGCCATAGACCACAAGGCAGGGGCTTGCCACGCTGTAGTTTGTGCAGTAGGGTTCGAGGCGAGGCACTGATGTGTCTGAATATGTGCTACTCGTTTTGAAAGTCCAATAGCAGCGTGTAAATTCTGTTGGTGCCGTTACTCCCGACAACGACTTGCCAAAAGTAGAGCTAACAAGCGTCAAGCCGAGTGCTGTGCCTCCATCATTTCCCTGAAACCACGATAGCAATGTTGTGTTCTGTTCAACGGCGGCATCCCTTTTGAGCCAGCAGCTAAATGTGTAGGTTTTATTCGGTTGCAGAGCTACTCGTTGCCAACACCTGCCCCAATTCGAGGTTATCTTTACTGTCGAGAAGTTGCCAACAGAGCTCAATAATGATGCCCCGTTGCAAAGGTTCCAAATCGAGGTGTTGGATAGATATGGAGCTTGCGTATCGAGCAACAGATTTGCACCCGACAAGCTATCTGCTACGGAATTGACGGTTATCTGTCCTCGTGCTATGATTGCCATTACTTGTCGATTTCAACAGTGAAAGTTGCGGCGACCGTCACCTCGTCACGGGTTACGGTGATTGAGCGACCTGTTTTGATGCCCGAAGTTCCCCACGTGGTATCCTGAACGCCAAGTTTGTTGAATTTTCGCCACTTGCAGGTTGCACCTGTGAAGAACGTATCGGCAAGCAATGCTCCATTTTGCCAGCAGTTTACTGTGAGTGTGGTCGAGTTTAGTCCACTGGTGAGGGTTGTCCCTTGTGGCGTGGCGATTTCGACTTGGTACGGGTCGGACATATCGGCAAATGAGATAATGTCGCTAACCGAGGTGTTATACGTGCCGCTTGCCGTGTCGGTGTCCTTGATTTCGCACTTGAAACTCTCGAAGTTCAGCACCGCTGCTTCGGGTATTGTGATTTCGTTTGTCGTGTAGCCCGTAATACCTCCTGCGTTGGCTGATGTGATTTCAGTCCACGTGCCGCTGCCGAGCTTGAACCATTTGTAGGTTACACTCGTATTGTCGATGGTCGAACCTCGCCACATATCGCAATGGGCTTTCAAGTTCGCTGCCGAGCCGTTTTTGAACACCGTACCGAGCGGAGCATAAGCGATTGCACAAATCAACTGACCAGCATTTTCGGTTTTGGTATAGGTGATTTGTGTTTTAGCTTTTGTCTCGGCTGTGGTGTCGGGGTCGACATATACCACTTCACACTCCACCTGCAACTGATTGACCGCAGTCATATTGTTTTTGATGGTCAGGGCGTAGGGTGAAGTTGCCGCTGCCGTAGCTCCATAAGTCGAAAGCGTTGTCGAGCCATTGATTTTCCAAGTGGGCACTCCTTTCAAACGGCTCACTTGGTTAGTATCAACACCTGTAACATAGACTTCAGGAGTGATAACCAGAAACGGCGACACCGTCCAATTCGGCACATAGCTCGAATTTTCTTTGTTGAAAATCTGCGTAGTAGCCACATTGCTACCCAAGTAGAGATTGATTGACTTGCCATCCGACAAGTCCACAATCGTAATCTGACCTCTTGAAATTACTGCCATCGTAAATTATTATTTGTTGGTTATTATTTTATGGTAAAATGACTTCGCATTCAAATGTTGCTCGGCGATAAACATCAGGGTCGGCAATCCATATTCTGCTGCCTGCCCCTTGATGCTGTTCGTTCCACACGATATCGCCATCTGGGTTGTTGGATACTCTGAACCAATTAAAAGCGTTGTCGGGAAGCGTTGCGGTTATATCTCTTGACCCTTTGAAAATCGCCGCTTGCAGAAATGTGCCGATGTCGCCGTTGATAAAATTTGTGGTTCTACTGGTTTTCGTGTGGGTAAAGTTTGAGGTTTGCATTGAAGAATAGTATTGCGATTCTGAAGTTTTCAAATTTACGGTATCCTCTGCCGATTCTTTTTATCTCTTCGATAGAGCTGTTTAACCTCTCTGCCCTTGCATTACTTGCGCCAGTTAGTATCGCATTTACAATTCCTTTTTTATGCCTGTCAAACATTTCTACTACTTGGGTTATCTCAGGTATATTTACCCTTAATGCGTTCTGTTTCCAAAACATATATATTGATAATGCACTTTGATAGTTTTCTTGCCGAAACTGAATATCTCTAAAATTCTCCTTCACTTGCCAAGCCCGAGATACCTCGTAATTTGCTCCCCGTATAGCCTCGAAAGTCGCATACTGCTTATCTGTAAAATTATTTGTGTCCTTGAGCCACAAATACTTAGTTCGTTTCAAATCTTCGTGTAACTTAACCTCTCGGCGACGTACCTTATCAACAGCCTTATTCAAATAACCGACCAAATGAAAATTATCGTGGCAGTGCAATGCTTGCCCAAAATACTCCTTTGCTGCGTAAATATAAGGATCCCACATATCGGTGCATATTCGCTCTACTGCCCCTCGCTGCTCCTCAGATAAACCTTTAATACACAAATTATCAACACTTTCCTTTGTCCTGCCTTTACTAACCTCTATCACAATTCCGCTCAACTCATCCGATAAAATTGATGCGTACTCGTGACCACGACTTATAGCTTTCTCGTCAATGCTAACATATTTATATAGCTCATCACTATCTCGCAATGCCATACCGCGCTCTACTGCTCGGTGCATCACGCGATGTACTTGGTCAAAACTTATACGCAATAACCTTGCCGTACCACTCTGACTCTTGGTTACTTGCAAAGTCTCTATCGTTTTTTTTCGAGCAAAGTGGTCATACGTTCCAATGGCGCTGACCACGGTACGCCCAAGCTTATTACCTTATCTCCAACAATATAACGCGGAATACGGGCAACAAGGTAACTCTTATATTGCCACAAATCCAAGTGTCGCCACTCTCGAACTGAACGATAGTCATAGATAGGATAACTTATACCATCAATAATTACCACTTCATTGTTATAGACAAGCTCAATACGAACTTCCTCGTTTTGCTCGTCGATGTCTACACTGCCTATCGACCAATCACTACTCCTAGGCAATAATAATTTACTCAATACTTCGGTTGCTGTCATTCGGCAAAGATAACTATTCTCACACGAAATCCTGTAGAACCAAATTTGTGCCGTTGGTTGAGAGTATCCGCACCGAATAGGCATCTTCGCCATCGTAGACTTTGGTAATCGTTATTATGTCGTAATAGACTCCGCAGGCGAGGTAACGTAGGGTCAGTGTTCGCCGTTCTCGCCAAATCTCTGAATCGGGCGAAAGCTCGAAAGTGAGCAGCTGAGTGTTAGGAATATCAACCCACTCCTGCCCATCTTTATATTGCCACGTTCGGGCGGTTTCAGGCGACGTGATGCCAAATTCGGCAGCGGTCAGGGTTATGGTCGCAGGCTCGCAAACTCCGTCCGAATTATAGCGAAACACCTGCTCGCCCTGCACCGCCACAGCCCCCACAATCCAATCCTCGCCCGTGTCGGGGTTGCGCTGCACCAATCGTCCGCATATATAGGCATTTTCGAGAAGTGCACCGTAACCTTGCAGTTGCCCGAACAGAGGGTGGTTAATCTCCGAGAGGTCGCCAAGCTGAACTTTGATGTTTTTTTGATCGATTCGCTCATCCTTGACACCGTCCAACACACGCAACCATTTGTGTAAGCCGTCCAAATATATCGACCCTTGTCGATGCGGATTGGTTTTGTTGCCCTGTCGAGCCAATGTCATAAACCGCTGCGGAGCGATGCCGTTGAGCGGCAGGCAATGAAACATCGTCTCGTTGATAATACCCGTCACCTCAAAATATGCAGTCCTAAACCCTGTCGGCTGTCCGTCCTCATCGGTGGTGTAGAAAATCCCTCGCAGAATATCCTTATACTGAAAATTGATAGTTATCTCACCCTCTTTCGATTTCAGCTCCACGACATACATATCGTCATCGTCCTCCCAAGCATCGTCCACCACACCTGCATCGGTCACCCAAAACTCATTGCCTGTGGCAGTAATTCGGTTGTACTTAAGCTCAGGCACTTCGAGGTACTCATCGACCCGCAGGTTCTTCATTCGCCCATCACCCAGCACACGCAAATCGCCCGTAATCGTTCCTCCAGCCTTGTCGAACTTCTTCTCCAATTCCCCCGGCAGACCGTCCACTTCCTCAAGCGGGTGAATATGTTTTTTAATGCCCACCGCCTCCTTCAACTCCGCCCCCGACATCTTCAGCGTAGCATCAGGCTGCGGCAAGTCAATAACGAACTCCATCTCATTGAATTGCTGCTCGATAAGAGGCTTTGCCGACTGTAAATTTTTTATGCGTACTCCGGACATTTTGAGAAATATTTTCATTATTAACCGACTAAAATCGGATTTTTGTTAATTATTTCTGCAATCGTTTAGTAATCAGCAGTATTTCCGCATAAATAGTCATTTCAAAATACCTACCCCCCTCAAAATAGTGCCATTTGTATCGTTGGGGCTCGGCTCGATGAGCAAAAATTAGCCCCTTTTCGCTTGTGATAAGTGCGTTTGCAGTTCTGAATCATCCAAAAAATATCCAGATAACTCGTCAAATGTATCCTCACCAACACCGCAACAGTCGAAAATGCTTTGTCAGTCTGCGTTTTGACTTTCAACACCGTCAAAAGTAGATGAGCAATGAGCGTTATCCATATCTGCGTCTTAATTCCATTCTCGGTCTCAGAGTAGAAAAAGTGTAGTTGAAAATTCTGCTTCAACTTCTTAAACAACAGCTCTATTTGCCAGCGGCACTTGTAGATAAAAGCCACATCCTCTGCACTGATTTGAAAGTTATTGGTGATAAAAACCAATATCCGACCCTTTTCATCACGATAAACAACTTTCCTTAAACAAACCTTCTTCTGCTCCTTATTATCCTTATAATTCAGATGAATGTGCTCCTCTGATATTACTCCAAACTCTTTGTCGTTCAGCACTTTCTCTGAAATAACCTCCTGTACCTCGTAAACAGCATTGCGTTTCAACCGTCCGACAAACCAAACTCCCTCTTCTGTCCAGCGGGCATATTGCCCATAGTCGTTGTACGCCTTGTCGAAACAAATCATACTCCCTGCTGTGAGGTTGAGCTTGCTCAGAAATTTCTTATCGTGCATTTTTGCCTCGCTTATATTGACGTGCTTGGCACAATCGGCGTGAGCGTCTATCATCATATGCACCTTCAATCCACCCTTCTTCTTACCATCTCCTTTGGGGTTACGACCTACCCCCTTCATTATGTCCGAAAATAGGCGAATAGTGGTAGTGTTATGTTAATTTTGATATGGCGTAAATTATTTTTATCTTTGTGATAAATATAGCCTACAATGATTCGTTACACTATCAAATTATCGGCAGCGGAGGTTGCCGAGCTTCAGACAATAATAAAAAAGGGAAGCCATAGTGCTCATTCTTTTCGTGTTGCTCATATTTTATTGAGTTGCGACAAGGGAGAATTTTCTGACAATAAAGGGATTACCAATGAGAGTATTTGTAAGGTTTTGAAGATTGGAGCAAGGACAATCGACAGAGTTAAGAAACGATTTGTCGAAGAAGGCTTTGAGGAGGTACTCGAACGTCGCCCTTCGGGTCAGCTCTATCAGAAAAAAGTAGATGGTGATTTAGAAGCCAAGATAGTAGCATTGTGTTGTAGCGAACCGCCAGCAGGATTTTCCAAATGGTCTTTGCGAATGCTTTCTAATAAAGTTGTTGAATTGCAGTATGTTGATTACATTTCACACGTTAGTGTGTCTAATGTATTAAAAAAAACGAACTTAAGCCTTGGAAAGTAAAGGGGTGGGTGATTCCGCCTGAGCAGAGTGCTAATTTTGTGGCTAATATGGAGCGAGTGTTGGATGTTTATAAGCAGCCCTATAATGAAGAGTATCCGGTTGTTTGTATGGACGAGTCGCCAAAGCAGCTAATTGAAGAAGTTGCATCAATTCCAATGAAACCGGGGCAGGATGCAAGAGTAGATTATGAATACATTAGGCACGGAACGGTAAATATATTCATTGCCAATGAACCCCTTACAGGTAGGAGAATAGTGGATGTTACGGATTTTAAGACAAAAGCAGATTGGGCAAAATTCATCAAGAAAATATCTGATGAATATCCCACTGCCAAGAAGATAAAATTGGTTATGGATAACTTCAAAACTCACGATGGTTCTGCTTTTTATGAGATTTTTCCACCTGAGCAGGCAAAGGAGTTATGGGATAGATTTGAGTTTATTTTAACTCCCAAGCACGGCAGTTGGTTGAATATGGCAGAGATAGAGTTACACGTGCTCAATGGTCAGTGTTTGAATAGGCATATTCCTACCAAAGAAAAAGTTATCGCTGAGGTAGAAGCGTGGCAAAACCATCGAAATAACGCAAACTTGAAAATTAACTGGCAATTTACAAATGAAGATGCAAGAATAAAACTCAAAAAATTATATCCGTCAATTCAAAATTAACATAACAGTAGAATCGAAGATGTAAAACTTCTCAAAATCCACCCCCTTAATTCGGCTGACCGACAAAAGTGGCGAGTAGTGGCTCAATAACTCAAAGTAGTAATCCCTGAACAAAACCTCATCTCTATCTCGCAAAGCATCGCCTATGGTGCTTTTGGCGGGCGATTTATCTAGCCCCAAATAGCTCAACTTGCCTTGCAAGCCCTGCATTGCTGCTGCAATCTCGCCCACAGAATCACACCTGCTAAAGACCCCAAAGAGCAAAGTTATCAACTGCTCCCACGAGCGAAATCGTTTGTAGTACCTATCCGATTTGTGGCGGTGAACTAACAGGTCAAACTTCGCTCTTGGCAGAAAATCTACAACCTGTTTGAAAATCGGCTGACCGACTAAATTTTTATAACTATCTTTGCCCATAGTTGAATCTTGTATTGTTTGCACTTACAAAATTACAACTATCGGGGTAATTCTCTTCAAAGGGGATTACCCCTCTCTTTTTTTCTCAACTTTTTTGTCGGTCAGTAATGATATTCTTTAACCCAACTTCAACGTAATATGTATGCAAATCCTCTGTTCTTTAAGCCTTATCTGTTTTTGGCTTTCTGCGTGGGTACTACAGATTTTTCAATTCGGAGGTGGTGGTGCAGTTTTGATTGTGTGTCGTCTAAATGGTATGGGGTTGTATCCGAGGATTCGATATAGTTCCGAGGCGGCATCTGTGGGGTCCGAACAGATGCGTAGTTCTATTTGTTCTCCGAGTGCGTTTTCTGCTTTGGTGGTAATAGCCTTTTGGGTGGATAGAATGCGCTTTAATTCAGTCCAGTAATGAGTTATGCCTTGTAACTTTAGTTTGTGTCGAACTGTGTTTACAATCCAGTATGATAGTAGTCCGAAGAATAGATGGGCATCGGAGTTGTCATCTGTCTGATGGTAGATGGGGCGCAATTCCAGGTCTGTTTTGAGTTGCCGGTTTGATGTCTCTATCTCTCTAATCAAGTTATAGTAGTCCCACGTAGTTCGCTCGTCAAGGGAGGTTACGTTGGTGCGCAGGAAGTATGTACCAAAGCGTTGCTCAGCCTGGTCTTGGCTGATTTTGATTTGCCATTGGATATCAGACATCTGCTCGGGGTTTTTATCCGAGCGGATGTAGTCTATTTGGTAATACTTGGATACAGAGGGGTATTTACCGAGTGCACGTCCAACACGCTCCACCACCTTGTCGTATCTCTTTGTGCCTCCTTTTGCCGTAAGAGCGTTGCGTGCCTTTGTGAGTTCAAGCTCGAAACGCTCTCGCCACTGTTGGTTCATGGAATGTTCGGTCATTGCTTTGGCGGGGGAGGTAATGCGAAGGTAGAAGTCGCCTCCCTCCCGGTGCTCGACTTGGGCTATAGTAATGGGACGCTTGCGACTATCAAATACCGTAACAGAGCGACCTTCCTCTTTGAGAGTATAATCTTTGAGCTTGGTTCTGCTGACACAAAGGTAATTATATCCTCGTTCTTTGAGCAATCCGAGATTGGCTTCCGTGGCTATTCCTGCATCGATGACCACCATAACTTTCTGTTGGGGGTTTGTCGAGACCGGATTCTTCGAGATAATGCCCTCCACCATCGCCGGTAGTGAATCGGGGTCGGCTGTGTTGCCGGCAAGGATTGAACTGTATCGGATAAAGCCTTCAGTATTGATTGCCAAGGCGAGGACAAGAAGGCGACAGTCTGAGCGTTTCTCCTTCGAGCGACCAAACTTTGCCTTCTTTGAGCCTGTCTTGCTACCCTCGAAATAGAAGTTGGTCAAATCGAAGAGCATCACCCGGTTAGTGAGATTAAACAACGAGTCGGTGCGAGAGCACAGATGACGCTCTAGCTTGTCTTTCAAGGCATAAAGCGATGGAGCAGCCGCATATACCTCGCGCTGAGTCGGGCAGTCGCCAAACTGACCCGTCAGAAGCTCCATTGCGGCAGAATTCTCGTCGAGTATACGTAGTGCCGCCCATTCCGATGGGGAATATACAGTCCGGATAATCAAGGATGCCAGTGTAGAATTTATCTTACGCTCCGACCATCCTTCGCGTCGCAGAAATGTGTCGAGCTGTAGTTCGCGTATCGCCTGAAGGCATACATTCTCTGCACCTGCCTCACGTGCATCTGTATGCTGTATTGTGTTGACATCTATTAATTTGCGGGCTTTGCGTTCTGCCTCATCATAACTTGCCCGTGCGGAATCAATCTTGCCGCTACCCTTTATCTGACTCCAAAACTTCTCGATGTATCCACGAACCTTTTCACTGTACTCTCCTCTGGGATCGGCAGTAAACATCGCCTGCTGAGCTGGGATATACGCACTCTGCTCCATCATATAGGTCAGACCGCGGCGAATCTGCACAATCTCATCGCTACACAAATCGGGAAGGTAACCCGGAGTCAACATTACACGGGTATGCACACGTCCTATAACGTCACGGAAGGACTCCTTGATTTTATAATAAGGGAGTTCCCTGCCGTGCTCGGGGCTCAAGCGTATGTTCGATGTGAAGTACATGCCCGCTAAGGTACAACATAAAATTTACTCCCGTGGGTATTACAAAGCACTTCACCAAATAAGCATCTTCTGAAAATCAACTCAATAGTATGAAATCACCCCCGTTTTTGAGCAAAAAAACACCGAAAAAACTTTTTGGCGTTGAAGTTGGGTTAATTGATGCGCAGCTGCGCACGATTGAGTTATCAACTTGATATTCGTGCACTCTTTTGAGCAGAACTGTCAAATGCCACACGACAGGGTTAAACCAAAGTAGTGCACGACAGAGAAGCATTATACTTAAATCGACCGAGTGGCAGTATTTAGAATGTGCCGCCTCGTGGAGTATAACCAGACGAAGTGACGGAGAACTTCGTAATGAGCTGTTAATAAATATATAATTGAAAAACGAATAGGCAGCTGCCCTCTTACGAAGAAAGATAACGCTGTGTCCAAATATCTTTTCGATTTTTGTAAAAAGTATCGTCGAGAAAATCGAAAAAAGCCCGACCAACAGCCACAAAATCATCACGACAACTCCGACCGCATAGAGCCATTGAGCGTTCAATCCCTGTTTATCAATAACATAGAAGACTCCGACATCCTGCATCGCGTCACCTTCAAAGCTACTGACTACTGCGGGGAAATCCTGCACCCCGGCTGAGGGCGCATCAACGGGCAGTTCGACATATTCTTTCACGGTTTGCAGCGGAATTTTCGTAAGGGAGATAGCAAGCGAGAAGGGAACTATCAACAAGATTATCGTGCGAGCAACAGCAGTTCTCACTCTATTGTGAATCGCAAAATAGTAAATTGCCCAAAGCACAATGAGCGAAATCTGAAGATCCACGAAAAAGCCTAATGAAAACATTGTATTACTATTTTTTAGATTCTACAATTTGACGTGCAATCTCTCTCAAATCCTCATATTCCTTGTTTGTAAGCGTTCCGCTATCATTCAGAAAAGCGACCAATTGTGCGGGCGAGTTGTCAAAAAAGCGGCCGAGAGTGTGGCGCAGAGTGGTGGCACGATAATCATCTTTTCGTAAAACGGCAAAGTATTGATGTGACTTGTTCCACACCCTGTAGCCCACATATCCTTTGTTAACCAACACCTTGAGTGTCGATGCCACCGTATTATAGGCAGGCTTGGGCTCGGCAATAGCCTCGGTAATCTCTCCAAGAAAACATTCGCCAAGCTCCCAAATAGCCTGCATAATCTCTAACTCGGCACGCGTAAGCTCGTTTGTTTTTAGTTCTCTCCTCATAATAGTTATATTTTTATTATTGCAAATATACAACTGTTTTTTTAATTATCAAAATTTATTTTATATTTTGCGGTGTAAAGGGCAAATTTTGGGCGGAACACCTAACCCAACTTCAACGCCAAAAAGTTTTTTCGGTGTTTTTTTGCTCAAAAATGGGGGTGATTTCATACTATTGAGTTGATTTTCAGAAGATGCTTATTTGGTGAAGTGCTTTGTAATACCCACGGGAGTAAATTTTATGTTGTACCTTAGCGGGCATGTACTTCACATCGAACATACGCTTGAGCGCCGAGCACGGCAGGGAACTCCCTTATTATAAAATCAAGGAGTCCTTCCGTGACGTTATAGGACGTGTGCATACCCGTGTAATGTTGACTCCGGGCTATCTTCCCGATTTGTGCAGCGATGAGATTGTGCAGATTGCCGCGGTCTGACCTATATGATAGAGCAGAGTGCGTATATCCCAGCTCAGCAGGCGATGTTTACTGCCGATCCCAGAGGAGAGTACAGTGAAAAGGTTCGTGGATACATCGAGAAGTTTTGGAGTCAGATAAAGGATAGCGGCAAGATTGATTCCGCACGAGCAAGTTATGATGAGGCAGATGGCAAATCAAAATCAGCCAAGACCAGGCTGAGCAAGGCTTTGGTACATACTTCCTGCGCACCAACGTAGCCACCCTTGACGAGCGAACTACGTGGGAGTACTATAACTTGATTAGAGAGATAGAGACATCAAACCGGCAACTCAAAACAGACCTGGAATTGCGCCCCATCTACCATCAGACAGATGACAACTCCGATGCCCATCTATTCTTCGGACTGCTATCATACTGGATTTTAAACACAGTTCGACACAAACTAAAGTTACAAGGCATAACCCATTACTGGGCTGAATTAAAACGCATCCTATCCACCCAAAAGGCTATCACCACAAAAGCAGAAAACGCACTCGGAGAACAAATAGAACTACGTATCTGTTCAGACCCAACAGATGCCGCCTCGGAACTATATCGAATCCTCGGATACAACCCCATACCATTTAGACGACACACAATCAAAACTGCACCACCACCTCCGAATTGAAAAATCCGTAGTACCCACGCAGAAAGCCAAAAACAGATAAGGCTTAAAGAACAGCAAATTTGCATACATACTGCGTTGAAGTTGGGTTAAGACGAGGCAAGCAACCTCGCAGATAATTGCCTGCAGGGTTATCTATTTCTTTAATTCTGAACCCTCTTTCGTAAGCGGTAGAATAAGCATATCATTTACAATCTCGACTCTACTATGCAGTTTAACGTGAGTAATGTATTTTATCAAGCAACAACATAAATACATTACCCACTACTTACGACATAGAGCCCTATTGTTGAATTTTGACGATTGATTTCTGTGTAAAATATATAGGTCTCCATTTTTCTATCCCTCTAAACATTTTGTTCTGTAAAGTTTTATCCTTGATAAGCTCTGCCAACTTTTCCTTTGCACTTTCAAGAGAATGAACCTCTACTCCCCAATCATCGACTAATGGATAGTAACATCCGTCCGTTGTCGGGTCTAAAACAAATGGGATAGAGTTGTGAACAAGACTTTCGATAATTGTGGAGGAGAATATAGAGACAGAAATCAGTGTTCTTTCAAAAACCTCATATAAAGGAATATCCGATACAAATTCGACATTGTTCATTTGCTCAAATTTTAGCTTTTGCTCTGTGCTCAATCTATACTCAGGATGTTCTCTAATTAGAACTATAACATTAGAGTGCTGAATTGCGATATAGCGGGCAAGTTGAAGTAGTTGGTCAAAATAATCATCGTCCGAAATAATTATCGGAGCTTGTAAAAAGAAGGTTACAGCATTGCCAATCTTGCACTTACAAATCGAATATGGATAGCACCCCGTTTCAAATTTTACAGCAGGGTTGTATCTGCGCCACAATTCATTAAATTCCTCTCCCCAAGTGATGAATCTATCGTAACCCATATCTCTGAAACGTGTGTGCATCACAGATGGCCAACCTTGCTGATAACATACCGTCTCGATGGATTGTGGGCGACAAACTGCTGCAAGTATCTCGGTTTCAAAATGACACCCCTCCATTACCATTACTTGTTGCGGTTTCAAAACATTTATCAGCATCGTAAAAAGGTTCGCATATTCAAAAACCGCTGTAAAACAACGCTCTAAATAGCTGTTATGGATATATATGTCTGATAGAAAGCTAAGTTCCAATACCGTGAAATTACCGTCAGCAAAAATGGATTTTTCGGTATCGAAATTGCATAACATTAAAACGGAGCTATCATTTTGTGATATAATCGGTATCCAAAGGTCTATTTGTCGTGCATTCATACAAAAGACAACTATCGTTCCTTTGTACTGCCTTAGAAAGTCGTAATTAGTAAAGTCGTCATTATGAATTAATTTCGCTGTATCGTCATCGGCAATGCCGTATTTTTGGGATAACAATAATAATATTTCAGATTTTAGTTCTGAAACAGATACTCCTTGTTTTCTACATTTGTTATAATATTCACGTGTTCCGTCCAATATTAATTTAGACCACAGAGTATTTTTAACAGCCTTGTTTGCGGATGTTTTGCCGAGAAGCATAAATCGTTCCTTTTGAGAAACGAACTCAAATAATATATCATCGAGCGTATCAAGATATTCCCTATAATAATCCATATTCAATAAATGTTTCAGCCATTGCAAAGTCAATGAGATTGTCGATATCTAAAGCTGTCGTTTCGCTTATCTCTACAACTTCCGCCGGTGATGTTATAAGTTGCTTTGATTGTTCGATTGACGATATTTTGGAAGCATAGAATGCTCCGGCTTCAAGCAACAACCCTTCGTAATCTTGACGACGAGGTTTGTTACTCCACGAATAGTCTAACGGCACACCTTCACTACTCCACCTAAAACGATTTGAACGGTAACAGGCGACAATAGATACCTTGTCTGTTTGCCCAATAACAGCACACAATTTTTTAATCTCCTCTTGTCTTGTAAATGGCGATGTTGCTTGAAATAGCACAAACCAGTCGCCCCCGGCGTATGACTTAGTCGATAAAAATTCCATAACAACATCTATCGTAGGCGATAGGTCTGTCGCACTTTCACTACTTCGGTCAAAGAGAGATACAGTTGGGTAGCTATCCCCAAGAATAGAACGTACACAATCGCAATCGGTCGCCACCCATATCTCGTCAAACTCCGAGCAAGATATGACCGTATCGAGTATCCAACAAAACAGAGGCTTACCTCGTAACGCTTTGGTGTTTTTCCCTTCAATCCCTTTACTTTGAGCCCGAAGGGGTATAAAAGCAATCTTTTTCATTTTACACGGCATATTTCAAGTAAAGTTTTCAGAGCATCTTTTTTGATTTGACTGTTGAAGTACCTGCTATTCTCGCCTATTGGATGCCAAAGATGATAAATTGCCCCTTGAGTGCGCAGGACTCTGCAACTGAGAACCTCCCACCGTTTATAACGCTCCAAATCCTCCGGTGCCCAAGCTATGAAACGTTCGTTCTCTCCGCCTGCTTGTGTGTAGGCTTCTCTTCTGACCACAAACGCTCCGCCGCAGGAGTGGTGTCCAAAGACTAAATGGTGATTATCTCTATTTTGGGTTAGAATCTTTTCGTCTCTGCTCTGCAAAAACTCCTCAAGCAACGAGCCGTATACATTGTAAAACCGACCATCGTAGGGATAGACCATATCAGCACTATTACTTCTGAGCAGCTCCAAAGCGTCATCAAACTGTTCCAAAGGGACAATCACATCCGAATCCCAGACACCGAGAAGCTTGGTATCTGCCAAGCTGTTCAAAATATTGATATACTTTGTTCGGTGGAAAAGAGGGTTGCAATCCTCGACAAAGACTTTACGTACACCTTCGTAGTTATCTGTCTTGGAAACTATATCGGCTTCAAGAACTATAATTTTCAATCCTTCAAGCTCTCGCAACCGGTTCAACACAAAATTCAGATTTCTCAATCGCTCTGCCGAATCTATGCGAACGGGGATTACGATTGTTAGGTCAGCGTAAGTCATTGTCGTTGATTATTTTTTGCAACCCTATACCCGCAATGCCATTTTTAATTCCCCAACGCTCCGACTCGGGAATAGAGTTCATATCATAACCCGCGTACTTCGATTTTATGTCCGAAGAGTCGAGCAACGTTTCAACCTGTGCACGAGTGAGCCGAGGGACAAACGGAACAAGAAAATCATACTCCGCAGGCGGAATCTTCGCTCTGATTTTTTCGACTTTATAGTTGAAAACGCTGAGTTTATGCAGTTCATCAAGCAGGTAGAGAACATCTGCCGAGGGGCTGTCGGCGTTAATCTTTCTCTCCAATTCGTCGATAAAGAGAATGGTATTGTATTTCAAATCCAAGGCGGTAAGGTTCTCCTCATCATTGGCTCGATAACGAAGCCGAGAGATATAGTAGTGTCCTATCGAAAGCAAGGTCTCGATGTTGTTGTCCGAGTGGATAAGCGTATTTGTAACTTTTGAATCGAACTCCTCGAGAATATCGTCGGCATCGGCTTCTACAAATCCGTTTTGTATCAGATATTCAACTGCCCAACCGATGCCAGTTATGCCGCTCGCAAACTCCAAGGACATATCGGCGTGCAGCGACTCGGTTACATTATCAATAAGCTCTGAGGCAAACTCTGCAAAAACAGCATTACCGCTACTGCGCGCCAAATGGTGAAAGTAGAGAGCAATGCCCATCTTACCGTGCAGCAATCCGCAATCCTCCACCGCGGTAGAGTGCAGCATCAAGGCGTTGGTGATTCGTTGTTCGCGGGTAAATTCTATCTTCATATTAGATTTAGATTACACTGTTTTTTCCTCTAAATTATCCTCACGACTCCCTCAAAAAAACCATTAGTTTGTCATTCTGAGCGAAGCGAAGAATCTATTTATTGATTTGAAAGTTAGAGTTTTATTTCTATGTAGATTCTTCGCTTCGCTCAGAATGACACCCCAATTATTGAGTGTATAAATTAGATTATCTATCAAAAAACGCCCTGAGCGGCTGAATAAATCTTTGAATCAGTCTTTGGTCGCGGGTTATAATATCGCCCGTGCCGTCCATTCTTTGGATAAGTTGGAGCTGCTCTTTGTAGGTCGATTGCAGCCCCTGCGGAAAAGTTACCTCCACGATATAGCCATCCTTCTCGGGAACTGACGAAATTCGGTTTACCACACCCTTGAGCAACCCGTACTCAAAGTATGGAAAGCCGTTCAGCTTCACATTCACCGTCTGACCCACCGCCACACGTCCGAATCCTGCCGAGGGCACTTCCATTATACCCACAACCTCGGAGGAGTCTGCCGGAATGATTGTTGCCAACTTCTCGCCCGCTTGGATGTGTTGGTTGCTGCTCCAGAACTTCGCAAAGGACAATCGCCCCACTATCGGCGAGATGAGCAGGTAGTTTTGTTGCCACTGGCGGATTTGTGCCAAGAGGCGTGTGCGGCTCTCGTTGATTTGGTTTTTGTAGGTTGTCGTTTCGTTATCGTATTGCAGGTCGAGCTCCAAGAGTTGTTGCTCCATCTGCATCACGGTAAGCTCTGTCGTGGTAAGCGAAGCTTCGTAGCTTGCCATTGCACTCTCTTTTTGCAGCTTAGCTTGCGCGCTGCGCTCATACTCCAAAGAGGAGATTACCCGGTCGGCATATAGTGCCGAATCTCGCCTGAAGTTGATTAGTGTATATTCGTAATCTCTCTTTATCAACCCTCTCTGCGAGGTGAGTTGGCGGAGATATGTTTTATACTGCTCGGTCTGTCTCTCCAATAGTCGTCTCTTTTTGCCGATATTGTCCGCCTTGATATAGTGTTGGTAGTTGAGATATTGGGTGCGGAACTCCGAGAAGGGGCTTTGCAATTCACCCATAGAGTAGTTTTGTTCTATCCACGAGTTGTCGGCAGAGGGGTCGAAGTTTTCGATATGTTCCAGTACGTTGTTTGCGTCTTGATATTTGGCACTGTTTTGGAGCATAGCCACCACTTCGTCCTGATGGACGGTTGCTCCCTCTTTTGCAAAGATTGTGTCGATGCGTCCCGTAGTTTTGGCGATAAGGTCTGTTGGTGGGTTGATTGTGGTTATGGTTATTGGGGCAACTACGATTTGGGGATATTTCATCAGGTAGCTGCCGGCGATGAGTCCGGCGAATATCAGGAATATCACACTCATACCCCGGCGGATTATCCAATGGGGCATCTTGCCGAAGATTTCGGTGCTCTGGGGGCTGTATTCTCTATTGTCTGATGGCATTTTTATTTCGTGCTAATCGTTCTTTTTAGATAAATTCGGCGGCGTTCGGCAATTCAAGCAAGCTTGATTGCCCTCTCTTCTTCGAATTTTGTGAACAAAAAGAACCAAAAAAACTTTCGCGAAAAACTTCGTTTTTCTTTTCGGTGCTAATTATTCGGGGTCGCCGCGCGACTTAGTTTCCTAACTCTAACTGATTCCTCACCAACTCATAATAAGCCCCCCTCCCCACAACAAGCTCCTGATGAGTCCCCTGCTCAACAACCTTACCATCCTCCAGAACTACTATCTTGTCCGCACTACGAACAGTGCTCAACCTATGTGCCACAACAACAACAGTCTTTCCACGGAAAAAACCCTGCAACTTATCCATTATCACACGCTCATTGTTCGCATCCAACGAATTGGTAGCCTCGTCGAACATTATATACTCCGCCTCCTTGTACGCCGCACGAGCTATCAACAAACGCTGCTTCTGACCCGTGCTCAGTCCGTGTCCGTCCGAGCCGATTTTGGTGTTGTAACGCAGCGGCAACGACTCGATAAACTCCCTGATGTTGGCAATATCCACAGCCTTGTTCACCCGCTTCATATCGGGAACCTCGTCCATCACCCCGATATTGCCCGCAATAGTGTCCGAAAAGATATAACCCTCCTGCATCACCGCAGCACAATGACCTCGCCAAACAGTGTCGCTGTACATTTTTAGGGGCACTGAACCTAATAAAACCTCTCCCGAAGCAGGCTCATAAAACCCAAGCAACAACTTAAGCAGCGTCGTCTTCCCGCTGCCACTCGTGCCGACAATAGCCGTAACCTTGCCCGCTTCAATAGTAAGAGAGACATCGTTCAAAACCTTTTCGGAGTTGGGACCCTCGTATTGAAAACTGACGTTCCTCAAAACTATATCTTCACCCGTGGGAATCTCACGGATTTTACTCTTCGATGCCGGCTCTTCATCATCCTTGCTGTGAATTTCATTCAGACGCTCCAAACTGATCTTTGCATCCTGACTCTCCTGAACGAACCCTATAAACTGAGACAACGGAGCATTCAACTGCCCGATGATATACTGCATCGCCATCATCATACCCAAGGTCATCTCGCCGTTAATCACAGCCGTAGCAGCCAAAAAGGAGATAAAGACGTTTTTGCTTTGGTCGATAAAGAGACCTCCCACCTGCTGGGTCTGTTGCAGGGTGAGACCCTTGATGCTGATTTTATAGAGCTTCGCTTGGATACCCTCCCACACCCAACGCTTCTGCTTCTCGCAGTTGTTGAGCTTAATGTCCTGCATACCGTTTATCAACTGAACGATATTGCTCTGGTTGGCTGCCGCCTCCTGAAAACGCATATAGTCCAACTTGCGGCGACGCTTCAAAAATATCAAAATCCAACCCACATACAAAGCACTACCCAAGACAAACACCCCCAGAATCGGCAGGTTGTAGCTCGCCATCACACCCGAGTATATCACAAAAGTAATTGCCGCAACGGCAATGCTGATTATCGAACCCGTCAGAAACGACTGGATGCGGCTATGGTCGCCGATGCGCTGCATAATATCGCCCACCATCTTAGAGTCGAAAAAGGCTATAGGCAACCGCATCAACTTGCCCAAGAAATCCGAAATCAACGATATGCTGATGCGGGTGGTGATATGGAGCATCAGCCAGCTCTTAATCAGGTCATTAGCCGTCTGTCCCAGTGTCAGCATAACCTGCGCAATGAGAATCGCAACAACGATATTGATGTCGTTATTACCGATACCCGTATCCACCACTGACTGGGTCAGAAACGGAAAAATCAGGCTTATAAGGCTCCCCGTAAGCAGACCCAGAAACAACTGAATGATATAGCGTTTATAGGGCGTGAGATAGCGCAACAGGTGTCCGAAGTGGAGCTTGCTCTCATCCGGTGTCTCCTCTTCGTAGAACCTCGGAGTAGGCTCTAATAGCAGTGCCGTGCCCTGAGTGAGGGTCAGTTCGCTGCCCTCAGAGGAGGTAGATAACCAACTCTTCAAAAACCGCTCCTTGTCGTAGCAGAACAGTCCCGCTGCAGGGTCGGCAATGTAAATCTTCTCGCGCTTGATGTTATAGACCACCGCAAAGTGGTTCTGATTCCAGTGGACGATGCAGGGCAGATTCACCTCATTGCAGAGCTGCTCAAAAGAGATCTTAACCCCCATCGTGCGAAACCCCACACCCTCCGCCGCATCCGAAATACCCAGCATCGACACCCCCTCGCGAGTGGTATGGCACCGCTCCCGAAAAAATGCCGCCGGATAACCCTTGCCATAGAACCGCGCAACCATACGTAAGCAAGTCGCGCCGCAATCCATAGCCCAACTTCAACGTAATATGTATGCAAATCCTCTGTTCTTTAAGCCTTATCTGTTTTTGGCTTTCTGCGTGGGTACTACAGATTTTTCAATTCGGAGGTGGTGGTGCAGTTTTGATTGTGTGTCGTCTAAATGGTATGGGGTTGTATCCGAGGATTCGATATAGTTCCGAGGCGGCATCTGTGGGGTCCGAACAGATGCGTAGTTCTATTTGTTCTCCGAGTGCGTTTTCTGCTTTGGTGGTAATAGCCTTTTGGGTGGATAGAATGCGCTTTAATTCAGTCCAGTAATGAGTTATGCCTTGTAACTTTAGTTTGTGTCGAACTGTGTTTACAATCCAGTATGATAGTAGTCCGAAGAATAGATGGGCATCGGAGTTGTTATCTGTCTGATGGTAGATGGGGCGCAATTCCAGGTCTGTTTTGAGTTGCCGGTTTGATGTCTCTATCTCTCTAATCAAGTTATAGTACTCCCACGTAGTTCGCTCGTCAAGGGTGGCTATGTTGGTGCGCAGGAAGTATGTGCCAAAGCGTTGCTCAGTCTCTTCTTGGCTGATTTTGATTTGCCAGCGGATATCTGACATGTGTTCGGGATTCTCACCCGAGCGGATGTAGTCTATTTGGTAATACTTGGATACAGAGGGGTATTTACCGAGTGCACGTCCAACACGCTCCACCACCTTGTCGTATCTCTTTGTGCCTCCTTTTGCCGTAAGAGCGTTGCGTGCCTTTGTGAGTTCAAGCTCGAAACGCTCTCGCCACTGTTGGTTCATGGAATGTTCGGTCATTGCTTTGGCGGGGGAGGTAATGCGAAGGTAGAAGTCGCCTCCCTCCCGGTGCTCGACTTGGGCTATAGTAATGGGACGCTTGCGACTATCAAATACCGTAACAGAGCGACCTTCCTCTTTGAGAGTATAATCTTTGAGCTTGGTTCTGCTGACACAAAGGTAATTATATCCTCGTTCTTTGAGCAATCCGAGATTGGCTTCCGTGGCTATTCCTGCATCGATGACCACCATAACTTTCTGTTGGGGGTTTGTCGAGACCGGATTCTTCGAGATAATGCCCTCCACCATCGCCGGTAGTGAATCGGGGTCGGCTGTGTTGCCGGCAAGGATTGAACTGTATCGGATAAAGCCTTCAGTATTGATTGCCAAGGCGAGGACAAGAAGGCGACAGTCTGAGCGTTTCTCCTTCGAGCGACCAAACTTTGCCTTCTTTGAGCCTGTCTTGCTACCCTCGAAATAGAAGTTGGTCAAATCGAAGAGCATCACCCGGTTAGTGAGATTAAACAACGAGTCGGTGCGAGAGCACAGATGACGCTCTAGCTTGTCTTTCAAGGCATAAAGCGATGGAGCAGCCGCATATACCTCGCGCTGAGTCGGGCAGTCGCCAAACTGACCCGTCAGAAGCTCCATTGCGGCAGAATTCTCGTCGAGTATACGTAGTGCCGCCCATTCCGATGGGGAATATACAGTCCGGATAATCAAGGATGCCAGTGTAGAATTTATCTTACGCTCCGACCATCCTTCGCGTCGCAGAAATGTGTCGAGCTGTAGTTCGCGTATCGCCTGAAGGCATACATTCTCTGCACCTGCCTCACGTGCATCTGTATGCTGTATTGTGTTGACATCTATTAATTTGCGGGCTTTGCGTTCTGCCTCATCATAACTTGCCCGTGCGGAATCAATCTTGCCGCTACCCTTTATCTGACTCCAAAACTTCTCGATGTATCCACGAACCTTTTCACTGTACTCTCCTCTGGGATCGGCAGTAAACATCGCCTGCTGAGCTGGGATATACGCACTCTGCTCCATCATATAGGTCAGACCGCGGCGAATCTGCACAATCTCATCGCTACACAAATCGGGAAGGTAACCCGGAGTCAACATTACACGGGTATGCACACGTCCTATAACGTCACGGAAGGACTCCTTGATTTTATAATAAGGGAGTTCCCTGCCGTGCTCGGGGCTCAAGCGTATGTTCGATGTGAAGTACATGCCCGCTAAGGTACAACATAAAATTTACTCCCGTGGGTATTACAAAGCACTTCACCAAATAAGCATCTTCTGAAAATCAACTCAATAGTATGAAATCACCCCCGTTTTTGAGCAAAAAAACACCGAAAAAACTTTTTGGCGTTGAAGTTGGGATAGAGTCTAACTGGAAGTAGTGAGGGAATTTCATATGGTTAAAATTGTGCTGCTAACTCTTTGTAAACTTCAAAAGTCTCCCGTGCCATCCGTTCGGCAGTGTAATGCTCCGCCCACTCACGACGGGCATTCGCACCCAAACGTTTACGTAACCCAACATCGCCGGCGAAGGTGATTATGTGTTGCCTAAGAACCTCTTCATTAAGAATCGGCAAGTCATATTTGTTATAATCAATAGGCACTGTCAGTGCAATATCTCTGCCCACAAACAAACCTCCCATTCCACTGAACAACTCGGCAAGAAAGGTGATTGACTGTTAATTATCATATATCTTATTTAACATTGTAATATAATTTCGCCTCATTATTTCTGATGAGTATTTTTTTGTATAACTATTAGCTGCATTATGTTGAAACTTTTGTCTTAATTCATTATTGTTATTAAGCTCAATGATTATCGAAGCAAGATTTTCCGTGAAGTTTTCATTTCGCATAACAATACATCCATCATTTCCATTATCAAACATACAACGTAAACCAAAACTATCAGCATAAATTATAGCCAAAGAGTACATCATCATTTCTATCGCTACAAAAGAACATTGCTCTGAAAACGATGGAATAACACCTATGTCAGAAACAGTATACCATTTACTTAATTCCTCTTTACTGATATGTCCAGTAAATATTATTCGAGATGCCAATCTACTACTGATACTCACACGCGCAAAGAGAGGATCGTGAGTCCCAACTAAGACCAAACGCATCTTTGGAATGGTTTTTAGAACAATTTCAAAAGCATCTATCAATACTTTTAGACCTTTTGCATACGTCAATCGCCCTACAAATAAAACCAAAGGTTCATCACGGTCAAGATATAACTCTCTCATAATGGTATTTCTATCACTACCACATTTCTTGTCATTGCTAAGACCATTACTTATGACAAATACTTTACCTTCAGTCTTGATACTATAAATATCTTTAATTACCTTATAGGTTTCATTATTCAAACAAACTACGTAATCCACGATATCAATCATCTCTTTTTCCTGCTCTATCCGAATTTTAAGAGCATAGTCCTCTGTCGAAAGTAACAACTTACTATCTCCCATTAGTTGAGCAGTCCAGCACATATCGTGAATTACGAATAGAAATTTCGATTTAGGAAATACCTCTTTCATTTCAATTAATAATTGATTTGAAGGTGAATGGTTTATGATAAAGAGGTTGTTAG
Organism: Mucinivorans hirudinis; assembly: GCA_000723505.1. Taxonomy (GTDB): domain Bacteria; phylum Bacteroidota; class Bacteroidia; order Bacteroidales; family Rikenellaceae; genus Mucinivorans; species Mucinivorans hirudinis. The sequence goes on along the minus strand of HG934468.1, from coordinate 93,195 downwards.
TATCATCCAAAATATGTAATGCCAGTATTGTTGAAATTGCTTCGCTATTATCTGTGAAATTACCATATTGGAATTGAGGAAAATAGATAACACCGCGAATTGTGTCTATTTCAAACTCATCCACATCTGCGTTGCAACTTATTTTGATTATTTTATATTCAGTATCTGATAAACATGCGTTTAGCTCTCTAATATATGTTCCAATACCATTATTACACGAACTTTGGTGTTCATCGAAGATGTAAATGGTTCTCATATAGCAACATATTTTTCATTAACTCTCCTGCCAAACCTCCGTTAATCCCTATTGGTATATTATGCGACACTCCACCTGAAATATCCACGGCTGAGGCAAATTTTAGAATATCTGCTTTGTAGAGTAATGACTGTTCTCTTACTGAGAATTGTTCTGCTTTTTGCTTTGACGCAATCATCTCAATATCATCAATATATTGAGAGTCAAACTTGATTCCATTTTTACAGTGAATGAGAATATATTCGAGCAAATCATATATTCCAATTTCAGATATTCGGCGTGGGTCATAATACATAATTTGCTCGTCAATCTCTTCGCATATTTCATATGAATCACCTTCGGCAAAACCATTTTGTATAATATATTCTACACCCCAACCAATTCCAAGTAACCCTGTTGCAAAGGAGATGTCAGAATTTCGAACGATACTATTTAATGCGCTATACAACAATTTGTAAGCATATCGTTGATACACTTGAACCCTTGTAGAACGATAGTAGTGAAAAAAAGCAATAGCTACGCCAATTTTACCATCAAAGAGTCCTATGAATTTGGAGTTATTTGATCGCATAATCAACGTATTCACAATTCGTTGTTCATCCGTTAAGAATATTTTTCCCATATTTTTACACTTGGTAATGTAGTGACACCACCATTCTTTATACATTGCCATTGATAAATGGAATCGCAAAGTTTTTGAAGTAAGCTACTATAGTCAATTTACACCAAGAAGCACACCAAATCATATAGTATATTGTGTTTCACGTGGTAAATCATAATTAATTGGTATTACGCACTATCCCAACTTTAACGCTCATAACTTTTTCCGATGAATTTTCAAGGCGCTTCCAGTGGAGTAAGTGATGTATTTCTTTGATTCTCAATGATGTCATTTCTCGCAGATTGTTAGTAAGCGATTTGTAATACCCACGGGTTGAAATTTTTATGCTTACCTTTGTAACGGATGTGCATTAATTCTTTTCACCAGCATTCTGAGCATGGTTTCAAGATTTCCTCCGCAAAAATCAACGTTTTATAGAAATTGATGAAATCTGTAGTACCCACGCTCTAATTCAAAAAATACTAATACTTATCGATCGGGCACTTCGCATCCATACCGTGTTGAAGTTGGGCTATGTCTACTCATTCCCGCACTGAATAAGGGAATGAGCAAGGTTGTTTTAATAAAGATTTGCTAAACTGAAATTTATCACACAAAACACAAAATCAACTATTTACTATAAATTTGCTTTTTTATTCATTACTGACCGACAAAAAAGTTGAGAAAAAAAGAGAGGGGTAATCCCCTTTGAAGAGAATTACCCCGATAGTTGTAATTTTGTAAGTGCAAACAATACAAGATTCAACTATGGGCAAAGATAGTTATAAAAATTTAGTCGGTCAGCCGATTTTCAAACAGATTGTAGATTTTCTGCCAAGAGCGAAGTTTGACCTGTTAGTTCACCGTCACAAATCGGATAGGTACTACAAACGATTTCGCTCGTGGGAGCAGTTGATAACTTTGCTCTTTGGGGTCTTTAGCAGGTGTGATTCTGTGGGCGAGATTGCAGCAGCAATGCAGGGCTTGCAAGGCAAGTTGAGCTATTTGGGGCTAGATAAATCGCCCGCCAAAAGCACCATAGGCGATGCTTTGCGAGATAGAGATGAGGTTTTGTTCAGGGATTACTACTTTGAGTTATTGAGCCACTACTCGCCACTTTTGTCGGTCAGCCGAATTAAGGGGGTGGATTTTGAGAAGTTTTACATCTTCGATTCTACCACTATTCGCCTATTTTCGGACATAATGAAGGGGGTAGGTCGTAACCCCAAAGGAGATGGTAAGAAGAAGGGTGGATTGAAGGTGCATATGATGATAGACGCTCACGCCGATTGTGCCAAGCACGTCAATATAAGCGAGGCAAAAATGCACGATAAGAAATTTCTGAGCAAGCTCAACCTCACAGCAGGGAGTATGATTTGTTTCGACAAGGCGTACAACGACTATGGGCAATATGCCCGCTGGACAGAAGAGGGAGTTTGGTTTGTCGGACGGTTGAAACGCAATGCTGTTTACGAGGTACAGGAGGTTATTTCAGAGAAAGTGCTGAACGACAAAGAGTTTGGAGTAATATCAGAGGAGCACATTCATCTGAATTATAAGGATAATAAGGAGCAGAAGAAGGTTTGTTTAAGGAAAGTTGTTTATCGTGATGAAAAGGGTCGGATATTGGTTTTTATCACCAATAACTTTCAAATCAGTGCAGAGGATGTGGCTTTTATCTACAAGTGCCGCTGGCAAATAGAGCTGTTGTTTAAGAAGTTGAAGCAGAATTTTCAACTACACTTTTTCTACTCTGAGACCGAGAATGGAATTAAGACGCAGATATGGATAACGCTCATTGCTCATCTACTTTTGACGGTGTTGAAAGTCAAAACGCAGACTGACAAAGCATTTTCGACTGTTGCGGTGTTGGTGAGGATACATTTGACGAGTTATCTGGATATTTTTTGGATGATTCAGAACTGCAAACGCACTTATCACAAGCGAAAAGGGGCTAATTTTTGCTCATCGAGCCGAGCCCCAACGATACAAATGGCACTATTTTGAGGGGGGTAGGTATTTTGAAATGACTATTTATGCGGAAATACATGCTGATTACTAAACGATTGCAGAAATAATTAACAAAAATCCGATTTTAGTCGGTTAATAATGTTTTTTATTCTATAACTGCAATAATAACATTGTCATTTTCTTTCACTTTTGGTAAAAGATTCTTTTTATTGGGATTTTCTTCAATCCATTCCATTATTTCGTAAGGGTTGATTATGGCAGCAAAATTTCCCTTATCCGACACGGTATATATCTTTAACGGAATATAATCATTAATATCATCTGCAACGCTATTCGCACAAGCCATTTTAACCTTATCATTTTTCTTGTCATACAGACCGATATATCCATCACCATACACACATTCAAAATATACGTACGCATCATTCTCAATAACCTGTGCGACCTTTGCGCGTTTATCAAGATTATCGCCCGTGTAAAGCTCCTCTGCCGAGGGATTCAGTCTGCCAGCATCAAAAATAAATGTTTCTATCAACGTGTCATTTTCTATTCGGTAACATTTTGGGGAATAAATCTCTTTTAGAAATAACTTGTCATCGTACCTATGAAAAACTCTCTCTTCGGGAAAAACAACCGTTTTTCTTTGGGGAGATATTGTGTACCTGTAGACGAACTCACTCTTTATAGTCCCATTAGTCCCAGGGTAATTAGGAATTAGCTGCATCCAATCGAAGTTTTTAGAAAGGCATTCCGCCGAAGTATCTCCAATTTGAATTGACTTGACAATAGTATCACCAGTGTTGAAGAAATTAAGATACGAACCGCTATTAATAACAACTCTATCTCTGCTTACAAAATTAGTTAAATCCGAAGCACCCGCATAAATAGAAATTTTATCTCTTAGATTAGGTATTCTCATTGTTCTTAGAAAGTTGCCATCAACATCCCAAACCCGATAGCTGAATATTTCAAATGCGGATACTAATAACTCGCCGTTATAAGGGTTGAGTACAAATGTAATTAGGTCATCGCTACCTTTGCCACTTCGGCTCAAATCACCTATGGTGTGCAGAAATTTGCCTGTTGCCGCATCAAAAACCTTGATAGTTGTGTTCTCGGATGCAACAATAATTTTATCCTGATAAATGGTAGCCTTAGGATTATTACCAATTAGCATTGTTGAATCTGTACTTTCCAAAGGAACGTACTTAATTTTTGTCCCGATGTCGGATACTTTTATTCCGGCAGGATTACTAATTTCTGATTCCAGAAATATAGTCTGAACTCTACTCTCTAAACTCTTTGTGCTGCAAGAAAGTAGAAGTAAAATAACTGTTATTAACGAAGATGTATTTCTTAACATTTTTGTGTAGATTATTATAGGCAGGTTGTTGATACCTGCCTATTAGTTTACCCTACCGATATAGTGGCACATCTGCACTCACTCCAAACCTTGACCCACTTACAAGTTCCACTCGCACCGTCACCACCCGTGCAACTTCCACTACATTGAGATTCAGAAGACTTACATGTGCTGCTACCACTACCACTTCCACCATAAATTGATTTTAGTTGTTTGTCATCAAGAACAGCTGCGTCCTTCAATGAGATTTTTGTTAATTTCTTCATTGTTTTTGAAATCACTAATTTGTTTACCGGATTATATTAACGTTGGGTTAGCTACTCCCACGTTCCATTGTCCCGGCAAGTAACAATGGAGCTTATTTAAGTCTTATATTAATGCCATTCAAATATATAGACTGAGAAAGTATCTCAAATCTTCAATCACATAATTATTCGGCAACTCATAACCATTAACAAGAATTGTAGGTGTTGTATTGAGTTTGTTTTGTTCTCTCCATAAGATATGTTTTGAGTACTCTTGATTTATTGCCTCGCTATCAATTTTCTCGTTGTATTTATCGAAGTAGATGTCGCGATTATTCTTGCCACTGGCGAACCAACTGTCAAAACAAGATTTAATAAAATTCATATCGTTACTATGATTTATATATAATGCAGTTAAGAATTTACCACTTTTGTCAAGCTCATCGTTAAAGGACGAAAATATATACTGAATACATAAATCATCCCCATAATCGTTCAGTAAAATTTCAGTTCTTTTGTGCATTGAAGCACAAGGGTTACAATGCGGGTTTGTCAGAATAGTTACCAAAAGACCAGAATTTGGATTTCCAAAAAGTATTGATGAAGTGGTTTTATCTACATCATAATGTTTCTGAAGTTTTAGGTATGTGAGAAAGACTTCATCCTTAAGTCGTAGACTTGCAAACTCTTGGGTTATTTCTTCAACTTTCTTTGCTTCACCAAATTTTTGCAATAAGAAATTGATGGATAAAAGAGGTATCGCAAATATGGAGGCAATAATCACCATTTCATCCAAAATAAAAATAGGTATTCCTATATTTCTAAATGCCCAGAATGTAAAAATGATAACCACAAAACGATTTGCACTATCAAACATAATGCACACCACTGTTTAGCTCTGAATTTCTGATACCAAATGCTCCAAAGAGTATATGGCAGAGCAAGGATATTAATAATTCCCAAATAGAGTAGTAAATTAGGGAAAAAAATTATTACAAGCATATTGGATAGAAAATTATAATACTTCCCTCTCTTCGGACAGTTTTTGTATCTGCTTAAGATAGTATTTGTTTCTTTGCTCTCGGGTTATTGTTAGTTGTTGTTTTAGTGTTTGTTTCATTTCGTTGCCCTTAAGGGCAACGAAATGAAACAAACTTTTTCTATGCCGCCGTCATATAGACCTCACTCGGAGTCTTGTATTCAAGCGATTGATGTAGCCTTTCGGTGTTGTAAAGACGAAAATAGTCAGTCAAGCCATCATATAACTCTTTGCCGCTGCCGGGGTTCGACAGGTAAATATACTCATATTTTACGCTGCGCCACAACCTTTCGACAAAAATATTATCCAAAGCCCTACCTTTACCGTCCATACTTATCTGTATCTCATTTTCTTCAAGTATCTTAACGAACTCCTTGGCCGTGAACTCACTCCCTTGGTCGGTGTTGAATATCTCCGGCTTGCCGTATCTGGCAATAGCCTCTTTGAGCAACTCTTGGCAGAACTCGCTATCGTGAGTATTGCTTATCCCCCAAGCCAACACAAAGCGCGAATGCCAATCAATGATGGCGCACAGGTACATATAACCTCCATTCATTGGGATATAGGTGATGTCGGTACTCCAAACCTGATTTACCCTGTCAATAGTTAATCCTCGCAATAGATAGGGGTATATCTTATGCTCCTTATTATGCCACGTGGTGTTAGGCTTGGGGTAGATAGCACTGATGCACATATCCCGAAAGTAACGACGCACTCGCTTAGGGCTTATCGTAAAACCCTTCTTTCGCAAGTGTTCAGTCATCCGCTCGACACCATAGAAAGGCATTTTGGTATAGGTGCGGTCTATCTCTGCTTTAACAGCAAGCTCATCTGCACTTGCTCTTCCTTTGCTCGCATAGTATATGCCACTGCGGCAAATGTTTAGCAATATGCACTGCTGAACTAAACTCAGCCGAGGATGATTCTTTTCTACCATCTCTCTACGCTCGGCTAACGGGATTTGAGTAGCTCCCACTTTTTTTTTAAGAACTCGTTCTCTATCTCAAGCTGACCAATCTTGCGATAAAGATTGTTCTCTACCTGCTCATCAGACTTGACTTTACGCTCCTTGTCAGTCGAGAAAATGGCGGTCGCTCCCTCCTTGAACTGCTTCTTCCATACCCCAACCTGCGTCGGATGAACTTCATAAATCGAAGCAATCTCATTGACTGTCTTCAAGCCCTTGATAGCTTCCAAGGCTACTGCCGCTTTGGTCTCTGCCGAAATCTTTTTCCTCATAGTTTGTCTCATTTTTTATGAGACCAAAGATAACCAAATTATAGCTTAAACTGCTGTCCTATTTTTGGGGAGTATTATAGTTTAGAGAATGGATAGATATAAATACGCCGAATGTTGGAAAAATGCGTGAGCCGTTTTCGACGACGCAGTACGAGAGGATTTTTGCGGAGTATCCACGAGAGGATGTATTGAATATTTTGCTTGCGATGGAGAACTATTTGCCGTTGCGGTCGAAAAACAAATCGGCATACCTCACGGCGAAAAACTGGCTCAATCGCCAGCGGCAGCAATCCGCTCAAAGGCAGTCGAACTTTCAACCGTCAAAGCTCGGCAAGGTCGATAAGGTTTTGTCGGTATTAAAAGAGATTGAGAATGAACAAACTACAAATTTCAGAGGCTATCAAGGGGCACAGATGCTCGGAGCTGACAGCGGAACAGGTGCAGAGTAGGCTCTGTGTCGAGATTGCACGAGCTGTCGCTTTGGCTGGTCAATCCATCGAGGTCAATGACCTCAAGTTTGCCGCCTTTGAGCTTTCGCAGGAGATACAGCGGAGCTTCCGGGAGCTAACCCTTGCCGAGATTGCCATTGCAATAGATTCGGGGGTGAAGGGCAAATTCGGTGATTACTACGGCATTAATGTTGTCTCGATAATCAAGTGGCTCAACGCTTACCAAGAGAGCGACATTAGAAAACTATGCTTCACCTCCTATCGCAAAATGTTAGAATTGAAAGCCTTACCACAACAAACCAGCAAGAGCGAGGCGGAGATTTACCAAAGCAACCGCTTGTATGCAATCGAGAAGTTTGATGGTTTTTTACGAGACGGTTACTTTGATGACTGGGGGAATTGCACCTACAGCTTCCTCGCCGAGCAGCAGATACTCAACCTCACTCTCGAAGATAAGCATCGGATTTACGAGTTGGCTCGAAGGCGGGTTACTGCAAATCTGAGAGAGAGCGTTGTCAAAGATTCAACAGTTCGCCATATTCTCAAACAGATAGAGATGGGTGATGGCAGCGATATTTATCGGGTGAAGATGCAGGCTCAGAAGATTGCTCTGCGAGATTTTTTTGAGATGCTTCGCTCGCAAAATAGACATTTATCAGAAATTATTAAAGACAAAATAGTATGAAATTACAACGAATTATCTTCCATCTTGATGATGGACGGAAGAAGTACGGAACGCACAATGGCGAGGTGCTTCGTTGGGAGAAGGGTGATATTGAGGCGATGAGAATCAACGGTCGCAACAAGTTGCGGGCAGCATTCACTGCCGACTTTCAGAGGTACGACACCGATTTCCGAGAGCTTCGGGCACGGTTTCCTGCCTCTAAAATAGTGAAAGTGGTTGGCTATGCGATTGAGGATTACGACCTGCCGATTGATAACGAAGTTATTTTTTGATGCAATGCCTGTAATCAAAAAGTCGGTCAGAAGACCGTGGCAGGTGGTTCGCAAACCTCAAGAGGGTCGGCAGCACGCCAATACTCGATTCTATCAATCTGCCGAGTGGCGAAAGCTCCGAGCGTTGAAGTTGGAGCAGCAACCATTGTGTGAGGAGTGCCTGAGGCAAGATAAGCTAATAAAGGCTCAGATGGTTGACCACATAAAACCAATCAACAAGGGCGGCTCGAAACTCGATATTGACAACCTGCAAAGTCTGTGTAACCGATGCCACGCACTTAAATCAGCCAAAGAAAAATGAGAACAACACTAAAATTAAACCAAATAGTCGATGAGTGGATTCGGTAGATTGATGCATCGATTGAGACTCAGAAGGACTACCGCCGCAAGATTGAGTTGTGGTTTCGGTGGCTATCAGCACAGGGTATTGAACCTCGCTCGCCTTTCAGAGAGCATATATTCCAGTACAAAACTCACTTACAAGAGCAGGGCAAAAGCAAATTCACCTACCTGAGCTATGTCGTTGTGGTGAAGCTATTTTACCGATATTGCTCGACTCGCAACTACTATGACAACATTGGCGAGGGTATCAATACGGGTATCAAGCAGCGAGGGCACTTCAAAGAGGCACTCACCTCTACGCAGGCTCTAAAGCTAATGGACTCCATCAACACCGAAACCATTGTCGGCAAGCGGGATAAGCTCATCATCGCTTTGATGCTTACCAACGGACTACGAACTTGCGAGGTGCATCGGCTCAATATCTGCGACTTCGATAAGGATGGCGAGCGGACGATACTGCACATTCAACGCAAAGGGCGAGTTGATAAGAACGAAACGATTGCTGTCCCCGAAGTGGTAGAGGGGTTATTCGAGGAGTATATCGCTTGCCGAGAGTTCAATGTGGAAGACCCGTTGATTGTCAATCACCTCAAAGGGCAGAAGCCGAGGCGACTACCGAAGCAAACTATCTCACATATCGTCAAGCAGCGACTCAGAGCTATTGGCATCAACGACCCCAAAATCACGGCACATTCACTCCGCCATACCTGCGGCAGTCTATTGGTTGAGATGGGTTTGGATGTAGAAATGATTAAGGATTTGTTAGGTCATAGCAACACTTCCACCACCCGAATCTACATTGAGCAGGCTCAACGCAGAAGACTTATTGAGGAGAACCCCGGCAATAAGATAGGCGAATTAATCACCAGACCAATGAAAAAGCAAACTAATTGAAATACAGTCTGATGAACGGTAAGTTAATTGAACCGTTCACTCTTTGAATGCCACACAGTTACAGAAACCGAAAAGTCAGACTTTCACGCCCGTAACTATTTGATAAAGGGTCGAAAAACACTTCAAGTAATGAAACGTAATGCACAATTTATTTGAGATGTGCAAGTCGATTTCGGAGAGAGGGAGGGGAGTTATTTTCCTTCCAACCTTTGAAAATGTAATCGCACCCCCAGTCTCGAACACGCACGTGCAAATTAGAAAAATTTAGGAACTATGGCAGGACGCAAAAAAACAACAAACGAACAAAAGATACTTCGAGGCACTGACCAGCCTTGCCGAATGACACCTCAAACGGTCAGTAACGGTATGAGTGAAATTCCGAAAGTGAAACTCAAAGGTTCGGCAAAGAAGATTTTTGAGTACACCGCTTGCGAGCTAATCAACAAGGGATTGATGGAGATAGTCAGCTTAGACCTACTCGTTGCCTATGCCCGTGAGATGTCTATCTACCACGACTTGATGCGAGAGGTCGAAAAAGAGGGTTTTACAATCGAGGTTGAGACCAAGAACGGAATAACGACTATTGTAAACCCCAAACGCAAAGTTGCAGAATCTGCACTTAACAATGCCAAGTCCATCGCCTCAGAGTTTGGTTTCACGCCTGTCAGTCGAATGCGTGTAGCCGGGCTGATAGCCCCCAAGCAGAACCAAGATGACTTTGCCGAATTTGAGGAGATAAAATAATGACTACACCGAAAAAACATATTGCTGAAATATACGCCGAGCAAGTTTTGAATGGCGAGGTGGTCTGTTGTAAGTATGTAAAACTTGCGGTAAAGCGGTATTTCTCAGATTTTGAGGACACCTCCGACAAGGGCTGGCACTTTGACCGCAATGCTGCTGCACGAGCTATCAAGTTTATCGAGTCGCTACGCCACACCAAGGGTGAGTGGGCTGGTTGCCCGTTCAAACTTGAATCTTGGCAACAGTTCGTGGTGTGGAATATATTCGGTTGGAAAAATGGTGATGGGACTCGCCGCTTCAGATATGCCTACATCGAGATTGCGAGAAAGAATGGTAAAACAGCACTCTCGGCAGGGATTGGGTTGTATATGCTTTTTGCCGATGGCGAGTCCCGCCCCGAACTTTATTCAGCAGCGACCGTCAAAGACCAAGCGAAAATCTGCTTTGCCGATGCGGTGGAGATTGTCAAGGCGACTGACCTCAAAAAATATCTGGAGACTGTAATCTGAACCCTGTCCAAAAACACTTACCTTTGTATTATGGATAGGAGAAGTCAGGAGTATCAAATAATGCGTGATAAGGCATTATCTCAGCTGCGGAGTGGGGAGTCACTCACAGGCAAAGATGGGGCATTTGCTCCACTGTTGAAAGAATTTTTAGAAGCCGCTTTGGATGGCGAAATGGCAGCTCATCTCGACGAGGCGGAACGCCGGCAAGGCAACAAGCGTAACGGTCGAGGAAGCAAACGAGTCAAAACGATGGCGGGTGAGATTGAAATAGAGACACCTCAGGATCGTCATAGCAGTTTTACACCCGAGATTCTCAGGAAACGGGAGACCATTTTGGCGGATAATATGTCCTCCAAGATCATCAGTTTGTATGGTATGGGTATGAGCCTGAGGGATATATCTGCTCATATCGAAGAGATGTATGACGTTGAGATATCGCACAATACGCTGAGTGAAATTATCGAACGTATAGTTCCCAAGGTCAAGGAGTGGCAAAGTCGTCCTTTGGAGTCGATGTACACTATCGTTTGGCTCGATGCGATGCACTACAAGGTCAAAGATGGTGGGCGTACCGAGAGTCGAGCCGTTTATAATGTGCTGGCAGTCAATAAGGATGGTCGCAAAGAGCTAATTAGGATGTATGTATCTGAGAGTGAGGGAGCAAACTTTTGGTTGAGCGTATTGACCGATTTGAAAGCACGCGGGATGAAAGATGTTTTGATTGCCTGCATTGACAATCTTACGGGTTTTGCCGAGGCAATCGCCACCATTTTCCCGCAAGTAATCATTCAGAGCTGCATCGTTCATCAAATCCGCAACTCATTGAAATACATTGCCTCCAAAGACAAAAAGGAGTTTATGGATGATTTGAAGACGGTCTATCAAGCTCCCACTCTGGATTTAGCCGAACTCAATCTTGATAAATTGGAGGATAAATGGGTGCAGAAATATCCTGTTGTTATAGGCTCGTGGCGACGAAATTGGGATAAGCTTAGTGCCTATTTTGCTTATGATGAGCATATTCGCAGACTTATTTACACAACTAATGCTGTTGAGGGATTTTATCGTCAGGCACGGAAAGTGACCAAGACAAAGGGAGTTTTCCCTAATGATATGGCATTGATGAAGTTACTCTACTTAGCGGTGCTCAACATATCCAAGAAATGGACTCAACCCCTTCCGAATTGGGCGTTAACAGCAGGTCAATTGCGGATAAAGTTTGGCGAAAGGATGCCTATGGAGCTATAGCCTTCACCGGTTGTTCTTTTCAGTTTTCCAAACGCAAAGAAAAAATTATATTTGTAGAAATTTAACTCGAAATATTTACCGGACATAGTTTATATTACACTCCCTTTAAAATCCGTAAATGGGCACTTTACTGCGCTGTCATATTGCAAATAATTAGATTACAATCAGTTAATTGTAATTCCTCATCAAATTCCTCATCGTCAAAACCCTCTTCCTCTTCCATTTCTTTGTAGAGGTTATACTTCTCTTTGCCGCTTTTGCGTATCGGGTCGAGCTTTACTGTTTTGCGACCCGCATCTGTGGGTTGGAAACCTTTCTGCGATTTCATTTTTAGTAGTCAGAAAATAGAATTAGTGGGTGCAAATATGCAACAATTTAATGAATTACAAAATATTTCCCTCAAAAACTTTTTCAGCACCACCACTGAGCAAAACTTTTTGAAATGTTGTATCTTCTCTATCAAAGGAGACTTCGAGCTTTCCGCCCATAGCATCAACTGTAAAACGCTTGCAATCAGTCTGATTCACAAACGAGGTAACAATAGCCGCCGCCGTCACTCCCGTGCCGCACGCCAATGTCTCATTCTCTACCCCCCGCTCAAAAGTTCTCACCTTCAACAATCCATAACCCAAAATTTGCACGAAATTGACATTCGCCCCCCCCATTGCAGCATAACGGGCAGAGCGGCGAATCTCATTACCCCTGCCGAAAACATCAATCGCCATCACATCTTCCACAAATTCAACGTGATGGGGCGAGCCTGTGAAAGCGAAATAGCTCCCATCGCCATTATCCCGAACCTCCCTTACATCAATCATCCCAAGCTCCACCAGTCCGCGATGCTCATCTGCCTCGACAATAAGCGCCCAATGGTAGCCATCCGAACTATTAAAATATTTCACCCCACCGCCTATACCTAAGTGATGAGCAAACAGAGAGATACAACGACCGCCGTTGCCGCACATTGTCGATTCTCCGCCATCAGCGTTCCAGTATCTCATATAAAACTCCTGCCCCGCAGGGTCATTCTCGAGCGTCATCAACCCGTCTGCCCCCACGCCGAAACGGCGATGACAGATGGCAGCAATCCGCTCTCGGCTTAGGTCGAGCTCTGCCTCCCGCGCATCGATTATTACAAAATCATTTCCGGCGCCGTGATATTTCACAAATTTCATCACCTCTTTCTAAATCATTAAACAGGAATATACTAGTGGCAATTACAATAGTTCGTCGATGATGTTGCGTTCCTGTCACCCCGCGCAAGAGTCCCGAACCTCGGCTTCTAACCAACTGCTATATATTTTCAAAAAAGTGGATATCGCTATTTAATCGCAAAAGGCACTGCATCTGCCGCTACTATAATATTCAGTGTCTTGCCTTTAACATACTCTTCCGAAGCGTAGAAGTATCCGTTATATATGCCGCCACTACCCCACGAGTTCTTCACCTTGTAGTATTTGTTGCCATTTTGGTCTTTGGCAATGCCGACAATCTCCATACCGTGGTCGTCGGTGGTTTGGTAGTTGTCGAACCAAAGTTGACGAAGTTCCGGTGTGACCTTAATCTCAGGAACAATTTCACTCAGGTCAGAAACGGCTTTTGCGCGTTCGGTTTCTGTAAGTGAACTCCATTTCGCCTTTTCCGAGTCGCTCATATCGTCCAACTTCTGAGCAGGCAAAACAGCTATGCCTTTGTTATATTGAAACCCTTTTTCGCTCACATCCGCCGCCCAAATCACGGTCTGACCCTTCTCAATGGCACTGTCGATTGTCTTGATCATCTCGTCCAAAGTAACATTGTATGCTAATCCCCACGCCGTATTGTCGGGCACTTCTATGGCAAACCACGTGTGAAGAGGGTGGTGAGAGAATGAGGTGAGAGAAGCGTAGTTTTTCTTCTCGATGCCCATCTCCTTGGCGAAACTCTTCGGAGTGTACTCCTTGCCTTTGTACATAAATTTTTTGGGCTTCACGCCTAAATAGGCATCAAGTATTCCGTTCAAGCCCGCTTGCCAAGCTGTTGATATTGTGCGGTTCGGATTCTTGACTATTACATCCATATACGCCTTAATCGCCCCCTCCAACTCGCCGTGCACGTTTTTGTCCGTGCCGTAGTTCAGTCCTCGATAAACATCCTGAGGAACAATACCATACTCTTCTATAACATCGAAGTTATCGTGTGCCTGACCTCCCTGCGACAAATTCGCCATACCGTGCATACGAAGGTACTTCTTCGCACGATTGAGGTAGGCGTGGCGAACGACCCACATCTCCGAAAGGTCTACCTCGCCCTTACCCTTACGTAACAACTCACTCTCAAGGAAGGCAAGTCCTGAATAGCTCCAACAAGTGCCACTTGAAGCTTGGTCTTTGACAGGTGTTGATGGGTTCACCTTAACATCATTAAATTGATAAGCAGGCTGTCTATATTGAGCCGAAAGTTGCAAAGAGACTAACACCGCAAGCGTAGCAAAAATTTTTTTCATACTTATTTCGGATTATTTGTTTCACAAAGGTAATATAAAAAAGCGAGACTGAGAAAAGCAAAGTAATAGAATTGATAAACTGCTAGTTTCGGATTTGATGCATAAGGTGGGTTCTAAAAATTAGTATTTTTGGGTTAATTTAAGAGCAAGAACTCGTTATGCTCTCTCGCAAGCGATTTTTTCTTTTGCGGGTACAATCAATTAGACTCTATTTCGACTGTCAGTTCTACATTTCAGCTTGATTATTAGTTTTTTATCGGTAATAGATTCAGTCGTACAACCTGTTCGTATCTAAACAGATTGTAGGTGAGGTTCATAAGACCAAGTATCCCGGTGGCTCGCACTATATCAACGCACTCCACCTTGATACCGTGCATCGACTGCTCCATAAACCCAAAAACGTGCTCCACACGAGAGCGAACACTTGACTTCTCGCGATTGCTCGCCTTCTGCTCGTTGGTCAAAGGATGATTCCCATAACCCCTCTCGCACACCTGATTTATCATCTTCGCATTCTCAATGACATCATCCTGATTAGCACCAGTATAAGCACTATCTCCATATAGCGGTTGCCCCTTGTCGTTATCATCTAGTAAATCCTCTAACGGCTGTGAATCGTGCACCGAAGCATCCGTAACTTTATAACAATCAATAAACTTGCTCTTAGCATCCACCTTTGTGTGATTCTTATAGCCATAGTAATTCTGCCCACCTTTCTGTGTCCATCTTGCATCAATGTCTTTGTGCCTCTTCTTGTGGGGTTTATTATTCCATAATGCAGCACTATCGCCATCTTTTATCTGCTTGTTCTCCTCACGGGTATTGCGTTGAATAGGAGCAGTTGCGAATGTAGCATCAACCATCTTTCCCTCATTGAGAATCAAACCTTTCGCATTGAGTACATCGCGAAAAAGAACGAAGGTCTTTTCTATGGTTTGGTTGTTGGTCAATTTCTCGCGAAAAGACCAAACCGTCTTCTCATCGGGAACTTTATCACCCGAAGACAACCCCAAAAACGCCTTAAAACTTGCTCTGTCAATGATTTGTTACTCTACCTGACCATCAGATAATCCGAAGTAGCGTTGAAGTATCAAAATCTTGAATAGCATCACGACATCGTAAGGTTTTGCACCCTCGTTGTTCTTCTTCTCTTTGGTCAAAATGGAATCCTCCAATAACTCGCGAAATATCTCAAAATCTAATACTTCACTTAATCGTTCAAGAGCATTACCCTTGTTAGATAACTGCTCTAATGCTTGCTCGTGGTCAAATAAACCAGCGATGCCTATCGGCTTGTATTGTATCTTGCGCATATTTCCTTATTTATAGCATAATTATTTGAATTACAAAGAATTAAATTTTGGAAGTCCCCTTTAGTATGTATTGCTATTTTGTATCTAACAACCTGTTTCGGCGTTGCCTATACTCTGATGTGTATGTTTTCTTTGTGTCAGGCAGCAAAAATGAAGCATTAATCAACTCCTCTGTTTGAGGATATATAGCTGAGAACTGCTGCAATATTTCGGCTATTCGCTTTTCGCCGATTCCGATACGTCTGCCGAACTCCTCAAATGAACGTCCGTTAGCCTTGCCGTTATATTTGAGAAACTCAGACTTCGCGCCCTCACGAAATAGTCCGCGACTAAGTGCAAAATCGGTATCGTCAACGTGCAGATGAGTGTTGAGCAGGTCGTAAGCGGGAGCTAAACGAAAGTCTCCTTTAGTGGTCTCAATCACCGAAAAGTTTTTTAGGTGAGCATCACCGTTCGAGAAGAGAAAGTTGAATAACACCATCTTATAGAATTTCTCCATCTCAATTCGCCACGCAGGAACAAATCTCCGAATCAGCTCGGCAATCTCCTCATAGCTATATTCGTACTTATAGTTGCTCCCTGCATTTATCGGCATCACCCCGGCTAATGACGAAAAGTCCTCTTTGCGTAGTTTACCCTTTTTTGCATCAACATCGAAACGTTTGGTCACATAAGCCGGTTCGCCTGTTTTGAAAAAGCACAGTCCGTTGGCGGCAGTTTCAATGCCATATACCTGAGAAGCTATCTGCATCGTAAGGTTTTCGTTTGCAGGTATCTCTTTCACTCTTTTGAGACGACTCAGAGGTATCGGTTTAAGAATGTGCGTACTCTGTTCCCCCTTTTCTGAAAGTCGTATTACACCTTTTTCAATAACACAAACCTCCTTTTCCTGCACTCCTGATATTGAGATATGCTCTACGTTTTCAATAAATAGCTCGTTGTCTGCCTCGTTTTTTTCGGGTGAGTCGTAAGGCAGAATATGTGAAACCTTTTTGCCTGCAAATAGATTTTTAAGAGCCACAGGCGAGTATGTCGAAAAACCTTCGTTCAGTGTCGAAGGGCAGCGTGTTATCTCCATCATTCAATCGGTTTTATGGTTACAGCTCCAACGGTATCATCGCCTGCCGTGGCGAGTAGCAGACCGAAATAATCTCTCTCGTCAATCTTCAACTGTCGGCACTGAGCAGCTTTATTTGCACCCTCAGAGAGTATGCTGAAAAAGAACGGGAAGAGATAATCGCTCTCGAACTCCTTTTGCGTTTTTGGAAGCGTAAGGCTTACATCTGCCTTCGACGAGTCGGCAAAATACGCAGAGTCATAACGGAAGAGGTATCCTCTGTTATCATTCTCAGTAAGCACACCTGCTTCAATACCCTTTACATATACTTTTGCGCTTCGCATTGATTATTATTTTACGGATTTCACATTCACACATAGCTCCAGACCCAACACCTCTAACAACT
Organism: Mucinivorans hirudinis; assembly: GCA_000723505.1. Taxonomy (GTDB): domain Bacteria; phylum Bacteroidota; class Bacteroidia; order Bacteroidales; family Rikenellaceae; genus Mucinivorans; species Mucinivorans hirudinis. The sequence goes on along the minus strand of HG934468.1, from coordinate 76,077 downwards.
TACCAAGCACCTCCAAGGTTGGATTTGCCTCCCCACGTTCAATTTTGTAGAGCGTATTTACACTTACCTGAGCTATCTCTGCCAAATGGGGCTGAGTGATATTCAGTTCCTTTCTGCGAAGACGTATCTGCTCTCCGATTCTATGCTGTAATGATTCCATTTCCACATTATATTGTGATTTATGGAGCAAAGATAGTGCAAATTTTCGATATTAGCACAATAAATCACAATAAAATGTGATTTACATTCCAGTCACATCGGTTTTTAAGTCTGAAGGTTATAAATCCACATTATATTGTGATTCTTCATCGGTCTCATCTTTTGACCATTCGACGGAAGGAACGTAGCTTGTAACCTCTGTGTATGTTGGTTTTACGTGGTCGCCGTGCTTGTCGGTATCGTGCTGCGGGGCATCCGTGTGATTTGTGGTGGAATACCTAACTTTACCCGCACATCAGGTTGGGAAATTTGTTAACCCAACTTCAACGTAATATGTATGCAAATCCTCTGTTCTTTAAGCCTTATCTGTTTTTGGCTTTCTGCGTGGGTACTACAGATTTTTCAATTCGGAGGTGGTGGTGCAGTTTTGATTGTGTGTCGTCTAAATGGTATGGGGTTGTATCCGAGGATTCGATATAGTTCCGAGGCGGCATCTGTGGGGTCCGAACAGATGCGTAGTTCTATTTGTTCTCCGAGTGCGTTTTCTGCTTTGGTGGTAATAGCCTTTTGGGTGGATAGAATGCGCTTTAATTCAGTCCAGTAATGAGTTATGCCTTGTAACTTTAGTTTGTGTCGAACTGTGTTTACAATCCAGTATGATAGTAGTCCGAAGAATAGATGGGCATCGGAGTTGTCATCTGTCTGATGGTAGATGGGGCGCAATTCCAGGTCTGTTTTGAGTTGCCGGTTTGATGTCTCTATCTCTCTAATCAAGTTATAGTAGTCCCACGTAGTTCGCTCGTCAAGGGAGGTTACGTTGGTGCGCAGGAAGTATGTACCAAAGCGTTGCTCAGCCTGGTCTTGGCTGATTTTGATTTGCCATTGGATATCAGACATCTGCTCGGGGTTTTTATCCGAGCGGATGTAGTCTATTTGGTAATACTTGGATACAGAGGGGTATTTACCGAGTGCACGTCCAACACGCTCCACCACCTTGTCGTATCTCTTTGTGCCTCCTTTTGCCGTAAGAGCGTTGCGTGCCTTTGTGAGTTCAAGCTCGAAACGCTCTCGCCACTGTTGGTTCATGGAATGTTCGGTCATTGCTTTGGCGGGGGAGGTAATGCGAAGGTAGAAGTCGCCTCCCTCCCGGTGCTCGACTTGGGCTATAGTAATGGGACGCTTGCGACTATCAAATACCGTAACAGAGCGACCTTCCTCTTTGAGAGTATAATCTTTGAGCTTGGTTCTGCTGACACAAAGGTAATTATATCCTCGTTCTTTGAGCAATCCGAGATTGGCTTCCGTGGCTATTCCTGCATCGATGACCACCATAACTTTCTGTTGGGGGTTTGTCGAGACCGGATTCTTCGAGATAATGCCCTCCACCATCGCCGGTAGTGAATCGGGGTCGGCTGTGTTGCCGGCAAGGATTGAACTGTATCGGATAAAGCCTTCAGTATTGATTGCCAAGGCGAGGACAAGAAGGCGACAGTCTGAGCGTTTCTCCTTCGAGCGACCAAACTTTGCCTTCTTTGAGCCTGTCTTGCTACCCTCGAAATAGAAGTTGGTCAAATCGAAGAGCATCACCCGGTTAGTGAGATTAAACAACGAGTCGGTGCGAGAGCACAGATGACGCTCTAGCTTGTCTTTCAAGGCATAAAGCGATGGAGCAGCCGCATATACCTCGCGCTGAGTCGGGCAGTCGCCAAACTGACCCGTCAGAAGCTCCATTGCGGCAGAATTCTCGTCGAGTATACGTAGTGCCGCCCATTCCGATGGGGAATATACAGTCCGGATAATCAAGGATGCCAGTGTAGAATTTATCTTACGCTCCGACCATCCTTCGCGTCGCAGAAATGTGTCGAGCTGTAGTTCGCGTATCGCCTGAAGGCATACATTCTCTGCACCTGCCTCACGTGCATCTGTATGCTGTATTGTGTTGACATCTATTAATTTGCGGGCTTTGCGTTCTGCCTCATCATAACTTGCCCGTGCGGAATCAATCTTGCCGCTACCCTTTATCTGACTCCAAAACTTCTCGATGTATCCACGAACCTTTTCACTGTACTCTCCTCTGGGATCGGCAGTAAACATCGCCTGCTGAGCTGGGATATACGCACTCTGCTCCATCATATAGGTCAGACCGCGGCGAATCTGCACAATCTCATCGCTACACAAATCGGGAAGGTAACCCGGAGTCAACATTACACGGGTATGCACACGTCCTATAACGTCACGGAAGGACTCCTTGATTTTATAATAAGGGAGTTCCCTGCCGTGCTCGGGGCTCAAGCGTATGTTCGATGTGAAGTACATGCCCGCTAAGGTACAACATAAAATTTACTCCCGTGGGTATTACAAAGCACTTCACCAAATAAGCATCTTCTGAAAATCAACTCAATAGTATGAAATCACCCCCGTTTTTGAGCAAAAAAACACCGAAAAAACTTTTTGGCGTTGAAGTTGGGTTAATAATGTTTTTGTGTTTTGTTTGAGGTGTATTCATTCCAATTTAGGAGTTTTATTTTCTCCATAATTCATCAATGGCAAGGTTGCTAAGAGCCGAGTGGCGACGATTTTTGTTGTACCAATACTCCAACCACGTAAAGACTCAACTTCTGAGTTTTTCGGCACTCACCAAGCTAAAACCATACATAATTTCAGATTTTGGAGTTTTGAAAAACTCTCAGCAACGGCATTGTAGATAAATCCTCCTTGTTCGGCATAGTCAAGCGAGCTTGCCTCTGCTCTCACTTCGTTCGGATTTTCCCAACAATTACCTTTACCTGACATGCTTTGAGCTATTTTATTGTATTTTAGCAATTTGATAAACTTACTGCTAGTGTACTCCACGCCTCTGTCTGAATGAAAAAGCAACCCACCAGGATGAGCATTACGGCGTTTTACAGCCATCTTTAATACTGCAACAGTACTAAGAGTGTCTTTTTATTGTAATATCTTATATTTGAGCTGTATATCATATGTGCCAACATTTTGCACACACGTTGAAATATATTTGAATGGCAACCTTTATAGGTCTATGTGTGATTGCCGATAAACTCAAGACCACGAATCTTTGCAATAATAATTTTACTTGCCATAAGTTTTTAAGACCATTTTTTACTATATTTGTATTTTGGCAGATAAGCAATAGAGTTCTATATTCGCTCGCACATTTCACGAATAGTACTTTTTACCTCCCTGACAACTATTTATAAAATCATACTTTTTACATCAATACCATAGTTTGGAACTGTTTAATGCTGAGTTAATAAACCACTTCAGACGTGATGGAGACCTTTTTATGCTAAAATTTCCAAATCAATCTCAGATAAAAAAATGTACATAGCCATTGCCGGAAATATCGGTAGCGGAAAGAGCTATCTCACGCAGCTGCTAAGCAAGAGGCTTGGGTGGCGTTCGCACTACGAGGAGTCATCGGATAATCCTTATATCGGTGATTTTTATGACAATATGTTGAGATGGTCGTTCAATCTTCAGGTCTATTTTCTGGGCAGGAGGCTTGAGCAGATGGTGGATATAATCAGTAGTGGTTGCAATACGGTGGTAGACCGGACTATTTTTGAGGATGCGCGAGTTTTTGCTACAAATTTGCATCGTTCGGGGCTACTTTCCACCCGTGACTATGAGACCTATATGCAGATATACAATTTGACAATAAAGCTATTACCCGAACCGGACTTGTTGATATATCTCCGTTCTTCGACAGTTTCGCTCGTCGGACAGATTCGTAAGCGCGGACGCGTCTACGAGAGCAGTATTGAGGAGAGCTACCTTGCCGGACTTAATGAACTCTATGAGGAGTGGATAGCAGAATATTCGGGCAATGTGTTGATTGTGGATATTGACAAGGAGGATTTTGTGTCGGATAAAGTTGAGCGAGAACGCGTTTTGGACAGAATCAGCGCGGCAGTAGCGAAAAGGGCTCTGTGATGCCCTTTTTTAATTTTGAAAAATGCGAAAATATTACTAAATTTACCTGTCCTATTTTGCGTTAAGTGAGAGTTAATAGTATGACACTATATCAGATAGCCACAAGAATTGCCCATTTTTTTACTGCCTGTCACTGGCGGGGTGCAGACATTCATTCACCATTTGTCTACTCCTTTGTTAGGGAGTATGCGCTGGAGAATCGCGGCGCAAGGTTAATAGAAGCCATTGGCGTGCGTGTGATTGCAAGGGTCGGTGAGCTAGATGTTTACCCCGATGATATGATTATCCTTCGCGAACCTTTTATTAGTGGTGGTGAGCGGGCGCTTTTCAAAAAATGGTATGAAGATAACCACTGTGTGGTAGTTCATTTTCAGGGGTTAATAGTCATATTCCGAAATTCGAAATTGCAGAAACAGTGGTTCAAAGTCAGAAATTGATATGGAAAATTTAATTACGGTCATAAACCAACATACGGGAGCAAAATTATTTGTCTCCTCTGGCATTACGCTCTCGGAACTCTACAAGATGATTTACAGTGAGTCGAACGGACGGTTCGTGGCGGCGTGGGTGGATAATGTGGTTAAGGATTTGTCTTACAGGCTATATTCTCCGGCAGCTGTAAAGTTTGTGGATGCAGGTTCGTCGGAAGGGGCACGCATTTATGCCCGTTCAGTGTTCTTCCTTTTGCTAAAAGCTGTGGCGGACGTATTACCACAGGGGAGGCTTAGATTGATGCACCCCGTGGGGCGGGGCTATTATTTCGAGATCGAGGGTGTGGGCACGCTTTCTTCGGAAACGGTTGATAGACTGCGTGCTCGTATGCGTGAATTGGTGAGTATGGATTTGCCCATCGTACGTGAGAAGTTGCCTTTGGACGAGGCGGTTGAGATGTACGGCAAGCAGGGGGCGACCGATAAATTGCTTCTGCTGGAGACCCGCCCGCAATTCTTCGTTTCGAGCTATAACCTTGCCGGAGTTATCGGATACCTCTACGGGGCACTTGTACCCTCTACGGGATATATCAAGACGTTTGATATAGAGAGTTTTTTTGAGGGATTGGTGGTTATGATGCCCTGCAAGGAGGAGTTTGAGAGGGTGGAGAGATATTGTCTACAATCGAAACTTTTCGGTGTTTTTCGTCAAAATAAGGAGTGGAACAAAATTATAGGCATCCGCAACGTCGGCTCGTTGAATAAGGAGTTGATGGAGGGTAGGGCTGGGGAGTTGATAAGGATTGGTGAGGCTTTGCAGGAGAAAAATTTTGCCAATGCAGCAGATATGATTGCCGCACGTAGCGAGGCAAAAATCATATTGATAGCAGGTCCTTCGTCGAGCGGAAAGACCTCATTCTCCAAGCGTCTTGGTGTGCAACTGAGCGTTCTTGGGTATCAACCAGAGGCTATCTCCTTGGATAACTACTTTGTCGAGCGAGAGCTTACCCCAAGGGATGAGAATGGACACTACGACTTTGAGTGCCTTGAAGCGCTTGATGTCAAGGCTTTTAATAGCGATTTGAAGAGGTTGCTTGCCGGTGAGGATGTTGAATTGTGTAAGTTTGATTTTAAGACGGGTAGCCGCTTTTTTGATGGTACGCGGATGCAACTCAACGAGCGCAGCATACTCATCATAGAGGGCATACACGCACTCAACCCCGCCTTGACTCCCGAAATTGAAGAGGCAGCTAAATTTAAGATATACGCCTCGGCACTGACAACCCTCTCCATTGACGACACCACGATTGTTCACACCACCGATAATCGCCTCTTGCGCCGTATGGTACGCGATGCAAAGTATCGCTCGCGACCGGCAAGTGAGACACTCAGAGGGTGGGGTAGTGTTCGCCGCGGAGAGGATAAACACATCTTTCCCTATCAGGAACAGGCTGATTTAATGTTTGGTACGGCACTCTTCTTTGAGATTCCCATTCTCAAGAAATATGCTATGCCTCTCTTGGAAGAAGTGCCGGCAATAGCTCCGGAATATGCTGAGGCACACCGCCTTAAGAGGTTTTTAAGCTATTTTGTGGAGATGTCCGACCAGGGGTTGCCACCAACCTCGATATTGCGAGAGTTTATTGGTGGTAGCAGCTTTGAGTATTAACCATAAAAAAGAATTAAGATATGGAAAGTTTTTCTATTATTTCGTGCTGCCGTTGTGGTTTGGTGTGGGGGTGGCTGTGGCGATGTCGGCGTGGATGAAGTCTACGCTAAAATTCAAGACCCCTTCTAGGGGAAATTTTATCGTACTCTCAGCCATAGAGGTCGGATACTTTTTTGTTAGTTCTGTGATTTTCATTATCTTTGCTCAACTGAGTAATCAAAATATATGTTTTCATTAGCCGAAGGAATACTATTTATTGTAGGAATATTGCTCTTTGTGAGCATTGTTTTTGGCAAGGCGGGCTCGCGTTTTGGCGTACCTGTGCTGTTGATGTTTCTGATAGTAGGGATGCTCTTTGGGAGTGATGGTCTTGGTATTCAATTCTATAACGAGGAGGTAGCGCAATTTGTGGGGATGACGGCAATGAGCATTATCTTGTTTTCGGGAGGGATGGATACCAAGATTCGCGAAATTCGTCCCGTGCTCTGGCAGGGAATAGCACTGTCGACTGTCGGGGTGATTGCAACAACATTCCTCACAGGACTTTTTATATTTTGGATTACCAATTCCATTTGCGATTCGCTCACCTTTCCACTGATGGTTTCGTTCTTGGCGGCGGCAGTTATGTCTTCCACAGACTCGGCGTCGGTTTTTGCCATTCTTCGCGAAAAGAGACTGAACTTAAAGCACAACCTGCGCCCGATGCTCGAACTCGAGAGCGGCAGCAACGACCCGATGGCGTTTATGCTTACCGTGGTTCTGATTCAGGTGATTTCCAGCAGCGGGATGAGCGCCTCGGATATTGTAATAGACTTTGTGATGCAATTTTGCGTGGGGCTGATTTGCGGTTTTGTGCTGGGGCAGTTGGCGGTGATTACGCTCAACAAAATCAAGGTTTCCAATATTTCGCTCTACCCTCTGCTGTTACTTGCCTTTATCTTTTTTACATATTCGTTTACAGTTTTATTAAACGGTAACGGATATTTGGCAGTCTACCTTGGCGGGATAATTGTGGGAAATGCCAAGATTCACTCTATGCGTAACATCACAACCTTTTTCGATGGCTTTGCGTGGTTGTTCCAGATTATTATGTTCCTCACGCTGGGGTTGTTGGTCAATCCGCACGAGTTGGTAGATATTATCATTCCCGCCCTACTAATAGCCCTTTTTATGCTCTTTGCAGCACGACCTGCGGCTGTCTTTTTGAGTCTGCTGCCATTTCGCAAGATGAATCTTCGTTCGAAGTTTTACCTCTCGTGGGTGGGGCTGCGAGGAGCAGCACCTATCATTTTCGCCACCTACCCAGTGATAGCGGGTATTGAGGATTCGCAAAAAATATTTAACATTGTATTTTTTATAACCATTCTTTCGCTCGTTTTTCAGGGAACTACGGTAGCTTCTGCTGCAAAACTCTTAGGATTGGTCGATGATAAACCATCGCAAGAAGACGAGTTTGGAATGACGCTGCACGAACATATTGATGCCCAGATAAGCGAAATATCTGTAAATGAAAATCTTTTGTCACACGGTCATACTTTAGAGAAAATTCCGCTGCCCGAGCAAACACTCGTTGTGATGATTAAGCGAGATGGTGAATATATTGTGCCCAATGGACAGATGGAAATCCTCAAGGGAGACAAGTTGTTGTTGGTGGCACAGCAAGAACAACATACGGAACAGGTTTATAAAATGTTAGGGGTAAATAATTAAACTATTAAATAATGGCTACGGAAGAGAACAAAATTATTTTTTCGATGGTGGGAGTTAGTAAAATCCTGCCTAACAACAACAAAAAGATTCTTAACAATATCTATCTCTCCTTCTTTTACGGGGCGAAGATTGGCATTATCGGTCTTAACGGTTCGGGTAAATCGACGCTGATGAAAATCATTGCCGGCATAGAGAAGAGCTATGTGGGTGATGTGGTGTTTTCTGCCGGATATTCGGTTGGTTACCTCGAGCAAGAGCCTCATTTAGACAACACAAAGACGGTGCGCGAGATTGTAGAAGAGGGTTGTGCAGATGTGGTTGCGCTGCTCAAAGAGTACGAACAGATTAATTTGAGGTTTATGGAAGAGATGTCGGACGATGAGATGAACAATCTCATTGCACGACAGGGAGAGCTGACGGAACTGATTGATAACGTCAGTGGTTGGGAGCTGGATGCGAAGTTGGAGCGTGCGATGGATGCGCTTCGTTGTCCCGACCCTGATGCGCTTATCGGGGTGCTTTCGGGTGGTGAGCGCAGGCGGGTGGCTTTGTGTAGATTGTTGCTGCAAAGTCCTGATGTGTTGCTGCTTGACGAACCCACCAACCACCTTGATGCCGAGTCTATCGACTGGCTCGAGCAACACCTTGCTCAGTACAAGGGGACGGTGATTGCCGTAACTCACGACCGTTACTTCCTTGATAATGTTGCGGGTTGGATTCTTGAGCTTGACCGTGGCGAGGGTATCCCCTGGAAGGGTAACTACACGAGTTGGTTGGAGCAAAAGTCCGCTCGCTTGGCGCAGGAGGAGAAGACAGAGAGTAAACGCCGCAAATACCTCGAACGCGAGTTGGAATGGGTGCGGATGGGCGTTAAGGGGCGGCAGGCGAAGGGCAAGGCGCGTTTGGCAGCCTATGACCGTATGATGAACGAGGATGTGAAACAGAAGGAGGAAAAATTAGAAATTTTCATTCCCAATGGACCTCGTTTGGGTAATGTTGTGATTGAGGCTCACAAAGTTACAAAGGCTTTCGGGGAGAGGGTACTCTATGAAGATTTGGAATTTACGCTGCCCCCTGCTGGCATTGTGGGTGTGATTGGGGCAAATGGTACGGGCAAAACGACGCTCTTTCGTATGATTATGGGGTTGGAAACGCCCAGTGCCGGTGAGTTTAAGGTTGGCGAGACAGTGAAGCTGGCTTATGTAGACCAACAACATAAGTCTATTGACCCCGAAAAATCTGTCTATGAGGTGGTTTCGGAGAACTCGGAGTTTGTGGTTTTGGGAGGACGGCAGGTCAATGCACGCGGTTACTGCTCGCGCTTCAACTTCACGGGTGCAGACCAAGAGAAGAAGTGCGGTGTACTGTCGGGTGGTGAGCGCAACCGCCTCCACTTGGCGCTTGCTCTGAAAGAGGAGGGAAATGTATTGCTGCTGGATGAGCCTACCAATGATATAGATGTCAATACGTTGCGTGCTTTGGAGGAGGGTCTCGAGAATTTTGCAGGGTGTGCCGTAGTAATTTCTCACGACCGCTGGTTCTTAGACCGTATCGCCACGCACATTCTCGCCTTCGAGGGCGACTCACGGGTGGTCTTCTTCGAGGGTGGATACTCTGAATATGAGGAACATAAACGCAAACAAGAGGGGTATACCGAGCCTAAACGAGTGAAATACAAAAAACTCGTTGGATGAGGTTTATCTTACTGATAATCTTCATTGTGGAGGCGGCAACGGCTCAGAGTTTTATAAAAGTTGCTTTTTGGAACGTTGAAAATCTGAGCCGATTGTCTCCACCATCTAAGAGCGAGGCGATTAGGCGCACCATAGGCGAATTGCAACCTGTGGTTATGGGGGTGTGCGAGGTGCAGAATCGTTCAGATTTAGAGAATATTTTACTCGTGGGATATGATTGCGTGCACTATAATTCGCCCGATTCACGTGGTTATGATGTTGCGTTGATTTACCGGGATTCACTGGTTAAGGTGTTAAACTCCAATACCATAACTGCAGCAGGAGGATTGCCCACACGTGATATTCTTGTGGTGGAGGCAGAGCTTTATGAGGAGCATTATAAATTCGTGGTGGTGCATTTGCCATCCCGACGAGATAACTCACTGTTAATCAGAAAGCAGCGCAATATGATTCTTAATCAAATTGACTCTATTGCCCGAACGGCGCGCAACGTTGTGGTGTGCGGAGACTTCAATACCAATCCGACACAGAACCTTGTCTCTGCTCTATATAATGCTTCCTATCAACCATATAAAAAAGGCAAAGGGAGTTATGCCTACCGTGATATTTGGCAGATGTATGACCAAATATTGGTAAGTCGTGGATTGACTAGCGAAGATGCAAAAATTTTTGCAAAGCCATACTTAATCACGCAGACAGGACGTTTCAGAGGCTACCCCGCCAAGAATACTCCCTCTGACCACCTACCCGTCTACATAGAAATTTCCCATGAACGACCTAAAAGCCCCAAAAGCCCCTCAGATGTCCCACCCCTCCCGCCACCTTTTTATAGCCCTGCGCTACCTACGCAGCCCCAAATCGCACTCGGTAATCAACCTAATTTCGTGGGTTGCTTTTGTGGCTGTCGCCATACCTACGGCGGCGCTGGTGGTGATTTTGTCGTTGCATAACGGGCTTAGTGACACCATCGAAGGGATGTATACGGCATTCGATTCACCAATCAGAATAACCATCGTCGAGGGGCAATACTTCGATCCATTCTTGGTGGATGTCGAAGGTGTAGATAAAATTAGCAAAAATCTGGAGCAGAGTGTTTTACTGAAACTTGGCGAGCGAGAGCATCTTGCTGTGATTAAAGGGGTGGACTCTGTTTTCGGGGAAGTAGTGCCAATTAAGAACCTTATAGTCAATGGGAAGTATGAGATGACTCGTGGAGACTTACAGCAGGCGGTAGTGGGGCGGGGTATTGCCTATAATCTTGGAATTAACACTTCTCTGATTCAACAGCTTGATGTTTATTCGATTATGCCCGATGTGGGTATTATGTCGCTGATTCCCGTGCCCACTTTTAATATGCAGACAATCATACCTGTAGGCGTTTTTGCAAACGATGAGCAAATTGATAGCCGCTATATCCTTGCTCCGATTGCTTTTACTCAAAGTCTGCTAGGGGTCGGTAAAAAGGTCTCTTCGCTTGAGATATCCCTGAAAGAGGGCTTTACGCAGGATGAAGTAGCTGCCCAGATTGCCGCAAAAATTGGAGACAATTACCGTGTGCAGACGCGCTACCAGCAGAAAGAGTCATTGTATCGCTCTATAAATCAAGAAAAATGGATTATATATCTTCTGCTTTTAATGGTTCTTTTGATAGCATCACTCAGCTTGGCGGGAAACATTGTAATGCTTGTTGCAGATAAGCAGGCGCAGATTCAGACACTCTTTGTGATGGGCGCAACATCGGTATTTGTGCGCAAAATTTTTCTTTTACAGGGAGTTATAATAGTCGTGGGTGGCATAGTGGTGGGTGTGTTGCTTGGCGTGGGCTTTTCGCTTGTGCAGCAACATTACGGCGTGGTGCAGATGGGGGGAAGTTTCTCTATGACAATGGCTTATCCCGTTAGAGTCTCATTGTGGGATACGGTATTGACCATTTCTAGTGTGGGGTTGGTTGGATATTTAATTTGCAGATTAACAACGCAATATGCGGTTTCTAATGGATAAAGATAAGATAATCAGCCTTTTAGATGGCACGGCGGATGATTGGCTATTTGGTGAGGCGCTCAGATTGCGCAATCAAACTATTGGGGATAAGGTGTATTTGAGAGGACTGATTGAACTCTCGAATAGATGCCGTAAAAACTGCTTTTATTGTGGTATACGATGTGACAATCACAATGTTGAGCGATACGAACTTACAAAGGAGCAGGTTGTCACCGCCGCAAAATATGCTCTAGAGCACGGGTATGGCTCGGTCGTTTTGCAGGCAGGCGAACAACAATCTAATAGGTTTACTGATTTTGTAACAGATTTATTATCGGAAATAAAAGAACTTTCACAAGGTAAATTGGGGATAACACTCTCTCTGGGCGAACAGAGTGAGGCAACTTATGAAAAATGGTTTGCAGCGGGTGCACACCGTTATCTGCTTCGTATTGAGAGTAGTAGCGAAGATGTCTATAAACGGATTCATCCGGAAGACCATAGTTTTGCTACGAGGTTGGGGTGCTTGAGTAGCTTAAAAGAGATTGGTTATCAGGTAGGAACGGGTGTAATGATAGGTCTACCCGAACAAACTACGGAAAGTTTAGCAGATGATTTGCTATTTCTCAAAAACTTTGATGTTGATATGTGCGGAATGGGTCCATATATCGAGCATCCGGATGCGCCATTGGGTAAATCACAAACTCCGTTAGAGGAGCGGTTTCGTCTAGCCCTTAGGATGATATCTCTATTGAGATTACTGATGCCCACCATTAATATTGCCTCCACAACCGCCCTGCAAGCCATCAATCCGCTTGGGCGCGAAATGGGCATCGCCGCGGGCGCGAATATTATTATGCCCAACATTACCCCCTCATTTCTGCGTGCTAATTATAAGCTGTACAACAATAAGCCCCTTTCGGATATTGACCTCAGCGGTTTCGATGTTGCCTACAACGAATGGGGCGACTCGCGCCACTATGCCTTGAGGAGCAACTGAATTTTATAGGTTGCATATCCCGTGATGCTACCGATAATAGAGTATAGTAGGGCTGTTTCGTGCGTAAATTTCGTCAAAAAGCCATCAAAACTTCCGCCTCCGTGGAAGTGCCAGAAGGCGTGTACCACAATAATCCCAAGCAGTGCACCAAGTAGCACGATTGCCGGTTTGAGGGTTTTGCGATAGATTGCAAAACAGACCATCGTAGTCATATTGAGCAGCACCAACCATGCTACTATCTTATTGACACCTAGCAGTGAAAGCAAATACGATGCTCCCGCCGCAATGACCATAGAGAGGAAAAAGGCGAAAAATCTCTGCATACAGTTTTTCAAAAATATTTCCCAAAGTTAATACTTTTTTCGATAAAATAGACATCGCCCATCAAAACGGCGACCGCTATGATTATGCAAATTAAGGGAGCTTCTAAAAATTAGCCGTTGGTTACTTTGGAATTTTTAGAAGCCCCCTTGGGAAGTTCGAGCACAAAGTTCTCCCCTATACAGGGAATTATTTGTCAGTAGTATTTGCAAGATTGAATTTTATCACCCTCTCAAAAGCGCAGCGTAGCTGACCTATGTGAGAGTTTTAATTATCAATGGTTTAGTTATTATACTTATATTTTTTTGCGGCGATAGGCATAATAGAATAGTTGTGGTGTGATGGTGAAGGATAGTAACATACAAATAATTATACCCCCCACAATCATAACAGCCAATGGCTTCTGCACCTCTGACCCCATCCCAGTGGATAGGGCAGCGGGCAATAAACCCATTGCGCCCATCAGGGCAATCATCAGCACTGGTCTGACACGCTGGTAGACACCACCGCTTATTGCAGCATCGAGGTCGCGGGTCTGCCTTAGTATTCTTTTCATATTGGCAATGAGCAAGATACTGTCTATGGAGACTATTCCGAAGAGGATGATAAATCCTATTCCGGCAGAGATTCCAAAGATTGTGTCGGTAGCCCAAAGCGAAATAAAGCCACCGATAAAGGCGTAGGGCATAGTTCCGGCTGCAATGAGGGTGTCTTTGACGGTGCCGAAACTCATATAGAGCAGCATTATTATCAGGCACAATACGGCAGGCACTATCACGGCAAGGCGTCGAGTTGCCCTCTGTTGGCTCTCGAACTCACCAGCCCACTCCATTTTTGTGCCGGGGTCGAGAGTGATATTTTCACCTACCAGTTTTTGCGCCTCCTCTATTGTGGAGCCTAAGTCCCTATTACGCACAGAGAAACCTATGCCCACATAACGACTATTCCCCTCGCGATAGATAAATGCCGTACCGGTAACAAATTCAATATCAGCAATCTCTTTCAGAGGCACCTCTTTGCCATCCATCGTGGGTATGAGGATGTTGCCTATTGCCTGCTCGTTATCGCGGAACCGCCTTTGATAGCGAAGCATCACATCGAATGTGCGTTCGTTTTCGTAGAAGGTAGTTGCCGCCTTGCCGCCGATGGCCATCTCTATGACAGCCTGAACATCAGCCACCGTCACCGAATATTGAGCCATCTTTGCCTCCTGAGGCTTAATTTGCAACTCGGGTAGACCAATAGAACTAAATACATTGACATCCTCAATTCCGCGCACACCCCTTATTGCCTCTGCCGTTTTGTGGGCAGTAGCCTCTAATGCGTGTAGATCACTGCCGAAAATTTTGATTACCGACGCACTCTTCACCCCTGCCACATACTCCTCCACTTCGTCCTGAATCGGTTGCGAAAAGGCAATAACTACGCCCGGATATTGAGCGAGAGTGGATTGCATACGGCTGATTAGCACCTCCTTACTCTGTTTTTGCACCCACTCTTTCTCCGGTTTAAGTTCGACGTGGAGTTCGATATTGAAGAAACCGGTAGGGTCTGTTCCATCGTTGGGGCGACCGGTCTGAGTTAATATGAAATCGACCTCATCGAATTTTTGCAAAGATTCTTTCATCTGCTTAGTGACTCTCACCGCCTCATCCAAATTGACGCTGTTGGGCAGAGTGGCACGTATGTAAATTGCACCTTCGTTCATATTCGGCACAAACTCCGTGCCCCAAAAGAGAAACCTCACAACACAAGTTACAAAGAGCAACAGAGATAGTGCGATTGTGGTTTTGCGATAGCGACTCGACAACTTGTACATCCAAATTATGGAACCGGTCAATGCAGAGGTGAATTTATTACGCTTCTCTTTTATTTGCTTCACTAATAGTATTTTACACATTACAGGCACGTACGTAAGTGCAAGCAACAATGACCCCAGCAGGGCGTAAGCAAGCGTGAAGGCGAGCGGCGAAAACATCTTACCCTCCACCTTTTGGAACGAAAAAATCGGAAAGAGAGCCACCACCAAAATTATCTGTGCAAAGAATATATGTGAGGCTACCGAACTAGCACCTTTTTTTATGACTCCCACCTTGGAGTATTTATCGAAGCGGTCGCCCATCTGTTGAGATTTCTGTAGCAGGGCAACGAAGACAACTTCCGTGATGACAAGTGTCCCCTCGAGTAGCAGTCCGAAGTCGAGAGCTCCCATAGAAATAAGGTTTGCCGGTAAGCCCTGTATCCGAAGCATTATTACGGCAAAGAGGAATGAAAGGGGAATGACCGAAGCAACGATTAAAGTGGTGCGCCAGTTGAAGAGGAATAGGAAAACGATAAGGGCAACGAGCAAAATACCCTCTATCATATTCTTCAAAACAGTATTCAGAGTTGCATCCACAAGTTTCGTTCTATCCATAAATATCTCTATGCTGACACCCCTAGGCAGAATTCTCTCGTTGAGCTCCGCAATTTTTTCTTTTATGCGGGCAATGACTTCGCTGGGGTTTTCGCCCCGCAACATTCTCACAACACCTTGCACAACGTCATCCTCATCGTTGAATCCTACCTGCCCCATACGCGGCTTTGCCGAGAGTAGCACATCGGCAACATCTCCGACACGAATGGGGGAGTTGCCCTTGGAGGTTATAAATATGTTTTCAATGTCACTCACACTCCCCAATAGCCCCAAACCGCGCACCACATAAGCCTGCGAACCCTTCTGAATCACATCGCCACCTACGTTAATATTGCTCTGCCCCACGGCTTGGTATACGTCAAGGGGAGTTACGTCATACGCAGCCAGTTTGGTGGCGTCCACTCGTATTTCGTAGGTTTTCTCCTCACCCCCGAATGTGGTTACGCTTGCCACTCCCGCAACTGCGAGTAGCTCTCGCTGTACAACCCAATCATTGATAGCCGAAATCTCACTTATGGGCATATCACCTCTGATTACGTATCTGAAAATCTCGCCCGTAGCACCACTAGGGGGCTCAACGGAGAACTCCACGCCATCCGGCAGATTCAGCCCCATTGCGCTGTTGTGTGCGTATTGTTGAGCGAAGAAGTCATCTACCCCATCCTCGAAAAGCACCGTCACCGCCGACAAACCAAAGAGCGACACGGAGCGTACATCTGTCTTACGGGGAATAGTGCTGAACTGCTGCATAATGGGAAGAGTAACAAACTTCTCCATCTCTTCGGCACTTCGCCCGGGCCATTGAGCAATTATTCGCGCTCGAGTATTAGTAACATCAGGATATGCCTCAACGGGTGTGTTATTGTAACACACTATTCCGATTGCCAACATTACGGCAGTGAGGAAAAGTATGAAAATGTGGTTTCTGAGCGAAAAACCAATTATATTTTCTATGAATTTATGCATATTTTTTAAGTGTTTTTTGTGATAAGACGTTGTGGGGTGGTAGGGAGTGAATTCTGTTTTCTTTTTGAGTGCTCCAAAAACGGGTCTCGAACATACCCCCTTACCACCTTACCATTCGACCCACTCCTTTACTACTCCAACTCTCGCTTCAACTCGCTGAAAATAAGCAACTGATTTTCCATAACAACCTCCTCTTCGGGTTGTAATCCGTTCGAGATGTAGGTGAAGCCGTCGTGATGATCGTGGAGGGTGATTTGACGAATTTCAAAATCTTTGCCCTTAACGACAACAAAGTAGTTGTTGTTGTCGAAAATCACGGCGTCGCTACGAATTGCGACCAACTCCCGTGTTGCCCCAAATATCAACTTCACTGTGACCGGCATTTCGGGCTTGAGTTTCAAGTCGCTATTGGGTAGTATTATGCGTGCTTTGAGTGCTTTGTCCTCAGGGTCGAAAACAGGTGACAGAAAGTCTATCTTTCCATTGAAAACTTTTCCCGGATAGGCAATTGTGGTGATTTGGGCACTCTGTCCCTGGTATACGTGTTGTAGATTTGTAGCATAAACATTTGCCACAACCCAGACCGAGCTTAGGTCTGAAATCGAAAAGAGCGATTCGCCACCGGCAGACACCGTACTTCCCGCGCTCCCCGCTTTTTGAGTAACGTAACCGCTTGCGGGAGCTTTTATCGAAAATATTCCTCCACCTATGTTTTCTCCATAAAGTGAAAGGTCTGCCTCCTTTTTCGAGAGGGTAGAGCGTGCCTCGACAAGCTCACGTTCGGTCGCCATTCCACTCTGATACAGTGCCTCCGTGCTCACTAAGTTACGCTTGGCTATTGTCAATTCGGATTGCAAACCGCTCAACTCTGTCGAGCGAATATCAACCATAGCCTGCCCCTTTCTCACGTGGTCGCCAATGGAGTAGTAGCTCCGAATAATCACACCGCTTACCAATGGGGAGTGGTCAATGGTGACCTCAGGGTTAGCTATGACTTTGCCCGTGAGGGTATACTCCTTCTGCAACTGTCTTAGTGAGGCTTTAGTGGTTGTAGCTTGCTGCGAGAAACTCTCCTTTTCAAGTTGTTGATATGTTGGTTTTTTGTCGCTGCACGCAAAGAGCAACAATACAAAAGAGAATGCTATTTTCTTCATTATAAGTAGTTTTTTTTGAGTTATGTATACTTCTAAAAATTCATAAAATTATTATAGGGAGGGTTGTCGTTCCGACAAAAATTAATTATCAGAAGTCCACCCAATGGTTCGTTATCTTTACGCTCGCTTGGCTTATATCGGAGCATTGGACTCTTTGCTTGTCGTTTTCCACTGTCCTACAGCGAATTGAAGCTGCTCAAATTGAAGCACAAGTTCTTTTCGGCTGCGCAAAATCATCTGTTTAGTCGAGCGGTAACTATCCATAAAATCCATATACTCAACCATAGTTATGTTTTTACCAAGAAGGTTTTTTGCATAGACATCCAATAGTATATCGAGTTCATTAAAGGTAGCGATCGAGAGATTGCCCTCCAAAAGTGAGTATGTGCGGCAGTAGTTATCGAAATTTTCGATTATTTCGTTTCTAACAGCATTCTGTTCCTGCCTCATCAGTATTTCGTTTTGCCGCAGTTGCATCCGCGACTTGGTTATCTCGCCTTTGTTGTGGTTGAAGATAGGTACGTTGAAACCCACGCCCATACTTATATAGTCGTTCCATAGCCCGGCGCGACGGTCGTACTTGACACCCACAGACAGGTCAGGAATCACAAGCGCCTTTTGGTAGGTTATCTCCCTGCGATTTTGTTCGCTCCGCAACTTTGCTTTCTGAAGGCTTGGGCGCACATCAAGGGCTAACTGGATAAGCTCCTCTAGGTTCAGACTCGATGGATCCGGCAGGGTTGCCTGAGCCTCGGAAGTGATAATCTCCAATTCCGAATCGATAGATAGCAGGTTTTTGATAGTCTTTATATCCCCATTGAGTTCCACCCGCGTATCGTTCATCTCTCCTTCCAGGACAAGGAGTGCCGTTTGCAGCCTCACCAACTCCCCACGAGTAACATTTCCTTGCTCGTATTGCAACATATAGCCGGAGACTACCCGATTGAGAAGTTCTTTCTGTCTATCCATAAAGATGATAACATCGGCGTTGTACCGAATCGAGGCAAGGGTGCTTCGCAATTCGACTCTTAGTGCGCGCAATAGCTCCTCGAACTCTGCGATAGCTATCTCTCTGCCGATTTTCTCCACACCTGCCAATTTTGCTCTGCGCGCCGACAGTGAAATCATCTGCTTTAGCTCCACCGCGAACTGCTTAGGGTGCTCACTACCTCCCCAGAAGTTGATGTCGTCTATTGATAATTCGGGGTTATCCCAAACCTTAGCCTGAGCTATGGCAGCATCGGCAATCGGGACGTTCATACGCTCAGCAATGAGCTCCAAATTTTGCTCCAAAAACATTGCCTCCACCTGAGCGTTGGTGAGTTTGAGTTGTTGTGCGGTAACAAAAAGGGACAGAGTCGATAAAAAAAACAAAAAACAATACTTCATAACAATCCTTTTTTTTTCGACTGCAAAAGTAGATAGAATCAATGAATTGCGGGGTTAGAGAACGCTTATAAATCAATTAGAAAACCGTTATAACCCCCTCTAATGATATTCTAAGGGCTATCTAAGGGTTCTCTAATGAATTTTGGACGCATTCTATATACCTTTGTTGCCGAAATAAAATTAATTTTTAATGATGAGAAATTTATTATTGATTCTGGCTCTTGCAATGCTGCCTCTAATTGCGTCCTCGCAAACAACCGTAAAAATGAACGGGTTATACGCCCTTATCGGAGTGATTAATCCCGCCATAGAAGTACCCATCTCGAGCAGAGTTTCCCTTCAGAGCGAACTCGTTATTTCACCTTGGAAATCCATTAGTTGGAAAGGAAAACAGCACCCTATGTCATTCGGATTCCTCATCAACGAGTTTCGGTACTACTTTCGCGAAAAGCAGAATGGATGGTATGTAGCCGGCAACTTCGGGCTAGGGATTTTCAATATGTCGAAACCGGAGATATTCGAGACAGGTAAATTCGAGTTCGATAACCGATATTGTAAGGGGTGGAGTCTGATGATGGGTTTCGGCGGTGGTTATCAAACCTCAATCGGTGGACGTTGGAAAATGGATATTTATGCTGCTTTTGGGTGGATGTTGAGTTACTATAACGGTTACAGTATGGAAGGACAGATAGATATGAACCCCATTCGCCCCGTCCAACCCAAGTACCCCGACCCCTGGAACGCCTCAGGTGAGTGGATGCCATATAAACTCGGAGTCTCATTCGGATATAAATTATTTGATAAATAATCGTATCTTTGCATTGGGTGCGAGTCGAACCGCTGTTGTTGCTCTGCCCAATAGCTATGAGGATACTTTTTATTACTCCCGGTTCGGGAGACAAATCATATTGCGGAAATTGTTACCGCGATGCACTCTATGCCCGCTCTCTGGAGAGAGCGGGCAATGATGTTGTTTTAATGCCACTCTACTTGCCTGTAGGTGAATTTGTCAGCAAACGGCAGTCTCCGATATTCTTCTCGGCAACAGCGTTTTATGTCGCCTGCAAAATCTTTCGAGGCAGGCGGATTCCTCGTCTCTTAGAGGAGATTCTAAACTCGCGCCCAATGCTCAAAATAGCTGCCTCGATGAGTGGTACCACCTCATCAAGCGGAATGGAACGGATGACGCTGGCTATGATTGACGGTGAAAATGAGGCTTTCAATGAACAAGCCGAACTGCTTGTTGATTGGATAACCAACCACTACCAACCGCACGTGGTGCATATATCCTCTTCGCTCCTGATAGGTATAGCCAAGTATCTGAAAAATATGATTAAAGCCAAGATGGTATGTTCTATTCAAGACGAGGAGATTTGGATTGATGAGCTCAAAAAACCGTGGGATAAACTCGCTTGGCAGAAAATAGGTGAGAATGCCCGTTTTGTTGATACCTTCGTCACAACGAGCAACTATTATAGGAGGTATATAGCCACTAAAGTACCTCTTATAAAGGATGTTGAGGTGGTCTATCCGGGGGTGGAACTCCCCGCCTTTGCCGGCGTGCAATATCCCGACAATCCCACAATAGGGTTTTTCAACCGTATGAGTCGTGCAAACGGGCTTGGCGATTTGGTCGATGCTTTTATCTCTTTGAAGAAGAAAGGCACGATACCCAATCTCAAACTTAAATTGGCAGGCGGTTATTCCGGTGAAGATGATAGATTTATAAAGGAGTTGCGAAAACAGCTCAAGCCCTACGCTTGCTGCGTGGAGTTTGTCGAGGGGTATGAGCTTGCTCGCCACGAGGATTTTATGAATACTATAACTGTGCTCTGTGTGCCAATTAGATACAACGAGGCTGCAAGTATATACCTTATTGAGGCTATGGCAGGGGGGAAGCCCGTGGTTCAGCCGGCTCGTGGCTCATTTGAGGAGATTGTCGGAGCTGGGGGAGTGCTCTACGCTGAGGGTGAGTTGGCTCGCGCATTAGAGCGAATTCTGAGCGATTCCGCCCTCTATAAAGAGTGTAGTCAAGCTGCTAAGATTCTTGCTCTGGCTCGCTACGACGAGTCGAAAGTGGCGGCTCGACTGGAGCAAATATATGCTACAAAGTAGTATTTTTTGAAAAAAATATTTGAATCTTTACAAAAAAATAATATCTTTGTTGTGACCAAATATCAATCAATAAAAAAATTATGGAACAAAATTTGAATCAAATAGCAGGCAAATTCGCCATCGAGGGTGAAGTTGTACGCGTAAAACCCCTTGGCGAAGGTTTTATTAATGACACTTTCATTATCGAAACCGAGGGCAATAATCCTAATTATATTCTCCAGCGTAAGAACAAAAAAATCTTTACCAATATACCTGCAATGATGGATAACATCTTGCGTGTAACCACCCATCTCAAAAATAAAATACTTTGTGCCGAGGGTGACCCAATGCGCGAGGCAATGACAATTACCCCTACCAAGAACGGACAGCTGTACTACAAGGATGAGGAGTGTGAATATTGGGCGGTGTGCCTTTTTATTGATGATACTATTGCATATCAGGCTGCAAAAACTCCCGAGTTGGCTTATCAGGGGGGTAAGGGCATTGGTAAATTTCAAGCTATGCTTGCCGACTTCACCGAGCCGTTGGCAGATATTTTGCCGGGTTTCCACAATATGCGCTACCGTTTGAAACAGTGGGACGAAGTTCTGGCAAAGGACCCGGTAGGGCGCAAAGCTCAGTGTGAGGAGCAGATTGATTGGATTGAAAGTCGCCGCGATGAGATGTTGGCTTTCTGGGAAAAGGTCGAAAACGGTATTATTCCGATGCGCGTTACGCACAACGACACCAAAATCAACAATATACTCTTCGATAAGCAAGGTAATGTGCTATGTGTTATTGATTTGGATACTGTCCTTAGCAGCACCTGTCTGAATGACTACGGAGATGCAATGCGTTCATACACAAATACCGGAGCGGAAGATGACCCGAATTTGGATAATGTTTCGATGAGCCTCGACATTTTCAAGGGTTACACGGAGGGGTATCTCTCCGAGACAAAGGTCTTTTTGAATGAGGCTGAAATAGAGAATCTTGCCTTCTCGGCTAAGTATATCACCTTCGAGCAGGTGTTGCGCTTTTTGATGGACTACATTGATGGAGATAACTACTACAAAATCAAATCCCCAGACCACAACTTGGTACGTACCAAAGCTCAGTACAAGTTGCTGCAAAGTATGGAAGAGCAGTATGACAAAATGAAGGAAATTGTGAAGGAAGCACTTAAGGGGTCTTCTGAAAATTAGTAAATCATCATTGTCGGGAACATCCCTTAAGCGGTCTCTGCTCTCACTTGGTTCGGATATTTCGAGCGAGCTTGACTACCCCCTACTCCTATATCAAAAGGGGAAATATGACTTGAATGGGGAGTAATAAAAGCAAAATTGAAAATTCTAACAGTTTCTCAAAATGAGTAATCGGCAAATGATTTTTTACGTTTCATTACTCATTTTTTACTTTTCATTTTTCACTTAATAAAATGGCAAATCATCTAAATATCAAACGCATATATGCGATTGAGCCTCCCTTGGAAGCCATCTCTTCTATGGTCGAAGATGACTATTTGAAGATTGAATGGGGCGGCATTTTCAACAACAACTGGGCGGGGGAATACCCCTATGCCCCATCCGCAAAATTTTGGGCTGTTCACAACGATGCCACCCTCTTTTTGAAGTTTCAGGTCAAGGAGGATGATATTAAGGCTGAAGTAGATAAGGATGGTGGTGAGGTATGGAAAGACTCTTGTGTAGAGTTCTTTATAAGTTTTGACGATACCGGCTACTACAATTTTGAATTCTCCTGTATCGGCAAAAAGTTGCTTGGCTTTCGCCAGAGTCGTGATTTAGCTACCCACGCCCCAACGGAGATTTTGGACAAAATAAAGAGCCTCTCTACCCTGCCCAACGAGTGCTTTGCAGAACGGTTGGGCGACGTGGAGTGGGAACTTACTGTGGCAATTCCAAAAGAGGCTTTCTTTGCCCACAACTTTAATACTCTTGAGGGGCTGTTTGTTATGGCAAACGTCTATAAATGTGGGGATGGACTGAGCAAGCCGCACTACCTATCGTGGAGCCCCATTAAAACAGATAAACCTAACTTCCACCAGCCACAATATTTCGGCAGAATGAGGTTTATGTAGTTACCATCTACCTACTTGAGAACTTAGAGGATTTAAGGGAATAAAAGCAGCCCTATTTGTCCGCTAAGTTCTCTTTATAAAAAGAATATTATTAAAAAATTTTGGTATTTCGCCAATTTTTTGTAAAATTGTAGTGTTTTTTAGTAGTAAACTAACCCACGCTATTATGATAAAACTACTACCTAGATTGGCGGTAACGGTCTGCCTAATTGCTGTTTACAGCTATTCCGGAGCGCAAAATATAGCGCATCCTCCACTCTATAACGTAGGTATGGTTTCTTCAAATGGAGGCTTTGCCCTCGCTCAAGCGGGTGCAAAGAGTGTGGATTTTGTTTCATCTGACTGCAAAACAATAAAAAAAAGAGTTTCTCTGCAACAGACTCCCTCGGGCATA
The DNA here is from genome assembly GCA_000723505.1 of Mucinivorans hirudinis. GTDB lineage: Bacteria > Bacteroidota > Bacteroidia > Bacteroidales > Rikenellaceae > Mucinivorans > Mucinivorans hirudinis. The sequence continues at coordinate 52,648 of HG934468.1, read as the reverse complement.
ACCACCGATGGTAAAAAGATATTTGTAACCACAGCAGATGCTGACGGACAACTTATTGTAATTTCTGCCGATGGAACGATAGAAAAATCTATTCCTGTGGGGCACTATCCTATCGCTCCTATCGTGCTTGGGGGTAAAATACTGCTAATGAATCAGTTTGAAAATGCAGTGAGCGAAATTGACCCTAAACAGGGCAAGGTGCTTCGCAGGGTGATTGTAACCCGCGAACCCAAAGCCGCGGTAGCCAGTGCGGATGGCAAATATCTCTTTGTGGCAAACTTCCTTCCTGCCGGACAGGCTAATTTAGAATATGTTGCAGCGGAGGTGTCAATAATAAACCTTTCAAACTTCACGGTAGAAAAAAACATAAAACTAGCCAACGGCAGCAACGCCTTGCGAGGAATGGCTCTTACTGCCGATGGAAAGTATGTTCTTGTTTCTCATAATCTTGGGCGCTTTACGGTTCCCACCTCACAGTTGCAGCAGGGGTGGATGAATACCTCTGCAATGAGTGTAATCGATGTTGCAACACATAATTACATAGGTGCTGTGGTGCTTGATGACCCTGATCGTGGCGCAGCAGGAATTTGGGGAATACAAACAACGCCCGAAAATATAATTGTAACTCACAGTGGTACACACGATATTAGCGTTATTAACTACCCCAAATTTATCGAAAAACTGACCAACTACAAAGGTTCAGTAGAGACATTGGCGTATGACTTGCGATTTATGTACGGACTTCGCAAACGCATTCCGCTGAAGGGAAACGGGCCTCGTAACTTTTCGATAATCGATAACAAAGCCTATATTCCTACATATTTTGCAGATATACTCAATATTTATGATTTGGGAGGTGATGAATTGAGTTCCGTTAATCTCAATGCGAATAGAACTGAGACCCTTGCGCAGCGCGGTGAGCGTATTTTTAATGATGCGCAGTACTGTTTCCAAAATTGGCAGTCGTGCAATGGTTGTCACCCCGGCGACGGGCGCACGGATGGTATGAACTGGGATTTGATGAATGACGGCATTGGCAATCCCAAAAACTGCAAAAGTCTGCTATTCTCTATACAGACCCCCCCCTCGATGATTTCAGGAATTCGTGCTTCGGCGGAAATTGCAAATCGTAAGGGGTTTACACATATACAGTTCTACGAAATTCCCGAGGAGTGGGCAACGTGGGTGGATGAGTATACGAAGGGTTTGCAACCTGTACCGAGTCCCTATTTGGTCAATGGCAAGCTGTCGGAAAAGGCAGAGCGCGGACGCAAAGTGTTTGAAAAATTCGAGTGCGACAACTGCCACTCGGGCATCTACTATACGGATATGAAGATGTATAGAATTGGCGAAGATATTGAGTTTGAGGCTGGTTGGGACACTCCTACTCTGAGAGAGGTTTGGCGCACTGCTCCTTATCTTTTCGATGGCAGAGCGGCTACGATGCGCGATGTTTTCGAGGTGCACAGACACGGCATAACTAAGAAAATTACCTCGAAAGAGATAGACGAATTGGTGGAATACGTAAACAGCTTATAATTTCTTTGATAAACAAGGAATCGTGAATCGGTTCTCGGAATGGGAACATAAACGATTCCCAAATTCCCAATTCCCTAAAATATGGCTCACAACATACTATACAATATATATAGGAGTACAAAGCCCACTTTCAGTGGAGCGTTGGCTGAATTGGTGGCTGCCGCCAAGAGCACGGAGTTAGTGCCTCTGCGCTGGGTCTTTTATGGAAAACCACACTCGAACAAGGAGTATGGCGAGCAACGCGAAGAAATTATAAAAAACTGCACAGGAGAATTTACTCCACTCATTAGCTATGTCGCGCAACACCCAACGCAGCTAACACTTGCGTTAGAGGTTCAGATGGTTGGTCGGGATTTTGCAAAGACATTGCAATATAAAGAGTTAGGTGGTGTTAGGTATGTGGTGAGCAATAGCAGTAGCAGTAAGCAACTTTTTACGGAGGGAATTGTTGCAGATTTTCTGAGCGATTCAATTCGCAAGCAATCTGTTGATGTTCTTGCCAAATTGGAGGCTATTTTGGAACAAGAAAAAATGCCCATTGATTCGATAATTCGTCAGTGGAACTATATTGAGCAGATTACGGCTATGTCAGGCGACACCCAACATTATCAGGATTTTAACGATGCTCGTTCACACTTTTATGCAAAAACGGAGTGGAGGGGAGGTTACCCGGCAGCTACGGGGATAGGCACGGACGTGGGAGGTGTGATGGTGGAGATTGATGCTGAAGTTTTAAAAAAATCGCCGGCAAAGATTGTGCCGATTGATAATCCGCTGCAGGTGGCTGCACATAAGTATTCGCAGGGTGTGTTGATTGGTGCTCCGGATGAGGTTTTCAAACAGCGGACAACGCCAAAGTTTGAGAGGGCAAAGGCGGTGGCTATTTATGATTGCGCCAAGGTCTATATATCGGGTACGGCGGCAATCAGAGGTGAGGAGAGCCTAACGGGTGTAGGCATCGAACGGCAGACGGTGATAACCCTAGAAAATATAGAGTATCTGATAAGCAAGAAAAACTTTGCTAACCACGGGATTACGGTGCGTAACGAGCCTCAGATCCAGGTGTTCCGCGTATATTTGAAGTGTGACGGCGATATGGAAGCGGCACGGCGAATTATCGAAGAGCGTTACCCGCATTTGCCTGCAATATACGTTGTTACGGATGTTTGTCGAGATGAGCTTTTGATAGAGATTGAGGGTGTGGCGCAATGTTGATTGAACGAAAAATGAGAAACGATTTGTCCAATCGGGATAAGAAACATCAATAAAAAAAACAGATAAAAAAATGAAAAAAAACCTAGTTCTATTGTGTGTTGCATCAACGATGCTCTTCGCCTGTGAGAGCAAAAAAGAGAAGGATTGCTGCGAAAAAGAGAATCAAACCAAATGTGAAAAAGAGATGAAAGCTCCCTACACCAAAAAGTACACCAACGCCGATTTCTATAAGGATGGCGTTTTTCAACCTGAAGTAGCAAAGAAAGCGTTCTATGAAATGTTTGAGTATTATGGTTATCCTGTAACCGACTTTGTTGAAAAAGAGGCGTGGTATACCGACTTTGGTATGGGTGATTTCGAAAATTGCGGTATGGGAGGTATCTTTTTTGTGAATGACCCCGAAGCAGGATATTTTGCTCACGACATCTATCTGCTTCCCGGTCAGATGATTCCTGAACATTCGCACGTTGCCACGAAATTCCCCGCAAAGATGGAAACTTGGATGGTACGCAATGGTTCGTGCTACAATTTTACTGAGTTGGGTGAGCCTAAAGCCGACGCTGAGAAAATCATTCCTGCGTCACAACTTGCTACTACAAAGTCTAAAAACTATGTGGTTCAGAATGTTGGCGACATTATCCACTTGGGTAAAATTGGCAGCTGGCACTTCCTGCTTGCGGGCGAAAATGGTGCTATTGTTCACGAATGGGCAAACTACCACGACGGTGCGGGTCTGAGATTTACTAATCCTAAAGCTAAATTATAACTAATGAGAAAGTTAAATCACTTTGGCGTTCCCACGCAAGTAGTTAAAGAGGGCGAAAACTACTCGCCCGATATGCGTCTTTTCCTCACAGACTATTCAAAAAGTCCAAATCGCATTGAATTTCTCCGCTTTGAACCCGAAAGTACAATGCCCGAACTTCTGAAAACTCACGCCCATATTGCCTATGAGGTAGAGGATATTGTGGCGGCAACTGAGGGGCAAACCATTGTGCTGCCAATCACAAAACTTTCTGACGAACTGACCATTGCCTTTATCGAGGAAGAAGGCATTGCAATTGAGTTGATGCAATTTACAAAATAATTAATATGTGAAATTGTGATAATGTGATTTGTGATTTGTGATTTGTGATTTTTTCTAAGATAATTAAGCATCACAAATCACATTATCACAAATCACAAATCACATTATCACAAATCACAAATCACAAATCACAAATCACAAATCACAAATCACAATAAAAGTAATGAAAACAAAATTCATAAACGAAACTAATAACATCACCGCTGAACTTTTGGAAGGGTATGTGATGGCATTCAAAGACCAAGTAAAACTTGGTGCGGAAAATATCGTGGTACGCGCTAATCCAAAGTCTCAAGATAAGGTTGCTATCGTGGCTTTCGGCGGCTCGGGACACGAACCTGCCGTGAGCGGCTTTGTTGGCGAAGGTATGTTGGACTGTTCGGTCGTGGGTGATATTTTTGCTGCACCGGGTGCGCAACGTCTCTTCCAAGGTATTCAAATGATGCAACGCCCTGCGGGTATTCTATTGCTGATTCTCAACCACTCAGGCGATGTGATGAGCGGTAATATGGCGAAGCAACTCGCTGAGCGTATGGGTATTAAAGTTGCCTCTATTATGACGCACGATGACATTTCGGCAGGTCTGGATGCTGCGGACGACGACCGTCGTGGACTTGCCGGAGCAGTTGTTATGTATAAAGTTCTGGGTGCGGCTGCCGAAGAGGGTAAGTCTCTCGATGAGCTTATGGAGATTGGCGAGCGTCTGAACAAAAACATTGCCACGCTGGCTGTGGCGATGCGTGCTTGCACCCACCCACAAAATGGCGCAACCATTACTGAACTACCCGATGGTATGATGGAAGTTGGTATGGGTCAGCACGGTGAGGCTGGTTCGGGTGGTGCTCAACCATTGGTCTCGGCTGACGCTACTGCGGAATTTATGGTGTCGATGTTGATGAAAAAACTCGATGTAAAAGCGGGTGAAAAGGTTGTGCTTTACATCAATGGCGTTGGTTCTTCGACACTTATGGAGCAGCTAATCGTATATCGTGCGGCAGCTAAGTACCTAGAGTCGGCGGGTGCGGTTATTGTTGATGGTTATGCCGGTGAGTTGCTTACAGTACAGGAACAGGCCGGCTTCCAAATGATTCTTGCTAAGTTGGATGACGACCACGTAGATTATCTCAAAAATTATCCTTCAAACGCACCTTATTGGACACGGAAATAAATTTTAGAGTGATATGGGTGGATTTGAAGCTTCTGTTTGCCTTCCGGAATCCGCCCATATCACCTTATTACTCACACCACTAATATGGAAAAAATAACGATTGCCGACTTCCAGCGAATGATTGGGGCGGCCTATACTAATATTAAGAGTCGTGCCGAAGAGTTTTCAAAACTTGATGCGGCTCTGGGTGACGGCGACCACGGCGAGGCTATCGAAACAGCTTTCAAGGTAATTGCAAGGGCATCTGAAAAGGGTGGAAACTTCAAAGGGTTATTGGGAGATATGGGTTTCGCCGTGATGCTGGAAACAAGTGGTTCAACCTCTACGCTGCTTGGCGGATTCCTGCTCGGAATGTCGGATAATGTGCCTGCTGCTGAGGAGATTGACGCTGACGAGTTGAAAAAAATGTTTGCGGGTGGGTTGTTGGGAGTCCAAAAAAACACCAAGGCTGCGATTGGAGACAAAACGATGATGGATGCTCTGATTCCGGCAGTTGAAGCCATCGAGACTTGTCAATCAAATGATATTAATGAGGTTTTGAGAGTCGGCGCAGATGCTGCATTGAAGGGTGTGGAGGCTACCGTTAATATGAAGGCAAACTTCGGACGTGCTCGCAACCTTGGTGACAAGACTATTGGACACCCAGATGCAGGTGCAACCTCTTGGGCTTCAATGTTTGAGAGTTTCGCAGGTGCTTTATAGTACGAGATATGTGGTGTCGGAAACCTCCCGAAAAAGATTATCAGCGCCAAAAAAAATGGTGGTTTGACGGATTGATTTTTGGCTTTATAGTATCATTTACTTCACTGATATTTGAATACTTACTTTACAGAGAATTTTGAGATTAGTTCAAAGCTATTCATCTCAAAGTTTCTCTATGGGATAATTATGGCTTTTAGTATGGGGCTTTACTATAAGTATAGTGCCCAAGAACATATCAAAAAGATTAACAATAACAGAGAAAAGAATGAAAACTGAAAAAGACTATCAAATCCAAAGAAAGTTCTAGTGGCTTGATGGATTGATATTCGGGTCTTTAACTACATTTTTTACTATAGTGTTCGATTATTTTATGAAAGATAATCTTAAATTTAATTTAAAGTATTTATTTCAAAACTTATCTATTGGATAGTAATGTCCATAACCATAGGGTTTGCATCTAAGTATCAAGCTTACAGAGAACACAAAAAGATTAACGAAAAAACTAAATATAATGGCAGATATGGATGGAATCCTTGAAAACAAGGATAAAGATTACGGAATTGGTATACCCGTTGAAACTAAATCATACTTTTTGAAAGGGTTGGATGGTACGGACTGGGGTTTGCGCGATAGGATGGCACGCATTTTCCGCCCCGCAACCGGTCGTACTGTAATGTTGGCGTTTGACCACGGCTATATTATGGGTCCGACTTCGGGTTTGGAACGCTTAGACCTTGGCATTGTACCGCTTATAAAATATGCCGACTCGCTGATGTGTACACGCGGTTCGTTACGCTCGGTAGTACCTGCCGACTCGAACAAGGCGATATGTTTGCGATACTCGGCAGGCTCGTCGATTCTTACGGAACTCAATAACGAGTGCCTGATTGATATTGTGGATGCGGTACGACTGAACGCTTCGGCGATGGCTGTAATGATTTCTATGGGAGGAACATACGAGGCTCTAACCATCAAAAACTTGGTGCAGGCTGCCGATTATGGCTACAAGTATGGTATTCCCACGATGGGAGTTACGGCTGTGGGTAAGGAGATGGCACGCGATGCTAAGTATTTCGGTTTGGCTTCGCGCGTTGCGGCAGAGAATGGTGCTAACATTGTAAAGACCTACTACTGTGACGGCTTTGAAAAGGTTGTTAATGCCTGTCCCGTACCCATTGTGATTGCCGGCGGAAAAAAACTCGAAGAGTTGGAGGCGCTTGATTTGTGCTACAAGGCTATCAATGAGGGTGCTGCAGGCGTTGATATGGGGCGCAACGTTTTCCAAAGCAGCAAACCCGAGGCGATGATTCAAGCTGTGTCGGCAGTGGTGCACGATGGACTGACCCCTGCGCAAGCGTTTGAGATGTTTAATGATTTGTAAATAGTTAGTGCTTGGTCGTCGGTTGCAAACAATAAACTTGAACCACCGGCGACCAACTAATAACACCTATAGAAAATGAAAAAAATTATACTTGCGGCGGCGGCAGTGACGATGATTGGCTGCTCGACTGCTCCCAAACCTACCGAAAAACTGTTAATCGCCGGTTCCTATTGGGATTCGATAGCAATCATCGACAAAGCCACCCAAAATGTTGAGTGGGCTATGGCGCTACCAACCGAGAGCGGCAGACCGGAATGTAACACAATCAGTCTTACGAAAAATGGAGACATACTTTTCTCTTATAAGAAAGGCGCGCGATTGATTGATAGAAATGGGTTGATGATATGGGACTACAAAACCAAAAACGATAGTGCTGAGATGCAAACGGCTGTGCAGTTGGCAAACGGTAACTTTATGGTGGCAACCTGTGACAACCCTCTGTTGATTGAAGAGTTGGATATGAACGGAATACCTGTGAAAGAGGTGAAATATGAGATTAATATTCCTAATCCTCACGCTCAGTTTCGCGTTGTCAGTAAGGCAAAAAACGGCAACTATCTCATTCCGGTAATCACTCAGAGCAAAGTTATCGAGATTAACGATGCGGGCGAATTGGTCAAAGAGTACGCTTGTGGAGAGGGTACTGTGCCATTCTCATTGATTGAGTTGGATAATGGCAACTTATTGGTTTCGTGTGGTGATTCTCACTCCTTGGTGGAGATTGACCGTGCCACGGGCGAAGCAACAACGAAATTGGCGCAAAATGATGTAGACGGTGCCAAGTTCCAATTTGTGGCTGGTGCGGCGATGTTGCCTAATGGTAATATTATTGCGACCAACTGGCTCGGACACGTTGCGCCTGATTGCGCTGATTTACAGATTGTTGAGTTCGATGCAGCGAAAAATTTGGTGTGGAGCTATCGAAACCGCCCATTCTCGGTGAACGTTTCTGCGGTCTATCCATTTGCCGAATAACCTAAAACAATAAAAACAATGAAAAGACTATTAATTGCAATGCTTGCGGTGGCAACACTTGCGAGTGCGGCACAAAAGAAGGGTTCACCGCCTCCTGCGCAAAGTTGGGCTGATAAGGCTCTGTCTGCCAAAGAGAAGACGATGGCAACTTCGGTTGCGGGACTTCCTTTTGTGTCGGATGTTTACAAACGAGGCAAAGCTCCGGGAAAAGTTAATATCAACCTAAAAGGGCTAAAAGAGTTGGTGCTCGTGACTTGGGCTACCGAAGATGGTGTGGATTATGACCACGCTGTTTGGGCAGATGCCAAAATTATAAAAAAAGATGGAACTGTTAAGTGGCTTGATGAGACAAAGTTTAAGTACAAACGAGTTGAAAGTGATTGGTTTAGCCTTAATAAAAACTTTTCGGGCAAAAAATTCCGCCTGCGTGATGAGACTTTTAATCGCGGGGTATTGGCGCACGCAAATAGCACTCTGATTGTAGATTTAACAAACGGTGACTACGACCGCTTCGAGGCTTCAATCGGTATTGACGAAGGTTCGTCGGGCGGTTCAGCTGTATTCAAAGTGCTGCCTACCAGTGGACAAGAGGAGGCTGCTATGCTCAGAAAGTCGGCGCCGGAGAGTGTGCAAATAATATTGGCAAACTTTGGTGTGCCTCTGGAAGATTGGCTCACTACGCCCGGAACTATTATCGAAAATGGAGCCTTGAAAAAGGCAATAGCCTCTATTTCAAACAAATCATACTTTACTGAAAAAGCTGCCGCGTTGGATAAATTGACAGATAAAGCTGCTCAGTTAGAAGGGTTTGTGGCTCTTATCAAGCAGGCTAACGAGGTTGTTGCTCTGCAAGAGCAGTTGTCGTGGCTCAATGTCGATGCTATTGGCGCAGCACTAAAGGATGCAAAACTTGGCAAGGAGTATCAAGAGAAATATGCAGAATTGCAGGCGTTGGCTAAAGCCGGATTTGAGGGAGTTAATAAGATAGATGCCAAGTCTATAGCGAATGCACAACGCGCTTTGGCTCTTAAAAAAGAGATTCTGTTGGCGAATCCGGTGTTGGACTTCGACAAAATCATTGTTACGCGTTATCAACTTGGAAATAGGGCGCGTAGCGTAAATCCTCACTCGCTTGGTACCCAACCTAATAACTGGTCTTGTCAGTTATCGGCAGCGCGTAGCGGATTCGATGGCGAGATTGTGGAGTTATCGAATCTACGAGGAAATGAGCTCCAAAAACGCCAAATATATAAGCCCGAGAAAGACTATGTTGTTACCGATGTTCAACTTCACTGGGACGGCGACCGTATGATTTTCACCTCGCAAGACTCGCTCAGACACTTCCAAGTTTTTGAAGTACCCACAAAAGGCGGAAAAGCGAAACAACTCACCGTTTTCAAGGATAGCGACCTCGAATTTTTTGATGCCGGCTATCTGCCCAGCGGTAAACTTATCGTAAATACAAACCTAGGTTATCACGGCGTACCGTGCGTAAATGGCTCTGATGCTGTGGGTAACTTCGCTCTGTTCGACCCTAAGACCAGCGATATGCGCCGCATATGTTTCGACCAAGAGAACAACTGGCATCCAACGGTAATGGCTAATGGTAGAGTGCTCTATACCCGCTGGGAATACACCGACCTGATGCACTACTACTCACGTATCGTTATGAATATGAACCCTGACGGCACTGAGAATAAGGCGTTTTATGGTAGCGGTTCGCTTTTCCCAAACTCAACCTATGACCTTGCACCAATTCCGGGTAGCAGTAGTGCTTTCCTTGGAATTATTACCGGTCACCACGGTGTTGTGCGTTCGGGGCGCTTGATTCTCTTCGACATAAACAAAGGACGCAAGGGTGTGGATGGTATGGTGCAGGAGATTCCTTTCGGCAAGCGCGAAATAGTGCCCTTGGTGAAAGACGGACTCGTGGACGATGTGTGGCCTCAATTTATAAAGCCTCAGCCGATTAATGACAAATATTTCTTGGTTACGGCTAAGTTGTCGCCCAAGTCGCTTTGGGGTATATATCTTGTCGATGTATTTGATAATATGCAACTTATTGCCGAATATGAGGGCGAAGGTCTGATAAATGCCATACCTTTGGTTAAGCGCCAAACACCCCCCATTATCCCCGAGCGTGTTCCTATGGACTTGAGTAAGGCTGACAAGGAGGCAACTGTCTTTATTCAAGATATTTATGAGGGTGAAGGTTTGAAGGGTGTGCCTCGTGGTAAGGTTAAAGAGTTGCGCGTATTTGCTTATGAATTTGCATATTTACGCACACTTTCCGACCATCTTGCTCAGGGTATTCAAGCCGGTTGGGATATTAAGCGCGAGTTGGGGCGCGTGAAGGTCGAAGAGGATGGCTCGGCTATATTCAAGATTCCTGCCAACACTCCCATTTCGCTACAGCCGTTGGACGAAAACGGGGCGGCGATTCAGTGGATGCGTAGTTGGATTACCGGACAGCCCGGCGAGACTGTATCTTGCGTAGGTTGCCACGAGGACCAAAGCCAAATCCCAATTCCAAGGCGTACATTGGCTTCGACGAAAAAGCCTCATGCGATAACAGTTCCCGAGGGTGGCATTCGCCCCTTTACCTTCGAGATGGAGGTGCAGCCTATACTCGACCGTGCTTGTGTTGCTTGCCATAATGGCGAACGCAAAGCCGGAGGAATCGACTACACCGGCGGACGTATTGATACTATTACAGACTGGGCTGGTTCGCGCTTCTTTAGCAAGAGCTACTTGCAGTTCCACCCATACTTCTATCGCCAAGGTCCGGAAGCTGAAATGGCTGTGCTAAACCCGATGGAATACCACGTGGACAATAGCGAGATGGTTCAGATGTTACGCAACGGACACCACGGCGTAGAGCTTACACCCAAGGAGTGGGAGCGTTTGACAACTTGGGTAGACTTCAACGTACCTTATCGCTCGGCATTCGATGCAACGCCTTACAAGGTTCTCAATGGCGAGACTATCGACCAAAAGGAGCGCCGCTTGGAGTTGGCTCGCAAGTATGCAAATGCGCCTATTGATTGGGAAAAAGAGATTGCCGATTATGCCGCTTACCTTGCAACTCAGCCTAAAATAGAGCCTGTGATGCCTGCGAAAACGGATGTTAAGTATAAGGAGGTGAAGGTAAAAGGCTTCCCATTTAATGCCGAACAAGCTAAGGCAATGGTCGCGGGCAAAGCTCCCAAGGTTGTGGAGCTGGGCAATGGTCAGACAATGACCTTTGTGTGGATTCCTGCGGGCGAGTACGTAATGGGCGGAAATGGCAAGAACGGCACGTTAGTGCCGGCAAAAGTTAAGATTGCCAAAGGCTTCTGGATGAGTGATAAAGAGGTGAGCAATGCCCAAATGCGCGCATTGATTGCCGACCACGACAGCCGATATATCGGTCAGTTCTGGAAAGACCACACAACGCCCGGCTACTACGTAAACTACGACGAATATGCTGCAACAAAAATCAGCTATGACGAGGCAATGAAGTATGCCGACCTTTTGAGTAAAAAGACAGGCTTGAAAGCGACATTACCTACTGAGGCTCAATGGGAATGGGCGGCACGCGCAGGTTCGGATTCGGACTTCTGGTTTGGTAATAAAAACACGGATTTCAGTCCTTATGAAAATCTTGCGGATTGGAATCTCACCAAAATGGCAGTGTCGGGCGTAGACCCACAACCGATGAAAAAGACAGACCCGATATATCCATATTTGAATTATATTCCTAAGGATGAGTCTGTTAATGATGGCAAAATGTTGATGGGCGAAAGCGGCACATATAAGCCGAGTCCTTGGGGATTGTATGACATCAACGGCAATGTTGCTGAGTGGACTAAGTCTGATTTTGATGCTACGCGCAAGGTTGTCAAGGGTGGCTCTTGGTATGACCGCACAAAGAAAGCGACCGTCGCATCGCGTCGCGGCTTTGTTCCCTACCAAAAGGTTTGGAACGTGGGCTTGCGATTGATAATCGAAGAATAGTCGGCGAACAAACTATTTCGCGGGGTTGTGCATAAGTAAGTATTGAAAAAGGGTTATTAATTAATTATTTTTCAATACTTATCTATTGCACAACCCCGTTTTATTCAAACCACATTTATTTGCCCTATGATTTTATTAGTTGATAACAACGATTCATTTACCTATAACCTTGTTGCGCTCATTGGCAGGGCAACGTGTGAGGAGATTGAAGTGAGAGATAGTAAGAGCCTTGATATTGAGTGTGTTGAGTGTTATAGTCGTGTTATTTTTTCGCCCGGCGCGGGAGTTCCTCAGGATTTTCCGGTTATGGAGCAGATTTTGAAACGGTATGAGCACACCAAACCTATTTTGGGTATATGTCTTGGTTATCAGGCTATTTGTCAGTACTATGGAGCGCAACTAAGAAACCTTCTTGTTGTCGCACACGGAGTGGGTACAAAGATAAAATGCGAGCCTGACTCGCTGCTATTTAATGGTATAGACGAAATGATTGTCGGAAGATACCACTCTTGGGTGGCGGAGTTGCTGCCGGCGGAGCTTAGGGCGACGGCGGTGGATGACAAGGGGTTGATAATGGGCGTAGAACATATCACCAAGCGGGTTTGCGGCGTGCAATTTCACCCCGAATCTTATATTACCGAAAACGGATTGAGCATCATCAACAATTTTTTGTATGGAGTACATTAGCCGTGAACAGATTCGTGAGCAGGTAAATCACCTCGCTGCTGCACGGATACCATTTCTTTTTCTTGTTGATTATAAGGCGGAAAAAGGCGCGGTGATAAAACTCACAGAGTTGGCGAGCAACGGAATTGCGTGCGCGATTGATGGTGTGGAGATTGGACGAAGAGTGGTGGCAGACCCGCACGAAACTGATCTTAGAGTTGAGCCGATTTTGTTTGATGACTACAAAAAATATTTCGACCGCGTGATGGAACATATCCACCACGGAGATAGCTATCTGCTCAATCTGACGTTTGCATCACGTCTGGTTAATGATTTGGATATGAGTAGCATATATCTCAATTCGAGAGCCGGATATAAATTTATGATAGAGGATGAATTTCTATTTTACTCTCCCGAACCATTTTTGAGAATAGAAAATGATGTTGTTAGTTGCTGCCCGATGAAGGGTACGTCAAAAGATGAAAAAGCGTTGATAGAGAGCTGTAAGGAGCTTTGCGAGCACCATACCATAGTAGACCTTATTCGTAACGACCTGTCTATGATTTCGCGAGATGTGGAGGTCGAAAAGTTTCGTTATACCGAAGCAATTACAACGGCAAATGGGAAAGTGTTTCAGACGAGCTCAAAGATTAGCGGAAAGTTGGATGACCGTTGGCGCGAGAGGCTCGGAGATATTATTTTGAGGGTTTTGCCGGCGGGTAGCATCAGTGGTGCACCCAAAGTGCGGACGATGGAGATTATCGAGGAGGTGGAGCCGACAAAGAGAGGGTTCTACACCGGAGTGATGGGTGTGTATGACGGTATCGGGTTGGATAGTTGCGTGATTATCCGCTACATAGAGAAGTGTGCGCAGGGTGATTATTACTTTCGGAGCGGAGGCGGGATAACTGCACAGAGTAATGCTGAGGAGGAATATGCCGAATTATTAGCAAAAATATATGTGCCTATTATTTGAGACCATACGAGTGGAGCAGGGTAGGGTGCACCACCTTGACTACCACCAACAGCGCGTTGCGCGGAGCGTGCTCGGCAACCGTATTAATCTTGATAACTACTTAAAAAACATACGTTTGCCGCAGTCTGGGTGTTTCAAATTGCGAATTGTATATAGCTCGGAAGGCATTGTGGAGCATCAGCTTACGCCCTATACCGTGCGGCTATTTGAGACGCTTAAATTGGTAGACGGGGGTTCGATTCGTTACGATAAAAAGTATCTAGACCGTTCAGCGATAGATAAACTTCGCGAAACACGCGGGGAGTGCGATGATATTCTGATTGTTCGTGACGGCATACTGACTGATACCGGCATTGCCAATATCGTGTTGTTCGACGGCAGCAGGTGGGTAACCCCTGCAAAACCACTGCTTGCGGGAACTTGCCGCGCCCGACTGATAGAGGAGGGCACAATCACCACAGCCGACATCACGCCCGACTCGCTCACTAAGTATGCTAAAATATCGCTTATCAATGCAATGATTGGATTTAATCCGAACTGCATAGGAGTCAATAATATAACCATTGTGTGATTGGTTTCCTGCTATGTAATTATTGGCAAATTGTTAAAAATGAATGGATCATTGTTTATTGAATCTTAGCATTGGCATAGATTCACGAGTGAGGTATATTTGGCGTGTCTTACTAACACTTGGGCAATTTACTTCGTGAACTTTATAGTCATAAAATTCACGAAGTAAATTGCCCAAGAGTTAATAATGTGGAGAAATCATATTTCGGCGAGTAGTTTGGCATTAGCTTGGTCGATGACCGAGCGATCTAATGATGATAGATATATGAGTGTGGTTTTTTCGTTGCTGTGTCCCATACATTCGCTTATTATTTGTGTGGAGACACCCTTGCGTTTGGCAAGAGTAGCCCAGCTATGTCGTGCCACATAAGAGGTTAAGTGAGGGGTCAAGCCCAGTAATTCCGATAATTTTTTCAGGCGTATATTTTGTAGTCGTAGCGCGCTTTCATAATTCGGATTCTCTCCCGTAAGTATTGGAAGCAAATATTTACTCTCTGCATCGCTATATTTTGCAATAATATGCCTCAGGCAAGGTTCTATTTTGATAATCAATTCCTGACCGGTCTTGTGTCGCTGATAGACAATGTAGTCATCTTTGATATTGGCGTGTGTCAGGTGCGCTATATCCACAAACGCCATTCCGCGAGTGTAAAAACTGAACATAAACATATCGCGCGCAAATTCTATTCTGCGTCTATCGGATAAGTCTGCCGCCTTGAGCCGTGATATGACATCTTCTTCGACGGCTCGTTTGATAGTCTTATCTATGCCCACATATACGCCCTTGAATGGGAAACATTGCTCGCAAAAACCCTCTTCAACGGCGCGATTATAGATAGCCCTCAGAATCCTCATATAGAAGGAAACCGAGTTGTTACATACCTGTTTTGCACGCAGATATTGTTCGTATTGCTTAATTATAGGGGGCTTTATTTCACTAAGGGCTATGTCATTTCCATTGCGAAATGTCGAAAAACTTCTCAATGCCGTTTTGTACGAAATTGAACTCTTTGTCCGCCCTTGGGACGTTAATTCACCGGCAATACGCTCGGCAAAACAAAATAGCAAATTTTCTTTACCAAGTCTGGAGTAATCCTTTATTACGGATGCGATGTCGCCACCTTGGGTGGCGATTCTCTGGAGGTTGTTGATATCTCGAAGAATCTGATTTTCGATATTGTGCAAATATGCCCGACGGTGGTATCCCGCCTTGGCTATGTTGATTATCGAATTTTCCTTATCCCACTCATTAGTGTATAACCTGTATGAGGTGTTTATGAGTTTACTTACCCGATTATGAATAAGTTGATAATAGATAACTCCCTCCTTGTTGGGGATGGTTGATGGTCTGTGTTTTACACGAATGGATATCATAAATAGATAGGTATTTAGGATACAAAGCTACCTTTTTTATCGTCTTATTTACTCATTAAGGTGAAGGTGTTTATGTTACCTATGATGGCATATTCTAGTGGATAGCGCTTTAGCTGTCATAAAAATTGCTATTATTCATCCGAAGTTGTTGAAATTAATAAATTGAGGTTGTTCAGATAACTTTTTTGAAAAAAGATTTGGTTTATATTATAAACTAGTTTATCTTTGCAGCGTAATTTAACAAATAAACTAATGGAAGAAAAAACACTAAATTCGCAGCAGAGTTTAGAACTAATCGCTGCAATGATTCGCCAAAGCCAACGAAAACTTGAGCGTGGCGGCGGAACAATCTTTTTGATTTGGGGCTACACATCGCTCTTGGTCTCGGCAGTAGTTGTCGCCTTGGTCTACTTAGGCTATGGCGACATTTCCAACTGGGCGTGGTGGGCGATACCGATTATCGGATGGGGCGGCACGTGGAACGTTCTGCGCAAACGACCCAAGCAGGTTAGCACCTATATTGACCGCTTTATAGGCTACATATGGATAACAATCGGCATTGTCGCAATGCTATTCCCTATCGTGCTGATTTCTACAACGATTATGGGTGACCTGACCAAACATATCATCGGTTTTGTTATGATTCCTATCCTCTCCACAATACTCTGCATTGGGGTTACTCTCTCGGGCTTGGTACTTCGTTTTCGTCCTTTGATTATTGGCGGCTTTGCGGCAATAGTACTGAGTTTCGGAATGTTCTTTACCCAGTACTACATCTACGTCTTTATGTTGATGTTCATAGTTTCGATGATAATTCCGGGTCATATTCTAAACTGTCGTGCGAAATGTTCAAAGAGTTAGACCCCTTGCTTCACTCGGAGCTTCGTCTGGCGGTGGTCTCGTTGTTGGTTTCGGTGGAGAGTGCCGACTTCACCTACATACGCGAGAAGACGGGAGCAACCTCGGGCAACCTGAGCGTCCAGATCGAGAAGTTACGAACTGCAGGATATATCCAAGTGGAGAAGGGTTATCGAGGTAAGATGCCTCAGACCACCTGCCTAATAACCCCCGCGGGGGTGGATGCCTTCGAGCGGTATGTGGAGGCGCTCAGGAGCTACATTAATTTATAAAATTTGAGAGGCATTTTACAAAGTGCCTCTCTTTTTGTATCTTTGTGCCGAATACGTCGATTTTTATTGAATGTCACGACTTCAAACAAAATTTATTGCAAAGTGAAAATTACCGAAAACTTTCAATCCAGCAAAACCCTTTTTGCTTTCGAGCTCTTACCGCCGCTCAAAGGAGACAATATTGATACTATATTCGATACTATCAACCGTTTATCACCATTCGACCCCTCATATATAAACGTCACCTACCACCGCGAGGAGATTAAGTTTATCGAGCGTGGCGATGGCCTGTTGGAGAGGCGTACCATAAGAAAACGCCCCGGAACAGTCGGCATTGCTGCTGCCATTGCGAGTAAATACAACATCGAAGTTGTACCTCACCTTATTTGCGGAGGTTTTTCCAAGTTCGATACCGAGGATGCACTCATAGATTTGAACTTTCTCGGAATCAACAATGTGCTTGCTCTGCGCGGTGACAATATCCACGGAGAACGCTCTTTTAACCCCTCCCAAAATGGGCACTCAAATGCCATTGAATTGGTGAGGCAGATTGCGGCAATGAATCGCGGGGAGTTTTTGGATAGCGAAATGGAGATTACTAAACCTACTAATTTTTCGATAGGCGTGGCGGGCTATCCCGAAAAACATTCGGAGGCGGCAAACCTCGCTTCCGACATTCAACACCTCAAAGCAAAGATTGATGCAGGAGCGGAGTATATTGTCACTCAGCTGTTTTATGATAACAGTAAGTATTTTGAGTTCGTGCGGCTATGCCGCGAGGCGGGCATCAACGTGCCGATAGTGGCGGGATTGAAACCTTTTACCACTTTCAAACAGCTCTCGCTGTTACCCCAAATTTTTCACGTTGATCTACCCGAGGATTTGGTGCGTGAAGTGGAGAAGTGCAAGAATAACGGCTCCGTTCGGGAAGTTGGTATTGAGTGGGCAATCGCGCAGTGTCGCCAGCTGAAGGATGCCGGCGTTCCCGCACTTCACTTCTACACAATGGGTAAGGCTGACAATGTGGAGCAGATAGCACGGGCAATTTTCTGATAGTTTCTGCCCGGTTTTGTGTGAAAAGTTGTGGCACCGTATAGGCTTGTAAAAACCATTTAAGAGTTTTTAATGCAATATGTTGGAAATAATTTCTCGGACTATAGTCTCTTTTGGGGACTGGATATGGGGTATGCCCCTATTTTTGCTGCTGATGGGTGGCGGACTTTTCTTTTTGGTCTACTCAGGCTTTGTTCCGTTTAGGTATTATGGAAAAGCACTTGAAGTGCTTGGCAGGAAAGACGACACGGGTGCGGGGCAAATCTCTTCGTTCGAAGCGCTGACCTCAGCCATTGCCTCGACGGTGGGTATGGGAAGTATATCGGGTGTGGCTATTGCACTCTCTATGGGAGGGGCGGGGGCGATTTTTTGGATGTGGGTGAGTGCTGTTGTAGGGATGGCGACAAAGTTTTTCGAAGGAACGCTTGCCGTGATGTACAAAGGGCGAGACTCCTCGGGCGAAGTACAGGGAGGGACTATGTATATGATTACTCAAGGTTTAGGGAGGCGGTGGAAGCCGATGGCGGTATTTTTCTCCCTCTTCGGGTTGGTTGGTACACTCTCTCTGATGCAGGCAAATCAGCTCGCCGAGGCTGTCACAACAATCTTTAT
Organism: Mucinivorans hirudinis; assembly: GCA_000723505.1. GTDB lineage: Bacteria > Bacteroidota > Bacteroidia > Bacteroidales > Rikenellaceae > Mucinivorans > Mucinivorans hirudinis. Next base: position 34,204 of record HG934468.1, on the reverse strand, counting down.
TGAAGAGGACAGCACGATGTTTCGTGTTCTTGTCGGAATCGTGATTTGTGTTTTGGTGTCGGTTGTTATTCTCGGTGGCATCGTGCGTATTTCGAAGGTTGCATCACGCCTTGTGCCGGCAATGGTGTCTGCATACTTTCTATTGGTCGGATATATTATAATAACAAACCTATCGGTTGTCCCCGCGGTCTTTGCACAAATTTTTAGCGAGGCGTTTACTTTCAGTGCAGGTATTGGTGGATTGGCAGGGTCGGCAATGATTATCGGTGCGCGACGTGCCATTTTTGTGAATGAGGCGGGCGTTGGTACAGCGTCGATGATGCACGGGGCATCAAAAAATAGCGAACCTATACGTGAAGGTCTGGTGGCGATGATTGGACCATCGATAGATTCGGGATTGGTATGCACACTCACTGCCCTGGCAATCCTTATTGGCGGTTACAATGCCACCGATGTAAAGGGTATTCAAATAGCTCTGCAATCTTTCCAGAACTCTATCCCGATTCTAGGGCACTATCTGCTTATGGTAATGGTGGTTGTATTCGCCTTTTCCACAATGTTCACCTACTCGTACTACGGGGCGAAGTGCACCAATTTCCTATTTGGTGCTCGGGCAATAAAGTACTATAACTATTTTTATCTCTTGATGTTGATAGTGGGTGCCGTGATGCCTCTAAGGGTGATGATTGGCATTGTAGATTCTGCTTTTGCGCTGATGGCTATTCCCTCAATGGTCACTCTACTACTGCTCGCCCCCAAGGTGAAAAAGGCAGCCAAGGTATATTTTGGTAGGTGAACCCTATAAACTCTTAATAAAGCGCACGCTCTCGTCCACCAATTTGTCCGCAAGGGGAATGGAGGGGTCGGTAAAGGTCTCTAATTGTTGGTCGCGATCCATCGTTTCACACTCCTTCAAAATGTGATTCATATTATTTACTATCACCAATTTAGCTCGATTATTGCCTGTGTGTAGAACTTTTGATTCTTCGGGACTAATTTGAATATCCTTATCTCCGTGCATCAACAAAATTGGGGTGCGGATGGATTTAATCATCTCCCGGGGATGGTAGGCGAAGAGGGGAATAAGATACTTCTGCATCGGAACAGAAAGGCTGTTTCGTAGATAAACCGGAGGATTTTCGGTGATTTCACCTTCGTTTAGTTTATCTATTATTGAACTGATTACTTGCTTTACTTGGGAAGTTTGGTTGCGGGAGAGTTGTTCTTTTATTACACAATCAGCACTATTTCCCATCCCGTTTATGGAAATGTAACCATCAACAGCGCAATTTTCCGAGATGGCAACTAGGGCGGCAAGTGCCCCCTCTGTATGACCGGCAATAACGACTTTAGAGAAACGCCTATCGTTGCGAAGCATTGCTATCCAATCCTTTATGTCGTCCACATACTCTCTGAAAGTTACCTCCGCACCTCCCTTTATTCGACTTGCAGCAACTCCGCGCTTATCGAAACGCAGAGATGCGATGCCTTCCTCGGCTAGTGCAACAGCATACATTTTCAGGGCATTATTGACCATAAAGTTTTGATTACCATTTCGGTCTGTCGGTCCGGAATCTCCGACAATCAAAACAACCTCCATCTTCTCAATCCCTAAGGGAATGAGCAACGAGCCTTGAATATCGCAATTTTGGGTTCTTAGCATTATTGGCTCCTCACGCGTCTGCCCGGGTGCGATTAGTGAAGAACCAATAGTTAAAAACAAGAATATGAACCTATTAAAAATCATCTTTCTCTGTTCGTAATTCATAAAGTGAATCTATAAATGCTATCTGGAACGAAGCCGGAGAGTTGGTCTTTGCAAGAGCCGCTTCGCCGGCTCGTCCCATAAGTTCCATAGCTGCTTGTGCCGCTCGGGCAAAATCCCTCTCTACGGCAGCAAAAGCACCGCATATGGCAGTCGCAGTACATCCCATACCGGTGACGGCGGTCATCAGAGGTGTGCCAAATTTATTTTCGAGCGTGCAGCCTCCGCTTACAATGTAGTCCGTCTGCCCGCTAATAACCACCACTGAACCAAGTTGTTCGGATAGTATTCGGGCAGCATTAATCGCCGAATCAGATGATGCAGTCGAGTCCACGCCTTTGGTTTTGATGCCGCCACTTTGGGCGAGAGCCATAATTTCCGAACCGTTGCCACGGATAACATCGGGGGCAGCAGCCTGCAAAAGTCGCGCGTTTACCTGATTGCGATACGAGGTTGCCCCTGCTCCAACAGGGTCATAAACAATGGGCACTCCTAACTTCTTAGCCCTGACCATTGCCACCTCCATAGCATCTACCCACCGAGGACTTAGCGTTCCAACGTTGATTACCAACGCCGAAGATATTGCCACCATCTCCTCCACCTCTTCTGTGGCGTGTGCCATTACGGGCGAAGCACCTATTGCCAGAAGGGCGTTTGCTGTGTTATTCATTACCACAAAGTTGGTGATATTGTGAACTAGAGGCGACTTCTCTGAAATTTTCAATAAAAGCTCTTTCATCTGTGTATATTTTTGTATTAATTTGTATAATAGCTATTTAAGGTATAATTAAGAGATTAAATTTTCATCTTCGTACTCCGTGCCTATAAAGGCAGTGGTAACACCTGTTGGTTCTTAATTTTGTGCCCAAATCTCTTTGGACATAGGTCAATTTCATACTCAAGCTCTTCTAAGGGAAGTCTCAGAAAAAATGCGACCTATGTTGTTGCCTTAAATATAATGCTTGCTTAAAACGAAATAAAAAATGTAGCTTGGTGAGATGCAGCCCATTTCATAAAAATACACTAACATCAACACCTAATGCCGATAAACGATTCAAATAGTTCCGTATCTGCTTCTTCTGCTTGCGAGGATTTTTGTCGTGTAACTCAGGCTCACGATATGGTTGTTTGTTCAACAAAATGAAGTATGCGGCTACAATAATTTTATGCCCAATGGCTACAAGTGCTCGCTTCTTACCTCGTCTGCCTACCAAACTCTCATACTTTCGCTTCAAATAGCAATCCTTCTTACGTGTCGCCCCCCACCCACACTCTACCAATATCGAAGTAATATGGCTATTACCCTTTATGGTCTTTGTACTTTTTTTTTACCGGCACTCTCATTATTGCCCGGACTTACACCACAATAAGAACTTAAATGGTTCTCATCAGGAAATCGTTCCATATCAACACCTATCTCGCTTATAATACCAATGGCACTATCTCGCCCAACACCCGGTATGGTCTCCAATAGCTCCAATTCAACTTCATAATCAGAAACAGCCTTGGCTATTTCTGCATCCAACCGCTCCAACATAGCATCATCATTAGCTATCACATCTCGATGAAACTGCAACATAAAACGATGATGATCGCTAACCTTACCCTGCAAAGCTTTGACAAACTCACTACGAGGTGTCTTTATCTTGCCGTGATAAAACCGCATTAATTGATTTACATCACTCTCTCCATCTATCAATGCACTGATGATATTGCGACCAACGGCTCCATCAACATCACTCAATACACTTGATAACTTGATATTGCAATCCTCCAATATCTTGATTATACGATTCTTCTCTGATGCACTATGAGCTACTAACTTCTTCTTGTAGCGAACTAAATCTCGTAAATCTCTTATGTCGCGTGGAGGGATAAAGCTACCTTTGAGTAGTCCGCTTACCAATAATTTGCTCAACCATTTGCTATCCTTCTTGTCGGTCTTATGACCAGGCACATTCTTTACGTGCCGAGCATTAACCAAAATAACCTCAAAATCATCCTCCAAAATATTGAACACAGGCTTCCAATAAATACCGGTGCTCTCCATCGCAATATGAGTGACACCCGCATCTTTGCACCAATCACGCAAAGATTCCAAGGAAACGGTAAAACCGTCAAACTCCTTTGTGCCGACAACTTCGTTGCCTCGTTGAATGGTTGCAACTATCAAATCCTTATGGACATCAATCCCGCAACCAACCCCAATGTAGGGGGTAAATAGTATCTCTTCCATTGAACATAGTGTTAGTTAATCAATAGGCAAAGATACTCATCTCTGTTGGTATGCTCAAAATTTGAGATTATGACAATTTCATAAATTAATTGGTCTGAAAAACGATTTTCAATTTTACTATGTGTATTTTATGTTGTATAAATTAATAAGCAAAAGGGGACTTCTGAAAATTAGTAAATGTTGTTCAAAGTTGAGCATATAATATTCGGGTGTGAGCCTCACTCCTGAACCGCCCCTTTGCTAAATAAATCCTTTTCGGGCCACTCGGCAACCTTGTCAAAAGCCTTGCGCATCATATCGTTTATCATCCGTGAGAATACATACCCTTTCCAGTTGCTTGTATTGGTGATGAAAGCCCACGTGTAACCATTACTCTGCCGTCTGACCATAGCGCTTGTACCTGCCATACTGCCACTGCGCCACCAATCGTCATTTGCAGTAACGCCCATCCAACCAATAGGTAATCTGGATTTCTCGCATATGGTCATACTCTTTATACTCTCTCTGGAGAGGACGTTCGAGTGTGGATTATTCGGGTCTATGGAAGCAACAAACCTCACCAACTCCACGGGCGAGGCTACCCATCCGCCGGCTCCGCCAAAGAGCTCCACGTTGTTACCCCCGTTGCTCTTGGGCAGCAGTCGTCCACTGCCATCGGCAGAGGGAATAGGCTCCGCATCACTCTGCTCGTAATATCTTACCTCGTTTTCGTGCCTCTGACTACTTAGGTTTTGCCCGATGTGCATATCGAAACATTCGGCGGGCGCCAAAATTTCATCCTTTATAAAAGTTTGATATGGTTGATTAGTAACCTTTTCGATAATGCTCTCGAGCACCAAATAACCAATATTGGAATATATTGTGCTCTTTCCGGGAGAATAGCGCAAACCACGTTTGAGGGAGTACCGAACAAGTGAAGAGACACTCATCGGAAGCTCCAACCCCATCTTGTGCCCATCAAACATAGCATCTCCCGCGCCCACACCAAAGCCCGCCTGATGTCGAAGCAGATGTTCAACCGTGATGGATTCAATCCGTTTGTCGCGGTAGTCATCATATTCGGGCAGAAGTCCGCTCGCAGAGAAGACCTTGTCATCCAATCTCAACCGCCCCTGTTCTACTAACTTCATAATACCCACGGCAGTAATTAGTTTACTTACGGATGCAACTCTGAAAATATGTTTTACCTCTGTCGGTACTCCATTCTCAACGTCGGCATAACCATATCCTTTGCTGTAAATGAGGTTACCATCCTTCATAATTGCCACCGAAGCCCCCGCAATGCTCCATTGGTGCATAAAATTATTAACCACCTTGTCGAACTTGGCAGCCTCGGGAATGTCGCTATCAGCATTTTCAACTATCTGATTAATAGGCACAGGTGCGCGCTCTTCTACTTGAATCTCAATGTTGTCCTTCGTGTCGGATGCAAAGACACGCCACCCCCGCAATGATATAAACAGAGCGAAGATGACAATGAAAAATAGTGTGTATCTAACCTTTTTTTTGAGTCGCCGCCTGCGTGGTACCATATTCGTTTAATTTAACAAAATTTTTGCTTACAATCGCCCGCACGGCGCGTGGCACAATCTCGAATGTAAAATCAGCCTCTCCCAATATCTCTCCGTCCAACTCCACCTGAATGGGGTGGTCGCACTCAACGACTATGCGTCCGGCTCGGATAAGATTAACGCCTGTGATATTATATATATTGTTGGTGTATAATGTTCTGAAGCGCGAAAAGAGCCTTACGCGGTTCATACTCGGAATCACCGTCATATCAAAGAGTCCATCATCTGCCACAGCATAAGGTGTTTGCGACATACCGCCTCCGGTATACTTACATATACCGATTGTGGCTGTAAAGAGTTTTCCATTAAACACCTCTTTCCCGTCCGCAACTATACGCGCCTGCCGCGAGCGAAACCGGCACGCCTCCCTCGCCGCACTCCATATATATAGCCACTTGCCGCGATAACCATTATCTTTGAGCTTGTTGAACCCGCGACAAACCGCCGCATCATAGGCAATCCCACCCACATTAGCCAAATATCGCCTCTGACAGACCTTGCTTTCCCAATAAGTAACCCGCCCCACATCCTGCAAAAATGTGTGACCCTGAACTATCGAGCGTACAGCATCGGAATAGGTGTTAGGAATGCCGTACATACGCATCCAATCATTACCCGTACCAACGGCAATCACAGCCAATAGCACATCGGCAGTGGCGACTCGCTGTTGGAGGAAGAGTCCGTGAACAGTTTCGTGGATTGTGCCGTCTCCTCCGATAATTATGATTTTACGGTAGCCCTTACCCACGGCATATACTGCCAATTCGGTGGCGTGATGCTTGCGCTGGGTAAATAGTGCATCCACCTCAATTCCGGCTTCGTGAAGCAGAGTGCTGATTACAGGCCAATCTGTCAGCCCTTTGCCCTTGCCGGCAACAGGATTGACTATGGCAAACCAACGCTTGGAAATATTAATTTGACTATCCATTTGACAGAGCAAAATTAATATTTTTTATTACTACTGCGCAATATTTCTATAATTTTATTGACAACTATTGATGCCACCTATTGTTGTATTGAGAAAAAATGGCTACATTTGTGAATATGATTGCAGATAATATACTAGCTCTTAAAAGCGTATTACCAACTGGTGTAGAGTTGGTTGCGGTGTCTAAATTTCATCCTGCACAGGCAATAGAGGAGGCTTATGCGGCGGGACAGCGTCTCTTTGCAGAAAGTCGTCCACAGGAGTTGCTTGCAAAGTATAAGGCTCTGCCGCACGATATCAAGTGGCACTTCATTGGACACCTTCAAACCAACAAAATAAAGTATATCATACCATTCGTGTCTCTAATTCATTCCATTGATTCACTGAGACTTGCTGATGCTGTAAATGAACAGGCATTGAGAGCTGGCAGGGTGGTGGATGTACTTTTGCAGGTACATATTGCGCGAGAAGATAGCAAACAGGGCTTTGGGGATGATGAGATTTCGCAAGTGGTGGATTATTGCGGCGGGCTGAATGGCATAAAAATTGCAGGATTTATGGGTATGGCGACTTCTACTGAGGATATGACTTTAGTTAGGAGTGAATTTATGACTTTGAAACGAATTTATGATGTTTATAACTTCCCTATCTTATCTATGGGAATGTCGGACGATTACGAGATTGCAATGGATTGCGGCTCGAATATGGTACGGATGGGGAGCAAAATTTTCGGAAACAGAAATAATCAAATAAAATGCTAGAAACCAAATACTTGGGCTTGAAGCTCAAAAACCCGATTATACTTAGCAGTTCGGGATTGACCTCCACTGTTGAGAAGGTTAAGGCTGCCGAGAAGGCAGGCATTGGTGCCGTTGTACTGAAGTCAATCTTCGAGGAGCAGATTCTTAGCGAGGTTGCTGCGGTGGATAAATATAGCGACTATCCCGAAGCATCTGATTATCTCCGTGGTTACCTCACTCACAACACTTTGGGTGTCTACCTGAAGCTGATTCAGGATTGCAAACAGCAGTGCGAAATTCCGATTATTGCCAGCATAAACTGCTCAGACAGGGGCGAATGGGTCAATTTTGCGCGCATTATCGAGAATGCAGGTGCGGATGCCATCGAGTTGAATATTTTCAAACTACCGACAGACAAGGATGTTGATAGTGAGAAAATCGAGAAAGAGTATCTGGATATTGTCGGAGCAGTAAAAGATGCTATTTCGGTGCCTCTTTCCGTGAAACTGTCGCATAATTTCACAAACCCGCTAAGTATTATCAAAGAGCTGTATTATCGTAATGTTCAGGGAGTTGTGCTCTTTAATCGCTTTTATGCACCAGACATTGATATTAAAACTCTCAAGGTGCACTCTTCCAATGTATATAGTTCTCCATCGGAGATTTCCGGGGTGATTCGTTGGAGCGGGCTTGCTTCGGCTGCGGTTCCTTTGGTGGACATTGCGGCTTCTTCGGGTGTTTATACCGGTGACGATGCTGTGAAGGTGATGTTAGCGGGGGCAAAGGCGGTGCAAATCTGTTCAACTGTCTATAAGAATGGCTTAGAGATGGTTGAGCCGATGTTGGCTTTCATAGAAAGTTGGATGAAAGAGCAAGGTTTCCGTGAACTTAGCGATTTTGTGGGTAAACTCAATTATGGCAATGTAAATGAGGCTGTTGCATACGAGCGCACACAATTTATGCGTTATTTCTCTAATCATAATTAGTTGATGTTGAGCAGCTGAGTACTTGTACTACAAGATGGTTATATAATTAGACTGCTCGACCTCGCAACCCTCTCAACTTCAATAAAAAGAATGGAGAACAATAAATATTTGGAAGTACGTGCTATTGAGAATGGCACGGTCATTGACCATATACCATCGTCGAGCCTTTTTAAGGTTATCAAATTGCTCAATCTTGAGAATGCTGAAAATCAAATTACCTTCGGTATGAACTTGAATAGCAAGAGGTTGAATAAGAAGGCTATAATAAAAATCTCAGATATGTATTGTGCCGACAAGGAAATTAGCTACCTTGCGTTAGTTGCTCCTATGGCACGCATTAATATCATACGGGATTATGAGGTGGTAGGCAAGCGTCAGATTGAGGCGCCCCAAGAGGTGGATGGTTTGGTGCGTTGTGCCAATCCTATGTGCATAACCAATCACGAGCCTGTTATTACACATTTCACTGTCAGTGAGCGCAATGGTGAACTGGCGCTACGTTGTCGTTACTGCGAAAAAATTACTTCGCAGGAGCAGATAGAGATAATTAGATAGATGGAAATTTATATTAAGGGTGCACGCGTTCATAATCTCAAAAATATTGAACTACGAATTCCGCATAACAAGTTAGTGGTGATTACAGGGCTATCCGGTTCGGGTAAATCGACTCTAGCTTTCGATACGATTTTTGCAGAGGGGCAGCGGCGTTATGTCGAGAGCCTTTCTGCTTATGCACGTCAGTTTTTGGGACGAATCGAGAAGCCGGACGTAGATATTATCACTGGTATAGCGCCTGCTATTGCAGTAGAGCAAAAGGTTAATACGCGTAATCCTCGTTCGACAGTTGGCACATCAACAGAGATTTACGAATATCTACGCCTGCTTTTTGCACGTATAGGGCATACTTTCTCGCCCGTGAGCGGAACAGAGGTTAAGGCGCATTCTACGGATGACGTAGTTGCTTTTGCGATGACTCTGGTAGAGGGTAGCCGTGTGATGGTTGTCGCTCCATTGGTACTGGCTCAGGGACAGGGTGTTATCGAAAAACTGACGCTGCTATTAAGAGATGGATATCAACGAATTTTGGTTGATGGTGTGTTGAGCGAAATAGAAGATGCGATTGCCTCTGTTGAGGGTAAGCAGATTGATATTCTTATAGATAGATTAGTTATTGAAGAGGGTGCAGAGGCGCGTTTGTTCGACTCGGCTCAAAAAGCATTTAATTTGGGAGAGGGAGTGTGTGAGATTATTGACGTTTTGAATAATGAAAAACGTTCATTTTCAAATCGTTTTGAGTTAGACGGCATAACTTTTGAACGCCCCTTCGAGCACCTTTTCAGCTTCAATAATCCGCTCGGTGCTTGCCCTGTTTGTGAGGGCTACGGAAAGGTAGTTGGCATTGATGAAGAGTTAGTTATCCCCGATAAGAGTAAATCTTTGTACGATGATGCAATTGTGGCGTGGCGCGGCGAGACTATGCGCGAATGGAAGCAGGCGATGCTTGGTGGTGCGCTGGTGAGTGGTTTGCCGATTCATACGCCATATTATGAGCTTACTCGCGAACAAAAACTACTGCTTTGGACAGGCAACGACCACTTCGAGGGGCTAAATCAATTTTTCAAATATCTTGATAGTGAGCGATATAAAATCCAGTATCGCGTGATGCTTTCGCGCTATACGGGCAAAAGCGTCTGTTCGGAGTGTAATGGCGGACGTTTGCGCAAGGAGGCAACGTGGGTTAAGATTGGCGGGCGAACGATTGTGGAGTTAGCTCGGATGCCTATCGACGATTTGCAGCGATTTTTTGCGGAGTTGAAGCTTGATGACTATGATAAGAATTTGAGTGGCAGGATTTTCAAGGAGATTACCAATCGTCTGCAATATCTCTCGGATGTTGGTTTGGGCTATTTAACGCTCGACCGTCAGAGTTCTACGCTTAGTGGTGGTGAGAGTCAGCGTATTAACCTTGCAACATCGCTTGGCAGTTCGTTGGTTGGTTCGCTCTATATTTTGGACGAGCCGAGCATAGGACTCCACCCGCGCGATACGGAGCGATTAATCAAGGTGCTCAAACAGTTGCGTGATTTGGGAAATACCGTTATCGTCGTTGAGCACGAGGAAGAGGTTATCCGTGCAGCTGATCTGCTAATTGATATTGGACCAGAGGCGGGGATTTATGGCGGTGAAGTTGTTTTCAATGGCACAATCGCCGAGTTGCCCTCCGTTGCCGATAAGAGTCTCACGGCGCAATATCTGCTTGGTATGCGTAAAATCGAGTTGCCCACACGAACGCGCAAGTCTCTGAGTAAGATAACTATAAAAGGTGCACGCCAAAATAACCTCAAAAACATTGATGTCTCCATTCCGTTGGGCGTAATCACCTGTATTACAGGAGTTAGTGGTAGCGGAAAGTCATCTTTGGTTGGTGATATTCTCTATCCTGCCTTGCACCGCCATTTGATGGAGAGTGGCAGTCGTCCCGGCGATTTCGATTCTCTCGGTGGTGATTTACACAAGATTAAGTACGTGGAGTTGGTAGACCAAAATCCGATTGGTAAATCGCTGCGTTCCAATCCTGTAACCTATATTAAGGCTTACGATGATATTCGCCGCCTCTACTCAGATTTGAAACCGGCGCGCCAACGAGGTTACGACCCTTCGTCATTTAGTTTTAATATTGCCGGGGGACGTTGCGAAGAGTGTAAGGGTGAGGGTATTATACGTGTTTCAATGCAGTTTATGGCTGATGTAGAGATGGTTTGTGAGCAGTGTAATGGACATCGGTTCAAGGAAGAGATTTTGGAGATAAAATATCGCGATAAGACGATTTTTGATGTTTTGGAGATGAGTGTGGACGAGGCAGTTGAGTTTTTTGGTACTGAAAAAGAACGCATTAATAATAGAATTGTCGAAAAGTTAAAGGTTTTGCAGGATGTGGGTCTTGGTTATGTCAAGCTCGGACAATCCTCATCGACTCTCAGCGGTGGTGAAAGTCAGCGTGTTAAGCTCGCAACATTTTTATTGAGAGAGAATAGCTCCGAACACATATTATTTATCTTTGACGAACCGACAACGGGGCTGCATTTTCACGATATAAATAAACTGCTGAAATCATTTAACGCACTGGTTTCCAAGGGTCATACCATTGTCATTGTGGAGCACAATGTTGATGTGATAAAGTGTGCCGACTGGGTAATAGACCTCGGAGCAGATGGCGGTGAACAGGGCGGGCACCTTGTTTTTGAGGGTACGCCGCGCGATTTGTTGAAATGTAAGGCGAGTTATACGGCTAAATACCTAAAAGAGAAGATGAAATAATGGAAGACTACATCCACATTTGGACAGACGCGACGTGCCGTTCTTGATGAGGATATATTACATTTTGAAAGAGTTAGAAAAGATATGCTAATCATTTATAACGCACAGATTATCAACGAAGGAAAGCGTTTCAAGGGATACGTTGTCGTTGAAGGCAGTTGGATTATTGCCGTTGGTGAAGGTATGCCGGCACAAATAGATTTTGCCGATTTTATTGATGCTCAGGGTGGTTACCTAATCCCGGGTGTCATTGACGACCAAGTTCATTTCCGTGAACCGGGATTGACACACAAGGGCGACATCGCTACCGAATCGCGTGCAGCGGTTGCGGGTGGGGTTACATCTTTTATGGATATGCCCAACGTAAACCCCGCATCTACAACACTTTCGCTCTTAGAGGAGCGTTACGACCGTGCCGCGGAGTGTTCGGCGGCAAACTACTCGTTCTACCTTGGCGCATCGAATGACAATATCGCGGAAATTGAACGCATCGACCCTTCGCGCATTTGCGGTGTTAAGCTATTTATGGGTTCTTCAACAGGCAATATGCTTGTGGATAAGGAAGATACGCTTGGTGTAATTTTCTCTAATTCGCCTGTTTTAGTGGCTGTTCACAGCGAAGATGAGGAAACAATTAAAGCCAATATCGCGAAATATGGTGAGAGTGCCACTATTGATTTACATCCGGTAATTCGCAGTGCAGAAGCGTGTTACAAATCCACGGCGCGGGCTGTGGAGCTTGCAACCAAATATAATACAAAACTTCACGTTCTGCACCTTAGTACTGCACGTGAATTGAGTTTATTTGAGCGCAAACCTTTGATTGAAAAGCGAATAACTAATGAAGTGTGTGTGCATCACCTTTGGTTTGCTTCGGAAGATTACGCGGCGAAAGGCAATTTGATAAAATGGAATCCAGCAATCAAAACCGAGGAGGATAAATCAGCTCTGCGTGAGGGAGTTATGAATGGTTTAGTGGATATTGTAGCCACTGACCACGCCCCGCACACGCTTGATGAAAAATCAAAGCCTTATACTCAAGCCCCCTCAGGTGCTCCTTTTGTGCAGCACTCTTTGGCTGTGATGCTCGAAATGTTTGAGGCAGAGAAAGTTGTGGAGATGATGTGTCACCGCCCTGCTGAGTTGTTTCAGATTGATAGGCGCGGCTTTATTCGTGAGGGGTATTATGCCGATTTGGTGATTGTAGAGCCTGATGATGAGTGGATTGTCTCCAAAGAAAATATCTTATATAAGTGTGGTTGGTCACCGATTGAGGGGCAGAAATTGCGTGCGAGGGTTACGTATACCTTTGTTAATGGAGAGATGGTATATTGTAATGGAGTTTTTGATGATAGTGTGAGGGGTAAACGATTGTTATTCAATAGATAATGAGGTTAAGAGAGTTTATTAAAGAGCTTGAAAATCAAGGAGAGGTTTTGCGGGTTTCGGAATATGTAGACCCTATTCTCGAAATTACGGAACTTACTGACCGTCAATGCAAAAGTATTGGTGGTGGTAAGGCTTTGTTGTTTGAGAATAGTGCATTGCCGTTTCCTGTTCTGACCAATATGATGGGGTCACAGAGGCGTATGGCAATGGTGCTTGGAGTAGATAAAATTGGGGATATAGAATTGAAAATCAATAACTTTATCAGAGAGGTTACAGCACCTAAAAAGAGTTTGAAAGAGAAAATAGGAGTCTTGCCCCTGCTTGCTTCTTTCGGAAAATGGTTGCCGCGGTCGGTGAGTGGGCGTGGGGAGTGTCAGCAAGTTAGGTTGTCATCATTGAATGATATTCCGATTCTGAAGACTTGGCAGTATGATGCCGAACGATTTATAACCTTGCCGATGGTGCATACAGTTGATCCTCAGAGTGGTGCGCGCAATGTGGGGATGTATCGAATGCAGGTGATGGACGAGATGACCACGGGAATGCACTGGCATAAGCACAAAACAGGCGAAAGACATTATCAGCAATATAAAGCCCTGAAACAGAGGATGCCGGTGACTGTGTGTGTCGGTGGAGACCCTGTTTACACCTACGCGGCAACTGCTCCGCTGCCTGATGGAATTGATGAATATATACTTGCCGGTTTCTTGCGTAATAAGCCTGTGAAGATGGTTAAGTGCTTGACTAACAATTTGGAAGTGCCGGCAGATTGCGATTTTGTGATAGAGGGTTACGTAGACCCATCAGAGGAGAAGGTTACAGAGGGAGCTTTTGGAGACCATACGGGATTTTATTCATTACCAGACTATTACCCCCTTTTTCACGTAACTTGCATAACCTGCCGACGTGATGCTATCTATCCGGCTACGGTTGTGGGAATTCCGCCGATGGAGGATGCTTGGATTGCGGCGGCTACGGAGCGTATTTTTGTCTCGCCGATTCGTTTTGCAATGATCCCGGAACTTATTGATATGCAAATGCCTACGGAGGGAGTTGCGCATAATATAGCTATTTGCAAAATACGCAAAAGCTATGCAGGACAGGGGTTTAAGGTCGCAAATACGATGTGGGGTGCGGGGCAGATGATGTTTAATAAGTTTATAGTTATTCTTTCTGAAAATCAAAATATTAAGGATAGGTTAGAGTTTTTTGACCCTTTGAGAGATATTATGCAACAGCGTGGAACTTTGGACGTTTTAGACCATACGAGTCCGGCGATTGGTTTTGGGGGGAAAATGTGCTTTGATTTGACGGCAAAAACAGTGGAAGAGGGTGCGAGGCAGAAGATTGATTTTATCATAAATGGTTGCATTCCTGATAATTGTAGGGTTTTAGAAGAGTGGCACACTTTGTTTTTCTTTGGCTGGCAATCAGACGGATTTTATGAGGGAGCGAAGTGTATTATCTTGTTTGACGATAGGGCTAAAGGTTTGTCAAACAGTGATTTATTGTGGTTAGCTGTTGCAAATGCAGATGCAGTTAGGGATGTGAGGGTGGAGCAGGGTAGGGTGGTGGTGGATGCGCGTTTCAAACGAGATATTGGACGTGACTTTCCGAATATTGTTTCTGCTGATATTCAGACTATTAAATCTATTGACCACAAATGGGAGAGTTTAGGATTAGGCGAATTTATCCCTTCGCCATCTCTGAAATATCATTCTTTGATATTTTCGGATTCAGCGGAGGTAAAGTATTGATATGCAAGAATTTTCTACAATAACACTCGAAAATGGTATTCGTTGCGTGCATAGGCGCGTGCGCTCGTCGGTTGCACATATTGCGCTGACAATAAATGCGGGAACTCGCGATGAAAGCCCTGAACAACACGGTGTTGCGCACTTGGTGGAGCATCTTCTTTTCAAGGGAACGGCGCGCCGAACAGCATTTCAGATTAATAACCGATTGGAGAGTGTCGGGGGCGAGCTAAACGCCTTTACAACAAAGGAGGAGACGGTTTTGCACGCCTCGTGTCTTGTTGGTGATTTTAGTAAAGGTGCTGACTTATTGTGCGATATGGCTTTCAATTCGGCTTTTGTTCGGCGCGAAATCGAGAAGGAGAAGCAGGTTATAATAGACGAGATAAACTCATACAAAGATAGCCCGTCGGAGCTAATTTTTGATGAGTTTGAAGAGCGACTCTTTGAAAATTCAACTCTGGGTAGAAATATACTTGGAACTCAGCGACAACTCACTAAAATTCAGAGAGATGACTTATTGGATTTCGTTGGGCGCAACTACAATACAGACCATATAGTATTCTCTTCTAGTTCGTCACTAACCCATAATCAATTTCGGGTAAAATGTGAGAAATATTTGAATGACATTACTTCAAATATCAGAAAGTCAGAAAGATGTAAGCCAGAGTTGCGACCTGCATTCAATATAGTTAGCAATAAAAAGACCTATCAAACGCATACGGTCATTGGCGGAAGTTGCTATTCGTTGTATGACGAACGCAGAATGCCTTTCGCGCTGCTAATTAATATATTGGGTGGGCAGTCGTCGCTTTCGCGTTTGAATCAAACTTTGCGCGAACGTTATGCGATAACCTACAATGTGGAAGCAAGTTACACACCATATACAGATTGTGGAGTTTGGGCAATCTACTTTGGTTCGGACGCGGATAAGCATCAGCAGGCTTTGGAGTTGGTTATGGCAGAGATTGAAAAAATAAAGATTAAACTAACTGATAATCAGCTTAAAAAAGCTAAAAAACAGTTTATCGGACAGTTGATGGTCTCATCGGAGAATAATGAGAACTTTATTATGGCGATAGCCAAAAGTATGTTGATTTTCAATTCGTTCGACACTAATGAGCAGATAGCTGCAAGGATAGAGGCGATCAGTGCCGAGGAATTGCAAGATGTTGCAAAAGAGATTTTTAGGGGTGATAATATAAACTTTTTAACCTATAAATAAATGGTTACTCCAATTGAACAATATATACTCGACCACATTTCGCCCGAGGCGGGAGTGTTGAAAGAGTTAGACCGTGCAACACACCTTAAAATATTGCAGCCAAGAATGTTATCCGGACACTTGCAAGGCGAGCTATTGAAGATGTTGGTGGAGATAATCAATCCTAAAAGGGTATTGGAGCTGGGGACTTTCACTGGTTACTCGGCAGTGTGTATGGCGCGCGGATTGGGTGAAGGTGCTCATTTACACACTATTGAGATTGATGATGAGTTAGAAAGTATTGCAACAGAATTTATAGAGAAAGCCGGAGTGAGGGACAAGGTAGTTCAATATTTTGGCTCGGCACTTGATGTTGTACCGCGTATTTGTGACGAACCCTTTGATGTGATATTTATTGATGCAGATAAGCGGGAATATACCGCCTACTATCAAATGATTATGAGCTGTGGTGCGGTGCGTAAAGGTACTATAATTCTGGCGGATAATGTTTTATGGAATGGTAAAGTTGTGGAGGAGGTGTCGGCGAACGATTTATACACGCAGGGGGTTTTGAATTTCAATAAAATGGTGGTGGAGGATTGCAGAGTAGAAAAAATTATATTACCTTTACGTGACGGGTTGTCTATAATCAGGGTAAAGTAATGATTCAGATTATCATCATAATTGCCATTGTGGTAGCCATAGTGGCGGAGCGAAAATTGCGCCAAAAACATACTGCCGATATGCCGCAAGGGCACGGTGAAAACTTTCCGTTTCCCAAACGGAAAGATATTGCATCTGACGATGACGAAAAATTTGAGTGGTTGGGAAAGCGGGTAGAGAGGAAGGCCGAAGAGGTGGCACGTAAGGAATATTCGAAAGTCAAACAACAGGCGGTTGTGGAGAAACCAAAGCAAAAAAACGAGATTGAAGAAAGTAATTTTGAATTTGATGCGGAAAAAGCAATTATTTTTTCAGAAATTCTACAGCCTAAATATAGGGAGTATGAGCAAAGTTAATTTAACATAACATAACATAATGTCCACAATATTCTCAAAAATAATTGACGGAGATATTCCCTGCTATAAGATAGCGGAGAACGAGGAGTTTTTTGCTTTTTTAGATATTAATCCACTGGCAAAGGGGCATACTTTAGTTGTGCCTAAAATTGAGGTTGATTACCTCTTTGATTTAGAGTCGGATCATTTAGGGCGTTTTATGCAGTTTGCTCAGCAGGTTGCGATGCGGATTAAGGATGCTACGGGATGCTTACGAGTGGCTGTTGTAGTGCTCGGGTTGGACATTCCTCACGCCCATATACACTTAATTCCAATGAACTCAATGGTTGATGTGGATTTCAAAAAAGAGAAATTGAAACTCACGCAGGATGATTTTCTGGAGGCAATGGCTAAAATAGCGTTCTAAAATATTTTCCGGTTTGGGATAGAGTAGGGGAGGCACTTTTTGTGCCTCCCCTACTTGCGTTTACATATGTAAACAGGATAATCGAGGGTTATCCACGGTAGTCATTTATATGAAAATATAATAGGCATATAACATATAAGTATTTAATTATGAGGATTTTATATCACTTCATATAAATCTTGAATGTATGCTATATATTTATCTTGCGGTTACACTCATTATAAAATGATAAAAACCATAACATTTCACATAGTAAAAAACTAAAAACCAGTTTATTACTATATTTATATCAATATTTAGTGCATATATAAAACACAGCGTTTGCGTTGATATATTTTATCGTGTAATTACAATTATATATATCAATAGTATACCATATAAATTAGTTGTTACAAATGTTAATACTTGGATTTTGAAAATTTATTTTTACCTTTGTGAATATATTTACAAAAGTAAACAGAATATTTTTGCAACATTTTGTTGCATTTATCTAGGCACTGCTGTCAATTTAAGTATGGTGTAGGATGTAAATAATGCTGAACATACAAACCCGACTCAATAGGAGCGTCAAATAACCATAAATTTTAGAGATATGAATGATAGATTAGAGCAATTAATGAAACTTAAAGGGCTTACCGCTATGAAATTTGCCGAGATGCTTGATGTTCAGCCCTCGAACATTTCCCACATACTCTCGGGGAGAAACAAGCCGAGTTACGATTTTATTGTCAAGTTACTTGAGCGGTTTACAGATGTAAATCCTCAATGGCTTTTACTGGGCATTGGTGATATTTACACTTGTAACAATAATGCAAAATCAACGGGGTTTACAAATGTAAATACGGTTGATCCGTTGCTAGATTTTACATCTTCAGATGAGAAATTTGATGCAAATACTGACATTACCTCTACACCGCAACGTTGTGACTATGACTGTTTACCGGCATCAGTTGCCGGAAGTACTTCAAAAGATGTTGTGAAAATAATTTTCATCTATTCAGATAAATCCTTTGAAGTTTTCGACAACCACTAATATGCGCAGTATGTTATGTTAAATAAAATTGCGACAATAATAATGTTATAATATATATTATGTTAAATAGTTTTCTTGAATTGTCATAAACTTTTTGGATATTAAAAAATTAATGCGTATATTTGGCTATTAATGCTTTGGATTTGAGAAGATGTCTAAGGTTAAAATAGTTTTGGAATACCAGTTTTGGTGCACTCCATCCTCTATCTATCGTGCAGTGTCGACAGAGGGCGGTTTGTGTTCTTGGTTTGCGGATAAGGTGAATGTTGCAGGGGATGTCTTCACTTTTTTTTGGAATAAACAGTCGCAAACCGCAGTGGCTGTAAAACAAAAAACGAATCACTATATTAGATTTAAGTGGGATTTTCACGAGGATTATTACTTTGAATTTAAGATAGTTAAACAAGAACTCACAGGCGATGTCTCATTGATTGTTACCGATTATGCCGATGCGGACGACTATGTCGGAACTGTTGAACTTTGGAATTTGCAGGTGAGAAAACTAAAAAATGCGATAGGATGTGCAAAAAAATTGTAAATTTGCGTTCTATTTGTGGCGAAATTGCCAACCTGTCGTATGAAAACAACATATAAATTCATCCTTCGTGCATATGTCGGACCAATGGTGCTCACGTTTATTATCGTGATGTTCATTCTATTGGTCCAGTTTTTGTGGATGAAAATCGACCATATTCTCGGCAAAGGACTCTCCATTGGGGTTATCATTGAGTTGTTGATGTATGTGTGTGCCACCTCCATCCCTATGGCACTACCCCTGGCTACCCTACTCGCCTCCATTATGACGCTCGGAAACCTGGGCGAATATAATGAACTGCTGGCTCTTAAGGCTGCCGGAGTATCGCTTCCGCGCATAATTAAACCGCTGATTGTATTGATGATAGCAGTTTGTATAGGAAGCTTTTTTGTTGCAAATAATCTCACGCCATACTCCTGGCAGCAGATGATGACACTATTGACGGACTTCGGAAAAACTAAGCACGAATTGAAACTGCAAGATGGTATTTTTTTCAACGGATTAGATAATATGTCGATTCGCGTAGACCACCAAGATCCTAATAGTCACAAACTTACAAATGTACTGATATACGATAATCAAGACCGCGAAATGATGCGGACGATTGTGGCGGATTCGGGCTACTTGAAAATGTCGAAGGATAGAAAGTTTATAATCCTGACTCTATATAATGGGCAAATTTATGAGCAAAATCGCAACTGGGAATGGTACGACAAAAATGTTCTGAGCCACCATATTTTTGACTTTCAGGAATCTATGATTCCGACCGAGGGTTTTTCCCTCAGCCGGAGCGATATGGAGTTATTTAAGAATAGCAGCGAAACTAAAAATATGAATGAACTTTCGTATGCTATTGACTCTTTGAAGTTTATGCAAGATTCGTTACTGAATAACTTCACTAAGAATATGGTGAAAAACAATTTGTTGTCGCGCTTTTCGAGGTACGAAAAATTGGACTCACTACCTCAACTCGAATTACTGGACGTGTCCGGATACGTCGATACTATGAATGTGAATGACAGAAGCCAAGTTTTTACCAGTGCAAAGACCTTGGCAAATAATTCAAAGAGTTATCTTTCATACGAGCTGGAGATGGTAAAATACTATTCATCACAACTTTATAGGGCACAGGAGAACTACCAGAAGAAGTTGGCACTACCCTTCTCCATTATGATTTTCTTTTTGATTGGCGCACCTCTCGGCGCAATTATTCGTAAGGGAGGGCTTGGGATGCCGATAGTTATATCAGTATCTTTTTTTGTATTTTACTACATAATTTCTATAACTGGTGATAACCTTGTGCGAGACGGTGCGCTTCCCGCATACATAGGTATTTGGATGTCGAGTTTGGTGTTGTTTCCGATAGCAATATTTTTGACCTACAAGTCTGCAAACGATTCTGCATTGCTCAATGCTGAGGTATATATAATGAAAATCAAAAAGATAAAGGCTTTTTTTAGAAAAATTTATGACAAAAATTCTAAGCACAATTCCTGAGGCTATTGAGGATATCAAAGCCGGAAAGATAATAATTGTCGTCGATGACGAGGATCGCGAAAACGAGGGGGATTTTGTCTGTGCGGCAGAGACAATCACTCCGGAACAGGTTAATTTTATGCTCCACAACGGACGCGGTGTATTGTGTACACCGCTTACTACCAGTCGTTGCAAGGAGTTAGAGATAGATATGATGGTGGGTGATAACACCTCGTTGTTGGGAACTCCCTTCACCGTGTCTGTCGATTTGATTGGAGACGGATGCACAACGGGTGTTTCGGCTACCGACCGTGCTAAGACCATACGGGCATTAGTCAACCCTGGCACCAAGCCAAGCGACTTGGGGCGTCCGGGGCACATTTTCCCTTTGAGAGCGCAGGAAAAAGGGGTTCTTCGCCGTCCTGGGCATACAGAGGCGGTTGTGGATTTGACTAGATTGGCGGGTATGCAAGTCGGCGGAGCGCTTATTGAGATTATGAATGAGGATGGCACTATGGCGCGTATGCCGGACTTAATTGAAATAGCCCAAAAATTCGACCTCAAAATTATTTCCATAGCCGATTTGATAGCCTATAGACTGCAAAGCGAGAGCATAGTAATTCGTGGCGATAAGGTTAAAATGCCCACTCAATGGGGTGACTTTGAGTTGATTCCGTTTATTCAGAAAAGTAATGGATTGGAACACTTGGCACTTGTAAAAGGGGCGTGGGAACCGGATGAGGATGTTTTGGTGCGGGTGCACTCTTCCTGTCTGACCGGAGATGTGCTGGGTTCGTGCCGGTGTGATTGTGGCGCGCAGTTGCACAAGTCGATGGAGATGGTTGAGCGTGAGGGGCGCGGCGTAGTTATTTACCTTATGCAGGAGGGGCGCGGCATAGGATTTTTCAATAAGATGAAGGCGTATAAGTTGCAGGAAGAGGGACTTAACACGGTGGAGGCGAATGTGAAGTTAGGTTTTAAGCCGGATGAGCGTGATTATGGTGTAGGCGCGTCTATTTTGCACGATATAGGCGTGCGCAATATTAAACTCCTTACCAACAATCCGCAAAAGCGTGTTGGACTAGAGGGATACGGACTGAAAATTGTTGAGAATGTACCGATAATAATCGAGCCTAATGTTCATAATATGAGATATTTGGCATCAAAAGAGAAAGATATGGGGCACAGGCTTGGGATTTTTGCCAAGATATAAAATATTACTGCCCCGTGTGTTGCTGAGAGCGGAATGTTCTTTTGGTTTTTTAGAGCTGTCATCCGACATAGGATGTGATTAATCTTGAAATGGAGTAGTTTTTTTCTACAAAGATTCTTTACATTCATTCGAAATGACAGCTCTAAATTTATATCAATTCGGAAACGCCTTTCGCTCATCCGCTTCCAGTGCGCGGGGTTCTGATTTACAACTTAAACCCCCTCAAAAAGTCTTCTATCGGCATAGCTTTTTTCCCGGCAACCTGGATGTTATTTGCGTAAATCCAGCCATCGGAAGTCGCGAATCTTAGGAACGTTTTATTGTCGGTTTCGTAACATCCGGATGTTATTGAATGATTTTCAATTACATATTTTGCTGCATAAATTTTTGCGGTGGTACTGCCTATTTCACACCAAGCGGTAGGATAGGGGCTTAACCCGCGAATTTTGTCGTATATTTCGCGCGAGCCCATCGAGAAGTCAATTTTGCAGTCATCCTTAAAAATCTTAGGTGCTTGTGTACTCTCTCCGTTTTGACGGTGGAATACTACCCTGCCCTGCTCTATTTTCTTTACGGTATCAACCACCAAATCAGCACCCACGACCATCAATTTATCGTGCAGTTCGCCGGCGTTCATTTCGGAGGTAATCTCAACTCGGCGTTGCTCGATAATATCGCCGCAGTCGATTTGGTGGTTGAGCATAAAGGTCGTAACGCCACTTTCGGTTTCGCCGTTGATGATCGCCCAATTAATGGGTGCCGCCCCGCGATACTTGGGTAGTAGCGAACTGTGGAGATTGAAAGTTCCCAATGGCGGCATCGCCCATATCATCTCGGGCAACATACGAAAAGCCACAACTACCGCCAAATCAGCACCAAGGGCGCGAAACTCCTCAATCCACTCCGGATCACGCAACTTCACGGGTTGAAGCACTCGCAAATCCATTGCCGTCGCATATTCCTTCACGGCGCTTTGCTGCATCTTGAGTCCTCTGCCGGCAGGTTTGTCAGGCACCGTAACAACACCCACCACCTCATATCCACTCTCAATCAGGCGTTTAAGTGACTCAACCGCAAATTCGGGCGTGCCCATAAAAACTATTTTCATTCAGACAATGTTTTGATTAGAGGGGGCATCTAAAAATTAACCGTTGGTTGTTTTGGAATTTTCAGAAGCCCACTCAACTATAACTTACCTTCCATTCGACATAGAGCGACCTGTCCACTCTTTCGTCCGAACAATCTACTCGCAACCACACTCATTGCGAGTGGTACGATGCACAAGCTCCATACCGCGCACAATTGCACGCTCGTTGTCGGGAATAAGTTTGTGGGCACGCTCGGGTAGCGATTTTCTTAATGCCTCAATTACATTATCAATCGTTACCACGGGTTTGATTTTCAGATAAGCTCCCAATACAATCATATTGAAAACCTTAACATTACCCATTTCGGCTGCCTGAGCCGTAGCATCGATAGTATATACAATAATATCTTTGCGTTTGGGCGGATGAGTGATGCCGTTAGGGTCGTAGAGGAGAACTCCTCCGCTCTTGATCATCTCCTCGAACTTGTCTAAGGATTGTTGATTGAGAATTATTGCCGTGTCGAACTCGTGGATAACGGGTGAACTAATCTTTCTTTCGGAAAGAATCACCGTTACATTTGCCGTGCCGCCGCGCATCTCCGGTCCGTATGAGGGATACCAAGATACCTCCTGATTATGCATAACCCCGGCGTAAGCCAAAATCTTACCCATCGAAAGTACACCCTGACCGCCGAAACCTGCTATGATTATCTCTTCTTTCATTTATTTTTGTGTTTTTGGGACATATGGGACTTTTAAGGTCTTTTGTGTCGTTACTAACCCTTTATATCTCCTAGGGGGTATTCGGGAACCATATTTTCGCGCATCCACTCGTTTGCCTTCACCGGAGTGAGTTTCCAGCCGCTGTTACAGGTCGAAACAACCTCTACGAAAGCCGTACCTTTGCCCTCCATAGTCAGCTGAATAGCCTTCTTGAGTGCCTTTTTCGCGTTGCGCATATTGATCATCGTATCCACACTCTGGCGCGTTACATATGCAACACCCTCGAACATAGACACCACATTTGCCATCTTGTAGGGAAAACCGTTCAAAGCCGCATCGCGCCCCTGAGGCGTGGTTGCAGTCTTTTGCCCGATGAGAGTTGTTGGCGCCATCTGCCCCCCCGTCATACCATATATGGCGTTGTTAATAAAGACTATAACTACATTTTCGCCGCGAACGCAGGTGTGTATAATCTCACCCGTACCAATTGCCGCCAAGTCGCCATCACCTTGATATGTAAATACCAACTTGTCTGGATTGAGCCTCTTGATAGCCGTAGCCACCGCAGGCGCGCGACCGTGAGCTGCCTGCACCCAATCTATATCCAAATAGTTGTATGCCAACACAGAACAACCCACCGGCGAAATACCGATTGTCTTATCCTCCAAGCCCATCTCATCGACAAGCTCGGCAATAATCTTATGCACCGTACCGTGGCTACAGCCGGGGCAATAGTGCATTGGAGCGTCCAGAATCAGACGCGGTTTTTTATATACTCTGTTGTCGGGCGTGCCGACCATCTTAAATTCACCCATTTTTTCAGAGAATTAACAGTTCTTAATCAGCTCTTTAAGAGCACCATACACTTCCGTGGGAGAGTGAACCATACCGCCGAAGCGTCCGAAGTGCTCCACACGAGTAACGCCGTTCACCGCCAGACGAACATCATCCACCATTTGCCCCGTGCTCATCTCCACACACAACATCGCTTTGCAATGTTTAGCCGTCTGAGAAATAAAGTCATTGGGGAACGGGAAGAGGGTGACGGGACGTATCAACCCAACCCTCAAACCGTCGGCACGAGCATCCTCGACAACCTTTGCACAGATACGCGACGAAGTGCCATAAGCCACCAACACATAATCGGCATCCTCCACTTGGGTAGCCTCGTAACGAACCTCGTTTGCAGCTATCGCCTCATATTTCGCCAATAACTTTTTATTGTGATTTTCCAGAATTTCCGAGTCGAGATATACGGACGAAATTACATTTTGCTTTCTGCCCGGTGTTTTCCCCGTTGCTGCCCACGAATCGCAAAGTGCCTTCACCTGCTCTTCGGTGAGGCGCGCTTTCACAGGCGATAACTTCACCTTTTCCATCATCTGACCGATAACCCCATCGGTTAGAATCATCACAGGGGTCAAATATTTGAATGCCAACTCAAAACCTAAATCTACGAAATCGTACATCTCTTGAACGGAGTTCGGAGCGAGCACCAACAGTTTATAACCGCCGTGTCCCCCGCCCACAACCACTTGGTAATAATCCGATTGCGAAGCCTGAATCGTACCCAATCCCGGACCGCCGCGCGCAACATCCACCAAAACACAAGGCAACTCAGCCGCAGCAATATAGGATATGCCCTCGCACATAAGCGAGATGCCGGGGCTCGAGGAGGTTGTCATCACCTTTTTGCCGCTCGCCGCACCGCCATACACCATATTGATAGATGCTGTTTCGCTCTCGGCTTGCAGCACCACCATCCCTGTGGTCTCCCAGGGGCGCTCCTCCATCAGGGTCTCTATAACCTCACTCTGAGGAGTGATTGGGTATCCGAAATAGCCATCGCAACCGCAGCGAATCGCCCCGAT
This sequence comes from Mucinivorans hirudinis, assembly GCA_000723505.1. GTDB lineage: Bacteria > Bacteroidota > Bacteroidia > Bacteroidales > Rikenellaceae > Mucinivorans > Mucinivorans hirudinis. The sequence goes on along the minus strand of HG934468.1, from coordinate 8,950 downwards.
AGCCAACGCTTCGTTACCCTTCAACAATTTAATATCTTCCATACTAATTGGATGTTGAGAATTTGAGTAGTTGAGAGGTTGTACCGCCGAACATTTTATGATTCGACTTTACCCACTCCTCAACTTCTCAAACTCCTATTTTTAGATAATTTTTTCTTTGAATACCGTAATAACGCTGTCGGGGCAAACCATACCGCAGGCAGCACACCCGATGCAGGCATCTTCGTTCACCATAAAGCAGTAGTGATAGCCCTTCGAGTTCACTTTAGCATTGAGGTCTATCGCCTTGGTAGGGCATATGGACACACAAACGCCGCAACCCTTACATATCTCTTTTTCGACCTCTATCAATCCTTTAATTTTTGCCATTTTTTTGTGTTTTTATTTACATTATGACACTTCTTCAATTATTTCTGATTACAAATATAATCAAAAAGATTTGAAATTGTAATACTTTGTCAAAATTATTTTTACGACAACCAAAAGCATAGTTTTTTACTAAAAATTGCTGTAAGACAAAAAGTTTTGCGCTATTACCTAAGTGAAATTTTGGATTGTTCAACGCAAAAAAGCGTTGGGAATTATCCTAGAAGTTATATCTTTGTACTATAAAAATATTAAAACGAAGTGCCTATGGATAGAAAATGAAGATGTTACTTGTAATGCCCTCGGTTTGATTGAGGGAGTGATTTAAAAAACGTCAGCTCTATTTTTTGCTTTATCGATTTTTTTCACCATTGAGGTGATGTTGTTACTTTATCACACAAGACCGGTGGTCTTGGTATTAATTTTTTTAGGGAGTATTCCCAAATATCGAAAAGCTGACATAGGTTAAGTGTCCCACGTTTTTTATGTGTCTAATTTTAAATAATTTAATTGCTTGGGACGGCAAAAAGGATAAGATATGAAAAAGTTAATTATTTCATTAGTAGCATTATTTGCTATTTCAAATGTTTTCGCACAACAGTTTGGCGCAGGTGTAAAAGCAGGTATCAATCTTGCAAATATAACTGGGGCAAGAAGTAGTGCTGATGCGAAAATTGGGTTCGTAGGCGGCGTTTTTGGCGAGGTAAGATTCTCCGAATCCATAGGAATCTCTGCAGATTTGCTCTATTCGGGAGAGGGTGCAAGTGTGAAAGACGAAAAAGAGACAGCAGTATTCAATAGTCAATACCTCAATATGCCGATTCTTTTTAACTACTACATCGGCAATTTTGCTGTCAAGGCAGGTTTTCAACCAAAATTATTGTTGTCGGCTAAACTGAAGGTCGATGGTGAAATTAGTGATATAAAAGGAGTTTACAAAAACTTCGATTTCTCAGTACCGGTAGGCGTCTCTTATCAATTCGGAAATCATATTGTCGCTGATTTGCGCTATAACATTGGCATATCGAATATTGCAAAAAATGACAAGGGGTACAATTCGGCTTTCGCTCTGACTGTAGGTTGGAAATTTTAATTAACAACACATTACGCTATTTTTGCCGGACTCAATATTATTGTTCGGTGACATTGCGTACATAAAAACATATCGCGGCTCATCCATATTTTGGATTGAGCCGCTTTTCGTATCGAGCATCTATTATTAACTCGGCTTTGAACAATTTGTGATTCATCATCTTGGGGTTATTAAGAGTAATATTACGTTGTGATTTTTGTTTTTTATCGACATCTTTTAATTTTGATTGTCAGTCATATAGTCCGCTGTATTCCAGTCAATCAAAATCCAAATCTAATCGCTGAAAATATCAGTATAATCAACCGCTAATTTTTAGAAGCCTCCTATAAATAAGGTACTTTTGGCACTTTCAAAAAAAAATCATACATTTGTAGTTAAGCATAAACTTAAAAATGAAATAAGTATGAATCAAGGACTAAAAATTGTGGTACTCGCAAAGCAAGTTCCCGATACGCGTAACGTCGGCAAAGACGCTATGAAAGAGGATGGAACGATAAATCGCGCGGTACTCCCGGCAATCTTCAATCCCGAAGATTTGAACGCTTTGGAGCAGGCTCTGTGGCTCAAAGATGCCGTACCGGGCTCTACTGTTCAAATAGTTACAATGGGACCTCCGCGTGCCGCCGACATCATTCGTGAATCTATGTTTCGCGGAGCTGACGGCGGGGTGCTAGTTACAGACCGTAAATTTGCCGGTGCGGACACCTTGGCGACGAGCTATACGCTTGCTGCTGCAATTCGCAAAATTAATCCCGATGTTATCGTGGCAGGTCGCCAGGCTATCGATGGCGACACGGCACAAGTAGGCCCTCAGGTTGCCGAAAAAATGTCCATTCCACAGGTTACATATTGCGAACAAATCCTCAAAGTAGAGGGTACGGAGCTAACCATCAAACGCCGCTTGGAGCACGGGACTGAGACTGTGACTTGCTCGATGCCGATGGTTGTTACCGTGAATGGTTCGGCTCCCGAATGCCGCCCGCGCAATGCCCGTTTGGTGATGAAATACAAACACGCGAAGACCACAACCGAGTTGCAAGATCTTAACGAAGACTACTATATGAATCTTCGCACGGAGCGCTGCTACCTTAATATACCTGAATGGGGCGTGTCAAACCTTGATGTGGAGGTACAAGAACTTGGACTTAGCGGCTCGCCCACTAAAGTTAAAAAGATTGACAACATCGTCTTCGCCGCCAAAGAGAGCAAACGTCTCACAGCATCCGACACCGATATTTCGGCATTGATGCAGGAGCTAATTTCTTCACATACTATTGGTTAGTGATATTTTGATGTGTGATGTGTGATTTGTTCCTTAATCGTACATCACAATCATCACAAATCACAAATCACATAATCACAATAAATAATGAACAATATTTTTGTCTACATAGAAATTGAAGAGGGTAAGATTGCCGATGTCTCATTGGAACTGCTTACCAAAGCCCGTTCGTTGGCTAAGACATTAAACTGCAAGGTAGAAGCCATTGCAATCGGCAGCAACATTGCCGGCATCGAAACCACATTGGCGCAATATGGCGCAGAGGTTGTACACATTGCCGATGATAAGGAACTTGCGCCTTACCGAACGCTTCCACACACGGCTATTGTATGTGGGGTTTTTGAGCAGGAAAAACCTCAAATTGCGCTCTTTGGAGCGTCAAGTGTTGGGCGCGACCTAGGTCCTCGCGTATCATCGGCACTGCACAGCGGTCTTACCGCCGACTGTACATCGCTCGAAATCGGAGACCATACTACCAAAGATAAGGAGTACAAAGATTTACTATATCAAATCCGTCCTGCTTTCGGTGGTAATATCATTGCCACAATCATCAACCCCGACTGCCGTCCACAGATGGCAACCGTGCGCGAGGGGGTGATGAGGATGGAGAGGGTGGCATCGCCCGCAAAAGCTGAGGTTAAAATTATTGACTTCAAAAAGTTTTTGAAAGATAGCGACTTTGCCGTGAAGATTATTTCACGCGAGATTGAGCACCGCAAAATCAACATCAAGGGTGCTTCGGTTGTTGTGGCGGGTGGTTACGGGATGGGTAGCAAGGAGGGTTTCGAGCAGCTGCATAAACTTGCAGAGGTGCTTGGTGGTGAGGTTGGTGCATCGCGCGCCGCTGTCGATTCGGGTTTTGCTGAGCACGCTCGTCAAGTGGGGCAAACAGGTACAACTGTGCGTCCAAAACTCTATATTGCTTGCGGCATCTCGGGACAGATTCAACACACAGCCGGTATGGACGGCTCGGCAATGATTATCGCAATCAACAACGATGCCGATGCTCCGATTCATAAATTGGCTGATTATTCAATAGTTGGCGATGTGAACGAAGTTGTTGAGAAAATGATTAAGTATTACAAAGAAAATACTAAGTAAACAATGGCAAATTTCTTTTTAGACAATAAAGACCTTCAGTTTCATCTGAATCACCCGCTGATGACGAAAATCGTTGCTCTCAAAGAGCAGGGTTATCGCGATGCGGCAACGTACGACTATGCTCCCGTAGATTTCGAGGATGCTATGGATTCGTATCACAAAGTTATGGAAATTATCGGTGAGGTTTGTGCCAACACCTTGGCTGTAAATGCTGAAGGTGTGGATGCTGAGGGTCCGAGAGTGGAAAACGACCGAGTTATCTATGCACCAGGTACTGCTGCCAACCACGAGGCACTGACCAAAGCGGGCGTCTACGGAATATCGTTGCCACGTAAATATAACGGCTTAAACTTTTCGCTTGTCCCCTATGTGATGAGTTGCGAATTGGTCTGCCGTGCTGATGCCGGTTTTGGCAATATTTGGGGTTTGCAGGACTGTGCCGAGACTCTGCACGAATTTGCTAACGACCAAATAAACGACGAATATCTGCCAATGATTAACCGAGGGGCAACGGCGGCTATGGATTTGACAGAACCCGATGCCGGTTCTGACCTACAGGCTGTTATGCTCAGAGCCACGCCCGACCCCAAAAATCCGGGACAGTGGCTCTTGAATGGTGTTAAACGTTTTATTACCAATGGTGATGGCGATATTTCGCTGGTGTTGGCGCGCTCGGAAGAGGGTACGACCGATGCACGAGGATTGTCGCTCTTTGTTTATGACAAGGCTCACTACTGTGTAAAGGTTCGCCGCATTGAACACAAGATGGGTATTATCGGCTCGCCTACCTGCGAACTTGTCTTTACCAATGCACCTGCTAAGTTGGTGGGCGACAGAAAGATGGGACTTATCAAATATGTGATGGCACTGATGAACTCGGCTCGATTGGGTATTGGTGCTCAGTCGGTTGGTATTATGGAGGCTGCATATCGTGAGGGTTTGAAATATGCGCACGAACGAGAACAATTTGGCAAACCTATCATCAAATTCCCTGCTGTGGCAGAGCTTTTGACCAATATGAAAGCCCGTTTGCAGGCTTCGCGCGCACTGCTCTATGAGACAACGCGTTTTGTGGACGTATACAAAAACTATTTCCATATCGAGAAAGAGCGTAAACTTGAAAAAGAGGAGCGCGAGGAGATGAAACTATATCAACGTAAAGCAGATGCTTTTACTCCGCTATTAAAACTGTTTACTTCGGAGTATTCAAACTCTGTTTCGTATGATTCGCTTCAAATTCACGGCGGCTCGGGCTTTATGAAGGATTATCCGATTGAGCGCATCTCGCGCGATGCACGTATTACTACTATCTATGAGGGCACTTCTCAGTTGCAGGTGGTTGCGGCAATCAATGGTGTGATTAAGGGCACTCTTTCGGCTCAGATAGATGAGTACCAGGCTATAGAGCCCAAAACTGAGTTATTGCCGCTTTTCAACAAACTTGTTGCTATGCGTGCTCAGTATGAGGATGCGGTTGAGTTGGTCAAGGCGATGGATTCGGCGGAATGCTTGGATTTCCACGCTCGTCGTTTAGTGGAGATGGGTGGCTATATTGTTATGGGACACCTACTTGTGCAGCAAGCCGCACAGTGTGACAGCTTCCGTACTTCGGCAATCGCCTTCGTGAAGGATGGTGAGGCTAAATGCGCCCACCACTACACCTATATCAAGGAGTTCAATAGAGACGAAATCGGATTCTTTAAGGTTGATTAACATATCAACGGACTTAGTAAATAGGTAGTGAAATAATTATTTACTAAGTCCGTTTTTTATTTGAGCCCTACATCAATACCACACCACACAAGGCGGAGGGCTACATAGTCGATAATATTTTTTCTATCGTTTGTCGGTCGTTGCTCAAGCGGGGTACTTTGTTTTGCCCGCCTATTTTGCCTCGACTCTCCATCCATTTATAAAAAGTTCCTTCCGGAGCGATGGTTATAATTGGCTGGCTAAGTGTAGTATTAGCTTTGCGCTTTGCCTCGTAATCGGAGTTGAGCTCCTGTAAAGTTTTATCAATAACCTCACCAAAATTCTCGACAGAATCGGGCAATGTCGAAAATTCCACCAACCACTGGTGGCAACCCCTTTCGCCAATGGCCATAAAAACCGGAGCAACTGTGTAGTTGCTCACCACCGACCCCGTCTGCTTGCAAGCGCGCGCCAGGGCGCGTTCAGCGTTATCAACCATCAACTCCTCGCCAAAGGCATTGATATACTGTTTAGTTCGCCCCGTAATCCGTATCTTATAAGGCTTCACTGAGGTGAACTCCACCGTGTCGCCAATCAAATAGCGCCACAAACCGCCGCTCGTGGTGATAATAATTGCGTAGTTCACCCCAGTTTTCACTCCCTCTAACGGTATGATTGTCGAGTGATCATCGAGCGAACTCATCGGAATAAACTCATAGTAAATTCCGTAGTCCAACATCAACAACATTGCACTATCCGAGGGGTCATCTGCAATAGCAAAAAAGCCTTCGGAGGCGTTATAGGTCTCCATATAGCGCATCTGCTCATCCGGAAACAGTTTTTTGTACTGTTCGCGATAGGGCTCAAAACTGATTCCTCCGTGAACAAAGAGGCTCATATCCTTCCAAACCTCACTGATATTGCTCTTTCCCGTATAATCGAGCACCTTTTCCATCAACAACAGATTCCACGACGGAACGCCAGCAAAGTTAGTAATGTTCTTTGAAACAGTCTCACGACAAATCAACTCTATTTTTCGTTGAAAGTCAGCCTCAAGCGCAACTTTTTTCGAAGGTAGCCGCCGGATGGTAAACCACGCCGGAGTGTTTTGGATAAGAATCGCCGATAGATCGCCCGCAATAACACTGCTCCTTTCGCGTACAACCCTATGGCTGCCGCCAAGGGTCAGAGACTTTCCGTGAAAAGCCTTCGAGGCGGGATAATTGTGCGAGAAAATCCCAATCACATCCCTCCCCCCGCGGAAGTGGCAACCGTGGAGCGAAGAGGGGGTGATGGGTATGTACTTGCTCTTATCGTTCGTTGTGCCCGAAGATTTTGAAAACCATTGAACCGGCTCACTGACAACCACATTACCCTCGCCTCGCATAATCCTGCCTATCTCACCCGAAAAATCCTCGTAGCAGACCACTGGCAGTACCCTACGAAAATCGTTCTCGCTCGCAACAGCATACCTCCTCAGGTAGTCGCACTCCGAAGATCTGTTTATAAGTCTTTGTAACTGTTTCTGTTGTATAGAGAGCGGTTCTTTTCTCATCAAATCTATCTCCTTGATTCTGCCGCTGCTGACCTTCTTAATGAGGAAAGAGAAAAAGTTCATAAATTTCGGTTTTTTTATTTCACAAAAGAAAAAATTACGGACGTACAAACACATTAAAATCTTTACCCTAAGCAAATATCAAAGCCCCCTATTCAAAAGCCCGATAAATGGCAACAGCCAAGGGCAGCGAAATGCCATACGCACAAATATAGGATTTTTTTGCGAAACTTCCCAATCCAGAAGTGTAAAAATATTTTTTTTGTCCTGTATCCGGCGGGGTTTGGTATCTGCACTGATGGCAAGAAAGCAAAAAGTAACATCGGGGGCTTCTAAAAATTAGCAAATCACATCTTGTAAACAACCCCAAGATATGATTTGCTAATTTTTAGAAGCCCCCGATATAAAACTCTGTTATTAACGTGACAGGTCTTCCCTTCATAAGGAATGGCAACTCTACAAAAGTAACCCGGTAACGTTTAGAGTAACTTGCGCTCCATCTCCTCAATATGCTTTCTTAGTGAGCGGTCGGTATCTATCATATTGATAATATTTTTGTGGGCGTGGAGAACCGTTGCGTGGTTTCGTCCGCCAATGGCAGCTCCAATTACCGTCAGCGGTGTCTTGGTGTGTTGTTTGCAGAGATACATAACCACCTGGCGCGCCGTAGCAACCTCTCGCGTGCGTTCCTTGGAGAGCAACTGGGTACGCGAAATCTTCATCTGCTCCGACACCAAATCCATAATCAAATCAATATTAACCTCCTTGGATGAAATCTTTACGATATCCTGCATAATACGATGCGCCAACTCGAAACTTATCTCCTTGCCAAGCAAGCTAGAATGAGCCTCTAAAGAGGTAAGTGCCCCCTCTAACTCTCGTATATTAGCCTTGATGTTCTCAGCCAGAAAGTCGATAATATCAGCCCCGAGTATCAAGCCCATTCTCGAACATTTCGCCTGCAAGATGCTTACTTTGGTCTGGTGGTCGGGCGGAGTGAGTCCGGCGGAAAGTCCCCACTTAAAACGAGTAATCAATCTGTCCTCAATGTCCTTGAGCTCAACCGGTGGACGGTCAGACGTCAAAATAATCTGCTTGCCCAGCAATCGCAAGTGGTTAAAGATATTGAAAAATATATTTTGAGTACCGGGCTTACCCGCGAATTCCTGAATATCATCTATAATTAGCACATCTATCATCTGATAGAAGTGAATAAAGTCGTTCAACTCGCCGCGCCACGCAGCAGTCTGAAATTGACTTTGGAAATGGTTGGCACTCACATACAGAACCTTGCTATCCGGATGACGCTCCTTGGTCGCATTACCCACCGCCTGCGCAATGTGTGTTTTTCCGAGTCCCGAATTACCATATATAAATAGCGGATTAAACGAAGTAGTACCGGGATTAATACTTATCGAAATACCTGCCGAGCGTGCCAAACGGTTACAGTCTCCCTCAATATGGTTGCGAAAAGTCAATTCCGGCTGAAGCTGCGAATCGAACTGTACCTTTTTTATTCCCGGAATTACAAACGGATTTTTAATTGTTTGGCGGTCAGGTTCAGTTGCATAGCCGCGCGCTTGCTGCTCGGCTGATGGCTTTGGAATCGAGTAGGTAACCCTCGCCTTCACTCCGAAAACGTTGCGAACAATAGGACGCAGTATCGGAATAAAATTTTGTTCTATATATTTGTAGTGCTCCTGATTGGGCACTTGCAATTTCAGCACCGCACCATCAAATGCCACAGCCTCGATATGTTTAAACCAGCGCACGAAATCATCCTCGCTCAGACTCTTGCGAATCTGGACAAGACATTGCTGCCACATACCTTCATAGTGTGTATTTGCGTTTTGGTATTCCA